>JABDGQ010000006.1 GCA_013285965.1 Chlamydiota bacterium
TGAGAAACGTATGGAAAAATTTTTTATGGTGTGCTAGCCTAAATTTTTTGGTTTCTTTATCCCATTTAAATAATTTTTAAGCAAATGTCTGCCTCCAAAAGTCGAGATAATCCAGATTCTTCATCTGATAGTCAGAGTTGTCCGTGGTATCTTTCCACTTATTTTCAGTATGGGGTCGCTTGCTTATTAATTTTATGTATAATTTTTGTGTTTTATCAAGTTGCATTTCTATTAAGTCCTATAGCTAATTTTATTTCAGTACTTTTAACACCAATATTAATTGCCTGCCTTTTTTATTACTTATTGCGGCCATGCATTTATCTCCTTGAAAAATGGCGTATACCACGAGTCTTCAGCATTATCTGTATTTATATTGCCATTGCCTGGGTGATTGTTTTATTTTTTGCCTACCTTGTTCCCGTAATTGCCCAACAGCTCTCTGCTTTAGCAGACATATCGGTGGAAACATTTGAAAAGATAAAAACTACACTTACCTCAATTTTGTTTAGCCTATTTAACATTAATTTAGATCAGGAAATTCAACAACGCTTTATAGGTTTTATTCAACAAATCACCACACTAATTAGCCATAATATGGTTGACATAGTAAGTTTTATCACACGTTTAGCTACTATCTTAGTAGTGATTCCCTTTATTTTATTTTATTTATTAAAGGATGATAGAGATTTTGCTAAAAAGTTTTCTTATTATTTTTCTGAGGAAGTAGGTATTGAGGTAAACAAAATATTGTATAATATCGACGATACCATTTCCAATTATGTCAATGGTATGATGCTGGTGGCCTTTAGCATTGGTGGTATGCTTCTTGTTGGCTATTTAATTATTGGCCTTGATTATGCCTTGATTTTAGCTTTGCTTGCGATGGTTTTTACAACGATTCCATTTTTAGGTGCTTTTTTAGCAATTACACCTGCTATTTTAGTGGCTTTTACGCAAAGTCCTTGGATGGTCTTAAAAGTAATTATAACTTTCTTAATCATTCAACAAACAGAATCTAATATCATTTCACCGCAAATTATTGGGCAGCGCTTAAATATTCATCCTTTAACGCTTATTTTACTTTTAGTGGCGGCAGGGTCGTTATATGGTATTGTAGGATTGATTTTGGCTACCCCTGTTTACGCTATAACCAAAGTATTAGTAGAAAATTTCTATAAAATCTATTTGATACGTAGGAAATAAGTTTATTCAATGTGATGAAAACCATCGGCATAGACGGGGCCATTTTGACCTATTTGTAAATGGCCATTAAAATAGCGTTTATATATTTCTAGCCCTTGTGCTGCTGTTTGTATGCAATAAAAACTATTGCTAACCCATTCAGAGCCTTTGATAGTGCCACTCTCTAAATTAGATTTAAAACGGGGTGTAATTTTTTGACGCCAGTAATCTACAGATCCCACTAATAAAATTGGGGTGATTAAGACTGAACCAACTTTACGGCGCACCTCTTCTAAAGCATATTCAAAATCAGTGCCAATCCCGCCGGGTAGAAAAATGGGAAAATCGAGATTGAATTCAGCCTGTCTCTCTACTAATTGATCAAGTCGATAAGTCATTTTGGCTTCAATATATGAGTTTTGTAATTGTTCGTTAACAAAGCGTTCGGCCTGTTTAGAGCTAAAGTCTACGATATTTGCGCACGATAAGATGTGCAATTCTTTAGCAATGCGATTGCCCATTTCCATTGCCCCCGGCCCCCCTCCGGTTACCAAAGAAAGTGGAATATTTTTATTTAATAGAGGATGATTAACTGTTTGGCTAATTTCTAATACCCCTTGCATTAAAGCATGCACTAACTCTTCAAAATCGCTAGCAAATAAATTGGAGCCATAAATACCAAAAATAGTCGAGTTATAAAAACGATCGACATATTTAAGTGGTACAAAAAGTCCTGAATTGCGCTCTGGTTTCTGTGCATATTGTAAAATTTGTTTACTGGACTGATCTACCCAATAAACAGGAATGGCAAATTTATCTAAATCATGCAATAAAGAGCGGTCTTCAGATGAAAAAAAATTACCATGCGAATAAGAGGGGTATAAAAAATAAATCCCCTTTAAGCAATTTTGTACCTGGTCACTAAGCAACATTCGCTTCATCAATGGCGATGGAAAGTAGCGCGAAAGTAAGACTCCTTGACTTGTGATGAAACCTTGATCTATTTTTTTTAAAAAATAATAGCAAGGCTGTTGCTCAATATAACGCTCAATCATTAAAGCTTGCCGAGTGCTATGTAATAATCCAGGAAATGCTTGTTGATGAGTTTCGCGGGCTACCCAATCTTTTGCAGAAAGTGCGCGCATCTGCGTCCCTTTTACAACAAAAACTGCCGCTCGGTGAGATTCAGGCTGTGGAGCAGTATCAAAGGCAGTAAAAAGAGTACTTTCATTTTCTAAATCAATTTGCAATTGATCGCGATCGGCAAAAAAAACATGTTCGTGGTAAGGTTCTAAAGTATAAAACTCTAATGGAATATCAGAAATTTCTTGTGTGCTTTGGCCATATAATTCGTAAACATCTCCAGAAGCTGCTGTGTCAGGTTGTAAAACAGAGGCTGATGTGTGTCGATATCCATGGGGCAGCAAATCATATACTACCCGTGCAAATACTGTCCGTATATGTAGTGGTAGTGTGCGCACTAGTAATATATCATTATTATCGACGAGCCGCTTTTGGGCACCGTTCCATTCTTGGTGTAGGCGCAATAAGTTGCGCATGGGCATGTCAATAATAAGAGCTTTAGCCAGTGTAGGCAAAAAGCTATAAATTGATTGAGCGTATTTAATACAACCATTTTTGAGTGAAATAAAGGCTACTGTACGCCCATTGATTTTATCGAGAACTAGATCGTTGCTTCCTTGCAATCCTCCTAATGATAGAAGAGGTTTGCCAAAGCGATCGGCTCGTCCAAACATTCTTGAAATATAATCAGGATCGCGGACCTTGCGCGTAGGATCGGCGGCAAAGAGTTTACCAATAAAAGCGCCTACCCCTAATAGTTCTAACATCGCTTTGGCGATTGAGCCAAAAGCTGTTAATTTAATATTTATATTGGCGCAATGTTGCTTGGCATCAATTTCTATGTCTGTGGCGGCACCATCTATCCCTAATTGGGCTAAGGTGCTTTTAATATTAAAAACTATAAATTCCTTAGCGATTTGAAATCCTACAAAGCTGTGGGCTATGTTTTTAATATGCACAACACCTTCCGCTGTGGAATCACCATTAAGTTTTAAGTGGGTGAGGTAGCCATCAGGGGTGATCAGATCGTAGGATTGAAAATTTTCGTATTCATTCATGATAAATTAAATTTAAGTAGCATAATGGTGTAAATTATAACGCTATTCCAATATCGACTTTTTTGCAAAGCTCAGGTTATTACTCACCTTACGCATAATTTAAAGAGTGCCTTCAGTGCCTATCCGCAGCCATCTATAAGGAGACACATTTTGCAAAGAACTTAGGCTATTTGCTGCAACGAGTCTCCTTATATATAGCTCTAGACTATGTCAAAAATCACTTGTTCAAATTATGCTTATGGTGAGTTATTTAAATATGCTATATGCTCACTACTCAGCGCCTTTAAGGTACTTTCTTTATCAATAAATGGATTTAAAACTTTACATTCCTTCAAAAATGATAGCATATGATAGCGGCCTAGATTATGCTCTGAATCTAACCATGAGTCACAATGCTCACCAGACATATGACCAATATGCATTTTGTGTGCTCGCCCTTCTTGCGGATGGTTTTTGGCATAGCTATCTATGATTTCATCTGTCATGCTCTTATCTATATACTCATCAGCAGTAGTCCTCAAGACCAATACATGACCATCACTTTTTTTCATGTGTTCTATAGTATTATAATCAGCAAACACTAGACGTAAAGCGAGATTTAGAATAGGAGTTAGGGAACTTAATATGATTTGTTTTAACATGCTTTTTTGTTCAGGTTTGTAATTAAGCCATTTTTTTATATCGCTTAAAACTTCTCTCAATGCTATTTTGCGTATATCAGTGTAAGTTTGATCTAAAATAACATTGATTTTAGGATGATCAGCAGCTAATTTAGCCACAATTCCACCACTCAAACACAAGCCTCTCACCACTATTTTTTCATCATCAACACCTTGGACTTGTTTCAAATATTGATAAACAGTTTCCATGTCTTCATAGGTGCCACTTTCAGATGGTTTTCCAGTACTTTCTCCCATACCACGATGATTAAAGAGCATAATATTGGTTCCCTGCATCAATAATAACAAAGCCTCACGCTTATATCTTTCGTAAACACCGGCACTTCCTAAACCCAATACGACTACGCCAGATGCAGGTTTTGGCTCTATTGATGTGTAAGTACTATTAGTTTGGATTTCATTTTTAAAACTCAATCCTTCAATTTGTTTGGTAATGATCCCTTCATTGATAAGTTTATCCACCTCAAAATCAGGTAAAATAACTATATTATCACCCATATTTACTTTTGCCCATCCTATCCCTTTTACATCGGAGTTATCAAAGTCTTTAAATATTTTTAAGGCATCAAGTTCGGCTATAAATGCATTAGCTTTTGTATCCTTAGGGAAGATCAATCCGGAAATATTACCTGAAGTTCCTAATGTTAAATTGATAGATTTTCCCCCACAATCACGGCATTTACTTTGAAAATGACAAGCATCTAAATAAAAGCCATCTAATTTAGCTTTATCTTTTGTCTCTAGAACTAAAGGGGTGCCACTTATATTTTCTAATTGAGTGCGTGTGTTTTCAGCTGCTTTTAATCCACCTTCATATTTAGCAACAAAAACTAGTGCTTTTTTTAAGCTCGCTTCTGTTTTCTCTTTTTGTTCAATAAGAGTTTTAGAGGATGGATTTTTTTCAATTTCAGTCGCTAAAGCAGTAATTTTATCTTTTAAAGATTGAATATACTTTTCTGAAGATGCATAACGAAGCTTTTGATCCCACACAAAGAAAATTTGTTTGTTAATAGCTACGCGAATTTTCCCAACAAAAGTATTTATGAACTTGTCTAAAATAGATAATACCTGATCTTTAAAAGTAATCTTTGCGGCAAAATAATTTGGTTTTGAATGATCTATTATTTCTTCCAGGCGTGATAAAACTAGTTGATTAATAGAAGAAGTGGATTTATTAAATTCATTTTTAAACAATTGAATCACTTTAAGTTCTTCTAACGTAGCTGTGTGAGAAAAATATCTTTCTATATCATCAAATGTTTTTTTTAAATCAGCCTTTATTGTTGGATCACTAACATTAGATTGTTTTTCATTAGATAATATCGAGCGCAATCTATCCATCATCGGCAATAAATTAGAATTGTTGTTAATGTCACCTATCATAATATACCTCATTCATAGATATAATATTATTTTAAAAAAAAATTTAATTAACTTCAAATTATATTAACGTGTTTTAATTAAATATTTAATGTTCAATGGCATTAACAGCATAACTATTAATAATTTTGTTAAAGATGGGTATTTTGATAAATTACACTAGAATTCTTTCAAGGTCTTAAATAGAAATTATTGCTAATAAATGGCAAGCAGTAAGTAGCTTATATCGATCATGTTAGCCAACTCTTAAAATTTGGAACCAAATCTACTCAAAAAACATCAATTTTTCCAAGAAAAACCACTTTTTAAAGAAGTCTATTGGGGGTAAAAATTACAGAAGAGTTGTTTTTTATTCACCTCTTGAGTTATGCTGTTTTATTTACGATATGCTGTTGTTCAAGTAATTAACAGCCAACATTTAATTTTGTTTTAAGGAGCTTTGAGCATGAAAGAGAACACTCATCCAGAATATCAGAAAATATTATTTGTCGATTCGGCATCCGGTCATCGTTTTGTATGTGGATCGACCCTTAAACCAAATGCCACTGAAGAATTTGAAGGGACCTCCTATCCTGTTTACTATCTTTCTATTTCTTCAAGTTCGCATCCTTTTTTTACTGGCAGTAAGCAGTTGGTTGACTCTGAAGGGCGTGTGGAAAAATTCAAAAAACGTTTTGGTACAAGAGTGGTTGTCAAAGCCGATGCTGATGCTGATGCCGATACAGGTGAAGGCGAGCAACAATCAGAACAAAAACAAGCAGCTAAAACTACTAAGCCTGCCAAGTCAGACAAAGCGGCACCTGCCAAATCAGACAAGGCAGCACCTGCCAAGTCAGACAAAGCAGCACCTGCCAAATCAGACAAGGCAGCGCCTGCCAAAAAACCTGCTAAAAAATAATTAAAGTAATAAGCTGAGTAAAATCGTAAATAATTTTGCTTAGCTTATTTCTACTAGGCTCATTTTTTAATTTAAAATTGAAATTTTTTGATGGAAAAAAAAATCGCAAAACTTCTGCATCGTTTAGCAGAACTGGAAGAGGTTTTGGGGCAACCTCATATTTATGAGGATCAAAAAAGATATCGTAATCTGACACAAGAACACGCTCATTTATCGCGTTTGCAATCCGTCTATAATCAGCAGAAAACTCTGCAGTCTCAATTATCCGATAATCAAGAAATGTTAAAACAGGAAAGCGATCCAGAGTTTAATGCAGTTTTGCGTGAAGATATTTTAATTTTGGAAAGTCGTTTGCAAGCGCTGCAAGGGGAGTTAGATAACTTATTAGTGCCACCAGATCCTAACGATCATCGTCCTACCATTCTTGAGATACGGGCAGGTACTGGTGGTGATGAGGCAGCGTTATTTGTTGGTGATTGTGTAAGAATGTACAAATTGTACGCAGATAAACACTCCTGGAATTACGAGCTGCTCTCCTGTACACCTAGTGAAATTGGTGGATTTAAAGACTATGTAATGGTTTTTTCAGGGGCTAATGTCCATCGTTATTTACAATATGAAAGTGGCACCCATCGCGTACAACGTGTACCTAAAACAGAAACGCAAGGACGTATACATACCTCGGCTATAACAATAGCAGTCTTATTGGAGCCAGAAGAAAATGAGGCTATTGAGATTGATGAGCGCGAATTACGTATTGATACCTACCGTTCATCAGGCGCTGGTGGACAGCATGTTAATACTACTGATAGTGCTGTTCGTATTACGCACATGCCTTCAGGTATCGTCGTTTATTGTCAGGAAGAGCGTAGCCAACATAAAAATAAAGACAAAGCTTTACGCTTATTACAAGCAAAATTATCAGATTTTAGAGAACAAAAACTGCGCGAAGAGATTGCTAGCACGCGTGCCCTACAAGTAGGTTCAGGCGATCGATCCGAACGAATTCGTACATATAATTTTCCGCAAAATCGATTAACGGATCACCGCATCAATCTTACCAAATATAATCTAGACCAGATTATGAATGGAGATTTAGAAGAGGTCACTTTGGCATTAGTCGCTCATTTTCATCATCAAAAATTAAATGCAGCTGAAACAACATAATCAGATTTAACGACCTTACATGACTAAGCTGCGTGAAATTTTTTCTATAGTTTTAAATCATTTTACGGGCCATTTAGAGCAACCACAACGTCAAGCCGAAGAATTGTTTTGTGATTTATTAAAAAAATCTCGAGCGCAGCTATACGAACACTTTGAGCAAGAATTGAACATGCAACAGTATGAACAGAGCTTGCATTGGATGGAGCGGCGTTTAAATGGCGAACCATTAGCTTATATTTGCGGTCAGGTTAATTTTTATGGGTGCTCGTTAAAGGTCAATGGTTGTGTTCTGATTCCAAGACAAGAGACTGAAATACTTGTAGATGAAATTGTGCAGCAATTAACTGGTGAAGATCTCGATAATAAAATGTTGTGGGATCTATGTTGTGGCTCTGGCTGCATTGGTATTGCGCTTAAAAAAAAATTTCCTTCATTGAAAGTTATTATGAGTGATTATTCGCCTGATGCATTATTGATAGCACGCCAAAATGCATACTTAAATCAGGTGGACGTTAGCTGTTTGGAAGGTGATTTACTTTCAGTATTAGCTGGCGAAAAAGTAAATATGATTGTGTGCAATCCCCCCTACATTTCTACTGAAGAATTTACAAGTTGTGAAAAAGATGTGCGCTGTTACGAGCCAAGAGAGGCTTTAATAGGCGGTAAAACTGGCTTAGAATTTTATAGACGTCTTGCAGGGGATTTGCCAAATTTTCTGCTACCACACGGGCGTGTTTGGTTGGAAATAGGTCATAAGCAGGGTGTTGATATGATGTCAATTTTTGAAAATCCATGCTGGAAATACAAACGATTACAGAAAGATTGGGCAGGGCATGATCGATTTTTTTTTCTTGAAAATGAATGATTTTTCAATTACGCTATCTTTATTTGTGTATAATATTTAAAACACCTTTTTTGTTGGATTTGTGCAAAAAAAGGTAAAAAGGCCATTAATTCATGTTTGATGAACTGACTACAAAATTGCAGGGGCTTTTTTCTAAACTTTCTGGTAAAGGTCGTTTGACGGAAAGCAATATAGCCGAAGCGGTGGATGAAGTGCGTTTAGCGCTATTAGAAGCTGATGTCAATTATGGTATTACTAAAAAATTAATGCAAAACATTAAAAGTAAGGCTCTTGGCACGCAAGTTTTACAGTCGGTGAGCGCTGGGCAGCAATTTATTAAAATTGTGCATGATGAATTAGTGGCATTAATGGGGAGCAATGAAGAGAGTTTACAATTAGAGCATAAGCCAGCAGTAATTTTATTATGTGGTTTGCAAGGCTCCGGTAAAACGACACAATGTGCCAAATTAGCCAAATGGATAAAAAAACATCACTCTAAACGCCCTTTATTAGCAGCCTGTGATCTACAAAGGCCAGCCGCCATTGAACAATTGGAAATTTTAGGAAAGCAAATTGATGTGCCAGTTTTTACTCTTGCAGGTGAGCACAATCCAGTAAAAGTTGCACAGCAAGCTTTGGCGCGTGCAAAACATGAGAATTATGATGTTTTAATTGTCGACACCGCTGGTCGTTTACATATCGATGATGAACTGATGGCACAGCTAGAAAAAATAAAACAGATATTAACGCCTCAGGAAATTTTATTTGTTGCCAATGCCACCACTGGCCAAGATGCGGTAAATGTTGCAAGTGCCTTTAATCAACGTATGGCCATTACTGGCACCATCTTAACTATGTTGGATGGTAACACACGTGGTGGTGCCGCCATTTCGATTCGCGAAGTGACTGGTAAGCCTTTAAAATTCGAAGGTGTGGGCGAACGATTAGACGATCTGCAAATATTTAATCCCAATTCTATGGCTGATCGAATTTTAGGTATGGGTGATGCGATTAATTTGGTAAAAAAAGCTAAAGAGCATTTTGATGAAGCGGAAGCTAAGAAGCTTGAAGAAAAAATGCGCAAAGCCACTTTTACTTACAGTGATTATCTTAATCAAATGCAGACGATTAAGAAAATGGGGCCCATTAAGAATATTTTGGGTATGTTGCCGGGTATTTCAAAAATGCCCATGATGGACTTCGATGAAAAAGAGTTTTTTAAAGTAGAGGCAATTATTTTATCGATGACCCCAGAAGAGCGTGCAGAAAAAGATGAGTTATCAAATCCTAGGCGTAAACGAATTGCGACTGGTAGCGGTACCACACTTGATGACGTTAACAAATTAGTAAAGTTATTTAAACAAGCTAAACAGCTATTTAAAAATATGCCGAATATGAAACAATTAGAGAAAATGATGGGAGGATCGCTATGGCGTTAAAAATTAGGCTGCGACAACAGGGTCGCAAAAATCGGACTTCGTATCGATTGGTAGTGGCCGATGCGCGTTCACCACGCGATGGTAAATATGTTGAGATGTTGGGTTGGTATAATCCAGTTGAAGCAACAGCAGAAAAATCATTGCATATTAAAGCTGAAAGAGTTCAACACTGGTTAAGTGTAGGTGCTCAAATGACAGATAATGCAAGAGCTTTGGTTTGCAAATGTACACCACATCTTACACAAGCACAAACTGCCCAAAAATTAGATAACCGTGCCAAAAAAAACAATAAAAAACGTGCTGATAAGTCAGAGTGAGTGAGTGTAAAGTTTCGCAAAAGACTATACATATTGATATCCTTTCACTTTTTCCAAACTATTTTCACGGTCCTTTTGATGAAAGCATTGTTGGGCGAGCTAAGCGAAAAGGGATAGTCGATATCAAGTTGCACAATATTCGCGATTTTACCAAAGCTGCGGATGGAAGAGTAGATGATCGTCCATATGGCGGGGGACCTGGCATGGTAATGCAGCCTCAACCAGTTGAGGATGCTATCATGCATGTGCACAGGCCTGATGCTTGGGTGATTTATTTGACTCCACAAGGAGAGCGTTTAACAGCGTCTTTATGTCGTAGTTTAGCGCAAAAACAGCATTTGATTTTACTTTGTGGTCATTATGAAGGAATAGATCAGCGAGTGTTAGATCGTCATGTGCAGCAGGAGATTAGCATTGGTGATTATGTACTCACTAATGGTGGCTTAGCAGCAATAGTATTAGTAGATGCTGTATTGCGCTTTGTACCTAATGTATTGGGGCATGAGCTGTCAGCTGCGGAAGATTCATTTGAACAACATTGTTTTGATTGTCCGCAATACACGCGGCCTGAAAATTTTAAAGGCGCACATGTGCCAGCAGTTTTATTAAGTGGAGATCATCAAAAAATTGCAGCATGGCGTAAACAAGAAGCATTAAAAAAAACAGCAAAGGTTAGACCAGACCTTTGTAATATATTATAAAAGGTTACACCCCTGAGGAGTGATTCGTTATGAAGCGATCGGCACTTATTGATAAGCTAGAAAGCGATCAATTAAAAAAAGATATTCCACCTTTTCAAGTGGGTGATACAGTACGCGTTCATATGCGTATTATTGAGGGCGATAAAGAGCGTGTGCAGATGTTTACCGGTACTGTTATTGCTCGTAAAGGAAGTGGTTTGTCAGAAACATTCTCAATGCATCGCGTGGCGTATGGTGAGGGGATGGAGCGGGTGTTTATGTTGCACAGTCCACGTATTGCCAAGATCGAAGTTACCAAAGAAGGGCATGTACGTCGTAGTAAACTTTATTATTTACGTGGAACCTCTGGTAAAGCTTCTAAAGTAAAAGGTCGTTTCATGAATCGATCTTCTACTAATACAAGCGAAGCTCAAAAAAATACAGTCCAAGAGAGCGTAACTAACGCTTCAAGTGCAGAATAAATAAATTTCTATGTTTGAGCTAGATGACTGTGAACGATTGCGCTTAAAACAGATGCTGCGATATGAAGAACTGTCATATAGCCAAGGTTATCGCTTAGTAGCAGGTGTTGATGAGGCAGGCCGTGGTCCTTTGGCTGGACCGGTAGTGGCAGCGGCTTGCGTTATTCCACTAGGTGTATTGATAGCAGGGATCAATGATAGCAAACTGCTTTCACGTAAAGGGCGGCAGTATCTTTTTGATCGTTTGACGACTGATAAGCGTATTGTTTATGGCATTGGTATGGCAGACGCACAAGAAATTGATCAGATAAACATTTTGCAAGCTACAATACAAGCTATGTGGAGAGCTGTGCAACAGTTAGCCTGCCCGCCGGATTGTCTTTTGATTGATGGTAAACACATACAGCACGCCACAATTCCTAGCATGGGGATTGTGCGTGGTGATCAACTTTCACAATCTATCGCTGCAGCATCTATCATCGCAAAAGAAAGCCGTGATCGCCTTATGTTGCAATATCACAATCAGTGGCCACTTTATGGCTTTAATATGAATCAAGGATATGGAACAGCTGTACATCTTGAGCGCATAAAAACGTATGGAGTCTGTCCGATTCATCGTCTTTCTTTTGCCCCTATGAAATCGCTTACCAATGTGAATTAATTAAATTAACTTATTATGTCATTTTTTGTTTCTTTTGCAGCTAAATTGCTGCCACTTTATTTGTATATAATTCTCGGTATTATAGCCGGTCGTAAACTGAGCTCCAATTCAGAAAGTATTGCCAAAATAATTTTTTATATCATTAGTCCATTAGTTATTCTCAATGGTGTCATAAACACAAAGCTTGACGCCGCCGTACTCAGTGTCCCTTTTATATCATTTATAATCGCCTCTATATTGTGTCTTGCATTTTATCGTTTTTCAAAAAAATTATGGCAAGATGCTTCAAGAAATATTATGGCTTTCAGTGCTGGCTCGGGGGCCACAGGGTTTTTTGGATTGCCTATAGCCATGATACTATTTGATACACAAACAGAAGGGGTTTACATTATGGCTTTATTAGGTATGACCTTATATGAAAATTCTTTAGGTTATTACATGATGATGCGTGGCACTTTTACCAATGTACAATGTGCTAAAAAAATCTTAGCATTACCGACGCTTTATGCTTTCTTAGGTGGTATTATCATCAATATCTGCCATTTGCCGTTGCCCAATGTATATTATGAATTTATGGATCAAATGAAAAGCGTTTATGTGGTTTTAGGGATGATGATCATAGGATTGGGTTTATCTAGTATTGCTAGAATAAAATTAGATCCTAAATTTATTTCCATGGCTTTTTTGGCTAAGTTTATAGTGTGGCCAGTAGTAGTATTGGCTATTATTGCCATTGATGGTGCATTGTTTGGCATTTATGACATACATGCGCAAGAAGCGCTCATTTTACTTTCCATCGTCCCCTTAGCAGTTAATTCTATAGTGATGGCCTCAATGATTAATTTTCAGCCAGAAAAAATAGCTATCACTGTATTATTGAGTGCCATTTTTGCTTTTTTCTATATACCATTAATGAGTTTTTTATTTTTAGAAAGTGTGCACGATAAATTCCAATTTTAACTAAATTTTTTGGCGAGGAGTGTTTAAGGCATGGACCATTCAATCTCAACCCCCAACTCGATCACACCTATTTTATTAATTTTGTTAGGCCCACCAGGTTCAGGTAAAGGGACACAAGCTAAAAGAATAACACAAGAATTTAATCTGCCCCATATTTCTACTGGTGATCTTCTGCGTTCACATATTTCTAATAATAGCTCAATTGGACAGAAAGCTTCTAAGTTTATGCAACAAGGATTGTTAGTGCCTGATGAAATAGTCATGGCCATGTTATTTGATCGAATTGCACAAGATGATTGTAAAAAAGGTTTTTTATTAGATGGTTTTCCGCGCACTTTGGAGCAAGCGCAGCAATTGGCTGCATATCCATTTTGCAGTATGGCGCAATTGATTGTACTGAGTTTAGAAGTACCAGATGAAGAAATCATAGAAAGAGTAACTGGAAGATTAACCTGTCAAGCATGCGGAGCGATTTACCATCGCCGTATGTTAGCGCCCAACGCTCATAATAGTTGTCAAGCTTGTGGTGGGAAACTTGTGACGCGCAATGATGATAGTGTATCCATTATCAGCGAAAGGTTAAAAGTTTATTACGCACAAACCAGCCCATTAATTCAATATTACGATCAGTTGGGAGTACTGACTACTTTTGATGGCACACAACCACCTATGGCTGTTTATGATGAGTTAAAAAAATATCTCTATAATAGACTTTTTTCAAAATAAGTCTAATCTTACTCACCTTATCTATAATTTGAAGAGTGTCTTTAGTGCCTATCCGCAGCCATCTATAAAGGAGACACATTTTGCAAAGAGCTTAGTCTATTTGCTACAATGTGTATCCTTATATATAGCTCTAGGCTATCTCAAAAATCACTTGTTCAAATTATGCCTAAGGTGAGTAATCTTATTCGTCATATATCGATTCGTCATCAAATTCATCATCATCAAATGTTTCGTCCATTTCTTTTGCTGCTGCGTGCTCTTGTACGTAGTCATGCTTTGGCTTGGCTGGTTCAGGTCGTTCTCTTTTTACTTTGCCACGCAAAAATAATAACAAGGGGACGCCACCAAAATCAAAAGTTTGGCGCATTTGGTTATAGAGGTACTTTTTGTAACTCTCGATCATCAAATTAGGGGAGTTGACAAAGAGAATAAATTTAGGTGGTGAAATGCCAACTTGTGCCATATAATAGATGCGCAAGCGTTTGCCATTGAGCATCGTGGGATGATTTTTTTGTAGAGCTAAGGCGATGAATTTATTTAATTCAGGAGTACTAATACGTTTGGCAGCATTAACATGTACCATTTGCACAGCTGGAAAAATTTTGTCAATATTGCGTCCCTCGGCCACAGAGATAAATATCTTAGGGCAATGTTTTAAAAATGGGACGTTTTCTTCCAAATTTTTTAAGCAATGTTCCATGCGGCAACCTTTGATCAGGTCCCACTTATTTAGTAAAATGATACATCCTTTGCCAGCTTCTTCGATCCTGTTAGCGATTTTTTTATCTTGTGCCGTAATGCCCTCGCGTGCATCGAGCATTAGCAGGCACAAATCGGCCCGCTCGATCGCTCGCTCAGTGCGAATGGCGGCAAATTTATCGACCACTTCATGTTCAGCCCCTTTACGGCGAATACCAGCAGTATCAATTAACAGGCATGGCTGTCCTTCGTATTCAAACGCTACATCAATGCTATCACGTGTTGTGCCGGGAATGGGGCTAACGATACACCGTTCTTCATCAAGTATGTAATTGACTAGAGAGGATTTACCAACATTAGCGCGCCCTACTACGGCGATTTTAAGAGTGTCGTCGTAGGCTTCATTGTTATTCTCATTTTTAGAGATATTGGCAAATGCCGTTTCCAATAATTCAGCAATTTGCCAACCTTGTGCTGCTGAAACTGGTACTAGCGGTGCAATTCCTAAAGCATAAAATTGATTGAGGAGATGGGCTTGCTCTAAATTATCAATCTTATTGACGGCTAAACAGACTGGTTTGCGCGTGCGCAACAACATTTTAGAAACTTCTTTATCAAGTAATGTTATGCCAATATGGGCATCAACCACTTGTATTATAGTATCGGCTTCTTCGATGGCAATTTCAGCTTGACGTTTAACTTCTTCATTAAAAGGTAATGGTGAATTGGCATGAATGCCCCCTGTATCAATTACTTCAAATTGCAATCCAAATAATTCAGCTTTAGCATATAAACGATCACGTGTAATCCCTTCAGCTTCATCCACAATGGCAATTTTGCGTTGGCAAATGCGGTTAAATAGTGCAGATTTCCCTACATTTGGTCGACCTACAATCGCTAGTTTTGGTAATTTAGCCACTAATTTCCCCTTATATTGTGTATGGCAAAGAAACTCTCGCTTCCAAATTAGAAAGGCAAGGTATACTGAAAGGATAGATTCTAAATTAACAAAGAATAAAAATACAGAATTTTAAATCAATTTTACTACTTATCAATGTAGTTTTAATCATAATGTTGCTATAATAGATTTCTCACCAAAGCTGCTTTGGTTGGAAAAATCTGTATTTTTATAATAATATTTTATTGCTCGTAGTAATCCTTTATGCCATATAATCATAGTGTTGATGAAGTATCATTAACCTGCTTTAAAAAAGATTTTGAACGCTATTCTTGGGCGATGTTTCGCACTGATATTTTGTCAGGCTTATCGGTTGCGATGCTGACATTACCACAAGCGCTCGCTTACGCTTTAGTAGCCGGTCTACCAGTCTCATCTGGTTTGTATGCTGCCATTTTTTCAGCCATGATCGTGGCTTGGTTTGGTTCTTCTAGGCATATGATCGTAGGACCTAGTAACGCTATTGCTATTCTAATTCAAGGGGGCATTAGTACTGTACTATTAACTTATTATCGTGGTCAAGAAGGGGCGCCTAGCGAAGCATTAGTTTTACAAATTTTAACACAACTAATGCTATTAGTAGGTGGCATTCAAATATTAGCCGCTTTTCTTAAATTAGGGCGTCTGACTCATTTTGTCAGTCATACTGTCATTATTGGTTATGTGACCGGTGTGGCCCTTGCATTAATCATAAATCAATTATTTACACTCCTGGGTGTTGCTACGCCGGTAGAATTTACTTCCCTATATGAGCGAGGTAAATATATTATTACACATTTGTCTCTAATAGACTGGCCAACTGCCTTTATTGGCATCAGTTGTTGGTTATTTTTAATAGGATTAAAGCGCATTGATCGCAAAATACCCGCCGGTGCCATTATGTTGGCAATTATTGCAGTGTTAGCTTACTGTTGCGATTATTTTTCCACATATTTATTTGCAATGAAGTATTCATTTTTTAATTGGGAAAGTTTGCACGCTTTTGTGGCCCATGTGGCTATAGTTGGCGATACACATTTTGATGGCCTGCTTCCACAGTTAGCTTGGCCTGATTTTACCTTGGGCTTTGTCAATAGTTTATTACCGGTAGCTTTTGCGATTGCATTATTGAGTGTAATGGAGTCGATTTCGACCTCTAAAGCTGTGGCTGCAAATTCTGGGCAACATTTGTCAACTAATCAAGAAATTTTTGCGCTGGGTTTAGGTAATTTTTGTGCCGCTTTTATGGGAGCAATGCCAGTATCTGGCAGCCCTTCACGTTCAACTTTAAGTTATGAAAATGGCGCCAAAACACGTCTTGCAGCGGTTTTTAATTCATTGTTTGTGGCCGTTATTTTGCTTGCCTGTGGATTTTTAATTCACCACATTCCAGTTGCGGCTTTTGCAGCCCTCCTTGTGTATTCAGCTGGTAGTATTGTCAATTATAAGCAGTTACTTATGTGTATAAAAGCAACTCGCTCTGATGCCTGTGTGCTTATTCTCACCATAATTTCTTGCATATTTTTGAGTCTGGATACTGCTTTTTATATAGGTGTTATTATGTCTATCAGCCTATATCTTAAAAAAGCGGCAATACCAGAACTAATAGAATTTACCTTAGATGAAGAAGGTGGTTTGCACGCCGTTGATGTCAATCATCATGAATCGCGTCAAGTCCGACTTATTAAAGTAGAAGGAGAGTTGTTTTTTGGTGCAGCCGATTTGTTTCAAAGTGCTCTAAAGGCTATTACAGAAGATGATCGAACCACTCGTGTGCTTATTTTACAACTTAAAAATACGCGCGATATCGATGCCACTGCCTGCTTGGCTCTACAGCGTCTTTATAATTACTTGACAAGTTCGGGCAGACATCTTATTGCTTGCGGCATTACACGCCCCATTTGGGATGTTTTAAGCGATTCAGGTATGATAGAGGTTATCGGTAAAGCAAATTTATTTATTTTTGATGAGCATCACCCTCAATTATCATATCAACGTGCTTTTTTACGCTCACATGCCATCGTCACTGGCCAGATAAATAGTCAGGTTAATGCGCCGGTGGCAGTACCAGTATTTAATCATGGAGTTGAAGCGGGCGAGCTTTATAAAGAAAAGCCATTAAATGCGGCTACTTGATTCATTAGACTTCTTTCGAAAGAAGTCTATTGTGTTTTATCTTGTGGAACCGGGTCATACTTCATAATTTGGCCAGCACCATCACAAGTCTTGCGATAAACCCAATCCTCTGAATTTTCGCGCATTAGCCGATCACAGCCCATGCAAAAACCTTGAAAAAAGCCATATTTTCGCATAGCCTCTAAAGTGTATTGAGAGCTGCTTGGAATGTAGTGGCTACGTGGGCCATCTGCGGGAGAAATAACTGTTTGGTGAAAGCGGATAGCCTTGATGCCAAATTCAGATAAAGGTGAACAATTTTTTATACAAGTAATCTTATGTTCAGTTTTGCAGTTGGCAAGGTCCGCATCTTTGCCCCAAGGATCAGCCTGACAGGAAAATGTGGTAAGAATGGCTATCATCGAAAAGAAGCCTAATGAACGCATTTAAACCCCTGATTGCCTTAAAGCACTCTTCAAATTATGCGGTAAGGTGAGTTATAATTACAAAAGAAGTCTATTTTAACAAGCGTAGCAAATAGCTATTAAAATCCAGTTTCAAACATCAATACTGGGAAAAAACAGTGATCCATAAGCATTGGCGTAGTAACACTATCATAAAGGCGA
Organism: Chlamydiota bacterium; assembly: GCA_013285965.1. Taxonomy (GTDB): domain Bacteria; phylum Chlamydiota; class Chlamydiia; order Chlamydiales; family Parachlamydiaceae; genus JABDGQ01. The sequence goes on from JABDGQ010000006.1 coordinate 17,935, forward strand.
GCATTATATTCTTGGGCAGCAAGTCCCGCGCCATTAATACCTCCTAAATACCAGCCTGTCTCCAAGCTTGCGGTGACTAATCCAGCCGCTGGGTATCCATGATGAAAGAATTGATAAGCTGCTATGGTGAAAAGGGCATTGATGATAAACGAAGTAATGGCAGATCGTTTTTGTCCCACATAATAATAGCCGGCGCCTGGTAATAGGGCATTAAGTGCACGGGCACGCGCTGGCGATTTTGCGCACTGATCATACAAAGCCATATTTGCCAGTAACTCTTGTGCATCTTTGTGCTGGGAGATTTGTGTGTGCAACATAGATAAATTGCCATCCTGAGCACTTTCAAATACTAATAAATCAGCAGCTGTTTCGGGTGAATATTTGGAAATAGCAAGCCAGACGCAATTGGCTTTATCAGGTTGGTTGGTTTGCATATATGCATCGTAAAGCATAATTAAAAGATTATTAAAGGCTGCAAATTTTACATCGGCCTGTGCCAAGCAGCTTGTTTCAAAAAAATTGATCATCTCTTGAAATTTACTGCCCAAATAATAACATAGCATAATGTCGTATGATATTTGTGTGCAGCGCTCTATGTTTTCACAAGGAATAAGCAGTAAAGCCCGTTTATAGCAAGTAATAGCGCGATACAAATCATCTTCACAAGCAAAAGCATTACCCATACGCAATTCTTTTGACCAATCTTCTTGTTGCTCCTCTAAAGAAAGTGGAACAAACGGGCTTGAAAGGTGATCTATGCCGTGTCGTGCTGGTATGCTAGTGATACCAGTAGCAATTACCTCATCTACCTCATCATTACAATTAAATTGACAACCCGACAATAATAGCCACATTAAGCTCAATAAAGGAACAGTTTTTAGCCATTTAAAACAACTATTATAAACAGATTTTATCATCCTTCATCACAACCAATTTCATCTGGATCGGTTGGCTTGAGGGCAAATTGATCTAATGCTTCATCTATTTCATAATTCCACAAGCGACGAAACTTGGATTTTTCACGGAAAACATCTTGTTGACGTTTTGTGATATCTTCTAGTTCCTTTTCAGTATCTACAATAAGAGGGCGAATAAAAAGCATTAAATTGCGTTTATTATCACCATTAGCTTTAGAGTTAGCTGCTCCCCCAATAATCGGAATACCACCCAAACATGGAATGCGATCGATGGCTCGTATCTCTTGATCTTCAATCATGCCACTTAAAATTACAAAAAAGCCATTGGGAACGTGTACTTTCGTAACGGTGCGCGTTTTAGATAATACGCGTACTAAATTGACATCTACCTGATTGATATTGCCTGTATTGGCTGTTGGTTCCTGATTAGTCGTTTCTTGCAAGATATCAAGAGTAATTACACCGTCGTTGCTAATTAGTGGGGTGACGCGCAGCAATGTGCCGACATCCATGAATTGAAAATTATTCGTAATGATCGAGCCAAGATCATTTGAAAGCGATTGTGTTTTATAGCGATCAACACCACCAACAAATACTTCAGCAGTTGTGTTGTCTTCCACAACTATTTTAGGATTCATCAAAATACGCGTTTTGGAATTGGTATGGATGGCTTTAATCAAAGCCCCAATCGAATTAAAACGAGTACCATGATGTGTGAGGTGTGTACCAATGATATTAGCCGTATAACCGCTATTACCAAATAAAAGTTGAGGAGTTTGTGCCGGAACACTGGAGGCATCGGCAATAATGTTAGCAACATCTGCTCCTGCGCCCACATCTGTATTTGCAATAGCGTTGGCAGCAGTCGTTAATAAGCCACCTAAACCGGCATAATTTTGTGCGCCAATGACAGATCCGCCACCAAAAATGGTGTCCCATTCTACACCGTATGATAAGGCATCGACGACATTAGCTTCCAGAATCAACATTTCAATAAACACTTGACGTAATGGAGTGTCAAGCTCGGTGACTAAATGTTTTACCTGCCCAATAGCACTAGCTGTGCCAGTAAAGATTAAAGCATTACTGGATTCGATCCATTGGGTGCTATTAATAGCAGAGACCAGGTCAACATTAGCAGACCCGGTCAAACGGAGGCTATTGGCGATTTTGCGTAGGGCGATTTCAATTTGGTCGCCGCGGCGATAATGTAATTTATATATTTCAAAAAGTGTCCGTTCCACTCTACCAAGTGGGATACCCTCTGACCATTGTGAGGCTGGCGAAAGCTCACCGGGCATAAAATTGTGGCTTTCATCGAATATATCGGGAGAGAAGGGGGCGTCAGATGATTCTAAAGTGCCAGGTCTACCGGGTCTACCTGGTAGATTTTCTAAGTTAGGTCTTTGTGGTAAGTTTTCAAAGCCCTCTCCTGGTTCTCCATTTGGACCCACACCAGAGGCTCTAAAAGGTTTATTAGAAGGGCGTAAATTTTCAATTGAAATTGTTTGATTGGTGGCAGTATTTGAATCAATATTCTCTAAAATGGCCAGTGCTTTTTCGACGATAAATGGGTTAGAGACAATGAAAATACTATTAGTTGGTGAATTTGGCACTAGTGTAAATGGATTGCCTTGTGCAATTGGTTGCAATAAACGTACCACTACGTCAATGAGCGAATCAGCAAAGCCATTGCGAACAACATACTGCCCCATAGTTACACCACTATTAGGTGCATCTAATGATGATATTAATTGGGCGATTTTGTTTATGGTAGTGACTAAATCGGTGATTACTATTGTATTGGTATTGCGTAAAACTTCCACCAAAGCACTGTCTGATAAAAGTGGTTTGATAATTTCACTGGCTTGCTGCGGATCTAATGCATTTAAACGGAAAATGCGTGTCACTAACTCTGATTCGCGCGATGAGATGACACCTTCACCTTCACTAACAATGCGTGCGGGAGCCCTAACAGCTGCGTTGCGGTGAATGATTATATTGTTGCCTTGTTCGATTAACGATAAATCGCGTATCCGCAGCTCTTGTAATAAAGCTGACATTAAATTTGCAATGGAGGTGGCTTCTTCCGTAACTATTGTTACGTTGAATTGCAAATCTTGATCATCAAAAATAAAATTTTTGCCTGAAATGCGGCTAATGAAGCGAATGTACTCTATGATAGCTACATTGTTGAAGCTGATGGAGACATCATTGGCGCTATAATTATTTGCTGTCTTATTGCTCTCAGCTGAGGAAGGGGGACTATTCTGAGCCATTAGCGCTGGGGTGGGCAAATAGGTCAAGAATAAGGTTAAAATAATATAGCGACAATAATTAAGTGCACAGTATCTTTTCATGTATTATATACTAGTTGTGGTCATAAATTGGTAATCACACTTACACATCGAGTCTTGTTTTATTTCAAAGTCTGCTATTTATTACCAGAAAAAAATCATTTTAACACTAGTTTTTAGTTTTTTTTGTTTTAATCGTCATATGTTTTTACATATTGCCTCTAAAAATTTACCAATAAATCTGCTCCAAAATTATCAATTTTTCCAAAAAAGCTAATTTCGAAAAAGTCTATTGTAAAAAAATGTAAGATTTCATATAAGTTTTGGTACTGCTAAATAATCGGAGCATAGCGCAGCTTGGCTAGCGCGGCTGCTTTGGGAGCAGTAGGTCGGGGGTTCGAATCCCTCTGCTCCGATAGAGTACCCTATCTTTGTAAAAAGATAGGGTTTTTTTTATCTGATAGGAAAATGATCGTGAGTGCTTTTTCAAATTGTATTGCTTGGATTTATTGGGATCCGCCACGCGAAGTTTTCGTTATTCCTTTTCTTGAGCGACCAATCTTTTGGTATGGCATCTTATTTGTAACAGGTTTTATCTTGGGCTATTTTTTGTTAATAGCCATTTTTACCCGTTTCATCGATCGTTGTACTCATATTTCTAGCTTAGATGTACCTAATTGGCCAGCTTTAATGTGCACATTAAAGGTTAAAATTGAAACTGACATTTTTAAAAAAAATATGCCGCTGCATACCTCAAAGCAAATTCTGCAATCCAATCAGGGAACTGGAGAGCAACCTTCAGAACAATTGTGCAATGATATTATCGATGGACTAAATTCAATCTTAAAAAAGAAAATTGTTTCTCGATCACAGCTTTTAGAATTATTAGATAACAAGATAATGAGTATCAAAAATAGTGCCTATGCCTTAAATGATAGACTATGTTGGTTTTTAGTAATCGGCACTTTATTAGGTGCGCGCTTAGGAGAATTATTCTTTTATGATTGGCACTATTTCATTAAGCATCCTGCCGAAATTTTTAAAACCTGGCATGGAGGATTAGCTAGTCATGGCGGGGTATTGGGTGTTATTGTGGCTGTGCGTTTATTTCAGTGGCATGCCCAGCGCTACTACCCTTCGTTATCCTTTTTGCACCTGCTGGATTTTGTGGCAATTCCAGGGGCTTTAGTGGCCTGCTTCATTAGAATCGGAAATTTTATGAACCAGGAAATCATTGGTTTGCCCAGCGAGCAACCTTGGGCCGTTGTTTTTGGCCATCCTATGGATGGGTCTGTCCCATTTCCTAGTCATCCAGTTCAGTTGTATGAAGCTTTGGCTTATTTGAGTACTTTTATAGTTTTATGGATTTTGTGGAAAAAAGAGATAATGATAAATAGACCTGGTGGGATTATAGGCCTGCTTTTTATCTTGATATTTAGCAGCCGTTTTATATTAGAGTATTGGAAAGCACCTATTCCTTCCATTTTTTCAAATTCTTTTTTACAGACCGGACAGCTGTTAAGTATTCCTTTTATTGTTTTGGGAATACTTTTTGTAACAGGATGTTACAAGCGCATATCAAGTAAACATAGTCATCATTTTAGCTAAAATTCGGAATCATTCTTTTTTCTAAAGCAACTGTGTAAAAAACAATTCTTTGGCTATGACAAAAAAAATAAAAATTCAGATTATTAGGTTGATACAAATAGACCAATATAATAGTATCATAGGTAATTATAACTGAATTAGTTTTAATGGTGTAGTTGTTATTTTGGTAGCAATTTTATTTGGTTTAAAAGTTTTAGGAGGATATCGGTATGGCAACATTATTTTTTGAAAATACAGAGGAAGAAGTAGAATTGCCAGATAATTCTTCTATTGCAGAAGCATGCGAAGAAGCTGGAGTCCCTTTTGCTTGTACAGAGGGAGTGTGTGGAACATGTGTAATTGAGGTCAAAGAAGGTCAATTATCGCCTATGACAAAAGAAGAAGAAGATTTCTTGGGTACCGGCTCACATTGTGAACGTCTGGCATGTCAATGTCGCATTTTAAAAGGTCGTGTAAGAATAAGCTTTTAACCTGAATTTTGAGTTTTTAGGTTAACATTTAGACTTTAAATTCATGTTAAAATCAATCTAATAAGAGGGAGACATTATGTCTTGTTGTTCACCAAAAAAAAATAATCAAGAACCATCATCATGCTGTGCATCAAAAGAAGAAAAGCAGCAATCACAGACATCTAGCTGTTGCGCCAATCCGCAAAATCCAAAGCGTGTCGATCGTCAGATGACGATTAAAGATATTTTAGAAATGTTCCCTTACAAAGCTCAACGCTTAGCGCATGAAATTACTAGTGCTGGTTTACACTGTATTGGTTGTCACGCATCCGTGTACGAAACGCTTGAAGGCGGTATGTTTGGTCATGGCAAAACAGAAGCGCAAATTAATGAATTGGTAGATAGACTTAATGCGTTGCTTGATGAAAAATTAGATCTTAGCACCATTTCTATGACCGCTTGTGCTGCTGAAAAATTTTCAGAAATTTTGGCTGAAGAGGGGAAAACGGGTTGGGGAATGCGATTTGCCGAAGAATTAGCCGGCTGCAGTGGTTTTGAATATGTATTAGATTTTTCTGAAAAAGCAGAAGAGGATGATCAAATATTTCTTTCGCATGGTATCGAAATTCATGTTAAAAAAAATCAAGTACTTCATTTGCTTGGCTCGGAGATCGATTATGTGAAAGGTATGCGCGGAGCAGGTTTTAAAATTTCAAATCCAAATTCCCGCTCTTCGTGTGGTTGTGGTAATTCCCATAATTACGATTAAATACTCACTTTACGCATAAAAAGACAAAGACTTGTCAGATTGGAAGCGAACATTTCTGACAGTCTCGTCTTGAAATTTGAAGAGCTTAAGCTCCTAAAGCTTTCTTAGTCAAAGCTAGGATGTCATCATTACAAGTCTTCCCTATAGGGCTTTCTCCTACTCGATTAAAAACTTATGGTGATAGTCTATTTATTGTGGTTTATCATGGTTTATCATGGTTTAAAATTAATGTTTGTCGCAAAACTATCCTCATGATATAAGTCGAATAAAAAGGAGCTTATATGGATTGGGTTAGAAATCATCGCACATTACTGCTAATAGAAGGGATTCTCTTTATCTTGATGGGTGGTGTGGCCATTATACTACCTGTAGTATCGACATTGAGTTTAGAAATGTTTATTGGTTTTTTATTAATTTTTTCGGGAGCAGTGCAATTATTTCGAGCTTTTAAGCTGCACCGCGCACCGCCGTTTGTCATTTCTTTATTGATGGGACTGATAGGGGTTGTTTGTGGTATTTTAATGCTTTTATATCCTGTTGCCGGTGTTATGTCATTAACTATACTCTTAACAATATTTTTTTTACTCGATGGCATTATGAAAATTGTATTGGGTTTTCAATCCCGCCCTACCCATTATTGGGGATGGTTGGTTTTTAATGGTCTGCTATCACTTATCATAGCTTATATAATATGGCATAGTTGGCCCTCTTCTGCATTTTGGGTGTTAGGATTATTGTTTGGTATTAACATGATCTTCTTTGGTGTCTCTTTAATTTCTTTATCTGCCGGTGTGGCTCGTACACCACCTCCCTCCAACCCATAATTAAATAAATTAACCTTCTTTACCAAATTAAACTGAAAAGTTCTATAGTGCGTTAAGAGGTTTGGTAAAGAGGTCTAGAAAAATCCAAAAATTTAGGTTAATAGGTAAATAATTTATGAAGTCAATAATTGTAGCTTTTTGTGCTTTAATGTTCTGTGGCACACTGTTTGCCGTTGCAAGCAAGCCTAACTGTGGTTGCGTTAACTGCAAATGTACAGCAAAATCACATTGTGGCTGTATGGCCGCAAAATCAGAACCTACATCGTCAGTGGCAGAGACTAAATCAGCCTTGGCATCACCTAACTTGAGTGCTGTTGACAAAAAATAATTAAATCATTGCCACAAATTTTAATAGACTTCTTTCGAAAGAAGTCTATTAAAATTTGGGAAAAGATACTATTTAAAAAAATTAAGAGGTTTATTTTTACTATTTAAGCTTTTTATGAAAAAATCAAATTCAAACCACTATAAATACTTTTGTGCAATAACATCATACATCTGTCCATCATCTGTCACCTGTTCATCATCTTTTTTTATAAATACAAGAAAAGAAAAGGTAGGCCCAGCATAGTTTGGTTGACTAATAGCTTCTCTTAAATTTTCCAATACCTTTTCCGATAAGTCGCTGAATTCTACTGTACATTTTTTAGGTAATCTTAAAATTTCAGTAAGACCTGTTAAGGATCCATTGTTCTTAAGATACAATTTACTTAACATAGTTAGCTTACTAATTTCGGCTGGTAAATTAGTCAACTGATTTCCATCAAGATTTAATTCCTGCAAATTAGTTAGCTTACCAATTTCGGCTGGTAAATTAGTCAACTGATTTCCATCAAGATTTAATTCCTGCAAATTAGTTAGCTTGCCAATTTCGGCTGGTAAATTAGTCAACTGATTTCCATTAAGATTTAATTCCTGCAAGTTAGTTAGATTGCTAATTTGGATTGGCAAAGTAGTAAATCTATTTGCACGAAGATGTAAATTATTCAAATTAGTCAGCTTATCAATTTCGGCTGGCAAAGTAGTCAATTCATTTGCATGAAGATATAATCCTCGCAAGTTAGTCAACTTACAAATTTGGGCTGGCAAAGTAATAAACCTATTTGCACCAAGCATTAATTCTTGCAAATCAGTCAGTCTAGATATTTCTTCTGGCAAAGCAGTTAATTCATTTCCACCAAGCTCTAATCTCTGCAAATTAGTCAGGCTGCCAATTTCGGCTGGCAAAGTAGTCAATTTATTTCCACCAAAATCTAATCTCTGCAAATTAGTCAGGTTGCCAATTTCGGCTGGCAAAGTAGTCAATCTATTTAAACAAAGATTTAATTCTTGCAAGTTAGTCAGCTTACTAATTTCGGCTGGCAAAGTAGTCAATTTATTTCCAGAAAGATCTAGTGTCTTAAGATGGGAAAAAGCCGGATGGGTAAATATGATAGTCGGTATTTTATTTAAATAAAGATTTTTAAGTGAAAAGGAATCATCAGGTTTCCTGATAAAATCTAAAATCTTCGTGATTGTTTCCCCACCAAAACCTTCGGCTTGTAAATTTTCTATTACCTGCTCATCTATGAAACTGTCGATTATGTGAGTGTCACAAATTTTAAGATTGGCAAAAAAATTATACTTATCCAGGCCAAATTCACTAATCAGAGCATCCAAGCCTAGCCGATTAGCCAACTTAACATACCAAACATTATTGTGTTTATCGATCTTTGTTTTAATAAATTTCAGATTATGTTGTAGTATCTTGTATTGACCATCTTCTAGTTTTGTTTGTTTTAACTCAGTAAATATGTTTTTTGCCACATAATCTGTAATAGATGTTATGCCAATTTCTTTGCTGCTAGCAATAGTTAGTTTATTACCTTCGATATTAAAGAACTGGTTATCTGCAATTTTTTTATTTATCAAACTATTCATACAAAACCTCCACATACCTTTATATTTATTATAAAAAACAACTCAAAATAAATCAAATTAATTAAACTTGTATTTATAAAATTTTTAATTAGGATTTTTTGATGAAATTCAAAAAGCAAAGACTTGTCAGATTGGAAGCAAACCTTTCTGGCACTCTCATCTTAAAATTTGAAGAGCTTAAGCTCCTAAAGCCTTCTTAGTCGAAGCTAGCGTGCAATCATTAAAAGTGGCTCCTCTTACTCGATAAAAACTCGTGGTGATAGTCTATTTATCATGATTTATCGGGGTTTATCAGGGTTGTCATTAACTATACTATTAACAGTATTTTTTTACTCGATGGCATTATGAAAATTGTATTGGGTTTTCAATCCCACCCTATCCACAAATTAAAAAAAATTGAGGAGATTTACTTTTCTTTTGCAATGTTTGCTTTATGATTAACACCAGATTTGATCAAACCACCCTCGGCAATTTTGGTTAACTTTTTATCGGCATGCCCCTCTTCATCCAAAGTTGCTTGTAGTAATTCGGGGATCTCTTCCAAATTTAACTCTTTGGCAAAGGTACGCATCGATCCATAAGCGGATATTTCATAATGCTCGATGCGCTGTGCTCTGGCAATAATGGCAGCATCACGCGCCGGCGATGCATTGTACTTTTTTATTACTTCCTTACCTTCATCAATAAGAGCTTTAGTAGCTTTGCACAGCTTTTCTGTTTTTTCAATGTCTAATAATTTAAAAATTTTTAAAAGTCGTTCTACTTGTCCCTTAGTTTCTTTTAAATGGGACTCAAAGGCATTTTTAAGATCTGTAGATTCGGAAGCTTTTACCATATCTGGTAGGGCCTCGATAATTTGCTCTTCTGCGCTGAGCATGTTTTGCAATTCATCAATGAAGACATCTTTAATGGTTTTTTCCAAATTTGCTTCTCCTTTTTTATGCTTAAACTTTTTAAAAGCGTCCTTTTAAATCACGCCAAAAAGTTTTAATAAGATAATTACAAGTACTGGGACTCCCAATAACCATAAACCAATCGCTTTACTCATAGATCACTCCTTTTTTGTTCCATTTGAGGGTACACGCGACGCAGAATTTGAAAATGAGCATTTACACAAAATATAAAAGTACATTTGTTCAAATTCTGCGTTACGTGCGTTAAGAAATATTACTTTCGTGTTTCACTTGTTGAAGAAATGTCTTTAACACCTTCCGCTTTTAAAATTTCTTTAACACGTGTAATTTCTTCATCACTATCAGCATGTACAGAAAGTAAAATATTACCTGCTTTTAAACCAGCCTCATATTTTTTGGCTTCATATTCAGGGATACCAGCACCAACTAATAGCCCTAAGCCGCCACCAACTATACCTCCAATAGCTGATCCACTCAATGCAGCCATAATTGGACCGGCGGCAATAAAAGGGCCTAGACCTGGAATAGCTAAAGCACCAATACCTGCTAATAGTCCTAAAGAACCACCAAGAAGTCCTCCCGCTGTAGCTCCAGCCACTCCTCCCTCAGGTGCTTTAGTGTTTTTTTCAGTACCGAGGTTGCCTTTGTGAATATTGTGCGGTATCGTGCCATGTACTGTATCATCACGTGCAGCACTACCATTACGTCGATCTGGATAAAGGATTGAAATATCAGAGTTAGAAAATCCAGAAGCTAGTAAGCGATCTACTACACGACGCGCTTGCTCTTCATTACCAATTAATCCAAAAACAGCTTTTTTCATATATGTATCTCCTTAAGTTGATTACTTCTGTATAATTTCAAGTTGATTGTCAACTTTTGTTATACCTTGGACTTGCTGGACTTTCTGGGCGATGATTTCTTTTTCTTTTTCGCTGTTGACTGGTCCACGTAAGGTTACAACGCCATTAATAGTAATAATTTTGATGTTTTTGGCATTTGTTGATAACACATCATCACCCATAAGCGCTTTTCTAATATGTTGTGTAATAGTTCTATCAATCTCATTTTCCGATTGATCAAAAGGAGTTTTTGTCATTTTATCGCGATCGCGCATATTTTTCTCGGTATTGTCATTGGCGATTACGTTGGGTGTAGATTGATTGGCAGAAGCCTGAGGAGTATGTTGTCGATCGCAAGCCGTACAAGTTAAAGCAAGCGTAGCCATCAAAATTAAATTCTTCATAATAACCTCCCATTTAAAAACTTTGTCTATCTTTAGATATAGATAAAAAAAATTTATATAAACAGTAAATTTTTATGTTTTTTACATTAAGCTCGAGGATGGGTGGCGTCGTAAACTTTTTTCTTAAGCTTCGGCGATACCTGTGTGTAAATAGTGGTGGTTGATAAGGAGCTATGTCCTAGGAGAGTTTGAATATTTTTTAAGTTCATTCCATTCTCTAGCCAATGTGTGGCAATAGTATGTCGAATGGTATGTGGCGTCACTTTACCGGCTAGCCCGCTTTCATTTAAATATCCTTCAAATTTGCGATCGACAGATCGGGCTGTTAGGCGATGCCCATATTTATTTAAAAAAAGGGCGTTTTCATCTTCAATAACAGCCCTTTCAGGGTGCGTGAGATATTCTTTGATCCATTCCCGCACATTATTGGTAATGGGTACCAGTCGTTCTTTTTTCCCTTTACCACGTAATTTAACAGTTAAATTGGCAAAATCAAAATCTTGTTTGTTTAAACCGACCAATTCACTAATGCGCAATCCAGAACTATAGAATAATTCCATAATGGTCCGATCGCGCAATCCCAAATAAGTGGTTAAATCCGGTTGCTCAAATAAATGCAAAATTTGCGCATAATTCAGGGCCACCGGTATTTTTTTATCTAATTTGAGACTGTCTAATTCCTCGGTGGGATTGACCGCTATCCATGATTGTGTTTGCGCATATTTAAAAAAACTACGCAAAGACGAAAGACGCCGTGCAATAGTGCGTTTATTTTGTCCCTGGGTGTGTAACCAGGCCAAAAAACGACGAATATTTTTGCGATCGATGCGCGCTATAGGCAATTTTTCATCAAATGAACAAGAATGCTCTGGTTGTTGTACTTTATAATCTATTTTGGTAGGTATTTCATCGTCTTTTGCCTCTGGCTGCCATTCTCTTATTAAATGTCCCAAAAAAGCATTTAAATCGATGGCATAATTTCGAACCGTGTGTTCAGATGCGTTTTTAATAACGCGCAGGTGTTCCAAGAATTTGTTTGCTACTAAAATAAACATAAATAACTAACTATCTGAGTTTGTAATCAAATCTACTCAAAAAATAGACTTATTTCGAAAAAAAGCCTATTGATTCAAATTTAGAATTTAAATTACACGTAAAGCTGTGCCAACTTTTTTAAAGGCCGCAATCGCCATGTCCAAGTCCTCTCGTGTATGATTAGCACACATTTGTGTGCGAATACGCGCTTGATTCATCGGTACGACCGGATAGGAAAAACTAACTACATAGATCCCTTCTTCCAGCATGCGCGCAGCAAACTCTTGGGCTAAAGTTGCCTCTCCTAACATTACTGGAATGATGGGGTGATGGCCACGAATTAAATTAAAGCCCAAGGCAGACATTTGTGCGCGAAAATATTGACTATTAGCATGTAAGCGTTGACGGCGATCATGAGAATTAGCTATGAGCTCCAAGACTTTTAAGGATGCAGCTGCAATGCTGGGAGCTAAAGCATTAGAAAATAAATAGGGGCGTGAACGTTGACGTAGCCAATCAATCAATGGCTTGCGCCCAGAAGTATAACCACCTAAGGCTCCGCCAAGCGCTTTACCCAATGTGCCTGTAATAATGTCTACTCGTTGCATAACGTTGCAGTATTCATGAGAGCCACGTCCGTTTTCTCCTAAAAAACCGACAGCATGGCAATCATCAACCATTACAATGGCTCGATATTTATCAGCCAAATCGCAAATCGCCGGTAGATTAGCTATGGTACCATCCATCGAAAAAACTCCATCGGTAGCAATTAACCGAAAGCGTGCACTTTGTGCCTCTTTTAGTTGCTCTTCTAGACTTTGCATATTATTGTTTTCATAACGCAGTCGTTTTGCTTTCGATAAGCGAATACCATCGATAATGCTTGCATGATTTAGAGCGTCGCTAATTATCGCATCTTCTGCACCAAGTATAGTCTCAAAAAGACCGCCATTGGCATCAAAACACGAACAATATAAAATGGTTTCCTCCATTCCTAAAAAAGTAGAAAGTTGCTTTTCTAGTTGTTTATGTACAGTTTGTGTACCACAAATGAATCTTACTGAAGATAAACCAAAACCATAGCGCTGGTAACTTTCTTTGGCGGCTGCTATCACGTCGCTGTTATTTGACAAACCCAAGTAATTGTTAGCACAAAAGTTGAGTACATGACGACCACCTGCGATCACGATATTGCCATCCTGAGGAGATATAATTTCCCGTTCGCGTTTATAAAGACCTTGTGTTTTTAAACTTTCTAATTGCGCTTCTAAATGATTAAAAAATGTTTCGTCCATAAAAAATTACCTGAATTACCTGAAAGTTGTTTTTTTTTGTTTTACATGCTTGACGCATGATCCATACGTTTTGTAAAGGGAAATACTTTTAAATCATCGGCGATATAAGTAGATGGAAAAATCGCACGAGCTTCTAATTCAAATAAATGTAAATTTTGATAACGAGCCGAAAAATGTGTCAAAATCAATTGCTTTACACCAGCTTGTTTGGCAATCTGCGCTGCTTGCGAGGCAGTTAAATGGTGATGTGTGAAGGCTAAGTCTTGGTGCTCTTTCAAATAGGTGCTTTCACATAAAAATAAAGTGGCACCCCGGGCAATGTCGATGGCTTGCTGACATGGCAATGTATCAATTACCACAGCAAAACTATCACCCTGCCTTATCCAACTGACATCTTCTAAGCCAATGCGTTCACCTTGTGGTGAAATTATAAAGCCGTTTTTTTCTAGTTCTTTGACCTGTAAACCTTTAATTCCATAATCAGTTAATTTATTAGCGTCAAATTTGCGCGTATTTGCTTCAGTTATACGCCAACCAATGTTTTCAACGCCATGTTTTAAAAATACTGCTTCGATGCAGAAACGTCCATCATCTTCCACTATACCAGCTTGAGTGACTGGATGCTCCACTACATGGATCATTTCATGATACATGGCACTGTAACGTAAACGATCAAAATATTTTTTTCCACTAGCTGGATAATAGCAATGAATGGGGTGTGTTACTTTATCTAAGTTCATGCGCATGAGCATTGAACCAAATCCGAGGCAATGATCTCCATGAAAATGAGAAATAAAAATGCGTGTAACGCAGGTGGGAGCAATATTTGCAAAAATAAACTGTCTTTGGGTACCCTCTCCTGGATCAAATAGCAAACCCTCTTCATTCCAACGCAATAAATAGGCGCCATGATTGCGGAAACGTGTCGGTTGTTGACTAGAACACCCTAAAATGATTAAGTCGCGCACCGACATATTTAAACTGGCCTCCACTTAAAAAAAGATAAACGACCTAGTGCCACACCTGTAATGCCGCCACTGATATGAGCCATGTTTGCTATATTTAAGTAAAAAGTCAGATTAAAGTAGCTTTGCAAAATAAATAAGAGAGTTTGCACACCTGCCAATCCCACTACGAAAATAAACATAAACATAAAGGTGCGCTGATCCATTTGATATCCTTCCCATGGCGCGAGCCTTTGTCTCATCCATATAAAGGCTAGCATGCCACATAAAACACCGGAAAAACCGATAAAATTCGCACCACTCACTAAATATTGCGCAGTATTAGAGATGCTACCACATAACAAAATAAAAAAAATATACCGCCATGGACTTAAACATGCTTCCATTTCTTTGCCCAACACAAATAACCAGGTCATGTTAAAAAACAGATGTAAAATATCACCATGTAATAAGCAAGGTGAAAACAGGCGCCAATATTGCCCAGAGCGAATCTTCTCAAAAACTGGCACACTATGCCAGGCCTCTTCAAGGGCCACTAAACCACCCTTAATAAGGATTGGATAAGCACCTTGCCAAAATGCTGTTTTTTTTATTTGTTCCAATAAATCAATGGCGCTACTGGGCAGATTAGTTTGCTCTTCCAAAGCTTCAAAACCATATAGCTTAATAAAATTTTCTAACCGTTCATAAAAACTTGGATAATCATACAATAAAGCTTGGTCGATAGGTGAAGTAATTAGATTTAGATTAGCATAACCATGTGGCAAAGTGACAGTAGGGGGGATAAATTCGGAGAGCAAAAAAAAGGCACAGCACAAATAAATAAATATACTTGTTATAGTACCCAATTTTTTTTGGTGCTGATGTTTATTGATAATAGTTGACAAGTTCATCCTTAAAAGTATAGCTCAAATTATGCACAAGCTGATTTACTCAGATTTAATTTTATTAATAATGGCAGAGGTGGATAAGCCTGGTATTTTGGAAGCTAAATGAATTATCCCTCCGTTGGCGCGCACTATATCAGCTTCAATACAATTTTCGCCATATTCTATCCCATTTACATGCACGTCAGGTTTGATTAGTGAGAGAATATGGCGTGGGTCCAATTCTTCAAACCATGTGACATAGTTTACAAATTCTAAAGCGGCCATCATTTGTAAACGGTCTACTAAAGAAACCAGAGGCCTTTTTGGACTCTTGTATTGTTTTATTGAATCATCTGAGTTTAAGGCCACGATTAAAACATCTGCTACTTGCGAAGCTTCAAAAATGATGTGCAGATGCCCTGCGTGCAATAAATCAAAAGAGCCATTTAAAGTAGCTAAGCGCAGTTTTTTTGCACGTATTTGTGCTGCCCATTCTTCCAGATTCTGCGGTTGAATGATTTTTTTTTTATAAACTTGCTGCCATGGAACGTATTGCTTGGCTTGCATTTGTATTTCTCAAATATTTAAAAAATTAAATTTGCATTCTATTTTATTTTGATTTGTATCATGTGCATGATATTGTGCAAGGCCATTTTTATCAATACTTAAGATTATCTATAATCAATTAATAGCCGTTCTAAAAAATGTCTAATTTTAAAAATATAGTTTTTATTTTAAATTAATTTAATAATAGTAATAAATTAGTTTAAATATTTGAAAATAATTAAATAATTAATTATAATTAAGTTGTAGAGGGAATGAACAAAGGAGGATAGATGAAGTTGACCATCAACTTGCCACAACCAGTTGAACATTACCAAGTAATGCTATTTGATATGACGGTTAATGCTTCAGTTGCGACAGTTGGTGCAATTAGTTTGGGTGCAGTCGCGTCTTGTGCTCTAAGTGCTTTGGGTTTGGTCAAAACCGGGGCAGTAGTTGGTACGCTAACGGCATCTGTTACTGCTGTAGCTATTGGTAGTTGTGCAGCAGGCGGTGTGTTTGTAGGAATACTAAGCATATCGTGTCTATGTGTGTACGGTGTAGTTAATCGATTGCAACCCGTAACAATTGAAGTGGTACATAGTCCAGGATTGGTACAGCACTCTGAATAGTTTCTGTGCTCCTGCGCTAATTTGACATAGCTTTAAATTAATGTTGCTTTTTAGTAGTGAGATCAGTCTCACGTTGGCAATTTATTGAAGTGTTTGTTTAGTTTTAGCACTTTCAATACGAAGTGTTTGTTTAGTTTTAGCACTTTCAATACATTGTATCAAATTTAGCAACGAGGCTTTGTTGATGATTTTTGTATGCTTTAGAAGAAGCAAAAAAGAGCTAGGGACGTTAAATAGCTTAGAAGATACTAATTAGTGGCTAATGCTAATTAATTTACAGAATGTGGAGTGTATATTGGATATTAACCTGGTTATTACCACAGCTCTCGGGTAAAGCCAAATGTTTATATAATCTTTGAGGTTTAAACAACTTGGCTTTCCCGAGATTTTTTATTAAAATTCTTTCGAAACTGCAATCCCGTGCCTCTGGCCCCTTTTTCAGATTAATTTGATCTATTTGCTGCCATTCAAAATATGCAAAATATCTTTTTCCATTGCTTGCGGAGTTTTGTAGCTAAGTAGTGGTAATTTTCGCGTTATATTTTTACCGGTACTTGTTTCAATTATCAAACCCGATTTATCCTGTTTTATTAATGTAATTTGTTGCAATGAGGCCAGCACACGAATGCGTGTTAAATGATATAACCACAAAGTCGGCTGTGGCGGCGGGCCAAATCGGTCTATTAATTCATGCCAGATGGCATCGACCTCTTCTAAAGAAGAGCTTTCACCTAAGCGTTGATAAATTTCCATGCGCAATGTTACTTCATTGACATAATTTTCAGGTAAACGCGCTTCAATAGGTAGTTCAATGCGTGTATCAAAGGCTGCATTATGAGATTGACCTTGCAACGTGCGCATGGCTCTTTTGAGTAATTTACAATATAGATAAAAACCAATGGAGCGCACATGTCCGGACTGTTTTTCACCAAGTATGTCACCAGCTCCACGTAATTCAAGATCAAGCATAGCGATGCGCATGCCTCCACCATAGCTACTACAATTGGCAAGGGCATGTAAACGTTTTTGAGCGCTCTCTGAGAGGGTGCTGGAATTTGATACCAAAAAATAAGCATATGCGCGCCGATTCCATCTTCCCACTCGTCCACGCATTTGATAGAGTGTGGCTAACCCATATTGATCAGCGCGATCAATAATAATAGTATTGGCATTGGGGATATCGATCCCGTTTTCAATAATCGTCGTAGCTACTAAAATATCAGCTCGCCCATTTTTAAAAGCATGGAAAGCTGAATCAATCTCGTCATTTTGCATCTGTCCATGGGCCACTAAAACGCGTGCTTGTGGTAGTAACGTTTTAATGCGATCCGCTAGATCATAAATAGTGTCGACACGATTATGAACAACAAAAGCTTGACCATCGCGTGCAAGTTCACGCAACAATGCATTTTTTAAAACCTGATCATGTTTTTGAGCGATCACAGATTTGATTGGCAAGCGATCTTGTGGAGGGGTATTAATTAAGGACATATCTTTGGCCCCCATCAATGACATATATAATGTGCGAGGTATTGGAGTAGCTGAAAGTGCTATGCAATCGGCTCCTTGCTTAAGGGTGCGCAGATGTTCCTTTGCTTTTACTCCAAAACGTTGTTCTTCATCGATAATTATTAATCCTAAATTATTAAATTTGACATCGGCGCTAATTAACCGATGCGTGCCAATCACAATATTAATTGTACCTTGTGCAACACCTTCCAGAGTAGTTTTAATTTCCTTGGCACTTTGAAATCGAGATAAAATGCCAATAGAGATGGGAAAGCCATCCATCCTTTCTAAAAAACTTTCATAATGTTGCATGGCAAGTACGGTGGTGGGCGCTAAAACCGCTACTTGTTTATTACCATCCATGACTGCTTTAAAAGCTGCCCGCATAGCTACTTCTGTTTTTCCATAACCAACATCACCGCAAATTAAGCGGTCCATGGCTTTAGAAGAACATAGATCATTTTTAATATTAGCAATGGCCATCAATTGATCTTCAGTCTCTTCAAAAGGGAAGTTTTCTTCAAAAGCTTTTTGCCATGCGCTATCTCCGGGATATGGTGTTCTATTTTGCATAGAACGCTGTGCATAATTTTGTAATAATTCTGAGGCATATCCCACAATAGCCTGTTCTGTTTGTTGGCGCATTTTTTTCCAGCGCGGGCTTCCTAAAGTGTGGAGCTTTGGTATGATCTCATTGGCACCCACATATTTAGTGATCAGGTGCATCTGACTCAATGGCACAAATAGTTTAGAGCCTTCGGCATACTCAATGACAAAAAATTCGCTACTAATACCCAAATGATTAGTTTGTTTTTCCATTTTCAAATAGCGTCCAATACCATGCTGTATATGTACTACAAACTCACCAGGCAATAGTTCATAGTTTTCATAAGGGGTTGTGTGGTAGGTGCTACGTAATTTTTGTCGACGAATTTTATAACGGTGCGTGATCTCAGTGAAAGGCATAAGCATGCATTCTAAATCCTCAATCATCATTCCATTGGAAAGGTAACCACGATGATAAAAGGTGTGGTGAGGTAGTTTTATTTGACCATCTGCCAATCGTTTGCGCAAATTACTCTCATCCAATTCATTGGCGCTTAAAAAATGTAGTTGCATGTCGGGCTTTGCAGATAAATTGCTCAAACTTGCTAATAACTCAGCTCCAGTGGCCTGTTCGATTTCCGGTTGTAGACATTGCATAACAGTTTGAAAAGGATGACGCCAACGTTGCACACGCCAGTTTGTTTGAAATAGTTCAAATCCAATGTCATGTAAAATTGTTTTTTGCGAATAAAATGCTTTGTTAGCATCATCAAAAACTTCAATGGCACTTAAATTTTCAATGGGTTGCTGACTGAGCAGTATCTTTTGTAAAGGCTTAACCATATCTTGCCAGTGCGCAAAAGAGCTAAATGTGCGACTAGGAGCAGCTAAAGTGGTTAAAGAAACAGAGCGATCTTCTAAAGCTGCAATATCATCAAAAATAACGATAGTATTTGAGCTTAAATAATCTAAAATAGAAGCATGCTTGGCATAGCGAGAGAGTAATTCTAATTCACAGGCTGGCGTTATATGCACAGTTGTAGCTGGGCTTATCGATATTTGTCCGATAGGGTCATAAATGCGTATCATTTCTACTATATTATCGCGAAATTCTATCCGATATGGATCAGGCGATGTGACAGGAAATATGTCGATAAGCCCTTGACGTAGGGCAAATTCTCCTTTATCAGCGGCAATACTACGTTGTTGATATCCCATTAGTAACAATTTATCAGTTAATTCTTCTAAGAGTATATTGTCACCAGGTTTTAAAGATAAACAAAGCTCTTTAAAATCTTGAGGGGTTATGAGATGTTGTAGGCAAGCTTGTAAGCCGGTTAAAATAATCAAAGGATCTTTTGAATT
Source organism: Chlamydiota bacterium (assembly GCA_013285965.1). GTDB lineage: Bacteria > Chlamydiota > Chlamydiia > Chlamydiales > Parachlamydiaceae > JABDGQ01. The sequence goes on from JABDGQ010000006.1 coordinate 37,638, forward strand.
AGCTAGAGTACGCAAAACACCGTAGCGTTCGCCAACAATATCGGGGCTAGGGGCTATATTTTCTGAGGGTAATGTTTCCCAAGCAGGGAAGTCAAAAACAGGGCAGGCCGTGAAAAAAGGAAAATCGTGAAAAAGCCGAGCTTCTTCTTGACTGGCACCTGTGATTATTAAAACGTTTTTGCCAGTCACCTGTTGAGCTAGTGCAGCTATGAGGGCTTTAGGAGAGTTCCAGAGCCCTTCTATTAGTACAGTCTGTTGATTAAGATGTAGTAATTGCTCTAATACTTGTAGTCTCTGGCTGTGCAATAATTCTTTTAACATTACAATTACTTAATCTTTTTCCGTAAATATGTAAAAAATCACTTATTCAAATTATGCGTAAGGTGAGTTTTTAAATATTCTTGTATATTTTGCAAACCTTGCGGCAAATTATATAAATTTTTGCCACATCCTTGCGCTAAACCTGCTTTACCACCACCCTTGCCATCAATAACTGACATGGCCACATTGATTAATTCTGCTGCAGAAATTCCCAGTTTAATTAAATCATCGCTAACTTTGGCAATGATATGCACTTTATCACTTATGGTAGTAGCCAGCACAATAATACCTGATTTTAATTGCTCTAGCACTAATTCAGCTAGAGGGCGTAGTTCATCAAGAGCTGTGTCGATAGTGGCAATGACAACTTTTACCTTATTTATCGTTATACCTTTATGTAATAGCTCTGGAATGCTGCCAAGCATTTGTTCACGACGCATTTGTTTTAATTGCAGCGCATAAGATTGGTTTTCTTGTTGCAACTTCAGCACTTTTTCAGATAACTGCGTTAGAGGGGTTTGTAAACTTTCAGCCAAACCACTTAGTAAATCTTCAATTGCCTGCTGATATTGTTCAGCGGATTGACCGGTGACAGCTTCAATACGCCGCACACCTGCAGCAATACTACCTTCTTTAGTAATTCTAAATAGCCCAATATTGCCAGTACGTTGTGTATGCGTGCCACCACAAAGTTCTTTAGAATAGGCACCGATATCGATTACACGCACTTGTGTATCATATTTTTCGCCAAAAAATTGTTTTATATCGCTACATTTTTGAGCCTCTTCGTATTTGATCTCATAAGAAGAAACATCTTGATTGTCTCTGATTTTGCCATTAACTATATCTTCTAATTGTCGTATTTGTCTAGCAGTGAGGGGTTTGTGATGATTAAAGTCAAAGCGAAAATGGTCTGCATCGACCAAAGAACCAGCTTGTTTGATGTGCTCACCCAATAGTTGATGCAACGCATAATGTAATAGATGTGTGGCGGTGTGATTATTTGCAATGCGTTGACGCCTTGAGGTATCAATAGAGGCTGTAATTACATCGCCAAGCTGTAAAAAGCCTTTTTTTAAGGATCCTATATGGGCGATTACTCCTGGATAGGGGGTTGTAGAGTTGGCAATGGCAAATAAACTATGCTTGTTTTCTAAAACGCCTCGATCGCCTAATTGACCACCCATTTCAGCATAAAAAGGGGTTTGTGAAAGTAATATTAATGCCTCCACATCTTCTGAAAGAGTTTTTACAAATGTACCATTTACGACAATACCTGTAATGGTAGTTTCTAATGAATTTTTGGTATAGCCAGCAAATTTACTAGGGCCATGTGTGCTGGCAAATTCAGCAAAGAGATTAACATTGGCTATTTGCGAACTACTTTTGTGTGTTGCGCGTGAACGCTCTTTAGCCTCAGCTTCCAGTTCGCCATAACGATCTTGGTCAACTGTTAGAGCGTAATCTTTGGCAAGTAATAAAATTTCTTCAATGGGCAACCCATAAGTGTCCTTGAGTTTAAAAGCATCGGCCCCATTAATTACGCCATCTGCACGTGAACTCTCCATCACTTGATTAAGGAGGTTACCACCGCGCTTTAGTGTGCGCATAAAAGCTTCTTCTTCTGCACTCACCACTTCTGTGATCAAAGTTTTACTTTTTTGTAATTCTGGATAGGCCTCTCCCATGCTGGTAATAAGAGGTGGTAAAAGTTTGGCTAAAAATGGTTCATTCATACCTAATTGTCTACCATAGCGGACAGCACGTCGCAATACTTTGCGCAATACATATCCACGATCAACATTGCTTGGCAATGCTCCATCAGCAATTGCAAAGGCCAAGCAACGCCAATGGTCAGCTATCACACGAAAAGCAGGTGCTTTACTATCGCCAATAATGTATGGAATGCCACTTAAATCTTCCATGCTGGCAATTAAACCCCGCAAAATATCAGTTTCAAAGACACTAGAGGTGTTCATTTTAAGTGCCATAATACGCTCAAGTCCGGCACCAGTATCAATAGAGGGCTTAGGTAAATTTTCTTTAATGCCATTTGCTTGCCGATTGTATTGCATAAAGACTAGGTTCCAAAATTCTAAGAAACGTTTGCCAGTCTTGTCATCAAGCAGACAAGTAGCGGAGCCAAACTCGATTCCACGATCATAGTATAATTCAGAACAAGGTCCACAAGGTCCCGTGTTGCCCATTTCCCAAAAATTATCTTGTTCATTGAGGCGCGTAATGCGCTCAGCTGGAACGTATTTGGTCCACATTTCAAATGCTTCGTCATCTTCACGGAAAACCGAAGGCCAAATGCGCTCAGGTTCAAAACCAAAAATGTTCACCGAGACATCCCATGCAAATTTAATGGCCTGCTCTTTAAAATAGTCGCCAAAAGAAAAATTCCCCAACATTTCAAAAAAGGTCAAATGGCGATCAGTATGTCCGACATTTTCTAAGTCATTATGTTTACCACCGACCCGAATGCATTTTTGTGAGCTGGCAGCCCGCGCGTAATCGCGTTGACTTTTTCCTAAAAACACATCCTTGAATTGATTCATGCCGGCATTGTTAAAGAGTAGAGTAGGATCATCGTGAGGGAGTACGGAGGAAGAGGGTACCACGACATGTTGCTGCTGTTGCTTGAAGTATTGTAAAAATTGACTACGAACGTTTTGTGTTAGCATGGTTTTCCAATAATATTGGCTAAAAGATTATAGTTGTACAAATGCTCTTTAGATCTTTAGTGATCATTGCTGTGATATATTTTTCCTTCCATCTACTGTAATCATAAAGAGCAGTAAATTTCAACATGTGTTAAATAAAATACTCACATTATGCATAATTTGAACAAGTGATTTTTTTTAATAATTTGGATTGTATAGTTTTGTTGACAAAAAACAATTTATATAATATAACTTATTCTTAATTAATGGATTAATTTTATAACTAATATAGGAGATTTTTAAATGGCAGCAGCATTACCTATTGTTCAAAGATGTGCGAGTTCTTCCATTAATCAATATAATCAAATTATTGGTAATGGAGCTAACACTACACGTTTTTGTTTGCTTAATGACGATGACCGTTTTTTTATTGCGATAAATATTATAAATGATAGTAATAATAATTTAGTGGATAAGGCCGTTATCTTTTTCCAAGAATGGTTGGGTTTGATTGTCGAAATTAAATCAAATAATAGCGATAGACTATTCATTAATGTTAATAGCGTAGCTTCACGCTTGCATTATACTTATGATGAAGTGGCACAAATAGCAAAAAAACAAAACGTCATTGAGCTATTGAAAGCCAAAGCTAATGAGGTTAAGACTCTTATAGATGGATCATCTTTTAGTTTAGAAACAGGCGTTACAGATCTCGCTTATAGAACTTTTATCCATTGCGCTAATAGAATAAAATTTTTTATTTCCCAAAATTTTTATGAAAATTCAATTTTATTAGCTTTAAGTAATCAAGAAATTGCCAAACGTCAAGAAGAGTACCAAGATTATACTTGGCAGCAAAGATTTAGTTTAGGTGTATGCCATGGTTTTAACTATGTTGTGGCTGGTAATATATTAATGATGGGATATATGGCAATTACTGGCGAGCCATTTACTGGTAAGAGAAGATATGATTTTATTACTTCTGTTATAATTTCATCCATATTTGAAGAAATGATTGTAAGAGGTATAATGCAAAATGGTTTGGCCGCTACTCAGCATTTGATTAACGCATTTGTACCTGAATTACATGATAATCATCTCTTTAAATGGATTGTTTCACCATCGGCTAGAATTATTGCGATAAACTATTTTGTCTCTTCCAATAATGATGTATTTAATGCAGGCAAAATATTATTAATGCCTGATCACAGCATTTTACACGAGACTACCGGCGATATTGTAGCCTCTATTGGCTCACGTATGGTTTATAATCTATCATCTTACTTCCTTTGTAATCTGTAAAAAGCTAAACAATCAATGGCTGCTTGCAATCGAAGCTGCCATTGATTATAGCAGCTGTTGGTTTCTGCATGGCTGATATAAATAGCGGTATAAAGTTGTGTATTAACCTTTTTTATCATATCATTAGGTGAATTTATCGGATTTTAATTCACTTATGAACAAACATATTGCCAATATAGAATGGACTAAACTAGGAAAAAGACTAGAAAGTACCTGTCGTCGTGCTTTGTTTGATTTTAAAATGCTTGAGCATGTGGATAAATTAGCCGTTGCCTTGAGTGGTGGTAAAGATAGTTTAACTTTGCTGTTTCTCTTACATGCTATTAATGGCCGCGGTTTTCCACGCATGGAGTTATCGGCGATCCATGTCGATGGCGAATTCTCGTGTGGGGCTGGTGTTAATCAGGAATATTTGGGTGCCATTTGCAACGCTCTCAATATACCATTTATTACACGTCACTCTACACAAAAACTATCAGAATTAGAATGTTATAGTTGCTCGCGCGAGCGCCGACGTTTGCTTTTCTCAGCTGCAAAAGAAGTGGGCGCTACTACCATCGCTTTTGGACATCATCGCGATGATCATGCACAAACAGTATTAATGAACTTATTACACAAAGCTGAATTTGCCGGTCATTTGCCAAAAATTCATATGCATGAATATGGGATCACTATTATACGTCCTTTAATTTATATTGTTGAGCAAGATATTCGCACCTTTGCCCAGCAGCAGGGTTTTGCCCGCGTACTATGTCGTTGTCCAGTGGGACAAAATTCAATGCGCAAACAAGTAGATACTCTCTTAGATGAGCTATCGATTAACTTTCCCAATGCTCGTGAAAACATTTCTAAAGCCGGATTAATATATGGATCACAAAAAGCAGCCAACCCATAAACCAATAAAGAGTGCTTCTAAACCTTTAATATTGATTACCAATGACGATGGCATTTATGCTCCCGGCATTAAACATTTATGGCAAGTGCTCAATCAATTTGCCGACTGCTATGTTGTGGCACCTTCTTTAGAGCAATCAGCTGTCAGCTTATCGATCACAATCCGCCAACCTCTATTGATTGAAAAAGTGGAGTGGGTAGGCTTGCATGCCAAAACTTGGAGTGTCAATGGGACACCTGCGGATTGTGTCAAACTGGCATTGCATTCAATTCTACCTGAGCGGCCAACTTTAGTGGTTTCAGGTATCAATCGAGGCTCTAACGCCGGGCGCAATGTGCTTTATAGCGGTACAGTGGCTGGTGCCATTGAAGGGGTTATGCATGATATCCCAGGTATTGCTTTTTCAGCGCTTGATCTTGTTAGCCCTTCGTGTAGTGCCGTGGCGCAACCAATTACTACTATTATTGATTATGTGCTTGCGCATTCATTACCACAAGGCACTTTATTGAACGTTAATTTCCCTAAAGATACTGAAAAAGGGATTAAAGGGCTGCGTCTGGCTAAACAAGGTTGTCAATATTGGCAAGAGAATATTGAACGTCGTTATCACCCCGCAGAGCACACCTCTTACTATTGGTTGGGGGCACAATTAGCAGCTTATGAAGAAGAAAAAGATAGCGATGTAAGTTATCTTGAAGAAGGCTATGCAACAGTGGTACCAATTAAAATTATTGATTTAACTAATCAAAGTTACTTAAAAAATCACGCACATGCTTTTACTAATATTAGTAAATAAATTTTAATTGATTTTTTTATTTATAATAGATTTCTTTTGACAATTTTAACAAATAAATGTAGTTTAGAAAGAAGTTTAATTAATAATTTTAAAATTAAATAATAATAATAAGAAAAGTGTTTATATGCAAATTTTAAATGATTTATTGCCAACCTATACATATAATTATTTTAAAGAAGATGGTAGCCTTGGTGAGCAAAAATTAAATATTATTCAATGTTTTATAAGAAAATTTTTTGGAAAATATTTAGGTTGGTATGAAGAAACCTATCTCTCAAATGTTGTGCAACAGTGTTATAGAGCTACTATCAACGCCGCATATATTATGAAAAAAGATGATCATGCCATTTTCTTGCAATTATTTAAAAAAGCTAATCAAAAGGCTGTTTACGAATCATCCAGTGCCTATTATTTTAATTTAACTGAATGTGATCCGAAATATAAAGAATTAAAAATAGGTCTATCCTATGAGATTTGTACTGCCAGAAGTGAGCGTGAGGATTCAGCGTTGCCAACTTACTTAATTAACTCGATTAATTTTAAAATTGCAGAGCCTGATAGATCTTGCATTGTGCGCATTAAATCCTATAACAAACCTAAAGTTTTAGCAGTAGACCTCTCCAATACTGATTTTAATGTAGCTGATAATTTATCAGAAAGTGAGTTGACAGAACAGCTGAATGGTTTGCAAGCTTCGGCTATAAATCAAATTTTAAAAAAATGCTTAATTGATTCAAATATTACAGAATTTGAATATATAGCACACGACTATGAATATCTTAGAGGGTGCAGTAGTGGCTCTTGTTGCGCTAGCGGTGTTGAATACACTCCTCCAAAAGGCAACGGTGCGTTAAATACTGTTTATTTAGAGATAATGAATAACTTTTCGTGGCAATTAAAAGAATTACAGAGAGATTTACACGCACGACTATTTGTGCTAAATAAAAAACAATTAGAAACAAATCTAAAAGATAGACCGGTGCAAAAAATTTCTCTGGATTTTGCCTACAAATACATGGCACAAATTTAATCCTTCTTATAACGCGCTTAAACCTTGCTAATAACAATGAGCGCTTGTTCGCCATTTAAATTGCATTCAGTACCTTGACAAGGGCCAAATTGTACTTCACTTGCTAGTACTTCGCCACTAATGTATTCTTGAAATTGATGATAACACTCTTGTACGCGCGCTGTTGTCTGTATGGCGATTTTTATCCGATCAGTGACAGCAAGGCCAGCTTCGCGGCGCATGGTGTTAATTTTATTGACTATCTCTCTTGCCAAACCTTCTATTAATAATGACTCGTTAAGTTCGGTATTTAAAACAATCGTTATCGCCCCTTGATTGGCAGCGATTAAGCCTGCATGCACCATTCTTTCCACCTCAACATCTTCTGGTGTCAAAGTGAGGGGATGTCCCTCTACTAAAATCACCACAGATCGCTGGTGTAACAAATCCAACAAGTTTTGATGTGTTAAATCAGCAATGGCTGTTTTTACCGCTGGCATTAGCTTGCCCACTTTCTTTCCTAATGTACGAAAATTTGCTTTGGCTACTAATTGTACAAATTCGCGCTCATTGTCATTAAAAAAGATGTTTTTAACATTTAACTCTTCAGCCACCAGGTGTTGCTGTTCTTTTAAAAAGGCCAATACACGCTGATCGGAACTAGCTACATGTGCACAAGATAATGGTTGGCGTACTTTCAGTTTGTGTTCTTTGCGTAAAGCATGCCCTAAGTTAACAGCAATGTGTACTGCATTCATCTCTTCTTCTAATTGGCCTGATTGCCGTTTTGCCTCATAAGTAGGAAAGTTTGTTAAATGTACTGAGGCAGGCATATTGGCGGTACGGAGGTTTTGATAAATAGCTTCACTAATAAAAGGAATGTAGGGGGCGGCAATCTTTACTAGCTCTAAAAGTACATAATAAAGAGTAGCAAAAGCCTGTGCTCGATCGGGTGTATCTTTATCATCCCAAAAACGGCGTCGTGAACGGCGGATATACCAATTGGTTAGTTGATCGACAAAATTTACAAAAGGTTCGACGGCTTTAGCTAGGTCATACTCGTCCATTCCTTTTTCGACATCGCAAATTAAGGTGTGTAGCACTGAGACGATCCATTGGTCAATGACTTGATCCAGTTTTTCAGGCAGGGGTGTTGGTTGCCAAACATAGATGCGCGCATAAGTAATGAAAAAATTATAAGCGTGCCAAAGTGGGATGATAATTTGGCGCAGCACAAGCTCGATGCCAGCTGTTGAAAATGATAAGTCCTCAGCTTTCACCGCCGCACTATGTAATAAATATAGTCTAATGGCATCCGCACCATACTGGTGGATAACGGCGGAGGGATCAGGATAATTTTTTAACCGTTTGGACATTTTAGCACCATTTTCGGCTAATATCAGTCCATTGACAATGACATGTTTAAAAGCTGGTTTATTGAATAAAGCAGTCGATAAGACTACTAGCGTGTAAAACCAACCACGGGTTTGATCAAGACCTTCGGCAATAAAATCAGCAGGAAAGTTCTTTTCAAACAAAGCTCTATTTTCAAAAGGATAATGATTTTGTGCATAGGGCATGGAACCAGATTCAAACCAACAATCAAATACTTCAGGGATGCGCCGAAATGTTTTGCCATTTTTATGAATCGTTAGCTCGTCAATAAAATGGCGATGTAAATCTTCAATTGGTTTCTGCGTTAGCTCTTCTAGCTCTTTAATGCTACCAATAACGATAATTTCACCATCTTCCGCCCGCCATAATGGTATAGGTGTTCCCCAATAGCGATTACGGCTGATGGCCCAATCACGTGCGCCTGCTAACCATTTACCAAAACGTCCATATTGTATGTGCGATGGGGCCCAATGAATTTGATCATTAACGGCTAACATTTTTTCTTTAATTTTCTCAACTGCCACAAACCAAGTGCGAATAGCTTTATAGATTAGGGGTGTATCAGAGCGTGGGCAAAAAGGATAACGGTGATGACAAGTGGCTTGTCTGAATACTTTTCCCTCTTCTTTAAGACGATGCATAATGCTCTTATCAGCATCCTTAACAAATAACCCCTGATATTGGGGAATCTGGGCAGTAAAACGTCCATTGTTATCAACTGGGCAAACTGGTTCAATTTCAGCCCGTTGGCAAGCATAAAAGTCAACATCACCAAAAGCGGGGGCCGTTTGCACAATACCAGTTCCCTCATCAATAGAGATGGAATCATCTAAAATAATGCGAAAAGCACCTTGTTTTCGATGATCACTAAAGTAATCAAATAATGGCCAATATTGTTGCCCTTCCAACTCAGTACCAGGAAAAGTACGCACAATAGTGTACTCTTCCACATCGACCCCCTTAAAATAAGCACTAAGGCGAGCCGAAGCTAAAATGTAATGCCGTTTAGAAGAATGCTCGATAATCTCCACATATTCAATCGATCCATGCACCATTAGCGCTAAATTAGAGACTAGTGTCCAAGGTGTGGTAGTCCAGGCTAAGTAATAGGTATTTTCTGCTTCCAGCGAACTGAAGGCCACGGTTAATGAAGGATCGTCCACTTCTTTGTAATTTTCAGATGCTTCAAAGTTTGATAGGGGAGTGCCTAATTTGGCTGAAAAAGGCATAACCTTTAGCCCTTCATAAACTAAATCTTTATCGTAAAGTTCTTTGAATACCCACCACACCGATTCCATAAAAGTGCGATCCATGGTGCGATAGGTATGATTAAAATCGACCCAACGACCCATGCGATTGACAGTATTTTTCCATTCCTGGGTATAACGCAAGACAATTTTACGACACTCTTCGTTAAAGCGAGCAATACCAAATGCTTCAATTGAGGCGGCACCACTAAGTTCAAAAGCTTTTTCAATCTCGTTTTCTACTGGTAAGCCATGGCAATCCCATCCAAAACGACGCGGTACATAGAAACCTTTCATAGTCTTATAACGAAGTACCACATCTTTAATAGTACCGGCTAAGAGATGACCATAATGGGGTAAGCCGGTGGCAAATGGTGGTCCATCATAAAAAGTAAAAAGCTCAGCATTGGCGCGTTCAGAAACTGATTTTTCAAAAATCTGTTCTTTTTCCCAAAACTTTAATATTTTATTTTCGCGCTCATCAAATGATTCGTGTTGGACTTCATCGAACATAAACAAATCTCATAAATAATAGCTTAGTGTGCAAGGATATCAATTGGTGGAAAATAAGTCTAATGCATATTGTAATTCAAGTGATTGATAATCCATATGGAGAAATAAACGATAATAAAAATTATGCCCACCGTCGATACGAACACAGCTAAGTTCCACCAGAGTTCTTTTTTTTCCCAAACGTCGATAAAACAAATCAATTGTACCAACGCTTGTATTAGTGCAATGCTAAAAATAACAGTGATAGCAGCTCTAACTGACAAATCAAGGAAAGTAGGATCGATTATGATATAGTAAGAGGCCAGTGTTAATAGCACAGAAATGATAAAACCTGTAACACGTAGCGCTAGGGCGTGATTCATAGAATAGTCCTACAGTAAATAGCCAATGCCATAGACAACGGTAAAGATGAAAATCCACACAAAATCTAAAAAATGCCAAAACAGTGCCATGCGCATAATTTTCGATATACTATGCTGATCAAGGGGGCGCAAGACAATGCGAAACATCATCACAATCATCCATAGTAATCCAAAAAAAATATGCAAACCATGCGTGCCCACTAATGTAAAAAAAGAAGAGAGAAACGCACTACGCTGCCAGCTGGCACCTCTTTGTACAAAATTGGCAAACTCATCAATTTCAAGAAATAGAAAAGCTACCCCTAAAAGCGCCGTCGCTATAAACCACATAATAGCCCACCCTTTTAGCTGACGATGGACAGCCAGCATGCCCAGCGAGCAGGTGAAGCTACTAGTGAGAAGGAGCATGGTTTCTAAAAGGACAGGTGGCAAATGAAACAATTCTTTAGCTGTCGGTCCTCCAAAAGTATTGTCATGCAAAACCACATAACATGCAAAAAGTGTGGCAAAAATAATTAAGTCGGTCATCAAATAAATCCAAAAGCCAAAAACTCGAGTATCGCTTGTTTCTGTGTGCATAACGTTTTAACTCTTAATATAAGATCTTTCAATTTTGGCAACTTGCTCAGCTGGCAATATATATTCCAAGTGATCATCAAAAGAAATAGCAATAAGGCAACCAATTACGCCAATCAGTCCAAGTAGAGCTAACCAAATAATATGCCATACGATGGCAAAACCTGCTAAAAAGGCAAAAATTGATATGTAAACACCCATGCCGGTGTTTTTAAAACATTCAATATCGCTATATTTTTTTTCCATGTGCCAATTGTTTTTTTTCATATCCCAAAAAACTTCATTGCTAGTTATGGGGGGGAGAATGGCAAAATTATAGAAGGGTGGAGGAGAGTGGGCAAACCATTCCAGCGTTCTACCATTCCAGGGGTCGCTCGAGTGGGTGGTATATTGTTTTCGCATTCTGATACTTTTGATTATCATGTAAACCTGAATAGCAATGCCGCAAGAAATGACAATAAATCCTATTAAAGCAGTGATATATAATGGTTGCCAGCCAGTGGAGGCATCATAATGATCGATGCGGCGTGGTGCTCCCATAAAGCCCAGCAAGTAAAGAGGGGTAAAAGCAATAAAAAAGCCGATGTACCAGAACCAAAATGCTAATTTGTCAAGTTTTTGATCGAGTGTAAAGCCAAAAATTTTAGGGAACCAAAAGGTAGTGCCGGCAAAAATGCCAAAAAGTGCTACTCCGACGATCATAGTGTGAAAATGGGCTACCAAAAATAAGCTGTTATGTACTTGAAAATCTGCTGGTGGGGCCGCCATAAATATTCCCGACATACCGCCGATCATAAAAATCGTTAAAAAGCCTATAAACCAATACATGGGAGGAGCCATATTGACTTTCCCTTTATACATAGTCAAAATCCAGTTAAATACTTGTACACCTGCTGGTATGGCTATAAACATAGTTACAATGCCAAAGAAAGAATTAACAGTGGGTCCGGCTCCCATCACAAAGAAGTGATGCAACCACACTAGATACGATAAAGCCGTAATCGTCAATGCTGCCCATACCATCGAGGTGTAGCCGGTAATTTTCTTTTGTGAAAAAGTAGAGACAATTTCCGAGAATGCCCCAAATGCGGGAATTACCAGAATATATACTTCCGGATGGCCCCACATCCAGATTAAATTCCAGTACATCATTTGATTGCCCCCAAAGCTGGTGGTAAAAAAATGCATCTCAAAGGTACGATCAAGCCATAACAGTAAGGTGGCCGCCGTTAATACCGGAAAGGCTGAAACAACTAATATCATTGCGCATAATGAATTCCAGGTGAAAAGTGGCATTTTCATTAATGTCATGCCAGGAGCCCGTTTTTTGATGATGGTGACAAGAAAATTAATACCGGCAAGCAGACTCCCCAGGCCCGATAACTGCAAGCTCCAAATAAGGTAATCTACACCTACGGAAGGATTAAATTGAAGTTCTGAAAAGGGAGCCAAGGCCAACCAACCGGTGTTGGCAAAATCGCCACCAATAATAAAGAATAAATTTATCAGTATCCCCCCTGCAACAGTGAGCCATAATCCTAAAGAATTAACAAAGGGAAAGGCCAGATCGCGCGCGCCAATCTGCAATGGAATAATCCAATTCATCAGCCCAAAGAAAAATCCCATCGTTACAAAAAAGACCATTATATCGCCATGCGATGTGAAAATTTGTTGAAAATGATCCGGTGTCAAATAACCAGGGTTGTTTGCAGCAATAGATTGTTGCACCCATACCATTCCAGCATCAATCATGCCGCGAAAAAACATCAGCGAGGCAAAGATCATATACATAGTGCCGATTTTTTTAGGATCAGTCGAGGTTAGCCAATCATGCCAAAGCCAATGCCAACGGTTTGTTTTGGTGAGGTAGATAGTGGTGGCAATAAACATGAGGAGAATAAAAAAAGTGGCGCTTATGGTATACCAAACATGCGGTAAGGCGTCGAGGGATAATTTACCAAAAAGAAATTCTTTCATAATACTGGTTTAATTGGGTACATGTATTTGTGAACTATTTTGTGATAAAGATCTTTTTCAACGTCTCCAAAAAAAATCACCGATTTGTTTATGGCAGGTTTGAGGAGTTCTTCATAATTTTTTTCAGTTAAGTTTTGCGCCGCTGTTGTTTTGATCTCTTTGCTCCACTTCTCAAAGTCAGCCTGGGAGGTTGATTTTACGGCAAAGGTCATGTCGGCATAACCATCACCATTGATTTCTACCGCTTTTCCCACATAATCACCAATTCCATTGGCCATTAGATGCAATTCAGTAGACATGCCAGTCATAGAATAAATTTGACCACTTAGTTGCGGAATCCAAAAAGAATTCATTGGCGAACCATCGGCAGTTAATCTCAAACGAATGGGAGTATTTTCGGGAATTTCTAGATAATTTAAAGTAGCAATGCCTAAATCTGGATAGATAAATAACCACTTCCAGTCAAGTGCCACCACTTGTATTGTCAATGTTTCATTAACACTGTCAATGGGTTTGCGTGGATCTAATTGGTGTGTCGCCCGCCAGGTAACAATGGCCATGGCAACAACAATTAAAGTGGGCAAGAGCCACATTATTAGTTGACCAACGCTGCCAAAGCTATGTTCAGGGTCGTATTTAGCGTTTTTATTTTTTATGCAATATTTCCAGACTACCACAAATAAAAGGATATAGGTGGGAACGATAATTAGTAATTTGAGAAAAGCGTTGGTCAGAATTAATTGTAATTCTTGCGTAGCAATAATCCCTTTAGTGTTAACAACGGCAGTTTTCTCGCTGTTCAACACCAAAACTATGCCTACAATAGCTAGCGTAATAGCGATTAGAGTTATTAAAAATTTTATTCTCATAATGCGCATTAAAATAGATGTGCATGGTTTAAATCAAATAAAATTTTTTAGTTGGAACGTGTATGCTAAAAATTGCACCATCTGATTAGAAAGGCAAATCAATAAAATGTTTGCTACTTATTTCTTTATCTTCACGCCATTGATCGGATAATCTGATCGCCGATCTGCCAGAGTTATCCTTAATATTAGCATCGGCACCTTCTTTGTGTAAAAAATCAATTAATTTGCGCGCTTGTGGTTCTTTTTCCTTATCAGACATAAGTTTGACAGCTAATATTAATGCAGTTTCTCCCGTTCTCGTATCTTTGGCATTGATATTGGCCCCTTCAATGATTAGGTTTTCGACTTCCGATAAGTTACCTTCAGCAACTGCGCGCATTAATGCTGTTTTACCATGCTCATCACGTACTTCAAGATCTGTCCCTAAAGGTTGTATTGCAAATTCATTTTTGCTGTATTTTGTCTCTAAAGGTTGCGTTCTAACCTCATTTTTGACATATCTGATTTCATCATTGGAGTAAGATGGTTTAGTAAATAATAGAGCTAAGAATTCTTTGATTTTGGCAATGAGTGCGCTTAGGGTAAAATTTGTCGAGCTAACTTCTTCCGCGCTCTTAGCTGAAGCAGTTAGTGTAGTAGGAGGGTAAACATTTACTTTAGGAAAGGTGTTTTTGGAGATTTGTGCTGTGGCTCCTTCAACACGCGGTAGTGAAGCTGCTGGAATAGCTGAATTAGCTGCCCTTGCCGCGCTGTCATGAACGCCACTTAAACCTACTTGTCCCATATGATCCTCACTTTTAATAAAGTAAGTGGGCAAAAAAACTCAAAACTCAGGTCACAAAGTAGGTCTTGTTTGTGTTGGCAATGTTGCTGGCATAAACATAGAATTTCTTGTTTTACTTGCATACCATCGATCGGACAAAATAGCGGCCGAATTTCCATCGTTGTCTTTTATGTTCTTGTTTGCACCATTTTGCATTAGGTAAGAAAGCATCTCTCTCCCTAGCATTTCATCATGCCCACTAGTCACTAATTTGACGGCTAAAATTAAAGCTGTTTCTCCATTTGTTGCCTGGGTATTGGGATCTGCACCAGCTTCCACTAATGTTTTCATTAGAGCAACGTCCTTTTTTTCTATCGCTAACATCAGCGCAGTTTTACCCTCTCTATCGCCTGTTTCAAGATGTACACCGTTTGCAATTAATGCTTTGGTGACCTCTGAGCGGTCATTAAGAATTGATAGGTGCAGTGGTGTGACTATATTTGAGTAATTTAATACATTATCATCTAGAACCATTCTTTGATCCAAAACTTCAGCCCCGAGTGATGATAAATTACCTAAGATAACATTATCTGTATAGTTGTTATCACCAATTTTAGCCCTAAACGATTTCAATACACTCTCTTCGTTTGCTGTAAGATTGAGATCATCGCGTGGTACTGGAATATTTTTTCGGGCTTCTCGTATTTGAGAGAGCTCTCCTGATTTTAGTGCTTCCATCAATACAGTTTGGTTTTTTTGGCCCGTTTCTTGTGAAGCCGCTTGCTTGAGTTCATCAGCTTTGGTTACACCATTCAATTCGCGAATAAGTTCGTCGAATCTATTCATGCCTTCATTGATGGCGCTACCTATGGTGCTACCTACAAATCCAAATGTTAGGTCGATAAAAAAACCAATGGTATTAATAAAAGATTCGATTTTTGATATGAGCGCGCTAAGCATGGGGTTTGATTGAGCAACTTCTTGTTCAGTTTTAGCTTCTGAAATAGGAGGCGGGGCTTGCGCGTCTGTACTAGGCGTTTGTTTTAGTACTTCAGTAGCTAATATACCTGTTTCCTTATCAACAGCACTTTCATCTTTGTGGGATACGGGAGGAGGTAATTCACCGCCACCGCTGATACCTGATACACCTTTCATAAAATGTCCTCCTTTTTAAGGAAATCATTAAATTATACGATATAATCTCTACATCTATTATTATATATTTAATTTGAAATTAAATTACAGCATTTTATTTTTACAAATTTTAAAAACTATAAATTTTTTAGATTAATTACTGATAATATGGCTGTTTCTAATTTAGAGTTGCTGGGATGGCCTATGGATAGACTCCTATGGATAGACTATTAATCCACTCTAGTGTATTTAGCTAAAAATTCATCGATCTCTTGACGAAATTTATTTTCTTTATCTACATCGATAGGTTGTGCAAAGGCGTGTTCATCCTTAGAGAAACGTAAATATTGAACTAAGTAAGAAAACAGCTGCGTGCCTAGCTTTTTATTTTGGCCACTAGTCATTAATTTGGCTGCTAAAATTAAAGCTGTTTCTCCATTTGCTGCTTGGGTATTGGGATTTGCGCCAGCTTCCATTAGTGTATTGATTAGAGCAAGGTCCCCTTTTTGTACTGCTAACATCAGCGCGGTTTTACCCTCTCTATCGCCTGTTTCAAGATGTACACCTTTTGCAATTAATGCTTTGGTGATTTCTAAGCGGTCATTAAGAATTGATAGGTGCAGTGGTGTGACTGTCTTTGTGTTATCATCTAGAGCCATGCTTTGATCCAAAACTTCAGCTCGGAGTGGTGATAAATTATCTAAGATATCACTATCTGAACAATGTTTATTACCAATTTGAGTCTTAAACGATTTCAGTATACTCTCTTCATTTTCTGTAAGATTGAGATTAGCGCTTGGTACTGGAATATTTTTTCGGGCTTCTCGTATTTGAAAAAAGTTTCCTGAATGAAGTGCAATCATTAATTTATCTTTATTTTTTTTGGCTGTTTCTTGCTTGAGTTCATCGGGTGTAGTTGCATCATTCAACTCGCGAATAAGTTTGTCGAATCTATTCATACCTTCATTGATGGAACTCCCAATGGCCCTACTTATGCTGCTAGTTACAAATTCAAGTGCTAAGTCGATAAAAAAAGCAATGCTATCAATAAAAGATTCGATTTTTGATATGAGTGTGCTGAGCATGGGGTTTGATTTAGCAATTTCTTGTCTGGTTTTAGCAGTAATAGGAGGCGCGGCTTGCGTGTCTGTACGAGACACTTTTTGTTTTTTTAGTGTTTTATTAGCTATACCAGTTTCCTTATCTACAGTTGGACTTGGATGGGATGCAGGAGTATGTAATTCACCGCCACCGCCGACACCTAATATGTTTTTCATAAAATGTCCCCCTTTTTAAGGAAATCATTAAATTATATGATATAATGTCTACACCTATTATTATATATTTAATTTAAAATTGAATTGTACTATTTTATTTTTACAAACTTTAAAAGCTATAGTTTTCTTGGATTAATTACGGATAATAAGATTGATAAGAACAGAATTAGAATAATTATTCCTAATGATAACAAAATTGGAATAGTTATGTATCCAGATATGAGCATCTTACATCCAATAAATACTAAAATGAGTGCTAATCCATAATGCAAGTAATGAAATAGGGCGAGAATATGCGAAAGTGCAAAGTACAGCGAGCGCAAACCCAAAATCGCTAAAATATTGGAGGTGTAGACAATAAAAGGATCTTCGGTAATACCTATAATAGCAGGAATAGAGTCGATAGCAAAAATTACATCTGTTGTCTCAATGGCCAATAATACGATAAATAATGGTGTAGCTAAGTAGCGTCCATTTTGTTTAATAAAAAACTTATCTTCTACAAAATGTGGAGAGACAGAAAAAAATTTTTCAAAATTTCTAATAATGAAATTTTTTTCCGGATGAATCTCTTTCCCTTTTTCCAAAGCCAGCTTTATGCCAGTAATCACTAAAAAGAGGCCAAAAATATAAATGACCCAATGGAAGTTTTGTATTAAGGCAATGCCGAACAAAATAAAAATGGCCCGCATGATAATGGCACCAAAGATGCCCCAAAAAAGTACTTTGTGTAAAAGATGGCCAGGTACACGGAAATAAGAAAAAATGAGAAGAAAGACAAATAAATTATCAACACTTAATGCTTTTTCAACTAAATAGCCTGTTAGGAAATTTAAAGCGCCTTCCGAGCCTTTAAAATAATAAACAAATAAATTAAAGATCATTGCAAAAACAATCCAAAAAGCGCTGCTCCACAAGGCTTCTTTGATTGAGACGACGTGTGATTTGCGATGGAAAACAAGTAAGTCCAAAGCAATAATAATCGCTATGCAGAGGTTGAAAATCCAAAACCAATTCTGCTCAAACATACTACCACTCAAATAAAAGCAACTAATTGTTAAACCTAGAAGAAAAATGTCAATCTAGCGCATAAGATGTAGATATGCAATAGACTTCTTTCGAAATAAGTCGAATAGACTTCCTTGTAAACTATGTTATTAACCAGACTTAGTGTAGTAATCGTTAATCAAAGAATTTTTTAATCTACGATTTTGCCCTTCTGCACAAACTATAATATGATTATTTTTAGTTATTCCAATATCAAAACTCGGTTCAAAAAATAAATTTTTATTGGCGTAAAAACGGTCTTGTTCTTGGGCTATGTTAAGTGCAAAATGCACTACCTGCACACGTTGGTAGAAAGAGGCAATTTTGTATAGATTGGCTAAGAAGCTGCATTTTTTTTGATATTCACTAATACCAAAAACATACATTTCAATGCGCACTATAGTTGGACCAATCATTTCATTTAAAAAATTATGGTGATCGATCAATCCATAATCATGGGCCAAGCCAATATTTAGTAAATTAAAACGATTATCACTGCTCGACTGCCCATAATATTTTGTAACAATGCCAAGGGCCGAAGTAATATTTTTAGTATAAAGTTTGGCCCCCGTTGACCAAACTTCAAAAGTATCGGCTTGGACATAGGCTGATTCAGTAGAAAAATTTTTGCTAAATTCAGTAGCGGAGACAAACAAAATAGATGGTTTATTTGTTTGTGCACTATTCCAATTAGTTGGACTAGTGTGGATTGTCCGCAAAGCGCACGGGGCGACCCGTGCTACTTTATTTGATAAGGTCGAGAAATTTTTAAATGATCTCTCCAGCCCCCACAATGATTGACAAAAGGCTGTTCCTAATTTGCTAATCATAATTTAGGGCTCCTGTGCTGGCGTATGGATAGGCTCTTGACGCCCCCCAGCATATTTTGCTAAAAATTCTTCGGCTTTTTGATAAAATTTAAGGCGATTGACAGGTTGTGCAAAGCCGTGTCCCTCATCAGGAAAAAGTAAATATTCGACGGGAAGTTGTTTTTCTCTCATAGCTGCCACAATTTGATCACTCTCGCTTTGTTTTACACGAGGATCGTTAGCACCTTGTGCAATTAACAATGGCTTAATAATCTCTTGTGCTTTAAATAGAGGTGAGCGTGCTTTTAAAAATTCTGGTTCGGTTTCAAGATTGCCAACGCGCAAATCCATGGTTGGTTTTAGCGGATTCCAATAGGGCGGGAGAGTTTGAATAAGGGTAACTAAATTGGAAGGACCCACAATGTCTACTCCGCAACAAAAAGCCTCGGGTGTAAACGTTAAACCTACTAAAGTGGCATAACCACCATAGCTTCCACCAAAGATGGCTACTTTTTGTGGATCGGCCACTCCCTTGCTAATCAACCATTCTTTTCCATCTAATAAATCATCGTGCATTTTTCCGGCCCATTCGCGATTGCCTGCATTCATGTATTGTTTGCCATAGCCCGTAGAACCACGATAATTTATTTGTAGAACAGCATAACCACGATTAGCAAGCCACTGTACAATCGGTTGCCATCCCCAAGAGTCGCGCACCCACGGTCCACCATGCACTAATAGTACTGTAGGTAGATTTTGAGGTTGTGCATTTTGGGGCAAAGTTAAATAACCATGCAAAGTCATTTTGTCGCGGCTCTGAAAAGTAATCGGTAAAATCGGACTTAATTGATATTGTTCCAAATCTGGTTGCTGGCTAAAAAGAAAATGCAATTGCCTTGCTATCCGATTATATAAATAATAGGCGATGGGGTGTTGATCTGACTCAGCTGCTAATATCCATTGTTGGTCATTTAATTGACGACTGACTAAAGTAAGGGCAGTATTGGGAAGTTTTTGCTGCAGGTATTTAAAATCATCAGCCATATCCTTATCGAGAAAAATTAATTCTGGATATTTTCGATCCACACCCAATGCTTCAATCTTGTGAGTCACTGGGTGAGCTATGGCATAAGCTAAATCGTAGTTGGCATCCTGTGCCACTTCTTCCCACTGATCAGTATGAAGATTGATTTTCAATAAACGTTCAGTATTAACGCCTTGATTGGTAAGGGCATATAAAGATTGATTTTCAGGGGAAAAGGCAACGACCTCGCCAGACTCATCAGGGGCGATCTTCCACCACTGGCGCCAAGGGTCATTAGCGTCATTGCGTATGTGAGTGATTGTATGTCCATCGGCAGAGTAAGATTGTGCTACGCGGACTACCATGTTATGATCGGCAAGCCAGTGAAATACTTGACCAGGATTTTCAGTATCGATTTTCCATTGGCCAGTTTGTAGATTGAGACGATAAACATCAAAAAGGGTGGCGTTGCGTTGATTGGCGTTAATTAACATCTCGTCAGGGTGCGTTGGTGTGTAGGCTAAAATATTTACTTTAACACCTTCATATGGAGTCAAATCTTTTACTAATTTGCTGTGTACATCCACTTGATAAAGGTGATCGTTTTCATCGCCTTCTTTGTCTTGTATATATAAAAGATGGTTGTTATCAAATTGCCATAAAAAGCGACGAATACCCTGACGTTTATCAAAAGTAATTTGTTCAGAAGTACTTTCAATCGCCTGTGGCTGGGCTATCCAGATATTTAATATGCCGTTTGCATCAGGGGCTAAATAAGCTAATAGTTTGCCATCAGGTGATAATTTAGGTGCTGTTTTAGCAGGATTTCCAAATAAAAGCTGGCGGGGAATAAGATTGTGTTCAATAGGAGCAGTAGTTTGGGCTGATAAAGATCCTGATAAAGATAAAATCATATTTAAAATTGAGGCAATATAGCTAATTAGAAGATTTTTTTTTAAAAATTTCATTTCCACTCCACATCATAGATTACAGACATCTAGCTCTACATAAGCCATCTATGTATGCCCCTAAAGTTAATTTTATTGCAATCTTTTTCTTTAATTAGCAATCTGTTACATTGATCGCAAATATTGAAAATATTGGTTTTTTATGCCTTCATACACTAGTCTTGCTAGCTCTTCTGTTATAACACAGGTTGCTTCACAAGCAGCATCATTAAATTCTTTTGGTGCAAGAGATCGTCCAAATGTTGTTAGTGTTGTTTTGGGTGGTGGAGAAGGAAAGCGACTATATCCTTTGACTCTTACTTGCAGCAAGCCGGCAATCAATTTTGCCGGTAAATATCGACTAGTTGATATACCCGTTTCTAATTCAATTCATGCCGGTTTTCGTACTTTTGTCCTCACACAATTTCTGGCCTCCTCACTGCATCATCATCTTTTTCAGACCTATATTCAGAATGGAAAATTTGGTACTACTCTTGAAATTCTAACTGCCGAGCAAAAACCTACCCAAAAAAGTTGGTACTTAGGTACTGCTGATGCTGTCAGGCAAAATATTGATTATTTGTTGGAGACTCAAGCAGAATATTTTTTAATTTTATCTGGTGATCAGATCTACAACATGGATTTACAACAAATGGTGAATTTTGCCATTGTCTCCGATGTTGATGCTGTAGTTGCAACATTACCAGTAAATGTTCATGATGCATCTAGAATGGGTGTTTTAAAAATAAATCAACAGCAACACATTACAGAATTTCACGAAAAGCCCCAAGATGCTGCATTATTGCGTAGCTTAAGATGTGCTGTGAGAGGCCCTGAAAAGGGCGATGAGGGCTGTTATTTAGCTTCTATGGGCATTTATTTGTTTAAGCGGCGTGCTTTAGTGGATTTACTACAAAAAGATCCACGTGAAGATTTTGGTAAACACTTGATTCCAACGCAAGTGGCCCATGGTAAAATAGCTGCGTTTTTGCATGATGGCTATTGGGAAGATATCGGGACTATTGCCACTTTTTATGCCGCCAATATGGCTATGACAAGTCCCACAGCTCCTTTTAATCTTTATGATAAAAAGCGCCCTATTTTTAGTTGTCGTTATGAGGTACCACCCACACAAATAACACAAACGGACATCAAAGCGGCATTGTTATGCGAAGGGGGGGTGATTGAAGCTGATTCTATTAATCACAGCATTATTGGGCCTCGTTCAGTAATACATAAAGGAGCTATCATTGCCGATTCCTATCTGATGGGTAATGATTACTATGAAATGCCTACCCATGATTATCATCGTTTACCACCCATCCCCCATATTGGTGAGGAGACCATTATTCGCAATGCCATTATTGATAAGAATGTAGTGATTGGCAAACATGTGCAATTGATTAATAAGCAAAAATTAAGCAATTATGATGGACCAGTATTTATTCGCGATGGCATTATTATCGTACCACGTGGGGCAGTCATTCCCGACGGTTTTATTTTATAGGATTAAAGTGTAATTTTCATGGCTGTATGGGCAATTGGTGATTTACATTTATCTTTTGGCATTCCAAATAAAAGCATGGATGTATTTGGAGCGCGTTGGCACAATCATGCTCACCGTATTAAAGAAGCTTGGCAAGCAGTTGTAGCCAGCGATGATCTAGTTTTAATACCTGGAGATATTTGTTGGGCGACTAATTTAACTCAAGCCCGCGAAAATTTAATGTGGATTGACAGTTTGCCGGGTACTAAAGTTTTACTTAAAGGTAATCATGATTATTGGTGGCCTAGTTCTATAACTAAGTTAATGGCGCTAGCGCCACCAACATGTCATTTTATTCACAATAATAGTTTTTTATGGCATGAAATTGTCATTGCTGGTGCTCGTCTTTGGGATATTCCAAACATTAGCTTTGATGCCGCTATCGATTTTAATCCGCAATTTGATTCACAAAAAGAAGTGCAGAGTATAGTCGAAAGTGATAAGATTTACCGTCGAGATCTAATTCGCTTAGAAACAAGCCTTAAAAGTATGCCTAGTTCTGCACAAGTTCGTATTGCTATGACCCACTATCCACCGATAGGGTTGCATTTTGAGGAGACAGAGGCCTCGCGCTTGCTTGAAAAATTTGACATCAATATTTGTGTGTTTGGCCATCTACATCAAACCAAACCGCACATAAAATTATTTGGTCAACATAACGGAGTGCACTACTATATGGTGGCTTGTGATGCTTTAGATAATTTTACACCATTAAAAATCCTATAACTATTGTTAGATCATTATGGCTGAAACTGGCATCAAAATAAAAACAGCGCCACACTCTAAAGAAGCGGAAATGATGGTGCTCGGTTGCATGTTGACAAGTGTTAACAGCCTGAATATTTCATCAGATGCCTTAGATGATGTCGATTTCTATTTTACCGAACACAAAATCATTTTCCACGCTCTGAAAACCGCCTATAAACAAGATCGTCCTGTCGATATTCATTTGATTTCAGAGGAATTAAAGCGACAAGATAAACTAGTAACAGTGGGTGGTTTAGTTTATTTAACTACCCTGGCGCAATATGCTGGTACCTCGGCTTTTATCGAGGAATATGTCAAATTAGTTCGTCAAAAGTCTTTATTGCGCAAAATGATTAATACTGCGCAATTGATAGAAAAAACGGCTTTAGAAGAGCCTCAAGATGTTTATACAGCTTTAGATGATGCTCAACAGCGTTTTTTTCAAATTTCACAAACAGCACACTCCTCTAGCGGCGTATTAATTTCGGAATTATTTTCCGGCGTCCGTTCAACATCAGGTATCCCCTATATAAAAGAACTGCAAGCTCGCCAAGAGCGTTACGCACAACGCAAACCTGGTGAAAATGAAATTGCCGGTATCGCCTCTCATTTCATTGATTTTGATAAGATGATCAATGGACTTAACAACTCTAACTTAATGATATTAGCGGCACGGCCAGCGATGGGGAAAACCTCATTTGCTTTAAATATTGCTGAGAATGTTTGTTTTGATAATAACATGCCTGTGGGCATTTTTTCGCTGGAAATGTCCGCTGAACAATTATTGCATCGCATTATTTGCTCACAATCCAAAGTTAAATCTGATCAAATTACTACCGGCGCCTTGAATGGATCAGAGTATCAACGTATTGTGACCTCCGTAGATAAGATGCAGCGCCATGTAATGGTAATTGATGATCAGGCCGGTTTAAAAATTACTGACTTGCGAGCGCGAGCGCGCCGCATGAAAGAAATTTATGGCATTCGTCTATTGATTATAGATTACTTGCAGTTGATTTCCGGATCCGGATCAAGCCGCATGGCTGAGAATCGGCAGCATGAGATTTCAGAGATTTCGCGCATGTTAAAAAATTTAGCACGCGAATTAGATATTCCCATTATTTGTTTATCGCAGTTGTCGCGGCGTGTCGAAGAGCGTCCTGATCATCGGCCTGTAATGAGCGACTTGCGCGAAAGCGGTAGTATTGAGCAAGATGCTGATATTGTGATGTTTTTATTGCGCCGCGAATATTACAATAAAGATGATAAACCGGGTTTGGCAGAATTAATCATTGCCAAAAATCGACATGGTAAAATCGGTACTGTCAATTTATTCTTCCAAAAAGATTACGCGCAATTTGCTAATTATAGTTCATTGAAAAGTGATGATGAAACAGTTAGTTTAAAGCATATGGATTCAGAAACTAAGGCAGCTTTTGCCTACTTTTCTTAAAGATTGATCGCTTGCTATCATTTTTTTATTTGCAAGATCGCTCACATTTGCTAGCCTGGCTTCATATGATAATGTAGTAACTACAAGGTGAAAGTATGCTGCGCAGAATACTCGATTATCAACTATCTTTAACCGCCAAAGGAAAACCATTAGCGCGTCTGCGCCCTTTAGTTGAAGCCGTTGATACTTTTCTTTATGAAGCCCCACTCAATACGAAAAAACATCCTCATATTAGAGATGCTCTGGATGTCAAACGATTGATGATGATCGTGGTCTTTGCATTAATTCCATGTACGTTTATGGCAGTATGGAATACTGGTTTGCAAAGTTTTGTATATAGCAGTGGTGACTATAAACTAATGGATGAATATTTAGCTGGTTCACAGTCTATAGTTGGCTATTTTAATTTTGCCCTCAAAGATGCTCGTTATTTGGATATTTTAAAACTGGGATTGATCGCCTTTTTACCAGTCATGTTGATCTCTTATGCTGTTGGCGGATTGTGCGAAGCTTTATTTGCTGTAGTGCGTCAGCATGAAATATCAGAAGGTTTTTTAGTGACTGGTATTTTATACGCTCTAATATTACCGCCCACTATTCCCTATTGGATGGTGGCTGTGGGCGTAGCTATTGGAGTAGCGCTTGCTAAAGAAGTTTTTGGTGGATCGGGGATGAACATCGTTAATCCAGCATTAGCCTGCCGAGCGTTTCTTTTTTTTACTTTTCCTGGAAAAATGTCCGGCGATGTCTGGGTAGGTACTAATCCCACTACCATACGCGAAAGCTTGTTGAAGATGAACAAAGAGGCTGGTACCAATAGTTTAGATGGATATAGTCAAGCTACTTTCCTCTCACAGTTTAATGTTCCTGTTGAGGTTAAACGTATTCATGTCGATGCCATTGCCGCTCAAAAAATAGGCCCAGCGGTAAATACCTATCCGGCTGTGGAAAAACAATTTCATAAGTGGCAAGCGGCGGTTGCATCTGAGCCATCCACTTTAACACAGCTTAATAACGATCAATTACAAACGTTTGTCACAGCTCCTTTGCAAGAAGGAGGATTAGGATTGTCTTCGGATAACTATGCCAATGCCTACCATTTTGCATCGCTAAATTATGGCTTAGGGGCACACGGTGACTGGAATTATTTTTTTGGCGATAGACTTGGATCCATGGGGGAAACATCTGTATTTGCTTGTTTATTAGGGGCTATATTTTTGATTTGGACAAAAATTGGTTCGTGGCGCACCATGTGTGGAATGTTGTTAGGTGCCTTTATCACTGCTTTACTTTTTGAATGGGGCGCACATTGGCTTGGTGAAGATGGTGGTGCTTGGTTTCCTGCTACATTAGCCTTTCCGGCTTATAAACATTTATTGCTTGGTGGTTTATCTTTTGGAATAGTGTTTATGATTACCGATCCGGTTTCTTCACCTTCCATGAATGGAGCGCGCTGGTTATACGGAGCGTTTGCCGGTATTGTTACTATTATTATCCGTATTATCAATCCAGCTTATCCTGAAGGAGTAATGTTGGCAATATTAATGGCTAATGTATTTGCCCCACTCTTTGATCATTATGTGGTACATTATTATAGAAAGAGGAGTCTGCGCCGTGTCGAAGCTTAGCAATCTATTAGCAAGTAGGCGTCAAGAATATTCCTATACTTTGTGGTTTATGGTGTTGCTAAGTTTGGTGTGTGCCATTATTTTGGCATCACTAGCTAGTGCTTTGAAAGAACCACAAGAGTTAGCGCGCGAACTTGATCGTAGCAAACAGATGTTGATTGCCGCTCGAATCATCAATCCAGATGGTTATTTTCAAGTTCAAAAAGATGATGGTACCTTTGTACCGGCTTATGCTGCTACTAATGGCATTCTACAACCCTCTGAGCAAAAAATAACTGCTGATAACACACAGATAGCTGCAGTGTATAAAGCACGTATTGGTACTTTTTTAGTTAATAATGAGGGCAAAATAAGTACTTTTCATGAGGCTGGATTAAGTGATGATAAGTACTTACAAGAGTATTTTAAGACTGGTTATTATCGCCAACCTTGGAAATTGCTCTATAAGATTTATGGAAACATACCTCCAGAGGGCAATAAAGAAAGAGATGCTATTGGCTATGTATTTCCAGTTAATGGTATGGGGCTGTGGGATGCCATTTACGGCTATTTAGCCATAAAAACTGATGCTAATACGGTAATTGGCATTTCATGGTACGATCAAAAAGAAACTCCCGGTTTAGGTGGTAACATTTCAGAACCCTCTTGGCAAAATCAATTTCATGGCAAACATATTTTTCAAGAATCTCCTGATGGCAAAACTAATTTTAAAAGTGCGCCTCTTGGTATAACGGTAGTAAAAGGAAAAGTTAGTGAGTTACTTGGTGATTCGCCAAAAGCATTGAGTGCAGTAGATGGTATGGCGGGGGCTACTTTGACTGGTAATGGAGTGAGTAGCGCTTATCAAGATGTTTTGGCGGCTTATCGACCATTTTTAGAGCATGTGCATAATGAATATGTGCAGTCACATTAATTAATAGTTTGAATTAGCTACTAAGGGGGTGGATTTTATGGCCGGTTCTAATCAACCAGTATCAAAGTACTTTACATCGCAAGTTTGGTCAGAAAATCAGGTTTTAGTAGCAGTATTAGGTATTTGTTCAGCTTTAGCTATCACTAATCGTTTGAGTGTGGCTATTACCATGGGTCTATCAGTTTCGTTTGTAACTGCCTTTTCTAGTTTTTTCGTGTCACTGTTGCGTAAAATTACCCCTGACAGCGTGCGCATTATTACACAATTAGCCATCATTTCAGTTTTTGTTACTATCATCGATCAGGTACTGCAGGCCTATTTTTTTGACATCGCTAAGGTACTTAGTGTTTTTGTAGGTTTGATTATTACTAACTGTATTGTGATGGGTCGTACCGAAGGAATGGCTAAAAATGTAGAGCCTATACCAGCTTTTTTAGATGGTTTGGGTGCTGGTATGGGCTATGCTCTGGTACTTTTTATAGTGGCTTTTTTGCGTGAGTTATTTGGTTTTGGGCAATTATTTGGCTATCAAGTTATTCCACTCTCTTGGTATGCTTCAGCGGCCAATCCCGATGGTTATGACAATTTTATCTTGATGGTTAGTCCTCCCGCCGCTTTTTTTATTATCGGCGGTCTCATTTATTTATCTAATAAATTGCACAATAAACAATAGACTTCTAAGGTGATTTATTAACCTGATAGCATTTTGATAATTTGCTCATATTTATGTCGTTCTGGAGTTCCTTCTTGTTCATATCCTATAAGCTCATTAGCAATAGATAGCCCACTACGCCACCTCTTACACATTGCACTTTTGTTAGCCCCTGCTTTAATTAAAGCTTTTACTATTTCTTCATCATTATGATAGATAGCCGTTATTAAAGCGCAGTTATGTTCAGTAGGAGAATGGTTTATGTTTGGATCGGCAGCCGCATCAAGTAGCGTTTGCACTATCTTTGTTTGAAGCTCATGATATATAGCTGCCATTAAGGGTGTTTGACCACCAGACGGTGCGTTTACATCTACTCCAGCGGCAATTAAGAGCTTTATTGCACTCAATTTCATATCACGGCTACATTGTAAAATTGCTAGCATCATTAAATTGGGGTTATCATCACCAGGCCTTTCTGATTTTTGAATGATGCGGCTTTTAATAGATATATCTTCTTTAATGAGTTGATCGATCTTTGATTGAGTAACGTGAGAAGCATTGCCTATCAATTGCCATAAAAGTTTAGGATGTAGATATTTTGCCAGTAGCTGCTCTATTTCTTGCAAAATTTTATTAGCCTGCCATTGATCATATAACTTTAAAAATAAATATGAGACACCTAATGTGATTATATGAAAATACCATGTTCTCTCAGGCAGCAAAGCATCTTGAGTGATTGTATTTAAAATGCTCACTCTTTTATGCAATTGTTCTAAGGAAAGTTCAGTTTTGTCATTGCTCATTTGTTGGAGTTGAGTTTTCAATACTCTTACTTGTATCGAATCTAATTTTTGTATTGTAGGCGCCTCTTCATCGAAATCAAGCACAGCGCTATTTGGAATTGGCCAAAAATAATTGGATATATTCTCATATGAGGAAAAAATTGTATTCATTCTAAATCCTTTTACTAGCACTTATTATTTTGAGATTCTAATAATTCTACAATACAATTGTACTTAGCTTGCATTTCACAATCATTACCATAACTGGCATACTTTTTAGCGTAATCCAGGATTGTAGGTGACTGATAAAATCTACCAAAATAAGGTTTTTTTGATTTGTCGGCGCCAGCCTTTAATAAAATTTCTACGATTTCTGGTTGAGGATCAGTATGAACAGCTCTAACTAAAGGTGTTTCTCCACAATAGTCTTGTTGTTCTGCTTCTATGTCTGCTTTGGCAGCAATTAATAATTCCACCATCTGAGGCTGTTTTAAATACACGGCATTTAATAGCGGCGTAGAACAAGCTGATTGAGGTGCTTCCGTATTTGGATTTGCTCCAGCTGCAATTAAAAAAGATACAATAGATTGTCTTTGTTGCTCATCTATATTTCTATTATAAAGTACTTCGATCAATATTGTATTGGGCACGGAATCAATGCCAAAGCAGAATAAATCATCAATACCGAGGATTTGTGGATGTTTTGCGATCCGCTCCATTACGGTTTTATCAAACTTACAAGCATCGCCTATCAAATGCCAAAAACGTTCAGACACAAAATGAAAACAATAGGCACGAAATTGCTCTATTTCTTGCAAAATTTTATTAGCCTGCCATTGATCATATAATTTTAAAAACAAATATGAGACACCTAATGTGATTATATGAAAATACCATGTTCTCTCTTCCAGCACAATATTTTGAGTGATTGTATTTAAAATGCGCACTCTATTGTGAAATTCTTCTAAGGAAAATTCAGTTTTATCGCTATTTATTTTTTGAAGTTGAGATTGCAATACTCTTACTTGTATCGAATCTAATTTTTGTATCGTAGGCGCCTCTTCATCGAAATCAAGAATAGGAGTATTTGGAATTGGCCAAAAATAATCTGATATATTCTCATATATGGAAAAAATTGTATTCACTATAAATCCTTTTACTAGCACTTATCTATTTTGAGATTCTAATAATGCTACAATATTTTTGTATTTAGTTTGTCTTTCAGTATTATCACCATAAGTGCTACCCCTTTTAGCGAGGCTCAGGACTGTATCTTGTAACTGACCAAAATTCTGTTTTTTTGATTTGTCAGCGCCAGCATCTAATAAAATTTTTACGATGTCTGGTTGAGCATCACTCACAGCTTTAAATAAAGCTGTTTCTCCAGCAGGATACCCTTCTGGTTCTGCTTCTATGTCTGCTTTGGCAGCAATTAATAATCCCACCATCTGAGGCTGTTTTAAATACACGGCATTTAATAGCGGCGTAGAATAAGCTGATAGAGGTGCTTTTATATTTGGATTTGCCCCAGCTGCAATTAAAAAAGATACAATAGATTGTCTTTCTTGCTCATCTATATTTCTATTATAAAGTACTTGGATCAATATTGTCTTGGGCACGGAATCAATGTCAAAGTAGAATAAATCATCAATACCGAGGATTTGTGGATGTTTTGCGATCCGCTCTATTACGGTTCTATCAAACTTACAAGCGTCGCCTATTAAATGCCAAAAACGTTCAGAATGAAGATAATAGTCACGAAATTGTTCTATTTCTTGCAAAATTTTATTAGCCTGCCATTGATCATATAACTTTAAAAATAAATATGAGATACCTAATGTGACTATATGGAAATACCATGTTCTCTCTGGCAGCAAAGCATCTTGAGTGATTGTATTTAAAATACGCACTCTTTTATGCAATTGTTCTAAGGAAAATTCAGTTTTATCGCTATTTATTTTTTGAAGTTGAGGTTGTAATACTCTTACTTGTATCGAATCTAATTTTTGTATCGTAGTGGTCTCTTTATCGAAATCAAGAATAGGAGTATTTGGAATTGGGCAAAAATAGTCGGATATATTCTCATATGCGGAAAAAATTGTATTCATTTTAATTGCCTTTAAAGTTTTTGTTTAACTTTTTAGGTTACTAACTATTAATAGACTTCTTTCGAAATTGGCTTTTTTTGGAAAAATTGATGTTTTTTGAGCAGATTTGATTCCAAATTTTAAGAGAATATTGGCAATATGGTCGAAAAATTTGGGATTAAAGATGCCAAAAAAGACAATTTTAACAAATAAATGTAATTTCGAAAGAAGTCTAATATATAAGTGTAATTAAAAGTTAGATTTTTTACAATGAATTTTATAAATTAATTCGATTACAAACTCATCTTACC
Source organism: Chlamydiota bacterium (assembly GCA_013285965.1). Taxonomy (GTDB): domain Bacteria; phylum Chlamydiota; class Chlamydiia; order Chlamydiales; family Parachlamydiaceae; genus JABDGQ01. The sequence goes on from JABDGQ010000006.1 coordinate 68,686, forward strand.
GCATAATTTGAAGAGTGCCTTTAGTACATATCCGCAGTCATCAAAAATCACTTGTTCAAATTATGCGGTAAGGTGAGTTACAAAGATTTTCGAATTGCAGTAAAGTGATTGTTTTAGCATCTTTTTGATTAAAGCCCGCTTGCTTGCGCTGAGATTTAATTGCTATAAAAGCTTGTGCTGCGCTTAAAGCATGATATTTGATTAAATAACACATCGCCATTAAGGCACTGCGACCCCGTCCTGCTTTGCAATGCACGTAGACAGAGCGTCCATGTTGCAAATTCCAGGCAATAAACTCTACCCCTTGGTGGATTGTAGCCATTGGTATAGTGGCAAAATCAGGTGTAGGCAATTGCAATTGCTTAAGACCGGCTTTTCTCCATTGTTCTGGCCTAATGGTCGCTGTAATAAGACCATTATAGCGATTTTCAAAGACCTCCACGACACTTAATACTGCTCCGATCCCTTCTTTTTGCAAAGCAAGCAAATCATCGCGATACTTTATTCTGAAAAAACTTTTCTGCAAGGGAATAGCACCTAAATAGAGCGAGGCCCCGTTATTGGTAGTGTAGATTTTATCCCACCAATTCCAATGCCGTTTATAAGCTAGGCCGATTTTTTTTGCTGCTAATCCTGTATAGTAATCAAGAGTATGCCTGATTTGATTGTAGTTACGTGTGATGATATGCTTACAATATTTGATTGGATTTATTTTTTCATTTTCTAACTGTTGGCTATTTGTGATAATCTGCTCCCACTGCGCGTCAGTAGGTTTTGTTTCTTTAGGAATAAATTTGTCCTCAGCCATTTTAAACCCAACTTTAGGGCATTTCGCCGGTGGCACCATCTTCTGCCCATAGACGTAGATTATTCAAACTTTCTTGCAATTGTTGTAAACATTGTTCTTGCCGTTTTTTTTTATGATCATCCGGATTATCAGAGATGTAAATTGGTTTTCCAAAAACACAAGTAATGGCAGAGCGCAAACTGGGCCAGCGTTGATTACGTGGCCACACGGCAAAAGTTCCTTGCAGGTAGACTGGAATGATCGGACAAGGAGCGCGCATAGCCAACATAGCTACTCCCGATTTAATCGGCTGCAAATCACCCGTGGCTGAACGCATTCCTTCGGGGAATATAAGTACTTTGTTACCATCTTGTAGTAATTGGCAAATCATGCGCAATGAGTTTCTATCTTGTACTGTTCCTTCAATAGGGTGGGCATTAAGTTTTGGTAAAAGCCATTGTGCAAATTTACTTTTAAATAATGAGGCGCGCGCTAAAAAATGAAGATCTTCTGGGCAAACGGCAGCAATAAGTGGTGGATCAAAAAAAGAAGCGTGATTGGCCGCTAAAATAGCAGCGCCTGGCGGTAACCCTTGCGCTCCGTAAACACGGAACTTATAAAAAATATGAAAGTATCCCTTAAATAAGAGAGTAGTCAATTTATAAAGAAATTTCATGCATGCGTTTCCGTACTACGGTGTGCTGATTTAGTCCTAATGGTTTCTTTGTGCTCTAAAATGCTGTTTATTACCTCTTCGATAGTTTTGTCGGAAGTGTCAATAACAAAAGCATCGCTAGCTTGTACCAAAGGAGCATATTGCCGCGTCGAATCACTTCTATCGCGCTCATTAATCTCATCTAGACATTGTTCGAAAGTTAGTGTTTGATTTTCCGCTAGATACTTTGTTTTTAATTCATTATAGCGACGTTGAGCACGCACTTCATTGCGTCCAGTCAAGAAAATTTTAAGATCAGCGTCAGGGAAGACAACTGTAGCCATATCGCGTCCTTCAAAAACAGCATTAACCCCTATTGCAAAGGTACGTTGCAAGGCTGTTAATTTATCGCGCACACTCTTTATACTAGCTATGGCAGATACGGCGGCTGTTACCTCTTTGCCACGAATTTTTTCGCTGATGTCTTCACCTTCAAAGAAATAATGCTTTTCATGCTTTATTATTTTAAAATCTACTTTAAAGTCTTTTAAAAAATCTTCTAACAGCGCGGTCTGCGATAAATCGATGTGATGTTTAAGTAAGCCGTAAGTTAAAATTCGATACATGGCGCCTGTATCAAAAAAAATAAAGCCAATAGCATGCGCTAATTTTTTGGCAACAGTGCTTTTGCCAGTACCTACTGGGCCGTCAATAGTGATAATCATATATTTTTCTTTCTTTTAATTGTTATCCTATAATGTGCATGCGCAATAAAAAGTAAGTTAGGGGAAGCGTAAAAATTAACGAATCTACCATATCTAAAATCCCACCTAAACCAGGCAGATGGCTACTGTTTTTGACACCGGCATCGCGTTTAAAGAGCGATTCTGTTAAATCACCAAATTGTGCCAATATACTCAAAACCGCTCCCAACCATAGACTATCAAGGATTGCAAGATGAAAATGAGCGGAACCGGAAAAAAATAGACTAAATAAAAGACTGTAGACTATGGCAAGCAAAGTACCGCCTAGTGCACCTTCAATAGTTTTATTTGGACTAATATAAGGCGATAGGGGATGTTTGCCTAATACCTTACCTGAAAAATAAGCGCCCATGTCAGTAGCTTTACTTGTAATCAATACATAACTGAGCCATAGACGACCATCTGTCACTAAACTATCATTTAAAAAATAATTGATGCGCACAACAAAACTTAAAGGAAGTACGATATATACTAAACCAAACATGGTAATAGCTAAGTTTACTAAGGGTAATGCGCGCCGGTTAAAAAATAACAGACAACTGAGCAGAAGAGTGCCCCATAGAACTATAGCAGGAAGTTCTCTCAATAAAGGATTGTGTATGCTTATGGCCACAGCAATTACATAACTTATGCCACTTACAATACCTAAGGACGATAAAGGAGTCCAACCCTTAAAAATAGCTAAGTTATAATACTCTAATAGTGAAAAGCCTATTGTGGCAGAAGTCAACATGATAAAAACTGGTTGGAATGAGTCTATTTGTGAGTAATATATTACTAGTATCAAAATCAATGTAATGATTGTACCAATAGAGAGCCGTTGTTTTAGTTGTTCTGAAAGCATTTTTCAACCCCCTCCCCAGCGTCTTTTGCGATTTTGAAAATCAATTATCGCCTCATATAAATGTTGTGGAGTGAAATCAGGCCATAACACAGAAGAGACGTGAATTTCACTATAAGAAAGTTGCCATAATAAAAAGTTGCTCACCCTTAATTCTCCACTGGTACGAATCAATAAATCAGGGTCACTCCAAGCATGCGTATCTAAGTAGCGGCCAACAAGTGTTTCATTAATTTCCTCTACTTGTAATTTTTTCTGATCATAATCTTGTAACATGGCACGAAAAGCGCGACAAATTTCATTGCGCGCACCATAGTTTAAGGCCATAATCAAGCGCATGCTGCTACAGTTTTGGGTGACGTGTTTGGTTTGTTTTATAGTATCTAGAAGGTATTGCGGTAAACCACCCGGTTCGCCAATAGTTTCAAATTTCACCCCATCTTCAACCATATTGGCGGTTTGATTAACTAAATACGAATGAATCAAGCTAATTAAAGCTTGTACTTCTAATTGTGGGCGGTGCCAATTTTCTGTCGAAAAACCATAAATAGTAATTTCTTTTATCTGCATTTGTTTGGCGGCCTTAATAATCTGAATTAAAGCATCGACCCCTTTGCTATGACCCTCATAAATTCGCAATAGATTTTTTTTGGCCCAGCGCCGATTACCATCTGGAATGATGGCAATATGACGCGGCATGCGGTTGGCATCTAGACAAGCCAGTTGGTTCGGCGACAAACATTTATTAGAGTTGGTTTGGCTCGATGTAGTCAAATTAAAATTACTCATCAGCTGTCAATACTTTCATAAAAGCACTTTGAGGAATGTTTACCTGACCAATTTGTTTCATCCGCTTTTTACCCTTCTTTTGTTTCTCCCACAATTTTCGTTTACGTGATATATCGCCACCATAACATTTAGCCGTAACGTTTTTAGTAATGGCTTTAATGGTTTCACGCGCTACAATTTTTCCACCTATGGCCGCTTGTATAGGTACTTTAAATAATTGCATGGGGATGACCTCTACCAATTTGGCACAGATGGCGCGTCCTTTGCTCTCAGCCTTACTGCGATGTACTAAACAGGAAAAAGCATCCACAGGCTCCTCATTGACGCGAATCTCAAGCTTGATAATATCACCCACTTCGTATGAATCAAATTCATAATCAAAAGAGCCATAACCTTTGGTAATAGATTTAAGTTTATCATTAAAATTGGTGATAATTTCATTTAGCGGAAAGCGATAGGTCAATAATAGGCGACGTGCATCGATAGTTTCTGTTTTTAGACACACACCTCGTTTATCCATTCCCAAATTCATAATAGCTCCTAGATATTCGGAAGGAATCATGATATGACACTTTACCCATGGCTCTTCGGCAGCATCAATATAGGCTGGATCGGGGTAATGAGCGGGGTTGTCGACTTCTTTTAGCGTGCCATCATTTAGAATAAAGCGATACATTACAGAGGGTGCTGTTGAGATAATATCAATATCAAATTCGCGCTGAATGCGTTCAAAGACAATTTCAAGATGTAATAGTCCTAAAAAACCACATCTAAAACCAAATCCTAGCGCTGTACTGCTTTCTTGCTCAATGTGTAAGGCTGAGTCATTAAGTTGCAATTTTACTAGTGCATCGCGTAGCGCTTCAAAGTCGGTGGCATCAATTGGATAGATTCCAGCATAGACAACTGGAGTGATTAGACGAAATCCAGGGAGTGGTTCCTGCGCACGATATTTTTGATTTGTGATAGTATCGCCAATTTTAACATCACTAGTATTTTTAATGTTGGCGATCATATAGCCAACTTCACCAGGTCGCAGAATTTCAAGCGGGGTGGCTTTAGGTGTAAAAGTGCCTACCTCTAAGACTTCAAAAGATTTGTTTGTGGCCATCATATGGATAAGCGAGCCTTTTTTGATCTCACCACTCATTATCCTAACATATACCATAACCCCACGATAAACATCGTAGTGCGAGTCAAACACCAGTGCACGCAAAATATCATCATCGGGAGCGACGGGCGGTGGAATGGCGGTGATGATTTTCTCAAGTACTTTATCCACACCTATGCCAGATTTTGCCGAGCAACTAATTGCATCGGAGGCATCTAAACCAATTGCTTCCTCAATTTGTTTGCGGACACCTTCGACATCGGCGGCTGGTAAATCAATTTTGTTGATAACTATTAAAATTTCTAAATCACGCTCTAATGCTAAGTGCACATTGGCCAAACTCTGCGCCTGCACACCTTGTACAGCATCTACTACCAGCAAGGCCCCTTCACATGCGGAGAGTGAGCGCGAGACCTCGTAACTAAAGTCGACATGTCCAGGTGTGTCGATAAAATTAATTTGATATGATTCACCATTATGTGCTTGGTAGTACATAGTGACAGGATGTGCTTTTATAGTAATCCCGCGCTCGCGCTCAAGATCCATATCATCGAGTAATTGTTCTTGCATATCGCGTGCAGCGACAGTATGGGTAAGTTCAAGTAAGCGATCAGCTAAAGTCGATTTTCCATGATCTATATGTGCGATAATAGAAAAATTACGGATGTTTTTTATATTATATTTATTCATAAAATAGCTTGTTCAAAGTAAGTGATTATTTAATCTAAATGATTAAGTGAAAGATTTCAAGTTTTCTCTTAGACTATTAAATTAAGGTTATTAGTTCTCCGGATGTAATAATTTTTACACCAGTTTGTTGTATGACTTGATAAGCTTTAGCAGTGTCCCCGGGATGGACATTAACTCCTCGGCAAGCGTCGGATATAACGTAGGTTTGAAAACCAAACTTCATCGCATCTAAAGCCGAATATTTCACGCAGTAATCAGTGGTTAATCCCGCAATGAACAGATGTTTAATCTTATGTGCTTCAAGAAAATCACCTAAACCAGTCGATTTTGTGTGTTGATTGTCAAAAAAGGCGCTATAGCTATCGATGTGTGGGTCCATCCCTTTATAGAAAATATGATCAATCTGCTTATAATCCCATCCTGGAGCAAACTCAGCGCCTTTGGTGTTTTGTATACAATGTACTGGCCACAGTTGTTGTACTTCATTTTTTAACGAAATATATGAGCCTGGTTCTTGCTGATGGGTGGTGGCAAAGCTAACATGTTGTAGAGGATGCCAATCTTTACTGGCAAGTTTAAAGTTAAATGGCAAGTGTACTAGGCGCTCAACTACCGGAATAATTTGCTCACCACCAGGTACAGCTAAAGTTCCGCCTCGAATAAAGTCTACTTGTAAATCAACAATTAATAAAGCACTATTGACGGGAATGGCAGAAGGACTTTGCATGTTCATGTTTAGGTCTCAATATTTAAAAAATAGACTTAATAACTATGAGGATCAATTTTTACTTTTCCTCTAAAAATATAATAAATTGCTGTAGTATAGCTAATAACCAGTGGCAAGCCAATTAAAGCAAAAGTAAACAATATGCGTAGCGTTAGTGATGATGAGGCCGAGTTATAAATTGTCAGACTCAATCGGTCCGGCTCATCTATTGATCGAATGACATTAGGATAAGTGCCAATGGCATATAATACAAGTAGGCAAATGATATTTGCGCAAGAAGAAATAAAAGCCCAGCCATCTTTTTTTAAGCGAATGGTGCGATGTATATTGGCGACTACTAAGATATTAACAATAGCGATTAAGAAAAAAAATGGTCGCTCACGTAGAGCTTCAATCATGTGTGGCATATAAATAATTGTTGATAAAGTGCTTATGGCATACATAATCACAAAAATAATTAAGGTGTGATTAGTCCAAGCCCTTATTTTATCGTGTAACACCCCTTCGGTTTTCATAAGAAGATAGGTGGAACCATGTAAGATAAACAAAGCATTTGCAAAAAAACCTATTAAGATGGTGTAAGGATGAAAAATGGCACTTAAGTCTCCGGTAAATTCTTTTTGCTCACTCAACGGAATTCCATAAATTAGATTGCCTAGTACTAAACCTAAAATAAAAGCGATCATGGCACTGCCACAAAAAAAAGTTATATCCCATATGAGTCGCCACCAGCGCATATTTTCTTTACTGCGAAATTCAATGGCCACAGCCCTAAAAATTAATCCTGCAAGCAATGTCATTATCGGTAAGTAAAAGGATGACATCATCGTAGCATAGATATCAGGAAAACCAGCAAATAGAGCGCCACCAGCTGTCACTAACCAAACTTCATTGCCATCCCAAACCGGACCGATAGAATTGAGCATAATGCGCCTTTCTTCATTATCTTTTGTGCATAAATGCAACATGCCTACGCCTAGATCAAAACCATCTAAAATAGCATATCCGATTAAAAGGAGCATGAAGGCTGCGAACCAGCCAAATTCTAAATCTTCAATTCCGATCATTTAGAGGGCTTTCCTTGATCAAATGTTGTAAGGCATGATAGGGGGACTCTTCGTCAAAATTATGGGGGCCATGTTTTATTTTGGCATTTAAAAGATAAATAAACAAAATGAAGAGCAATACGTACACAACACCAAACATGATGATAGATCCCAAAACTTGGCTAGCAACGACCGCTTTAGAAAGACCATCGGAAATGCGCAGCAATCCATATACGATCCAAGGATAGCGGCCACTTTCTGCACAATACCAACCAGCCTGATTGGCTAATTGTGGAAAAATAGCCGATATAGTCATGATTCGCAAAATCCATGGATACGATAAAAATCGATCTTTGTGCCATAATATTAGTCCAATAATGGATAAAGCTAACATGAGAAAGCCTAATCCAATCATCAAGCGAAAGGTATAAAAAAGAGTTTTTGTGTTGGGCCTGTCCTCAGGTGCAATCTGATCGAGTCCCGCTATGGTGGCATTGAGATCACCAAAAGAGAGCCAACTGAGCATTTTAGGTATTTGGATTGCATAGTTTAACTTTTGATTAGTTGTATCTACAATGCCAAACAATGTTAAGGGAGCACCCTCTTGGGTTTGGTAGAGTGCTTCTAAGGCGGCTAATTTGGCGGGTTGATATTGGGCAATTATTTGTCCGCTTTGGTGGCCTGAAAGTGCTTGCAACACAGAGGTAATAAAGGCTATCCACAATCCTACACGCATAGATTGGCGCGAAAATCTTAAATGCTCTCTTTTCAACATATAATATGCCGCTACACTAATCACTAAAAAGGCACCGGCTAACCAACAACCCAGTATGACGTGCTGTAGTCGAATCATAGAAGAGGGATTAAAAACCATAGCCCAAAAATCAATAATACAGGCACGTGCTTGCATACCTTCACCAACAATGGTAAATCCAGCGGGCGTTTGCATCCACGAATTAGCTACTACAATCCAAATAGCACTAAAATGGGCACCTAGGCAGACCATGAGGGTAGAGAAAAAATGTAGTTTTGGCCCTACGCGATTCCAACCAAATAATAATACAGCTAAAAAACCGGACTCCAAAAAGAAAGCAAAAACCCCTTCGGCAGCCAAAGCACTACCAAAAACGTCACCCACATAGCGGGAATAAGTGGCCCAGTTAGTGCCAAATTCAAACTCCATTACAATACCAGTGGCTACTCCCATGGCAAAGGTCAGGGCAAATATTTTGGTCCAAAATTGAGCGGTGTGTAGATATGAAGCACGTTTAGTCTTAAGGTAGAGTGCTTCGGTAATCACCATGATTATGCTTAAACCAATACTCAAAACAGGAAAGATGTAATGAAACATTATGGTAAAGGCAAATTGAAAGCGTGCGAGTGTTAGTACGTCCATATGGCGATCCTGTCTAGCTAATAAGCTGCAAGTATAACCTTTGTGGACAATGATCTACAATAGACTTTTTTCGAAATTACATTTATTTGTTAAAATTGTCTTTTTTGGCATCTTTAATCCCAAATTTTTCGGGCCTAGTTGCCAATATGCTCTTAAAATTTGGAATCAAATCTGCTCAAAAAACATCGATTTTTCTAAAAAAAAGCCAGTTTCCAAAGAAGTCTATTGAAGTTATTGTGAATCGGCGACTCTTGTTGTTTGCCAGTGGCCCAAATTTGCCCCATGAGGAAAATTTAAGCGTTATGGCTTGCTAAAATTTTATAGCAAAATAGTCACTAAAGTGACTCTAAACTAGCATGTTAAGCCGAAAAGAAAAAAGTGGGGCAGTTGTACGCATTCAGAACTTTTGACTTTGGGAAAAATGTAAAGCTGCATTAGGACAAATTCAAGAAATCAATACTATTTCAAGCTGTACACTCTAAGCAAAAAATTACGATCCATTTTTTTATTATAAATTTTATAATTTTCAAGAAGCACAAAACTGGAAGAAAAAAGATCGTCTAACTCTTTCTCGTTCCATTTAGCAAAATATCTCAATTTACCCGCTTTTGTTGGATCTTCAAGCCCTTCATCTTCTCCTTCTATGAAACTTACAAAAAATATCCCATGAGGCTTCAGAAGATGAGAGATTTTTTGAATTTGTGCAGGTAAATCGGCTTTTGGTACGTGAATTAATGAGGAGATAGCTACAATATTATCATATTGAAAGTCTATCTCAAAGTCTTGAATTGTAGTCGCATATACCTTTAGCCCTTTTTTTTCAGCTTGTTTAACAAGTTCCTTAGCAGGTTCTATACAGCTTACTTGATAGCCTTGCCCAATCAACCAAGAAGCTAATGCCCCAGCCCCCGATCCTATTTCCAAAACTTGCTGTCCAACTCCATATTTGACCAGAAGGTCTGGTAACAGGGTATCAAATGGTATTTTATCAAACGAATTTCCTGACTCATTATAAAACACATTATTTACATTCAAGATAATCTCTTTAAAATTATTGTCTTCAATAAAAGTATTTTTAAGAGCCATTACAGCAACATCAAGAGATTCTTTAGCTTGTAAAGAAGCTCGTGCTCCGATTTCCTGTATTGCACAATTTATCTCTTTGCACCAATACTCTATCGAAAATAAGTTCATCATACAACTGAAAATGGATCTTTAGAGGAGCCACACTGCTTAAGCTAATCCCTGCGATCTCAAAAAGAGCTTATCTCTCAGTTTCAAAAATCGTAAAAAACTATAAAAATTTTATAACTCTCTCTTCGCATTCAAATTCTTTCCTAGAAAGAAGTACCGTTTCTATTAAGGGTGATACCCTATAATTCTACAAGATGCGGAGCTTTTTTGATGATGACCGATTCTACATATGACTTAGGGGTCTTAACTATCATGTAAGCTATATCAAATAAACTAAATAATTTAATTTAAATTTATTATTAAAATTATAGATTTATTATTTGTCAAATCTATCAAAAAATCTGATCCATATTAGACTTCTTTCATCTTAAGTTGTTATGAAAGGATTCTTAGGCTATATTTCCTTGTTTATAAGGCTTATTATAAACAAGTCGTGCTGCAGCTTTTGAATTTTAGATGAGGGATATGGCAATTTTGTAAAATTGTGGCAAAACAGCAAAATGTCTATTGCTTATAGCTATCAATAGGAACAATCAATGCTTATACCAAGGGGTCAAAGATGGCACTGAGTGAAGAAGCAATATCATATTTAGAAGAACACATTCCAGAGCTGGCGAATGTAGCGTTCAAACAAGCTTATTGGGCAGCTCTTGCCTCTGGCAGCAGCGTGCTTGTCAGTGAAAATGGAAAGTTAGTTGAGGTGTTTCCTGACGGAAGACATAAATTTATTAAACATTTGGCTCCGTCAATATCGGTAAACCCAGGGCAAAGGTTGGAAATCAATGAATAAAGAAACTCTCCGCTTACGCATGTTTGCAGGGCCTAATGGCTCTGGTAAAAGCACATTCAAATCGATTATTCGACCTGAACTTCTTGGAATGTTCATCAATCCTGATGAAATCGAAAAAGACATTCGCAATTTCGATTTTTTGGACCTAGATCACTATGAAATACAAACAACAAAAGAAGAGATCCTGAATTTTTTCATCAAGTCTCCACTTTTAAAAACAGCTGACCTGCTGGATGATGCGCGTGAATTGCGGTTTAATGATGGCAAATTGAGTTTTTTCAATGCTGGAGTGAATAGCTATTTTGCTTCAGTAGCGGCAGATTTTATTCGCCATAAGCTCATTGAATGCTCAAAATCCTTTACTTTTGAAACCGTAATGTCTTTTCCTGATAAGATTGAATTTCTACGTACAGCACAGTCTAGAGGGTACAGAACCTACTTATATTATGTAGCGACTGAAGATCCAGCTATCAATATTTCTCGAGTTAGGTATCGAGTAAGGATGGGCGGTCACTCAGTTCCGGAAGATAAAATAGTAAGTCGTTACAAACGCTCTCTTGATTTGCTCAAGGAAGCTATCCCATTCACCAATTGCGCCTACATTTTTGATAATTCTACTCATGAGCATATCTGGTTAGCCGAGATTACGGATGGCCACTTATTAGAAATGAAAACAGATCTAGTGCCTGCATGGTTTAAAAAAGCATTAGGGAACAAGTTCGATATAGAAAACATGGCGTTGTTGTAAATTCTTAATTCAGTGAGATTTTCCATACTACCAATACATTCAGGAATATTTTTGAATTGATTGTGGGTAATATTCAAATAGACTAAATTTTTGAGTTTTTCGAATTAGCCATAGGTATTGTCTCTTATTCAAATTTATTAAAGCTTCGGTCGAACCCAGCGTGAATGACTACCACTAATTTTTTCGTAGTTCCATCTTCCTCGTAAAAAAGAACTTCAAAACCAGTCTCAATTAAAAAGAATTTATTTTCTTCTGCTTTATGTAGCTTATAGGGGATCGAAGCATGGCCAAAGCGAATGAACAACTCTCCACTTTCTTCAGAAACGACAACATCATAGATGTCATTTTCTTCCTCTCCAGTTCCATATCTTCCTGGACATTCTTTGAGATCTTTTTTGGAAATCGAAATCTCTTTTCTCAAGCTTGTCTTATAAGATGGCCATTCATAAGCCTCAGATACTCCTCTAATAATTTCATCTACTAAACATGACCCATTATCTGAGTTAATCATGACAACCACTCCCTTTCCAAGAAAAGGAAATGCTACAAATCCACAAGCAAAACCATCTGTTCGGCCTTTATGGCTGAAATCAATGTTTTTACCATCCCCATTGACTACAGGACCTAGTCCATAAGGAGCAATATGATGGGTCAGCATCAACTGTAAAGTTTCTTTGGTAAGGATTGGGCTTTGATGGTCATCGGACAATGAATCTTGGATATGAACCAGCCACTTAGAAATATCTATTGGTGTACTCCACAATCCAGCAGCAGCACTTTCTGGATATGTTTTATAACCCCCTTCCATTGGTAACCCATTTGCAGGGTGTGCAAATGCAGCGTCTTTGGATAAATAAGGAGGTAGTGGATAAGACATTGTGCTTCTTGACATCTCAAGGGATTGAAAAACAGAGCTGTCCATAAAGTCTGCAAATGAAACATTCGTAGTGTCCTCTACGAGCTGTTGCATAACCGTGTATCCTCCACCAGAATATGACATCCGTTCGCCTGGCTTAAATTCAACCTTCATAAGAGGATTATTTGCTGGTGATGAGCCATTCAACATATCCATTAATAAGGGGACTTTTTCGTTTTGTCTGTATCCATCGAATCCAATGACATTAAAGCCAGAGGTATGACTGAGGAGATGTTTTAGAGAAACTTTCTGGAGTTCGGTGTACTCATTTTCTGGAACTTTCCAGGAAATAAGGCGCCGATTGACATCTTCGTTTAAATCTATTGTTTTATTTTGAACCAAAGAAAGGACGCCAAAAGCTGCTACCGGTTTACTGACAGATCCAGCTTGAAATAATGAAGAAATATGAGCAGCCCTATTGCTTTTTGCTTCTAATACCCCATAAGACTTAGCCCATTCTATCTCTTCATCATTGATCACAGCGATGCTTACAGCAGGAACTCCATATTGCTTCATCTGCTGATCTAATGTGGTTTTTGAAACAGGAAGTCCAGCTATTGCTATAGCGGGTAATAACCCATTTTCTACCAGGCGAATTCTCTCTTCAATTTGAGATTGATTTACTGAGTTATTTAAAAACATATTTTCTCCATAGGATTGCCGCGGGTATATGCATAGTATTGCATAAAAAAAACTAATCGCAAACAAGGCAAACTTAAGCATTACTAACCTCAATCATTTATATTATTCGATTCTGACTGCAGCCTGTTCGAAATATTGATTGAACGCAATATAACGAGCCTTTTTTCCGCTTTTTTGTAAAAATTCATGAAATGCTTTGAATTCGTGGTTTTCTGATCCTGGATAATTGTAAAATTCATCAAAGACGATGACAGTGCCAGAAACAATACGATCACCCAAAATCTCAAATACCTCTTTTGTAGATGAATAAATATCACAGTCAATATGCAAAAAGGCTATTGGCTTATCATTTAGAATAGTTTCTTTGAATATTGGTAGAGTATCTCCAAACATCCCCTTGACCAATCTGACATTATGTAACACAGGAGGTAGAGTATCATTTTGCTTAAATGCAAAAGTGCCTTTTGGAATATGAATATCTTCCCTAACCCAAGCCTCAGGCAAGCCTTCAAATGAATCAAATCCATAGACGATTTTTTCTGGATTAAGGGCCGCAATAAAGTTAATTGTTCTTCCTGTGCAAACTCCCATTTCAATGTAGACACCATCTAGCGTGACTTGATCTGAACCATATTTCAGTAAACCAGCATCTGTATTAATGGGTTTTGCATCTTGAAAATATTTAGCTACAACATCTCTTGCAGCTTGGCTATCTCGATAATCCTTATCACATGGATAAAAGTTGAGCACCTGCCTTCCTTTATACCATTGATCATTAGCAACAGGAGTGATAATCAATTGTTCCCAATCAAATTTTTGGACTTCCGTATTTGCCATAAGCATCCTAGAGGTTGATAAAAATAATACAGATAAAAAATAAACTGTCTTCATTGACTTCTCCTATTTCATTCTAATCCATGTTCCATAAGCACAGCAGCGGCTTCATTGCTCATGATTTTGTCCAAAAATTTATACTGAAATTCAGCAACCTCTCTTGAGTATACAGGCGCTACATGCTCAATAGCAGTGTAATAAACACCAACGTACTCTATTCCATACTTAGCTAAGGCCTGCTCTAGCTCTTCGACATTTTTTCGTTTGTCATCGATGAAAACGACTTTTTTAGGACTTTGCTTAATCATTGATAAGAATGGGAGAAAAACATCCCCTTTCTTATTGTAATCGCTGACAAACAAGATCCCTTGTAGATACAACGTTGGGCTTATTGCAGGAACAACAAAAGAGTCTTTTGATGGAGCAGTCTTTACAAAATTGAATCCAAGAGAAGCGACCTGACGAACAGTTGATTGAGCTACAGAAGGTTGGCGATGAGTTAGTCCCATGATGACTATATCGCGATTTTGCAGTGAAAGTAGCGAAGGCACAAAGTCTTCTTCAAGAGGCTTTACTGGACACACTTGTTGAGTCTTAATCCAACCAGGGTATGAATCTCGAATAGCCTCTTCTCGACTCATGCCATTTTGCAATCTCTTTTGCATTTCATCATAAAACCAATTGGCGTGTCCTAGCGCTTGCTTAGCTTCAAACATGGTGTTATCAAGGTCGACCAAGAACCAAGTGTCTTCATCGATGAGTTGAATAGCATCAGCAACGTGAGCCGTTTCGATGATTCTGGCTTCACCAATCAGAGGTAATAAAAGCGTTGTGAAAGTAAAAAGAAGTCTGCGTAACATAATAACTGCGTCTCCAGTGGGTTATGGTTTAATCATTGATGTGGACTCTTTTCCACTTTTATAATCGAGATAGTCATGAAGAATTTGAGCGTGATCAAAAGCCAGCTCCTTCCATGGGATATCCTCAATCTTAACTACAAATGCCCTAGCTGCATCATCACCAGCGGCTGGCAAGCTAAATGCCTTCGCTACATGTGTAACTTCTACTGAAGTGACGCCTGAAGTCGCGAGATGGTTCAGAATAAACATGAAATTGTTTCAAATCTTGTAATTCGAGATTGACCTCTTCCATCATTTCTCGTCTTACTGCATTCTCAACTGTTTCTCCATACTCAACCTTGCCTCCAGGAATTGCTTTTCCAAATGGAGCTTTGCCTCTTTCAATCAGGACGATTCCAGTGAATTTATCATGATCATAGACTTCAATAATTGCAGTCGTTGTAAGAATAGGAGGCTTATGGGCAGCTTTTATGGGTTGTTCCTCCGCTAATGCTATGACAGGTGCAAAAGCAATAACAAAATACACCAAATATTTTTTGTAGATCGAAGTCATTAATTTCTCTAGTTTTAAAATTTAAAATAATTTTTTCGCTTTCTTATGTTTAGCATGCTTATGGGGCTGTATATCCGCCGTCAATGATCCAATCAGCTCCTGTGACATATGATGTTAATAATGGGTCCCTTTGTCCCTTGCTCAATCATTTTCTTTCCTACTACTTGAGCACAAAGAAAAACCCCCGTTAAATTCACATCAATCATCCTTTGCCAATCTTGAAATGAGAGATCTTATGCTGCCGATCCATGTGTTATTTCTGCGTTGTTGACCAAAATGTCGATTCTTCCCCAACGTTTTATCACAGTATCCACTATAATGAAATCAAGTCGTTTAATGATAGCCCTAGGAAGCTCCTTTGCTACTGTGATATTAAAATCTGTAATAGCCTCATCTAAAACTTTAAGTTTTTCACTAGTCGCTTGGTGGATGGTGATGTTTTCGAATGTCATAGTCTTTTTCCCATTGCGATATCATTAGGACTTGGAGGTTCACCACTCGGGTCTTCAAATGGCATTTCTGTGTAGCCATTTCTGCGATAAAAGTTGACGACATTTGGCCTCGCTTCATCATGAAGAGATTTGATCCCCTGTCTTTTCAACCATTGCTCGCAAAGTTGTAAAAATTGGCTCCCCAATCCGTGCTGCCTATACTTTTCATCAATGACAATGATTCGCAACGCCGCTCTATGTTCTGGCCAAAATTGGATATGAGCATACCCAATAACTTCAACTCCCTGATAAAGAACAAGATGAATATGTTCTGGATGATCAAATGTCCATGTATAAAGATCTGCAATCGGCAGCGGATCAAAGAAGTATTTATTTCTTAATTGCTTGGCAACTTCCCATTCAGCATAGTGGGTGCATTTCATTATGCGAACGCGATTGAAGTTTGCTGCTTGAAGAATTTTTCGGATGAAAGCATCTTTACCCAGATTATATCCTGTGAAAGGGGAATTATTCTTTTCATAGGAGGACTTTTCCTTAAGAAGATCTTCTTTAAGACTACTATATTCGTCTTTAGCATCGGAATACTGGCGCAAGTAATCTCTAAAAAGAAGATTCAATTCGATTTCTGGATGTCCTTCTTCGTAGATATGAAGATTTGTGTCGACTCCTTCTGATCGGTTAAAATAAAACCGCATAGGTATGTTATACTCGCCCTTATACTTGAAGCCTAAGCTTTCAAGAGGGTGAATCGCCTTTTCAGGATTTTTAACAACCACTATCATATCAATTACTGGTTTTGCAGAAAGTCCTGCTACTGAAGTAGAACCAATGTGATGAATAGCTATGCAGTTTGATCCAATAGCTTCTTTGATTTTTAATGCTTCTCTTTCAAAAATGTGAGGCCAATCTGGATTATAGGGGACAACTAATATTTTTTTTGTCTTCTTTTCTGAGTCGACTCGAGGAGTACTTTCTTTCTCAATGTTAGACATAACTTTCCTTCATCGTGTGATCATCTTTTTCATTGAGCCCTTTTTTCTACAAAACGCGTGAATATAGGGATGTGTCTGGTAAGAAGATTCATTTTCTGTGACGAATAAATCTAAGATCGTAAATCCAGTCGCCAATAATAGCTCTTTTAGGTCTTGTTCATCGTGGTAACAATAAAATTTTTCGATGTTGTGATAACGAGAATCTAATTCCAATCCCTCAGATGACCCTTTTTTGAGCTTAATGAAAAATAATCCGTCAGATTTTAAAGATTTGGAAATGCTTTTTAAAACATTTGAAAATTCGTTTTTTGATAGGTGTAAAAGAGAAGCATTAGCCCAAGCTCCATCAAAAATAGAATCGAAATTTAACGATCGCATATCCATCACATGGAAATTGGCTTTCGGGGCTTTTTCTTGAGCGATCTGGATCATTTTAGATGAGAAATCAATCCCTGTGACCACATAACCTTTTTCAGAAAAATTTTTTGCATCTCTTCCAGATCCGCAGCCAATATCAATAATCTTTCCAGTGGGAGGAATCATTGAAAGAAATCTATCGGCTTCTCTATAGGGATGCAAACTATCTACTTTCGCAGCGTAGCTTGATGCTGAAGATTCATAAGCCTTCCAATTTGTGTGTGATCTGAATTGACAGATCATTTTCTCAATAAAGCGTCTTAGATGAGGATCAGATCTTTCAAATGGAATCTCATTAATTTCAAACCATCGAATTTGATGGAATTCGTCCTTGTCATAAGTCATTGGTTCATCGGAATTCCATTTTAGCACATACCACAACGAAACATCCGTATGCTGAGCGACATTCCCTACCGTTTTTGTAACGGTCACAAAAAGAGGCTGTTCAAAAAGAAATTCTGCTTCAATTCCTAGTTCCTCTTTCGCCTCCCTAAGAACAGTTTCCTTTGGATCTTCACCTTTCTCTACATGGCCACCTGGGGGAAGCCACAGTTCTGCTTTTTTGTGATCGACCAATAATATCTTGGATTGTTCTGGTGAGAAGATTAAAAAATAGGAGACTAAATGTATTGGTGGAGATGCTGGCTTTTCAATGCGAAAAATCTCGACACCTGATTGAATCCAATTAAGTACAAAATCGATATGTTGCCTTTCAGTATTATCTAAAGGTCTGATTGCTGAAACTGCATCCCAAATTCGATCTCTAATATCAACAGTTTTCATAATTTCTTCCTTAGCATGTACATTTTGGATGCCTTTTCATAGCCTTCTCGAACAAATTCAATGCGATAGCCCAACTTCTCATAGAAGGGCAGGGCTTCCCAGTCCATTGTATTCAACGTGGCAAATGTACATTTCCTTTCTCTAGCAATTTTTTCAGCCTCTTCCATGATTTTTTTGCCAAATCCCTGATCGCGAATTGATTCTTCAACCCACAACATGTCAACATAAAGACAGCCATAAAAAGTCACTCCAGTGGCGCCACCAACCACAGATTGATTCGAATCCTTGATATAAACTCGAAAAGGTTTAATGCGTTCCATACCTTTTTTCCTAGCTGCATCATCGCTAATTTCATCAAAGAGCACTTGCTCATCTTGTGGGATGGGTTCTTCCTGGCGCTCAAGATAGTAATCACCTCCATACGGTTCAAAGTAGATGGAAACCATTCCATGACACGAGGATCTGCATTAAGTTGCGCGAAAGGTTCTAAATCACCTTCCTGCCAAAGTCGTAAAATAAGTCGATTTGTTTTTATCATGATTTTCTTCAGTATAGCAACTGCTCTAAATGTTTTTTTACTACTGGCCATTCATGATCTAGAACTCGAAACCAAGCTGTATCCCTATTGCAATCTTTAACGATCATATGGCTTTCTTGTATCCCTTCAAACTTAAATCCCATACGTAAAGCGGCTCTACGTGATCGTTCATTAAGTGAATGGCATTTCCACTCTACGCGACGATATCCAAGCTCAAAACAATGCTTGAGCATCAAATATGTAGCTTCTGTATTGGCAGAGCTTTTTTGGACTATTGGGCTGTACCAAATGCCTCCTAATTCGATTTTTAAATGGGATGGGGTGTTATTCATGAAATTGGTTACACCTACCTGTAAGCCTGAATGGATGTCAAATACACACATACAATATCCGTTAGGTGCATCTACTTGAGATTGCAAACTAGCAGCCAGATCCTCGACATTTTTAAAAGGACCATCAAACATGTAATGCCAAACCAAGATATCAGCATCATACGGATCCATAGATCGTTCGCCAAGCTGAAGAGCATTCCCATTAGACATTTCAAAAAGGCGTTTAGCATCGCGTTCAACTACAAGTGGTTCAATCCGCACAAATTGACCTTTAAGAATAATAGGGGATGGTTTCTCAGATAATAAACGTCTCTTTGTTAAGATTGCTTTCGGTAGGTACATTTGGAATTTTCTCATTTAATGTTTTTGACATATTTCATTGCTTACCCAATATTGTGGAGAAAGTAATGCTCCTATTGCATTTGCGCCTTGTGTTCCCACATAGTGAACTTGGGTAATGTCTAAAGCTTCCATCACTCCATAAGCTAGAATAAGGTTTGAAACAACATAAGGAAAAGCTTCCTTTCGATCAGCAGTAATGGAATCGTTTATCCTTATCGCAGCATCATCGAGATTCAACCGGCAATTAAGTTCTTGTAATACTCTATTGATATCGTAGTGTGTACTCTTCTGCATCCCCCATAAAGGGTTAATTCCAACGCCTAATACAACAACATCTGACTGTTTCAATTTTTGACGAAGCTCGATAGGAATATCTTTGATATTATCTTTGACGAATTGGATGGCCTGAGTCGCTTGTAATTTTGAAATGGGGTTAGGGCTAGACGTCGGATCTAAATCTTTTCCTTGTATTTTTAACAAAGCATTTTTCATGGGAGTTTTTCCAAGCCTTCCCAAATATACTGAATAATGGTCACCACATTTTGTTGTGATTTGAAAACTTCCTCCTCCAAAATCCCAAGAGACCGCTCTATACGGATCAACATGTGCTTCGCTCATAGCGCTGATAAATCCCAAGATGCCTTCTTCTTCTTGAGAAACAATAGTTACGGACATTCCCATTTCATTTTTGATTCGTTCCACTAATGTATCGCCGTTTTTTGCTAGACGAAGAGCCTCGGTAGCAATAGCATGATAAGCCTCTGGATGAAAAGGAGTCGCTTTTTTCATTAGTTCTGAGATTGCTTCAACTGTTTTATTTTGAATGTCAGAACTCAATCTTCCATCTAAGCTTTTGACCAGATTTTCTCTCAATCCAACATAAGCAGTATCCGTAAGCAATACATTTATAATTTTATTTGTTGTTAGATCGATATCGGATACCTGCATCTTAATTTGCCCTGAGCCGATATCAAATGCTGCGCGCCTTACAATTTTATGGGGAGCAGACTTAAGAGGTTTTTTAGCCTCCTCATCACTAAGCCATTCTCCTTTTATTTCTTGCTCGTTAACTTTAAAATCAGCTTTTTCACTGATTATTGCAGAAATATGGGTAGTGAAAAGAAGAAATGCGAAAGAAAGAGTGTAAAATAAATTATTCATTTTTTAACCTGACATTTTTTGGAAAATACCTAGATGCGTTTGATGGTTTGAAACTGTACCAACTACAAACTAAAAACTCGCGCTTGCAAGAAATCTCTCGATCCAGCTTGAGTAAGGGAGCCAGATTGAAGTCTATTATTTATCTTTAACTTCCTGCGATAAACGATCATCTGTTTTAACAGACCAAAATGAATTAGATATCTTTTCGCTTTCTACCAATCGAATCAAGTGAGTCATGTTATTTATAAAAGAAGATTTCCATTCTTCAAAGCTAGAGGAATAATTGCCTGCAGGAGGAATTGATTTTACAAACTCTTTTAGCTCTGTACTCATCGGGCAATTAATTTTTATATCTATTGCGATTTCATGAGATTTCTCGTCTACTTTTGTGAATTCAGGAAGGCTATTTTTGAGTTGAATAGTGATAAGCTCAACCGATTCAGAAGAATTATTTACACTATGATGTTGTTCATTTTCAGGATCAGCTTCTCTATAAACAGCTTCACCTGTTGGAAATTTCACATCTGTCGTCCGTCCGTCTGCTTCAAGACGGGTAATTGTTCCCCCTTTTAGGGCAATAACTACTTGCGGATATACATCACGATGAAGACCAATTTCTTCATGTGGGGATATTTTAGCCTTTGCTACACAAATTTGATCATTTTCAAATTGCTTTTCATATTCTAAAGCCTGCATTTCAAATGACAGAAAACACATTAATGTAGCCAACAAAACTTTTTTCATAAAAACTCCATTTTAGATTTCATTTGAAAGAAGTTAAGCCAATCTTATGCTCAGGAAGAGCGGATGCCTTAACATCTCACATTACTTTTGATGGATGCTATGGTATCATGAAAATGAAAAAAAAACATTCAAAAAGCCATTTTTAAAGTTTTTGCTATGGCGGAATGTGTCTCCTTATATATAGCTCAAGGTTATGTCAAAAAATCACTTGTTCAAGTTAGGCGTAAGGTGAGTTCATAATCCGCTGATTGATTTTTTCACGAACCTCTAACGGAGTCATGTCCCACCACTTGGCAACTAGGCCCGAAAAATTTAGGATTAAATCTGCTCAAAAAAGGCAATTTTAACAAATAAATGTAATTTCGAAATAAGTCTAATATCTTTGGCGATTTAATTTTTCGATTTCGATTCTGGTCAGAGCCATTTGTTTTGATTCGTTGGTATGTTCCAAGATACCCATATCCCACAACATTAACCGAACACCTTCTTTTGTCAAATATGGAGCTGCAGTATCAGCAAGGTTCATTTTTTTGACATGTTTTTGATAAAAATCTGTACTTGGATCAAAATCTTCATCATCTGAAGTAGGGAGTTTTTCAATAAATGTACCAATCCACTCTGCAATACTTTCCCACTGAATCGTTCTCTTAAGATCAACAGTTCCATTTTCAAGTGGTACCAGCTCTGGATAAATAGCATCGTAAATGCGCTCCACTAATTCTTCTGGTTTTTCAAAGTGTCGCCCTATGCCACCATAAATTAAATATCCTAAACTGCTCAATTGACCGCTGGCTTCATGCGACATCAATGCTCTAGTTGAAATGACACTGGTATTAAAATATGCATAAATCATAGATTTACAGTCTTCCATAAAAACTTCTGGATTCATAGCATCAGCAATATATCGATCTTGACAACAATATTTTTGAAACATTGATCCAAACAAACTGTAGGGATGAATGGTCGATCTAACTTCACCTTCATAAGTGCGGAAGATATGTCTAAAAGCATCATGAAAACAATTTAACACATGCGTACCATTCGCGCTTCCAGCCATTTCAAAGAGGGGCGTTAGAAGCTTGTTAAACGCATCTTTAATCGTTTTATACTCATCACCTTTCCTATAGTTTTCTGTAACTTCAAAAGGTAAAAAATAATCAATATCGCCATTTTGCAACTTTGCCAATACACTTTGCAAATGTCCACCGCGCATTTTGGCTAATTCATTATGCACACCCCATTGCAGATCACGGGTTGTCGGATTTAATAAAAATTGCACCTCACTAGTCCAACGTTCCACACATTGCTTGCCAATGCGCTAAAAATCCATCAATTTCAACTTCAAGGAGACCGGATCTTGCAACATAGAGTGTGCTAATGCTTTTATCACTAATTTGAACTGATCGACATCTGGCGGCAGTACATCAGCCACGCGACCCGTTAACGCCGCTGTTTTTAAATTTTGATAACCAGTCTGTTGACCAATCTCTGCTCCGCCTTCTCCAGCTGAGGTTTGCAACTTTTGCCACTCTGCCAGCCACTTTGGATCTTCTAGGCCTAATCGTGCAATGGCTGCTTCCAAATCGCTAAATACATCTGCCATGGGAATAGCGTCTAGTGTTTGCAAGTAATCTGGCGGTAGAAATTGGCTGACTTGCGTGGCATGCACATAAGTTGGTACGAC
>JABDGQ010000007.1 GCA_013285965.1 Chlamydiota bacterium
AAATTCCCTAGCTTAATGCGTTGTAGACGTTGAAAGATGAAAGCCTGAGTGTCAACGTCTTTCAAACTATCTAACCAATTACGAAAAGGTTCTTTTCCTTATTCGGTAGAGTAAATCTTGATTTCATATTCCATAACCTCATTGTATACGAAAAGAGAATTTTGTTCAATACCGTAAACATACAGTTATTTTAACCTTGCATAATAAAATCAAGGACCAACGATGGACCAAATAGGGACAGCAAACCACATGATATCAGATAAAATTAGAATAGACGCAAAAGCCTTGAGGCTGCTATTTTGATTGATGTCAGCTGTTGTAGCATGCGGTAGTTTGAGGATCGCTGACAGACTCATAACCCGCTGGTCATTGGTCCAAGTCGCTCGACTTTTTTCCAGTACGTGTTAGCACGATTGAGCTTGATTATTAGTCATTTCACTTCGTCTAACTTCATTCCCACAACAAAAAATAGCATTATGTCAGAACTTTTGTCAGGAATCTATCTGTTTCTTAGAAAAGCTCCTCTTTGAAAGTAAAAAGAAAGCTTCGACGCATTAAAACGTATCATTTTTTGAGGAAGCATAGTATAAAAATTGGTTAATTTAAGGAGTTGAATGTAAATATGTTTACTAGATCCCTTATTTCATCGTTAGCAAGACCTTTATCTACCTTTATCTTTCTAATTAGGGGAAAAGGTCATTTTTATCGCTTGACTTCCAGCCTTCCTAAAACATCTTTAAGGTTTCACACGAATTTTAACCGACATTACAGATGTTTTTCTCAAGCTATAGTTCCAAATCCCGGAGATAATACAGTGAAAAAAACAGGAAAAATTGGATTATATTTATTGCTTGTCGGAGCCTTATTGGCTTCCATCGGTCTTTATGCCAATGATGATCAATCAGTTTCTGTTAAGTCTTTAAAACCAGCAATTTTTTCTCCTGTAGAAGGGATGCAGTGGGTTGAACAATGCGTAGAACAACATCCTGAAATTCTATGGCTGGCTGACAGCAACGTTCGTAAAACTGAAGAAGGTTTGGCTACACTTCAAGGCGCTTATTCAGAACAGCTATTCGGTCAAAAATATATCGAATTTGATCGCACAATTATGACTATACACTGTCTAAAGCTTATCCTAGATGGAAGTGACAAAGCCTATCTGACGTTTACTGCTTCACAACCAAATGATGCTAAACTTTCGCGTGAGAGCTTTCAGACACTTCATTTGCAGGGACAAAAATTGTTGCGATCGAAATGGGAAGGTCTTTCCGAACTGCAAATGGCACAAGCTATGGAAACTGCTTTAGTACTGGGTGATATAGGCAAAAGCGAAAAGGCAAGGGAATTGTTTCAGCCTCATGGTAGTATTAGAGCACCAGATCATGATGACTTTTATGGAGAAGCCATTCAAGTGATTTTGCAACACCAACAGCTTTGCCTCTCTTTTTCTAGATTGCCTTCATCTGCTAAAAAACTCCTTTCTGAGGTAGCAAACCTAGCTCATTATGGGCATATAACGCATTTAGAAGGTGGCCTCGGCATGTTTAGCAAGCTAAAAGAAAGTGGCGTAGCTTCTAAAAATCCGATTGCTCTTTCTTTTGACTTATTTGTCCATACATGCGATGTAGCTGGTGCCTTAGGTCATGTGAATAATCAATCTTCTTTAACTTACACTGAGCCTGCCCATCAAGCCATGCAAGCAATGGGAGATGCTGTCAGAGTTCTCTCAAATCCTCTTAAAACCGAATTAGATGCTTATAACTCTTATCTTAGTGTCCGCGCTTCTTGGTTAGGACTGGATTCAAGTGATAGTGCAGACCGAATTTTAGCCCGTATTGGCGCCATGCTTCGACTATTCACATTAGAAGATGGAGTGGTCCTGCGAAAAGCAATCCATAAATTAGATTCCTCCATACGCAATCGAATTGCAGCTCAATTAGATGTCCAGCCTCAAGATCGTCTCAGTCGAACCCCCACTTATATGCCAGCTGTCTTAGTGAATTTATCCAATAACCCCGAGCTTGGTAAAACAAAAGAAGAAAGACTCTCTAAAGCGATCTCTGTGGGTTTACCTTTTATTGTGCAGGTCTTGGAGCGACATAAAAAAATGCTATTAAAAAACGAAATTGATTCAAACATTCCTCTTAATTTCAATAAAATGGCCGGAGTTGCCAAGGCTTCACCTCTCTCTTTAAATGGAGCGTTTTATATTGATCAAGATGGCAGTGTGTATTTACTAACTGAATAACAAACAACCTTGGAGATAGACCTTATGGTTTTAAATTTTCCAGTAAATCCAAAGTGGGTTGTAATTCTTCAAATAGCTCTGTACCATCTTTAGCTACATGGCTTACAATTTGAGAATACGGATTTGCAATAAAAATATTATCAATCCAGCAAGCTTCCATTTTGGTGCTTATATGAGTAGGATAGGGTATGTCTATATCGACGAATGGCTGATTTGTAAAGCCCATCTTTTTAGCTGCTTCTTCAAATTGAGGAAAAAAATAATCTGAGGAACGATTCATATCTCCCAAAACGATAGATATATTTTCAGGCTTGTATGCTTGCATGATCTTTTCGGCTAACTCAATTCTAGCAGGAAGCGAGTTTACAGGTCCTCCAGGAACATGTGATTGGATAAAGCAATATTGTAAGCCAGTTGCTTTTTCACGTAATAACAGTCTTACGATAGTATTGTGCGAGAAGGTATATTGGGAAATTTCAGAATCGACAATATCAAAAATGCGGGTATCGATAATAAAAACATCTTCAATTTTTTGCTCATCGGCATTTTCAGGAAAAATGTGCATAAAATCTGGCAAACGCACTGATAATTCTTTAAATAGGCATCTGCCAACTTCTTGTAGGGCAAGAATAGAACGTGGATGGGTAGAATGGTTTAACATTTTCATGACACATTCAATCACCATATCTTCACGAATAGTCAAGATAGAATTTTTTGAAAGAGGAACATTTGTATTTAAAATAAGACTATCTCTAAGTCCTTGTCCATTTTTTTCAATCCAGTGAAGATATTCTGTATTTAGCGTATTCCATAGAGCAAAATGAATGCTGTCAATTGATGCACCAATAGGTAAATGGTCACTAGGGAATTGCCATGCCATTCCTAGCTCCCCCACAAAGTACGATTTTGTAGATGCCTTCTCTTCGATAATCTGTTGTGGAGCATTTGAAGGCAATGCTACTAGAACATGGCATATTGATAAAAGCAAGAGAGCAAATATTTTATACATAAATTTCTATTTAGCCTCTTTCAACTTAATAAAAACATCCTCAACATCATGACTCCAACAAGGAAGGCCTTTAAATAGTTTGAATTCTGAATTTGGATTCCCCTCACTGTCTAGATGAAAAGCATGGGCTTTTCTGAGTGTGTCTTCAAGATAGGGAAGTAGACGTTGGTGTGGATTTTGTTTAGGAAAGATATTGACCAGATAATTGATTAATGTACCACCACCACGCTGTTTATTAGCCGCTAACAAATCAGCTACAGTTTCTAACATATTATCTCTAATGCGTTCTTCTGAGAAGCCCTCAAAGTTAAATCCTTCCTTACTATAGGACTGATGATGGTGCTCTTCATATTGATGAAGTGCCCAAGCAGCAAGGTATCCTAATTTATCTTCTTCCTGTCTGCCGCCTCTAAAATAGCGAGCATATCCCTCAAATTGTTCTACATCCAGCTTACAAAGGTCGTGGCGGAGCAGCTGTTTTGCTGGACATCCCAGCGCAATACCAAAATCATAAACATATTGTCTGTGAATCTTAAGTTCTGCAACAAAGAACAGCATTTCTCGGGCGATTTCCACGTCAATGTTTTGCACTCTGCGGATAGCATCCTCATAACCAGCAACGAATCCATCAATTTCTGAGCTATCAAGCCCAGCATTTTGCAACATGTCAATAATGCGTGAACGCGTTTCTTCTATTAAAAGACTCGTGAGATGGGTAGCTACTTCGGGAGAAAGGTTATCTGCAAAAATTTTAAATTCTTGAATCTTGTCCTGTTGTTCTTCATGAGTCAAAGTATCATCTTTCTCAACTTCATCGAGAAAATACTGGAATGCGGCTTGAGGCTGGCTATCCACCAAAGAAAAAGAATCTTTTATTTGAAAATGGATATTTTCATTTCCAGTAAATGGTGCAGCTCCTAGAACGTGTGTAATTAAGCAAAGAACTAAACAAATCGACAGTTTCTTCATATTTCCTTTATTTTTACTGAAATAATAATAAGATGTTGATCATAACATAAATACAACACAAAAACAATATAAAAACAGTTCAATTACTTCGTTTTTATTTAAATTTAAAATAAAAAAATTATACTTAACCTTGGCTATCTACTATGACAAAATAAACGCGCTTATGTCATAAGTTGAGGTTTTATGCCATTCCTTCCCAAGTTTAACATAACCGCTTAGCCGAGAATTTCTAATGCGTATTGCTTTATCGAGACGAACTTGCGGGATAGTTAAATAGTTTTCAAAAAAAGATGAGAAAGTGATCGCCCTTTTTTTCTCTAAGGATGGCAAATAGGGTTTTGAGGTTGATCGGATTGGACGTGAAGTCCCTCATATTGAAGCGGTATGCAATTCCGTTCTAGCAGAGATACAACCTGGTCCCATTGCTTTGAAATTCCTTTAATACATATAAAAGCTAAAGATGACTCTTAAATAATTTAGGAAATCATTTTTTTTAAGAGTTCACCTTTCGATTTTTGGAATTCTCGACGTGAATTAATCTTAATTTCAGTCGCATTGGTGGTATTAGAAGGTGGTCTTCCTTTAAGCTCTTGAATCATTCTTTGCGCTTTAGGCTCAAGTGTTTGAACAAGTTTATGAGAACCAAACCAAGCGATAGCACTTACAGAAGTTACTACCAAAAAAATTGTTGGATCATAACTGAAAATAGAACTAGCAGCAGAAGCAACTGAACCGATAATAGTTCCAATCTTAGCTGATTTTCTCATTTTAATTACAAAATCAGCATTTGTTAGAATATCAAATTCATACGGACTATTTAATTGTAATTTTTCTGCTTTCTCAGCATACGTTGAAAACCGTGCGTACATACAGATACCTATTGTTTTTTTAAATAGTGGTGCATTAGCGTTACAATGATTCATACACTATACCATCAATATTCGATAAAACACAATAGCATTTTAACCATAACTCCTTTATCATCTTGCTCATAGCGGTTGGATGGTTCACTTAACTTTAGAGACTTTAGCAGAAGCTATAGATTTTTCTTTTTTAAGTTTTTTATTAAAAAATCAAATTTAAATCACTGTATAACCTTATTGTCGCTTTCTTTGACCTATGCTTGCCGTCAGCTGCGCTCCCTTGCTTCATCAACCTGGTCAAATTGGAGGGAGGATCCTGGACGAGATCTGGTGCTAACCGAAGATGAGGTACAACGTCTGTTAGATTGGGAACCCTACTATAACCAATCTGTGCTGCTTATTAAAAATAATTGGCTTAGAAATCGCCATTAATCCATCTTCTTCTAGGGTTATGAGGAATTAAAAATATATGACTAAGGAAGAGCTGCTCCAATAGTCAAAGGTTCAAATGACTTAGTTTTAGTTGAAGAATTTATATCATCATTACAGTTCAACTCTTCCATATTTTTTATAAAAAGATTCGTTGCGGCAACTAAAGCACTCATCATCGGAGGTTCATCGTCAGAATGACCACCATTCGGAATCATCCATAAATTGCTTCCTTTCCAATTTTGGTATAAAGAATATGCTATTTCAGGAAAACAAACAGCATCATAACGCCCCTGAACAAGAATAGATGGAAGATGAGCTATTTTCTGCATATTGGATAAAATTTGATTTTTCTCAAGAAAGAATTTGTTTTTTGCGTAATGGAAAAATATCCTCATGACACCAAGAACAAGTTTATCATTTTTCATTACTTCTTCTATAAATGATGGATTAGGACAATGTGTTGAACAAATAGCATCAAAGCGCATGAAAATTCGTGCTGCAGATAAATGTATATCAGGATTAGGATCGAAAATTCTGTGACAGTATGCAGAAAACAAATCGCTTCTTTCTTCCTCAGGAATATGCTGAACAACAGCCTCATAGGCCTCTGGAAAAATTTTTCCCATCCCATAAAATAAATGTAAGTAATCTTGCTCTCTTGCAAGCCATACCCCTCTAAGAATTAAACCCAAACAACTAGCTGGATATTTTTGCGCATAAAGTAAGGACAATGAAGATCCCCATGAGCCTCCAAAGACAACCCATTTCTTGATTTTCAAATGATTTTTTATTAGTTCTATGTCATTTACTAAATCCTGCGGAGTATTCTCTTCCAAACAGCCAAAAGGCTCTGACCTCATTGCCCCTCGCTGATCAAACATAATAACATTCCACTTGCTAAGATCGAAAAACTGTACCATCGTATCATCACATCCTCCCCCAGGTCCACCATGTAAAATAACAACAGGGATTCCGTTCGGATTGCCATAAATAGCATAAAACAATTTGTGTAGGTTTGATACTTGTAAATATCCTTCAACTCGAGATTTCACAATTGGATAAGCTTGGTCATCAAAAAATTTTTCTTCTATGAAATGTGATAATAAAGTATCTGTATTATACGAGGAAACCCCACCATTCAAATATGAAATCATAAAAACTCCTAACCCTAAGAAAGGCCTCTTGATCATTTAATCATCCTTAAAAACAATCGATTTAATTATTTCTTTTTCAAAACCAAATAGTGCATTCCTATCTTCCGTAGTAGCCTGTCCTAATCTTCCCAAACATATTTCTTTATTGAAAAATCGTTTTAAATATATTAGCTTCCGTACCAAAAAAACACTTGAGTTCTATGTTCATAGGGAAAATTTGCATTTGCACCAGGATATTGATATAGGATGCCTGGAGAAGTGAAATTTTGACTAAAGAAAAAGTTAAGCGATGGATTGTTTTTGACTGGATAAATAAAGACATCACTTATAAGGCCGTGAGGTTTTATTGTTTTACCAATCTGAATCAGACGAGAACCTATCCCAATTCTTGAATAACCTGGCCTAACTGCAATTTGTTCGATATAACCTACAGCAGGATCAGATAGCCAATCATGAACATTTGATAGATTGAGTGTTGTCTCAAATAGCCCTGTAATGGCATCTTGATACAATTCCTCAAATTCTGTGGCTATTGTGAGAATGATGTAACCAAGCAGTGTTTGATCCAGATAAATACAAATAATCTGACCCTCTTTTTTTTCGATGAGAGAAGCCACATATTGTGGTGTCATGGGAACCAATAGAAATCCGGTTTGTATAAATGATTCAGGGATTTGTGAAGGACTAACAATAAGAGATTTTTGAAGAGATAGTAGATCCGATATAATTTTGTCGTAAGATGAATTGTTTTTATCAACAACTAAAACAGTAGGAGAAAAATCTTGGCTTGCTTCGTTAGCTGATGCAGTCGTTAGATAAAATAATGAAATTAAAAGAAAAAAGTATCTTTTCATCTCTTGGAATCCTTCATAGGTGAAATGTAAATGAACCTATTTTAGCATAGATTAAAATACCATTTTTGCCTACAATTCGCCTTCTTGCTAGGAGGTTTTTTATGAGTGAATACCAATTATTATGAGTTTCAAGCTATTGATCGTTGTTTGACAGAAGGAGAAATGAATGATAAGCAGGAATTTATTGAGATTCAAAAAGCTATGTTCAGTAAAATTCTAAGTACAATTCTACCAATAAAAGTAGAATTCGCTCCACTTAAAAAATACCATAACTCAATTAGCTGATACATAGGCCATTGGTTTATATATACAAGCTCTATTAAAGATCACTTAGCCCTTGTTACCTAATTCTTATGTCATTAGCATACTCGATTAAAAACTTACAGGTTCTTAGATTTTTTCTAATAAAAAACGCCAAGGCAATAGTGCATCTTCTTGAGCATAATCAACCCCTACTCTAGGGAGACACAAAATGGCTTCTTTATAAATCATCATCCCACGATCTTCTATCCAAATAGGCGCTTGATCTAATCTTAGACCATTATGGGATCTTTTGATTCCCAGTGCTTGAGCGACTGATCCTGGACCATTTGTAAGAGTCTTATCGACCTTATGCTTTCTACGCCTTTTTACCATCTCTTCTATGCCAATTTCAGGTTTAATGGCCCTTATTAAAATAGCGTGTGGCAAATCAATTCCATTGGTCACAACATTGAACATTACATGAAGACCATAAATGAAATACACATAGCAAACACCCCCCTCTTGAAACATCACCTCATTCCGTTTCGTTTTTCTATTTCCGTAACTATGCGCTGCACGGTCTTCTGGACCTCTATAAGCCTCTGTTTCTATAATCATTCCCCCTGTTAGAATGCCATCAAAACAGGTCATCAGATACTTACCCAATAGATCTTGGGCAAGAAATAGCACATCAGGATGGTGATAATAAGATAAAGGTAATGTCATAAAAGTAGTGTAAACAGATAAAATTTATTTTATTAACTAATTCATATTAATAGCATTATAATTCATCTTTTTTTGGATGTTTTTGAGGAGTAACCAATTTGCAAGCGTCATCGGATGGAAAGCAAAAGATTATTCGAACATCGATTTTAACTTTGCTAACGCGTTTTTCATATTGATTCCCGAACCTAAAACAGGTTTAAATAGGTCTTTTTTTTTCGATAAGCGGGGAAAAATAGTTTTTATATTGAATTTGCTTGGATCTAGGTTTTCATTCACTTCTTCCCAAAGAAGAGGGGTAGATACTGAAGCATGTAGCTGAGGTCGAACGGAGTAAGGAGCTACAATGGTTTGACCTTTACGATTTTGCAGACAATCAAGATAGATTTTTCTAGAACGTTTTTTAGGATTGCGTTCGAGAGAAGTAAAACGAGGAAAATTTTTTGTTTACGTTCAAAGCAATAATTTCAGCAAATTGTTTTGATTGTTCGTATGAATATTTTGCGTGCAAAGGAATGCAAATATGCAGTCCTTTTGCCCCGGAAGTTTTACAGTAATGCCGCACTTTGGCATTATCTAGAATTTCATGGATATATAAGGCGATCTCAACAATTTTAGTAAATGAAATATCATGAGGATCCAAATCGATTACACAATAATCAGGATTTTCTAATGAGCTTTGCCTGGATATAAACGGATGGATTTCAATGCTTCCCAGATTTACAGCATAAAGTAAACTTTCCAAATCATTGATAAGTAAATAATGATCAATTTTTCCATTATGAGAGATATCACATGTCTTTATCCATTCAGGAGGGGTTGAGCTCATGTCTTTTTGATAAAAATTTATTCCCTCAATTCCATCTGGAAATCGATGCAACATAATAGGCCGATCTTTAAGAAATGGAAGTAAGAAAGGGGAGATTTTTGTATAATATTCTATAATCTCTCCCTTTGTTATCCCTTCGTGTGGCCAGTAAATTTTATCTTGATTTGTTAAAACTAAGTTAGGTAGTTTTGGATTCTCCTGTTTCTTAGGTGGTGAAATGGGGCTTTCTTTTTTTACCTTTGTTGCGACTTTATCATCCCTTAATCCCTGAAATATAGGCTGACGCATGATATTATCCTTGGTCCATTCAGCAAATGAAACTTCGCATAATAATTTAGGCTTAACCCAAGTAACTTGAGCATTGGGTATAGGAGCTTGTTCAAAAGGTGATTTCTTTTGAATTAATTTTTCCAGCTTAAGATAAATATCATTTAATAAGTCGGAATTAAATCCTCCTCCTACATGACCAGCATATTTTAATTTGTTGCCTTCATAAACACCCACAAGCAAAGCACCAAATTTTTTGCGAGAACCTCGGGGGGCTGTAAATCCACCTATGACAAATTTTTGTCTTAGCTTTGTCTTAATTTTTATCCAGTCGTGGCTTCGACGGGATTGGTAAGTACTCGATATCTTTTTAGCCATCATGCCTTCAATGTGATGTTTTACAACTTCTTTAAAAAAAGACTTTCCATTTTTCAGAACATGATCGCTATAACGAATTAAAGGCAGAGATAATTGCTCTAAATATTCTTTAAGGAGCTTTTTCCGTACTATTAATGGTTCTAATCTCAAATCTCGGCCATCTTTATAAAGAAGATCAAACACATAGTAATATAAATTTTCCTCTCCAGTTTTTTGATAATTTTGCATGAGTTGAAATTTAGGCATACCATCACGATCCAATACAACCAATTCTTCGTCAAAAATCACTTTTTTGCGAATTGATTTTAGCTGTTGCTCAATAGATTTAAATTTATCATTTAAGAGCTGCTTTGAACGTGATTTTAAGTATACAAATGGTGGATTTATAATTGCCAAACAGCGAAAACCATCCCATTTTAATTCAAATAGCCATTCAGCATCCTCAAAAGGTTCTACCATCGAGATAGCTAACATTGGAGCGATAAAATCAGGCATGAGAGATTTTTTGCCCAGCTTATCTATTTTTTGTTCTGAGGGACTTTCATTTATAAGGATTTCACTTTCAACTGTGACATCATTGATTTTATTCTTTTTGATGAGAAGCCAAGAGGTTGCTTTGTTATCTGTTTTAAATTGTTGAAACACAAAGGGACCATTGATTTTATCCCCTGAAAGGATGATTTCAAAATGTCCTGTTTTTAAGCCTTCAGTAAGAGCTTTCTCAACATCTTTGCAACTTTTGGCGTTGGGAACTGTATATGTTCCATGATCCCATATCTCTACCGTGCCCGCTCCATAATTACCTTTGGGAATTACTCCCTCAAAATATTGGTATTCAAGAGGATGATCTTCAACTTTGATTGCAAGTCGTTTATCTTTTGGATTTAATGAAGGTCCTTTGGGAATTGCCCAACTTAAAAGTACACCTTTGTATTCCAACCGAAAATCATAGTGTAAATGGCTAGCATCATGTTTTTGAATGCAAAAATTGAGGGAATTTTTTTGATGTTTTAAAGATACTTTGGGCTCAGGAGTCTTACTGAAATTTCTTTTCTTTACATATTTCATTAAATTCATAAGAACCTCCAGCCTATGCTGCTATGCTGTGTGACGTCTTCTCCTTTCAGGTTTTTTACTTGTCTCCAGACTAGCTTGCAGTAATGACATGATATCACTAACTTTTGCTGATTTTGGAGCTTCTGTTTTGGGATGAATAGCGCGTCCTTTAGCTTTTTGTTGGATAATTTTTTTCATCTCCTGGACATAAGTATCTTTATAGCGTTCTGGCTTAAATGAGACAGTTAGATGATCAATCAGTTTCATGGCAATATCTAATTCTTTAGAATTAGCTTTTTCTTTTTCAGATGGTAATTTTAAATCCTCAGATTTAAGCAACTCTGCTTGATAGCGCAACTCATTAACAATGAGCATATTTCCATGAGGTTTAATTAATGCAATATGCTCTTTATTTCTCAAAACGAATTTAGCTAAACCAACTTTTTTGGACTTTTTTAAAGCCTCTCTAAGCAAACTGTAAGCTTTTTCAGCATTTTTATCCGGTTCCAGATAATAGGGTTTTACATAGTAGATGGGATCGACCTCGTCTTCCTCTACGAAATTGATGATTTCGATTGTTTTTGATTTTCTTAGATTTGCTTTTGCAAAGTCTTCGTCATTTACAATCACATATTCCCCTTTTTCAAACTCAAATCCTTTGACAATTTCTTTCCAGGGGACTTCTTTATTTTCTGTTTTGCATATGCGAGCATAATGGATTTCAGAAAGATCTTTTTTATGAAGTAAGATAAAAGACAGCTCTTTTTCCTTGCTTCCTGTGTACATGTGAACAGGAATGTTCACTAATCCGAAACTTAAAGAACCTTTCCACATAGATCTCATTACGCATTCCTTTGTGCAGCGTTTGGAGCTAAAGTTAAATGTAAACCTAATACACCCGTTAAAACTGTGTATAACATATCTATTTTCCTTGAATGCGCTCTAAAACATACCTAAAACATGTTTTTGGAGTGGAAATTTCGTAAAATATTTTTTTACATCTTAACTGACTATAATCATAAAATTAAATTTTTGTAAAAAAATATATAATAGGATCCATTATTGGTTGGATTGGATCCACCCTCTTCTCGACGCTCTTGAGGATAAAAGAAAAACAAGCATCACCGTTAAGGCAAGATGGCCGATATTTCCACTTAACTATTTCTGACATTTAGGACAAAAAAAACTTATTCTTTCTCTTTTCCCTGTCTTTATTCTACAAATTTTTTCTCCACACAAAGGACAAAAACTTTTTCGGTAAATTCTATAATGCTTTTTCAAAACAAATTGTTTTCTCCATTCGTAAAATTGGTGGGAAAACTGCTGAGCATTTTTTACAATTTTCTGTAAAAATGAATTAGACATTTTTTTGATGAAAGTTGTTGGCTTCCTCTTCACTAAAAAAAGAACTTCATTTTTTATAATATTTCCTACACCCGAAAAAATCGTTTGATCCAGCAAAACATCAGCTACCTCATCTTCTTGATGATTTTTTAATGCATTCAATGCCTTTTTGGAATCCCACATAGAAGACATAATATCCGTCGAAAAATCGTAAAGAATCCGAGAGCGAGATGTTTCAAAATATTTTAAGGAACAACTATAAAAGACGATTTGTCCTTTCTCAAAAATTAATGCAAGTCGTGGATTTACCTGTTTTTTTTGATAATCTCCGGTGATTTTTTGATCTTTTAGAATAGCTTCAAAGCTGCCATATAACAAGAAGTGCACACGTAAGGCAAAATCATCAAATTGAAAGACAAGATGTTTACCCCAAGAAAAAATGTCCAAGATTGTCTTTCCATCGAGTCTTTCTTTTCCAATTGTGGTGTTTCCTTCCACACCTAAAATTGTTTTTCCAATAAAAGGCTCTAACCATTCAGCTGCTAAATAAAGGGAAGGTCCTTCCAATTTCACCCTGTCTTTTTAGGTACTTTTGCCCCTTTTTTTCGGGCTTCTGAAAGTCCTATTGCTATAGCCTGCTTTCTGTCTGTCACTTTTTGATGACTCTTTCCTGATTCTAGCTTTCCTTTTTTCATTTTATCCATAGCCTCTTTTACAGATTCTTTGGCTTTCTCTCCATATTTTTTTGTCATAGTAATCCCCATAACTTGATTAATTTAAGCATTCACAATTTTTCCGCCATTGGGATGGATAATCTGACCTGTCGTATAGGATGCGTCTTAGAAGCGAGAAGGACAAAACAGGTTGCCACTTCAGCTGGTTCTACAGCCGATTTTGTTGATGGCTGCATTATTGACTAAAATATCCAAACATCCAAAAAAATTAACAACCGATTTTATAACAGAATATAATATCTTAAGACTTCACATTCCGGGCTTTAAAACTACTTTTAGACAATTATCTTTCTTTTTGAGAAAAATATCGTAAGCATATGCAGCTTGTTCTAAAGGTAAGGTGTGAGTGATGATATCCTTTAAAACGACTTTTTGCGTTTTCACTAATTCTAAAAGTTCATCAATGTAATGTTGGACTAAAGCTTGTCCAGTTCTTATTGTGACACCTTTATCAAAAATTTGTCCGAAGGGAAAATTGCTATAGGGTGAGCCATATACTCCCACAACAGAAATAACTCCTCCGCGTCTTACTGTGCTAGCACAGAGCTTAATAACGCTAATCGTTCCGGCTTGAGCATGGATTAGATTTGAAAATTTTTCCCATGTTGATCTATGCGCTTCCATTCCCACAGCATCTACACAAACATCAGCTCCTCTTCCTTGGGTTCTATCTCTTATTTCTTGAACTACATCTGTTTTATGGAGATTAAGAATTTCGGAATTAGCAGTTTTAGCTGCTATCTCCAAACGATAATCCAATATATCCACTCCTATTACTCTTCCAGCACCTTTCAACCAAGCTGCTTTTTGAGCCATGATTCCTACAGGGCCACAACCAAATACAACTACTGTTTCACCACCTTTCAGTTGAGCCCAATCTATTGCTGACCAACCAGTGGGAAAGATATCTGTCAAAAATAGGACTTCTTCGTCAGACATTTCAGGCTCAATTTTTTTCGGGCTAATGGTTGCATATGGTACACGAACGTATTCAGCTTGACCTCCCGGGTACCCTCCATAAAGATCTGTATAACCAAATAGTGCCCCACCTTTTTCCTTAAGCATTCCTCCTTCAGGTCCGTAGTTGGAATTGGAATTCTCGCAATGTGGAGTCAGACCATTATTACAAAAAAAGCAATGTCCACAAGCTATGGGAAAGGGAACAACAACTCTGTCGCCTTTTTTTAAATTCTTTATCTTATTTCCAACCTCTTCCACAATCCCCATGAACTCATGACCCATTATAAGAGGTCTAGATTGAGGCACAAAACCGTTAAGGATATGTAGATCAGATCCACATATAGCCGTCGATGTAACTTTTACAATAATATCATCCTGTTTTTCTATTTTAGGATCGTCGACCGTGTCTACTGAAACTTTTTTGGGATGATGAAAGACTAAAGCTCGCATAAAACACCTCCTTTTTTTAATCAGCATGCAGATATTTCATAATGTTCTACCCTCTGTTGCTTAGAAATAAGAGCTACATCTCGAAGTGGTGATTTTGTTCATAGCAACTTCTCCAAAATTGTATGGCCCTATTAAGATAACCATCCGCTTTAAAAAAATTAATGTATACAAAAAACAAGACATAGCGATTTTTTTGATGCATAAAAAACTTGATGCGAATATCCAAAACATTTAAAAGTGTTCCCTAGCCGCTCTAATACATGTAATCCAAATTGGAGAAATTATAACATGTCTTCACCTACAGAAACATTACCTTTTCGCTATATGACCTTTAATTTATGCAATATACCTCAAATGGACAAGGATAATTCATATAATGGTCTACGATTTAATGAACGTTTAAGAAAAATTGTGGAGATCATTCGCATTTTTTCTCCAGATGCTATTGGATTTCAAGAAGTTAGGGACTATTCGGGTGGAACTGCCATTGCTGATTTATGGCAAAGATTAGTTCCATTGGGTTACCGATTAGAATCCCAAGAAGCCAGCCCTCATGAGTTTGCTGTTTATAATACCATTGCTTATAAATCAGCAAAACTTTGGCCAAAAAAAGTTATTTCTTGGTGGAATTCAAGCACACCCAGCGAAGTAAGCTGCTCTTACGGTAATGGATGGCCTCGTGCAGTTTTAGCTATTGAATTTGTTCCTATTAAGCAAACACAAGTGCATCAAAAAAAACAAGGTTCAGGAGAAGTTACTTCTTTTTCTAGAGCAGGTCCTGACTATTCCTCTCCATCTCTTCTATTAGTGAATTCTCATTTAGGAATAGGGACATCTCATCCAAAGGAAAGACTTTTTTCAAATCAAACTACTTTAGAAAAAATTCGACAGATAGTTGGTTCAAATCCAATGTTTGTGGTTTCTTTAGGGGATTTCAATTCCTTCCCCGATGGAGAATTTTATAAAGATGAAATGCATGCATACAAATCGAATGAATTTATAGATGCAGTAACAGCATCTCCTCTTAAAAATCAGGATGGGATCCCAATAAGCGGAACTTTCATAGGATATTCACCTGATAAATTTAAGTGCCCTAATGAAAGATTTGCAGACTCACTAGAACATATTTTTTATAGAGTGTTCAACCAGGACAATAATTGGAGTATTAGCGTCAATAAATGTTTTGCATCAACTTTAACAACTGATCAAGAATTAGACCGTCGAAAGATACAAAGTGAGCAAGATTTACTAATAGCCCCAGACACATCTCCACTGCGAGATAAATACCCTTCTGATCACTTGCCAGTAATCCTTGATTTCCAACTTAATCGCAAACAAGCCATCCCCAAAACAAAGCATAGCACTCAATTAACACAATGGTCTACTGGCTTGCTGTTACTACATTAGCATTAGCTGTTGCTTACAATCATGAGCCGGTTTGATCTGAACTCTTTATTTTTTTTCGGGCTTCTAAGATAGAAAATTCAGTAGAAGTAGGGTACACATGCTCAAGAACAAATCCAGCTCTATCGAGCATCTGAGAAAATGAAGCTAACGATCTCTCTTTTCCTCCTGTGATTGCAAGCATCAGAACATCCATGCAATTGGCATAAACCGATTGATCTTTTGGTAAGAGAACAACCTCAACAATCAACAATCGGCTACTTTGATCCATTGCTTGCCGGCAATTCTTTAAAATTTCTTCGGCTTTGCTATCATCCCAATCATGCAAAATAGATTTTAGAAGATAGGCATCTGCCCCTTTTGGAATATAATCAAAGAAATCACCAGAACAAAGTCTGCACTGTTCTTGCAGAATTGGCTGGTTTCTTTTTGGGATTGTATCGATGACTTCAGGAACATCAAACACCATTCCATTTAAGTGAGGGTACTTTTTAAGAATCGCTAACAAAAAGTGTCCAGCCCCCCCTCCAATATCGAAAATGGAGTTGAACTGACCAAAGTTATAGGAGGCTAATGATGATTTGATCACAGCTGTTGACTTTTCTTTCATTGCGTCTTGGAAAATAGAGGCTCGATCTGGATGTTCTTTGAAATAACTGAAGACCGCTTGTTTAAAAGTGAGTTGAAAAGCTGGAGTGCCTGATAAAACCGATTTCAAAATTTGATCCCATGCGGCGTGAATATCCTCTCCATAAAACGTAGAAAGGCTATACAAAGAATCATGATTGGATTTGGAAAGTAAAGCACTAGCTTCATTATTTGCAAAAATAGCGCCATCTTGCTCTTCAAATACGCCAAAACCTACAAGCATGTGCAAAACTCTTTGTAAGGATTCAGGATTTGATTGAGAAAAGACAGCAATTTCTTGGACGGATTTTGGGCCATCTTGGAGGCAATCTGCGATTTCCAATTTTGTCACTACATATAATGCACGCGACACCCACTCCCCGGATAAAAGTAACAATAGATTTTCTCTTGCTTTCTCTGTGCTGGATTCAATAATAAGCTGTTGTTTTTCCAGTGGCAGACTTGCATCCAATCTCAATGAAAAGGAAGTTAGACAGGTAAATGTCAGCAGGGAATAGCAAAATTTTATCATAAAACCTTAATGGGTTAATCGTCAGATGTAATTTATACGATTTTCTATCAACTGTCTATCTTATGGAAAAACTAATCGCTATGGATCTACCTTATTTTTTAAAATTTCAAGCTGCTGTTTACGGATCACTAGTCTAGGATCTTTCAAGACAATCTGCTCACCTTTAGAAAGATATGTTTTTGCTTGTTCACTTTTCTGGTCACTAATCAAAATCTTAGCTAAACGAAGATAGGCCCCAGAGATCCAAACATTAATTTTAAATACGTCTTCCACATCTTGATGAGCTTGAATTTGTTGAACACCTTCTAGTATCACTCTTTCAGCTTCTTCCTTTCTACCATTTTTATAAATTGCCTCTCCCAAATGGGCTAACCAATCACCTTTTTCAGCATTGTCCTGAGGATATAGATCAACAGCCTGTTTAAATTCGATTTCTGCACATTTAAAGTCTTTTAAAAAAATACAGGATTTTCCAAATAGAAAGTGTATCAAGTAATCTCTATCGTGAATATTATGTTCTTGAGCTATCGCTAGCATGGATTCAGCTTCTTTTCTTGCTAAAATGGCGTACACTTTGTCTTCTTCAAGATTAAAGAGATGCTGCCAAGAAATCAATCGACCCGATAAGACTCCCAAAATACCATTGTAATCATGTCTTCTCTGAAAAGTGACAAGAGCATGATTGTACAAATTTAAAGCATCAAGTGTTTTACCTTCCTCTCTCAAAATATCTGCTTGTTCACAAAGCCTTTCAGCAGAATCTGCCATGCATACAGCATTCAAGATTGTTAAAGTCGTAGCAATTCCTATAATGAATGTTTTCATCATACTGTTAAGATTCACCTATAAGTGTTAATGTTGCGGCTGCACAAGCGGTACGCTAAATAGTTTGTCTTATCTCATTAAAAAAAATCTAGTAGTATTTTAAAGGATTTAACTAATCTACCTACAGCTGTTATTCTGGTAGAGAAGAATGAAGTCTAATAAAAAATTACGAAAGAAAGACAGTCATTATTGAGGCTAAGCAAATGATTAAAAAATTAACACTCTATTCAGCCAGCTTCTTGGCTTGAACAATAAGGACATATTCTCCCCATATAACTGGATCTGAGGTTTCTGGATCCATACCTATTTCAATCAAATAATTATTAATTAGTTGTTCAAGAAAATTTGCTTGATCAGCTAATGGTAAATACTTTGCATGAGGTTGCCATTGCTTTATCCAAGCTTTTAATTTTTCTTTGTTTTGATGAGTTGATTCATGATAGAGGTAATGGATTGCTTCAACATGAAAACCTGCTTTTACCATCAATTTACGGTAAGTTTCTATATCAAAAACTTGCTGAGGATTTGCGAAGTCAACAAAGGCTTGATTACAATTTTTTACTGTCTTTTGTAAAGCTGTATGAAAAGGCAATCCTTCTTTTGAAGGGGCCAGGATGAGATGAACGTGTCCTTGCGGTTTAAGATGGGTATGAATATTCTCTAATGCTTTTTCTTGCTCTTTAACCCAGTGCATTACATGTATAGCTAGGATGTGATCAAAGGATTGGTCCAAATAAAAATTTTGTGCAGAACCTTTCTGGAAGGTTAAATTTAAAAGATCATTTTCTTTACGAGTTATTTCAGCTTTATCTAGCATAGAATCAGACGGATCAATTCCAATTGCAATACCTTGTGGAATTTTTTGGGCTAGTAATGCGGTAATTTTCCCATCCCCACATCCAATGTCAAGAATATTTTCATCTCCTTTCAAAGAAAGATTATTCAACAGACGCTCTGCATGAGATAGTTGAACGGAAGAATTTTGAGCGTAATCACTACCATTCCATTGATCAGCGATTAACGGATATGAAAAGATCAGAAGCCAGAAAAAAGATGCTAGTATACGATACATGACTAATCTCTTTAAATTTTATTATTTAGTTTTTTAATGGTAAAATGGCTAGTAACCAAACATCATTCTCAATGTAATCTGAGTATCTTGTTGAAATAGGTTTGTCTAACACAAATTTATTTAAATTAAAATTTTTCATATTAATTTTGCTAAAAAGCATCATCATTTCATGATTTAATTGATTAATATAAGAGCGAAGTTCATTTTTCAAGCTAAACACTCCTTCAAATTTTAAGACCCCTTCTTTTTGCCAAATAGCATAATCGTTTTTCTGAATTTCTTTTGAAGCATCAATTTGAGCATGAAAAAATTTAGTTATCCACTTTTCATCCAAATCATACTGCCTTGCTAAGTCTGCTAAATCTGCTAAAATTTGCTCTTCGCGTATTTTGTCTTCTATAGGTAAATTCTGATTCCATTTTGTCCGAGCAACTTCATGCATAATTACGAGGCGTTTTTGAATTAGGAGCAGAAGTTGGTCAATTTTTTGCTCAACCTCAAAATCTTCAATAGTTTGATAAGTTGATCCATGGCTAGCATTTAGTTCAGGAATAGCTACCTGTGTGCATAAAATAAAAGCTAGAAAGTAAATCATTCTTGTACTGTAAAATCTAAACGAGGTTTTCATTTGCTTTGCTCTCTTTCATATTTTTTGATCACCAAATTACAGTGCACAAGCGGTGCAGTGAATCACACACTTTGCCATTAAATCTCAATAAAAACCAGTAGCATTTTAGCCATAAATTCCTTATCGCTTACCGCAATCATAGCCCGCTGATCCGCAGATTCTGCGTCCAAGTTGCCCCATTCTTAAGAAGCTTGGTATATAAGAAATGCTCAAACCGATTCACTTACGTGTATTTGAGAAAGAAGTTGCAAATGCTAAGAAACGAGGCAAAGACATAGAGAAGCTCAAAGAGGTTATGAGGTTGCTGATATCAGAGCCCCCTTTGCCAGCAAAGAATCGAAATCACAAGCTAAAGGGTCGAACCTGACTGGCTATTGTGTAAAAGAAGAGCAAGATGCATGTTATCTTCGCTCGGACCCGCTCTCATTCTGATTTATTTTAATATATGGTAATGTTTAATTTAAATAGACATTAATTAGAAAAGAATTTAATGTACTAATTGTTAATTTTGTTTTAAATAAATAATCGGAGTTTTACATGACAGCTGTATTGTCTGGTATTGCCACATGGGCCCCTACCGTGTACTATTCTCTTGGAGTAGCCAACAACCTTGTTACGCCATCTGTCATAAAATATAAAAGCGGTCCTTCTTGTCTTGCAAAAGATTCTTTTTCAGATGTTTTTGAAAAAGCACAAAAATTGCGGAAGGATATCATGATTTATCGTCTTCCTAATATAGCATACGCTACTGCCTTAGGAACAAACTTCGGACCTACCGCTGTTTTACTGATCAATGACGAGTTATCACTGACTGATAATGAAGCATTAAATTATATTTGTAAACACGAACTTTCTCATATTAATACAAGCGATGGCTTTATAGCCTCTACCTTATCTGCAACTCTCTCTGCTGTATCAACGTATGCAATACCTTACTTACAGTCTTGTTTACCTTGGTGGGCGTCCCCTATTTCTTATTGCGTCCCCTTTCTTGTTGGTGCTAATGTTTATAATGCGGCTATGTTAATTTTTGAAAACAGAGCTGACAGATTTGCTTCACATCATGCAACTCCTGAAGAATTAGTTGGTATTGAAAGATTTGTAAGAGCGCAAATCGAAGTAAATAAAGCTATGCAACCAAAATATCCTCAATTATTTTCCACAGATGGAAATACAAGTTTAGCTCTCGGAGATATTACTCATAGCCCTCTTACGGATCGTCTTAAAGA
The DNA here is from genome assembly GCA_013285965.1 of Chlamydiota bacterium. GTDB lineage: Bacteria > Chlamydiota > Chlamydiia > Chlamydiales > Parachlamydiaceae > JABDGQ01. Next base: position 20,831 of record JABDGQ010000007.1, read on the forward strand.
AATTACCTCTGAGTGTCGGCAAAGAAAAATAGCCACTGAAGAATCAGAGCAACAAACTGAAGAATCAGAGGAACGAATTGAAAAAATGCAAAAACTCAAAGCTTTTCATCAAAATACGTATAAAAAAATTTACAAGCTTACGGTTGATTGAATTTATAAGAATAACGAAATCGAAAAAAGTACACTAAAAGCAGTCAAAAATAGGACTATCAAAACAGCTTGCCGTGGTCAGTGGGGCTGATTTAAGTAAATTAAGACTAGATGAAAAGGTGATCAATGAAACAACTTATTATTTTTGATTGTGACGGAGTTTTAATCGATAGCGAGTACCTTGCTAACAAAGTTTTTATCGATGTTCTTTTTAACTATGGTTACTCCATTTCTATGGAAGAATCTATTAAAAAATTTACAGGACTACATGAGCATGCATGCCGAGAAATCATTATGAAGGAAGCTCAGAGAGATATCCCACAAGATTATTGGGCACTGGCACAACCTAAACTTTTGAAAACCTTTGAACTTGAGTTAACGCCGTTATTAAATCCCCTTTTAGAAATGTTGGATAAACTAAAAATTCCAAGATGTGTAGCATCTAATAGTTCATATCATTATGTGACGCAATCTCTTGGATTCACTGAAACCCTTAAATATTTCAACAAAAATGCTATTTTTACAGCTGAGTTGGTTTCAAAACCTAAACCGGCCCCTGATTTATTCTTATTGGCTGCAAAAAATATGGGAATCTCTCCAGAAAATTGCATTGTTATTGAAGACAGCTTAGCTGGAGCTCAGGCTGCAATAGATGCCGGAATGAAGGTAATGATGTTTCTTGGTGGAAGTCATGCGCGTTTTAATTGGTATAAAGACAGATTTGTCCTCCATGATTTACCAACGTTTCCTAGCTGTGAGGAATTGTTAAATGCCATCCAATCTCATATTCTGAAAAACTAATTCAAAGATTAGGCTTGTTTTATATTAGACTTCTTTCTAAAAATTTAATTTCGAAAAAAGTCTAATAAAGTATGGATAGCAAGGCGAATTGATTTTAAACCAAAAAAGTGCTGTTTGTTGATGATGAACTTAAGCACACTTTATTTTAGCATAATGGGACTGTTCCTTAGGCAATTCAAAAACATAATCTAGACAGAATCAAAACTCCTGTACAAAACGACTGGTATCATGAAATAACTCAATGTCCACAATCATGTTATTGCGAAATGTCAGTAATGATGCCCCTGGAAAATTGTTTGATACTCCAGGTATATCAACATTGTAAACAATCATAGCCTGATTCGCTGCACAAAATTTACCACGTATAGTCAGCGCTGTAAGTGCTTGCATAAAATTAGTTGTAGCCTCTACAACAGCTTCTCTTCCCTTCAATGTGGCTAGTGGGCTAATGAATACTACATCAGGATCTAAATAATTTTGGATTTCTTCTACTTTTTTTGCCCCAATTAGTTTGTAATATTCTTCTGCTCTATCGGCATAATTTATTGACATGCTAATCCCCTTTCTTAAAATTTTTGACATCCTTAATTGGATGTAGTAGAATATATCCAATACAAGAGATAAAGTCTAGTAAATTTAGTATAGTAAGGTATATCCAATATGGATAAAAAAAGAGTTTACTGCTCACAACATCGTGAGGCACAAGCATTTCAAACAAGATCAAAAATTTTGCATGCTGCCAAACAGCTCTTTACCGCCAATGGATTTGAGCGTGTGACCATTAATATGCTGGCCAAAGCTGCTAAAGTATCTATGCCAACTATCTATGCACTTTTTAAATCAAAATGTGGCTTGCTTCAAGCGTTGATTGACGACACTCTTCCAGTGGAACAATTCAATGCTTTAGTAGATGCTTCTATGCAGGAGAAATCGGCAAAAATACGCTTAAAATTAACTGCAGAGCTATCTCGTCAAATCTATGAGGCAGAGCGCGAATTAATTGACATTTTACGCGGAGCAGCTGTCGTTGCTCCAGAATTTAAAGAACTTGAAGTGCATAGAGAAAAACGCCGCTACGACAGACAACAGTGTTACATTAGAAAGTTGATGGAAGACAAAGTTATTGCTAAAGGACTGACAATGCAAAAAGCGCACGATATTCTATGGTCTCTAACTGGTCGTGATATATTTCGAATGCTGGTGATTGAGCGTGGTTGGAGCTATGATGAGTATGAGAAATGGCTTGGAAAAATTTTAATTGATTCTCTGCTGGATGTTGATTGTTTAAAAAAGTAAAAATAAGATTAGTTCAAAATTTATAGATATAAGTTATTGCGTTAAAATTTATTTTTACATATTTTGAAATTGCATAAAAATTTTATACAAAGGAAAACTTATGACAAAACCAGAAAACAATCATAGCCCAGCAGACCATCATACAAAAGCTGCTGACCATGCTGATAAAGCTAGCCAACACCATAAAGAAGCAGCAAAACATTATACTTCTGGCAATCATGAAAAAGCTGGCCATCATGCTCAGTTAGCTCATGGTCATCATCAACACCTTAATCAACATGCTGGCGATGCTGCAAAATCTCATTTGCAAGATCACGGTAAGAAGTAATTTTTTATTTGAGTGGGCTTAAATGAGCCTGCTCAAATTCATTGGAAATAGAAAATAATATAGGAATCCAAACGTCGGAAATCAACCCTTCTCTTTTAATATGAAAAGCGATTAAAAAATACACATACCATGCCGCTACGCAAGAAATCGCCGCCATATAAAGCCAATATTTTTTTGTAAGAGGTTCATTTTTTAATCTAGAGCTCTCTATCTCAAGATCTTGAGGTCAATGCATCCTGGGAGCACTCTAAAGCCACAGCCAATTAATTCACCAAAACCTGAGAGAATTCCAACTATAGTGCCACTAGCACCCAAGATTGCTAGATATTTCCCTATAATGTTGCGAGCACCTTCATATGTCATATCTGCAAATAAACTGACCACTCCTAAAAGAATTACAAATGTGATAGCTGATTTTTTTGTGATAAAATTCATCTTATGTCTGTTGCCAAATATTGATTTGTAAGGTTAACATTAATTTTGTTGAAAATAAAATTTAAGCGCTTGTTATCTAAGTTTTAATGAAACATTTTTTAAAAAAAATAAAACTCAAGTTAATATGAAATATGCAAAAAAATATTCACCAATGGCACTTAAGTCTTTCACACTATTTTTACTAATCATTTTAGTTTCTGCTACTACAAGCTCAATGGTTTTAGCAGAATCCAATTTAACAATTGCAAACGACATTGAAGTATACGAACAAAATGGTGCTTATGCTAAAGCGCTTGAGAAAGCAAGAAATTCATTAGAAGCTGAAATTTGTAGTGGCTCCAACGCCTCTTCTCAAATGATAAATAGATTAGAAAATAAGCTTTTGACTTTAGGTTATTCCAGGCTTTTATTTGATGAAAATTATCAACCACGAGTTAAACTTTTAAATCTTTTAGAGCTAATTGGGATGGCACCATTAAAAGATTTTGAAAACGCTATTTTACAAATTAATACATGGGCACAAAAAAACCTTCTTAGGCAAGGTGAATGCTGGGAAAAGCAAAATAGCAAGTTTGAAGATTTAAAAACTAAAATTAAACCCCTGTTAAAAGAGTTTAATTTTTTAGATGGCTCGTGCGCTCACTTTAATAATTATCAAGGGGCCATCGTATATGGAGCAAGCTTGGGCGTGGTTCGCTTGCGTCTTGATTATCTTGTACAACAATGGAGACAAGGTGTTAGATTTGCATATTTATATTTTCTAAGTGGCCAGCGCCCATTGGAATTACTTGAAAAAGAAAATTTATTGAGCTTTGTTGACAGAATTTCTTTAAAAATCAATAACGAACGGACAATACCACAAACCGAATGTGAAATGATGCAGTTAGTCTGGGAACAATCTGAAATCCCTGATTCAATGCGCGAAGAGGTGCAAGTTCATTTTATTAATGCGCCTATGAAAAAAACAGTGTCAAATGCTCTTAATAATGAAAAATTGTTACGCCCTAATACAAATGATACTGTGGAATATTGGTTAAAAGCAGCACCAGCTTCTGGTCGTTACTTAGCAATAAGTAATGGCCCATATATTAATCGACAAGATTTAGTAGTAAGGACCATTTCACCTAAACATTATAGTTTTGATACAATCGGTCCCCAGGCCCATGAACAAGAAAAAATGGCTATTTTGCTTGATGAGCTGGCCCGAGTTATTTTTCAAATCAAAGAACTCTCTGAAAAATAATTTGCATGCCTTAAAATTTCACCTTACGCATAATTGGAATTAAATCTGCTAAAATTAAAACTTTTAAAAAATGAGAATTATCTATGTCAAAAATTTCTCATCATCAGCTAACCGTAGTTGTCTGTTTGATTGAAAAAGATAACAAAATTCTTACACTGCGCCGTCATGATCCTGAACATGCACAATGGCATCAACGTTGGGAATTTCCTGGTGGTAAAATCGAATTACATGAAACTCCAGCCGATGCTATAAGACGTGAGGTAAAAGAGGAAACAAATCTCACTATTAATTCAGAAAAGCTATTGGGCGTTTGTACTCACCATTGGAATACTCCCAAAGGTATTCAACAAACATTTATCTTACTGTACCATTGTAATGATTGTGTAGGTGAAGTACATCTTGATGATCAAGAAAATGATATCTATAGTTGGGAAAAGCCTGAAGATATTATTTTGCGAACAGATTTTTTAGATGGGAACGTCAAAATGTTTCAAGACTTTTTCTTAGATAATGCTTCGCTAAACGCCGTGATTCCATCTTAAAGAGTTCTATTAAGGAAAAATAGGATAACTGCTACTGACACTACGGTGTGCAAACGCCTTTGGAATATTTTTCCTTCTTAGTGAATAATTTGCTGAATGTTAAATAAATGATTGGGGTAACGTATAGTGTTAATATTTGTGAAAAAAGGAGCCCTCCTGTAACAACCAACCCTAATCCTTTTCGCATTGCTGCACTATCGCCTAAACCGATAGCAAGTGGAATAGCCCCCATGATAGCGGCAATCGTTGTCATCATGATAGGTCTAAATCTTACTAAACACGCCTCATAAATGGCTTGCTCAGGTAGCATTCCACCTCTTTGGGCTTCTAAGGCATAATCCACCATCATAATTCCATTCTTTTTTACAATTCCAATCAGAAGTAAAAATCCAACAGCACTGAAGATTGAAAGTGGTTGATTGAAAATTAATAGTGTAAGTACCCCTCCTAAACCAGCAAAAGGAATAGATGAAAGAATTGTTAAAGGATGAATGAAACTTTCATAGAGAATTCCTAAAACAATATACATTACCACTGCTGCTGCTAATAATAAGAGAAGGGTCTCATTAATTGCGGAGGAAACAATTTTTGCAGATCCAATCAATTTGCCATTAACATTGCTCGGTAGAGCTTCTCTCATAATTGATTCTACTTTTTGCAGTCCAATGTTGGATGGTATTTTTTCTGCCAATGAAAAATGAATCATTGCTGAAGGCATTTGTTCTCGTTGAGTCAAATTGAGAGGGGCTGGTTTCTCTTTCCATTGCACCAAAGTTTTAAAAGGTACTGCCGTTCCATTTTCAGAAGTCAAGTAAAGTTTAGAAGGGGCGTCTGAATGATTTTGATATTTAGACAAAAGTTCCATGTAGATTTTTTCTTTAATCGTTTCTTTTTGAATAAATCCGATAGAAGATTGCCCGTAAGCGTCTTGAAGCAATTTTTGAATCTGTTCTTTCTTGAAACCGGCCTTATGAGTAAGATCTTCTTGAATATTCATGACCAATAAGAGAGAATCGCTTTTTAGGGAATTCTGAGCAAAAGAGATTTCTGGAGAAAACTGAAGGCTTTTTGCAAGATCATTGGCTGCTAGTTCAATATCATCAAAATTTAAACCTTGCACTACAAGTTGATATTGACCAGGCTGACCAAAGTTTACGTCAAGATTAATGAGTTGCATTCCTTGTATAAATGGCTGTAGACCGGGAATTTCGCTCAATGTCTGTTGAACTTCAGCAATAACTTGAGATTGAGGTGGCCTTTGATCTATCGATTTAAGCTGCATAATAAATATTAAATTCCCCTCATGATTAATGTTTAAGAATTTTTCAATATTGGAATTCTGTTGAATCAAAAGCTCGATTTGATTTTGCTTTTCAGTCAAATCCGCTGGCTTCATACCAGTGGGCATACCCATAAATGCAAAGATGTAACCTCGATCTTCGGGTGGAAAAAGATTAACTGGAAGCTTAGCAAATAAAAAAACTGTCAAACCTATACATAAACAAGCGAAAAGGAAGATAGATTTTGGGAAATGAAAAACTTTTCTTAATGTTTTTCCATATATATTTACCATCCACGCATTCAATGCGTCGATCATTTTTTGGAGGATTGAATGTTTAGGTTGCGAAGATAAATAGCGACTGCACAGCATGGGAATAACAGTAAGAGAAACAAAGCCTGAGACTAAAATTGCAAATGCTAATGTCAAACTGAATTCACGAAAGATGCGTCCATTCATCCCTGACATAAATAAAATGGGAATGAAAACAGCAATCAATGAAAGTGTCATAGATAAAATTGTGAAACTGATTTGTTTTGATCCCTTTAAACTAGCTTCAAGTGGGCTTTCCCCTTTCTCTTGGAATCTGACAATATTTTCAAGCATCACAATTGCATCATCGACGACAAAACCCACTGATAATGTCAATGCAAGCAAAGAGAGAATGTCAATGCTAAAATTAGCAATGTACATGATCGCAAAAGTTGCCACAATCGAGAGTGGCAGCGCTACGCTGGTAATCAACGATTCTCTGACTCTTCCTAAACTTAAATAGATAACTAGCATAACCAGTAAAAAAGCAATAATCAGAGACCATTGCACATCATGCAGTGATTCTTTAATCCAATCGGCTTTATCAAACCAAACATTCAATTGAATAGATTTTGGAAGCTCGTCTCGGATTGTTTTGATCGCTTTATGGACCTGATTTGAAATGGCAATCGAATTACCATCACTAACCTTTTTAACCCCTAAAATTAAAGCAGGAGTCGTTTTATTTTGTGTCACAAAGTGTATGTCTTTATCATAATCAGATTTATCTGAAACTTCTCCAATATCTTTAATTCGAATCTCAGTATTGCCAATTTTGATATTTTCTAAATCTTTAGCACGCTCAATGTGCTGAGGAAGTTCTATAGAAAGCCTTTTATGCGAAGCCTGAATCGTTCCCAAAGGAATCTGCATTGTATGTTGTTGTATTGAATCAATGACATTGTTAAACCCAACACCCTTTGCAGCCATTAATTCAGGGTTCAAGCGAATCCAAATCGACTTTTCCGAACCAAACACAATAGTTTGAGCAACACCCTCAATACGATTTAATTTTGGAATTATATAAGTATCCGCATAAGTGCGCATTTCACTGATGGCTGCTTGCTCAGAAGTCAACAATAAATAGATAATAGGCTCCTGGCTATCTTCTTGCAGCTGATAAGAAGGAGAAGGGTCTAGATCTTTAGGCAGATGAGTTTTCGCTCGCTGAATAGCGTTTTGGACGTCACGGATGGCTTCATCAATTTTTTTATCAAAATCTAACTGTAAAGAAATCGAAGAAAAGCCAGAAGAACTCGTAGAATTCATTTCTTGCACACCCTTCACATGCCCTAATTCTTTTTCTAATGGAATTGTTACCTGATTAAGAATAGTGGTAGGATTGGCACCTGGATAGCCTGTGCTCACCTGTATATGCGGATGTTCAATAGTTGGTAAATCATTCACAGGCAACTTAAAAAAAGCTAAACCACCTGCAATGATCATCGCCAATATGACAAATGTTGTCATGACGGGACGATAAATAAATGGAGAGGATAAATTCATGATTCATTTTTCCTAATCATTAAGTGAATGCCACAGGTTCAACTTCTTGAGTGCCTTTAGTCAAGATTTTGACTTTAATACCAGGCCATAAACGCAAGTGCCCTTCAGTCACAACAACATCACTAGATGAAATTCCTTCCAAAATAATTTGATCATTCTCATATTCATCACCCAGAACTAATGAATGCATTGCAACTGTCATATCTGGTTTAACAACATAAACATAAGGACCTTGTTGATTATATTTTATCGCTTTCTGAGGAACAAGTAGTGCATTACATTTAGTCTTAGTTAATACTCGCACTTTTACACTTTGCCCCGGATGCAAAGAATGATCAGCATTTGAAACGCTTCCGCGGACTAAAAGTAGTCCACTTTTTTGATCAAAATGGTGATCTAAAAATGTGACTATCCCTGTTTTAAAAATATGATTTGACTCTTCAAATGGTGTGATTTCAATTTGTATACTTCTTTTGGAGATTTCATTTGAAATTTCATAAAATTCTTTTTCAGTAATATTAAATTCAATAATTAAAGGATCTAGTTTTGCAATCGTTCCTAGTAAAGATTGCGATCCATTCACTACGTTTCCAGGATAAACATCAAGTTTACCTACTTGCCCTTCTACTGGAGAGCGAACTGTGCAATTTTCTAAATCTACTTTTGCCATATTCAAACGGGCTTGATCCAATTTAAGGCTAGCCTCCCCCACTTCGACTTGTTCTTCCAGTTCATCCCATTCCGTTTGCGCAACCAAATCTTTTGCTGCCAAAGATTTAAATCTTGCTAATTTTTTTTGTAACAATTGAAGTTGAGCAAAATCAATAGCCTTTTGTGCCTCTAATTCGTGAATTTTGCTTTCGTATAATCTTGAATCAATTTTAAAAAGAGGCTCATTTATTTTTACTTGCTGTCCTTCGTTTACAAAAACGTCTGTCAGAGTACCGCTTAGAAGTGGACGAAGTTCCATTGATACTGAAGCATGCAGCAATCCAATTTTCTCTAAATAGATATTGATATCTTTCATCTGTGAATTTGCGACTACAACAGCCACCGCAGGCATCTGTATTGAAGGAGCTTGAGATATAGGTTCACAGCCGGTTAACATCAGAGCCAATAAAAAAGCGATGAAATATTTTCTCATTTCCCCTCTCTGCATAAATTAATCATCCCTGTGGCGTAGGCAAGGTTGGCAATTGTCACTAACCATTGAGCTTTAACTTCAATATAGGTTGTACGTGCTAAAGCAAGTTGTTGCAAGTAAATAGAAACTTCGGTGACACGCTCATGACCGGCTTTGTATTTCTCAAGCATAGATTCATAAGCTTTGGTAGAGTTCTCCAAATGAATTTGTGCCTCCGGAAGAATTTCTTCAGCAGCTTCCAATGATCTAAGGTAAGTGAACACCTCTAAAGCAATACTTAATTGCAATGAAGCCAGCTCTTCTTTTGATATTTGGATATCATCGCAAGCAATTCTCTTCTGGTAGACAGAGTCAAAACCATCAAATAAAGGCATTTCTAGAAACAAGGCAATTTGATATTGAGCACCTTGCTCCTTTTTATGAAAAGCTTGATTGATTCCTCCCTTTCCTGTTAAAGCCACTTTGGGTTTGTACCTTGCATTAACTTTATTTTGAAGATAAATAGCTTCTGACAATTTGGCTTGTTTCTCCAAAAGATCGGAACGTTGATTGCTCGCTAATGAGATTAAAGCCTTTATTTTTTCTTTTGGAGGAAGTTGGATTTGCGCTAAAGAAGCAAGTGCAATAGGCTCATTTGGGGACAGGCCTAAACTTGCCGCTAGTTTCCCTTTTTGAATATCAAAAAGAGCTTTCTTTTGAGAGAAGCTCATTTTCATTTGTGAAACCAAAGCCTGGCTCGCATACACATCTGCAATAGAAAGTAAGCCTACTCTATTCAACTCTTTAGTAACGTTCCACATGTTTTCAGCATCAGCTAAAGAAGAGGCATTCACATCTACGATCTCTTGAGCAAGCAAAGTGGCGTAAGCATTTTCCAAAACATTCATAATTACTTTCTGAATATTCCAATCCACTTGCCAATTCGCAGCTATTAAAGCCGCTCGAGCAGCATCAACATTGGCCTTGCGCACACCAAAATCATAAAGCAACATATCTAAAGTGATGTCTGCCCCTAAAATGGTATAAGAAACATCTGGGCCATTGATAGATTTAAAATCTCTTCCGTTGAGTGCTTTGGCTTCTAAATTAATGCGAGGATAATAGGCGGCTTTTGCAGATCCTAAAGAAGCAGCGGCTCGATGAGCATTCCACCAAGTTTGCCGAGTAGAGGGATGATTTTCTAACGCAATATCAATCAGTTCACTCACCTCTAATGGATGGTAAAAATCTGATGCAGTACAGAAAGAAACAATAAATAAACTTGATACAATTAAAAATCTTGAAAACATAGTCGATGATATTACCAGTAACGAAAATTTTCGACAAGCTTCAGTATTAACCTATTGCCATTTTAGTAGTCTCATAAATGCCCACTTAGATCGAGATGACATGGTTTATGCTCTTAAAATTTGGAATCAAATCTACTCAAAAAATATCAATTTTTCCAAAAAAAGCCAGTTTCCAAAGAAGTCTATCATAGAAATTTAACTCCATTACGCCCCTTCGCTATAAAAAATATCAAACAAATCTTTGTGAATACGCAGATCAGCTGCTCTTGTGGAGTCTTCTAATGCTTTAATTCTAAAATGAAAAAGATTGGGTGGAATATTATATTTTAACTCATTCCAAGCTTGCTCGCTAAGAATTTCAATAGCCCCACTATGAGTTATTTGAACTTGCTGGCGTTTAAAAAACTCACCCATGGCTACATCATCAATAATGTTAATGTCTACAAGCTCATTGCGGTGAGCAAGCATTTTTCTAACTAAATCAGTTGAGAAAATAATCCCTGATCCATTTACAAAAGTGAGCGGATAATATAGAAAATAATGGGCAATACCACAATAGACATTTTTTTTAGGTAAATTTTTTAAAAATTCTTGCAACCTGGGCCAAACAAAAAACGAAGATAAATTAGCGCGTAAAACAAAATCAAATTCGTCTAAACGTGATTCTAAGGCTTCGAAAGACATAAATGTCTTATTCAAAACACCTGGGATAAGACATTCTTTTGTCTTTGAATAAATAGTATCACCAGCAATAATAGTGTCTTGCTCAATGGTTTCATCACCTCTGATAAAATAACACTCAAAGTGCTCTGGATCTAAATGCATGTAAGAGCGCCATGATTCTTCAAAAGCATTATACGCATCACTATTAGAAGCAATTATCAAAACCAAAGTTTTGAGCGGTTTTTGTCCCTCCTCTGTAGCTTGCAAATGCAAAAAACTTAATAGGTATAAAAACGTTAATAGAGCCTTTAATTTCATACTGTTTCTCCGTTAGCTTAGCGTGGAAAAAGCTTTTTTATGCCATTTTAAGCGTGTTCTAATATAATCACTATTTTTTCGTAAGGATGATTAACAAATCCTTGTGGGTCTGTAGGAATAAATTCAAGAGACTTATCTCCAATTTCTTCAAGAAACTGATCATGAAACTCTCTTGGTAAATCAATCAAAAATGGTAGCCAGCCTTTCACATAGTCTTCAAAACCTTTTTTTCCTTTAAATTTAGCAATATGGGCCGATGTATGGCAATATACTATTTTTAATCCTAATTGCGCCGCGATTCTCATATAATCATCTTCCTTTAAAAAATGATATGGACACGGATTGTGCGAAAAATATTTTTTCCATTTACTTCCATCAGCCACAAATTCGATTGGATCCCAAAAAGTAGCACACCTGGGAAATGTTAAGATAATAATTTTTCCAGATGGGTTTAGTAACTGCTTAATTTTTTCTAAAGCTGTGACTTGATTTTCCATCCAATGTAGGCAACTAAATGATGTAATAAGATCAAATGTGGCGCCAGAATTTATATGTTGGATGTCCTGCAATTCAAACTTTAGATTTTGATAAATCATTTCCGGAAACGATTGCTGTGCCAATGCAATCATTGAAATTGATTTATCAATGCCTATTACAAGGCCATTAGGCACTTTTTCGGCTATTTGAGCGGTAATTTTACCATCACCACAGCCCACATCTAAAACTTCTTCATCCCCTAAAAAATGATAACTTGCTAATGGATCCTGTGCTAGCGAAAATTGCAATTGTGAATTTTCTTTATAATGCTTAGCATAGAGATCCCCTCTTTCCTCTATTTTAGAACAAATAATTGGAACCGCTAAGCTTAAATTCATAATAAAAAAATATTTTATAATGTTCATGGTCAGAGAATATCAAATCATACTATTTATTTTAAACACCGGGAGTGTTTTCTCAAAAAATATTAGTATTTTTTGCTTTTCCTTCCTACTGAAATCATTTTATTTTAAGGTTAAATGAAAGAAAAAGTGGTATAGGCACAGTGGAAAAATCCATTTTTTTAATAAAAAATTCGTTTATTTTTTACTATTAGGCAATTACTATTTTTTTTATTTTATCTACAGATTCCAAATTTGATATTGCAAAAAAATTCCTTAATTGCAATACTTTGAAATAAATTTTTTAGGGAATTGTTAATTTTAGTTATATATTTTGTAAATTTTTTTTAATTTAAAATTCAATAGACTTCTTTCGAAACTGGCTTTTTTTGGAAAAATTGATATTTTTTGAGCAGATTTGATTCCAAATTTTAAGAGCATATTGGCAATATGGTCGAAAAATTTAGGATTAAAGATGCCAAAAAAGGCAATTTTAACAAATAAATGTAATTTCGAAAGAAGTCTAATATTACATAATTATTTAAAATTAAAAATTTTCCCATACATTAAACTTAATCACTGTTTTTATTCTTGTATGCAAGACTCACGTGTCTAAAGCGGGCATAGAATTAAAACACTAAAAAAACAGGAGTATTTATGTTAAAAGGAACGAGCGGACAGCCTCTAAATCAAAATGATATGAAACCAAGTGGATCTATTGCTAAAAGCCATGGAGAATCAGAAGCACGATCTTATTTTTTAATTTTTTCTGAGGCCCTCGTTGCGCTAAAAAATTTATTCCACTATCAGCCCGCCCCTATAAGCTCCAATAACAGTGCCAATTTAACAAAGATCTACGTTCCAAAAAATAATCAACAGGCTGAAGATTTAGAAAATGCGGTACAGGCTGTGGAAAATCGTCAATTTGGAGCTAACTTAAAACTTGTCGCCCTTTTCTCTTTATTTGCCACCTATGTTAGTTATCGCATTTTTGAAGCATGGACGGCACCCAATTCACAAACAGAAACAATAGCCGTAGATCTTGATGGTATCATAAGACCTCATATTAGAAGAGCATTGCTATCATCTTCTTCAAATTATTCAGTAACATGCACTGAAGAAAATGATTCTACACAATTTTTTGATACATGGAATGTATTTCCTTACACAGATGAAGGTCGATTAATTGTTTCCACAACCTCTCCTCTCCCTAATGGCGTGTCGCTAGTACAATCACCTATGCGAATAATAACTTCAATACCGATGTCCCAGTATGGTCGTATGGCCGCAAGCGGTAATGCCCTTTATGTTACTCAAACAGGAAGTAACACCACACAAGTTATCAATACAGAAGATCCAACAAAACCGTATGTGACAAAAATTATCAAAACCGGTGCTGTTATGGTTGATATATGTGTCGTGGGTTCAAGGCTTTATTGCGCTGGTAGTGATAAGCTTATTAAAATTTTTGATATCACCAACCCATTTTATCCAGTTCCACTGGGAGAAGTTTCTATTCCACAAACTAATGTGTTAGATATTGCCTCAATGGGGATCAATAATCAATTTGGTTGCATAACACAAAATGCTTTTTTTGGTATTGACGCCAGCGATCCATCTAATCCAACCATAACAGGAAATGTTACCGGTCTTACAAACACTCGTGGAATTGTCGCCTCACCTGGATACTATTATATTGGCACTTTAACTGGGATTGTAATTATTGACGCTACAGCAGGCACTCCATCACAATGTGCTTTTTTACCACTTATTGGCATTCAAGATTTAAAATATGCTAATGGATTTTGTTATGTGACGGCTAATTTCAAATTATACATTATTAATGTGCAAAACCCTGCAAATCCTCTAAATATTAATAATATGACATATTCAGAAACTATTTGGGAATTGTTACCGCCATTAGAAGGGCTCATGTATTATATTAATACCGTTGGTGGAATGGGCATATTAGACCTTAGCAATCCGACTTATCCTCAAATAGTAGCTTCAGGAATATTTTCAGGATCTGGTTATACGGCTGCTTTTCAAGGAGATTATGTTATTTTTGGAAGTAGTGGAAGTTCCAATATTAACATTGCAACACGTCGCGACGCTTTTGGCTTCTCTGGTACACCTGTAGGTGGCAGTAAGGGAGATTATAACATAGTATTAACAGCCAGTGCCCTTAGTAGTGGAGAAGTAATTAATGACACTGAGACTCTTACACTTGAGGTTCAGCCGGCTGTGGTACGTTTAAAAAATATATCAAATATTATTGCAGTAGTAAACCAGCTTTATAATGCCATTATTATCAATGCATTTATTCAAATAAATGGAAAATCTTTGAGCTATAGTCTTGATTGTCAAAATAAAAGTTCTTTAAGTCTAAATCCTTTTTCTGCGGAATTATCAGGGACGCCAACTGAAATTGATGTAGGGTCTACAACATGTACTATAACAGCAATAGATGGCGCTAGTGCTTCAGAAACATCATTTCCTTTTAATATTTCAGTATTTTATGGACCATCGGTAACTTTTATAGAAAATCAAATCGCAGTCGTCGGACAAGCCATTATCCCCATAAATCTTAGCGCAAGCTCAAAAGATCCTGCTAGTAGATCAAACATTACGGTTTCAAATCTACCTCCATCTTTTAACTTTACAAATGATACTATTACAGGTATTGCCACAACACAGAATTTAGGTACTTACACTATCTATGTGACGGCAACTGATCAGAATGGAATTTCTAATACCAAATCATTTATATTAACAGTGGCCCTACCCGGAGTACCTGTTTTTCTAACCTCCTTCTCTAGCCTAATTGCAACGATTGGAAATGATTTTTCATTCACCATTCCTCAAAATGCGGCGGTAAGCCCGAGTAATCCCAATACTCCAATTATTTATTCGGCTAAACTATTAGATGGATCGGAGCTCCCTTCGTGGTTGAACTTTGATGGGAAAAGATTTTATGGTACACCTCCATCGACAGCAATATTGTTTAATCCTGTTACATTTAACATTGCATTGACAGCCACACAAAAATTATCCGATGGGACGAAAACTTCAGCCAATACAGTCTTTGGTATTACTGTATCAGGAACATCCGCCGCTAACAATGCTGCTCGCTGGGGAGCTCCTTTGCTCGGTATAGCTGGAACAATATTAGGTTTAAGAATATGTCTCTTTAATCGCTTAGTAAGTAAGCCCAATTTTATTAGATGTGTAAATCTAGTAAGTTGCATTTTCTGTGCCTGTTTAGATAAAAAAACAGTATATTTTAGCTCAGAAAAAGATATTTTAGAAAGACAAAGTGTGGAACATACGTTTAGTACACCTCGCACACAAATAGCTAGCTTTCAAACATTTTACAGTACTAGTCAAGAGCTATCTCCTACTTGGCATCAGCACCCTAATGGGGAATTATTTGATTGGTTACATTTAAGTTATGATGAAGATGTGTTTGGAAAGAAAAATTGTAAAATATTTGCAGACTATGTACCGGAGCTGAAAGGAATTGAAGCGATCAAAATTTATGCATTGGATGAAAAAGGGTATCAATTAGAAAAAATTACCTTCACTAAACAAACTAGCGATGATAACAATTTCTCACGTGAGTGCAATACAGATCGTGATATGATTGGAAATATTAAATTTATGTTCGGGAACGATCCTACACCTGTTGCGCGACCTCAATGGTTAGAATATAATAGAAGATCAAATAAAATTAATTTTAATAATTGCCCTTCGCTAAAAGAAATGGAACCATTAACCATATTTATATTTGGGCAAAAAATGACAATCGGTAAAAAAGAAGTTGATCTTACTAATAAGATATTAGAAACAATTTATATTAATCATGCTCCCAATAATAGAAAAATTATCAGTGCAGCCGAAGGTTCTCTGTTAAATGAGTTTGTATCCAAAAGTAGCAAAGCTAAATCTTCAACTGAAAGTAAAGCACAGTCTTCAATTGAAATGGCGGAACTTGATGGTAGCACTAAAAAAGATAGTGAGGAATACCAAAATTTAGAATAGCAATTCAAATTACTTTAAGATTGTAGTTACACATAATGAATAACTCACTTTACGCATAATTTGAACGAGTGATTTTTGACATAGCCTATAGCTATATATAAGTAGACACATTGCAGCAAACAGCCTAAACTTTTTGCAAAATGGGTCTACTTTCTCTTCAAATTATGCATAACATTAGTAAAGAAGTTATGATTTTCCATCCATAATCCATTTTTGCATTGCTATAAACGCTACTGTGATTGCTACGGCTACCATCGCTGGGCTTAAATCTTTAGCGCTCTGTTTTAGAGCATTTTGACCGGCTGCAATGTGCACTTGATAAAGCTTTTCATTTTTGGCAAATTTAAAATAAGGACAAACAAGGAGTTGACCAAGTCCTATGAGAATGTTAATAACGCCTCTACACTCACTATCAATAAGATGGTATTGTTGTGGTTTCCGAAGATCTCGAGCAAAATTGCGGAAATGAATTAAAAAATTTTCTTGCAATGATCCAAGTGTGTTGCCCATATAATACTCCTATTAAAAGGTGTTAGACAAATTCTCATATTCTTAAATGTTTATATTAAAATCAAAAGTTTTATTTCAGATTTCTCCGATCCAAAAAATACCTATGTTTGATAATCGTTTGGTAGGTACGATAATCATTTGGCCGTGCCGTATTTTGAATTTTTTACTTTTTGGGCTCTTTAAAAACTAACAAACTACTTAACAGATAGCTTTTATTGCATAAGCGAGCATAGGGGCAACAGAAATAATTTTTATAAATGGTGTGCAAGTGTGCTGCTCAATTGTATCGGTAATCAGAAGATATTCTAAAGCACTAGCATTTAGCTTTTCTATGGCATCGCCCACAAAAAGACCGTGTGTTACAGCGGCAATTATTTTTTTGGCACCTTGTTCTTTACATAGATTAGCGGCCTCCACTAGTGTCCCTGCTGTTGAGCACAGATCGTCGATAATTAAGACATTTTTATTGCACACCGACCCTACTAGAGTCATGCTCACATCATATGGACTTAATCTTTCTTTATTGATCAGAGCTAGTTTGGTTGCCAGCAGCTTTGTGGTGCGCTCGGCAATTTTAATTCCCCCTATATCAGGTGCAACTACAACGCAATCTTCGACTAAATGTTTGGCATTATCGCACAGCAGTTTTTGACAATGTAAATGATCTACGTTAGTTTCAAAAAAACCTTCTACTTGTTCAGAATGCAAATCAAAAGTTATTAAGTTAGTAATACCTGCTGTGGCAAGAACATTGGCCACCAATTTAGCTGTAATTGGTATTCCTGGCTTGCTTTTTCGATCCGCTCGACAGTATCCTAGATAAGGGATTACAGCTGTGATAGTTTTGGCAGATGCTCTTTTAATAGCATCAATAATAATAAGCAATTCAAACAAGTAGTGGTTGGGTTGGCGCACAATTGATTGCAAAACAAAAACATCACGCCCACGTACATCTTCTAAAATTTGCACATTAGTTTCACCATCCGGAAACTGTTCTAAATCCATAGCCCCAAGATTAATCTTAAGTTCTCGGCATACATCTTGAGCAAGTTTTAAATTAGAAGAGCCAGCAAATAAAACCGGTTTCTTTAGCATTATCAATCTCCACCATAAAAATATATAATAGGTTATACGCCTTGATAAGACGGGTAACTAATTAGAAATGTTATTTTTTTGAGCTTTGAGCTTTTTAATGACTTTCTCCATTTCTATTAAATCATCAGCAGACAGATCATCGGCAGATTCAATTAAATAACTAACCATTAAACTAGTTTTGACACCAAAAAATTTTTTTTTGAGTTGCTCAAAAAATGATGGTACTTTAGACGTTGGATCGGATAACCAATACTCATAATGCAAACCCACTCGTTCTCGCTCTAAGATTTTTTTTTGCGAAAGTCTGCTCATTACAGTCATAATGGTATTATATTTATTTGCATCTTTCCCAAGACATTCATATACATCTTTCACGGTCATTCTACAGCCGGCTTTAAAAGTCTGTAATACTTCTAACTCCAGTTCACCAAAATTTCGTTTGCTCATCTAGCACTCCTTGAATTTAAGGAAATTACTACAGACGTAGCATTTAAATCAATCTGACTTTGAGCAAACAGGATTCTATTAAAAACTCAAAATCAAGCCTCAGTGGTGATTTTAAAATCATTGTATCGAAGATGAATGTTATGCTATAATATAAATCTCTATTAGACTTCTTTCGAAATTACATTTATTTGTTAAAATTGCCTTTTTTGGCATCTTTAATCCTAAATTTTTCGGGCCTAATTGCCAATATGCTCTTAAAATTTGGAATCAAATCTGCTCAAAAAACATCAATTTTTCCAAAAAAAGCTAGTTTCAAAAGAAGTCTATTAACTTAGTTAATAACATTTATAACAAAAAGCTTAGGGGATTTTATGCTACCATTACCAGCATCATTGCAAGGAGTTGCATTGAGCTATATCCCATTTGATGGTGGTGATATTAGAAAATTAAACCCTGGTTATGATTATGGCAATTTTCGCCATGGTATGCCTCGGATGGCAATTGAGGAATCTGCTATCGAGCGCTTAAAATCAATCAATGTTTACAACTATAATGCTTACAAACTAAAACATGCAGACATTGATGCTGATCAGTACCTACGCGATCATAAATTTTCTATAATCTATGCTGATACAGACTTTGCCAAGAAGAACCCGGACATGACTGCTGAAGATTATTTATTGCAACATAAATTTACAGCTTTTGATACTTACAGTGATTATAAAAAAAGGCATCCTCATATCAATGCGGAACGCTATCTTATAGAGTATGATTTTGAGAAAAGAATAGCAGATTGCCCATTAAATGAAAAAAGAGCCATTTTACATTTAGCAGAAGAAAGTGTTCTGCTAAATTTTAAAAAAGTAGCGCTTGAAATCTCTTACGTAGCCGAAGAGGTCATTGAAACACTATTACCTGCTTGCTTTATTTGTTCGGTCATATCGATTGTCTCTTTAGTTTTTTTGGGTTATGTTTGCGCTACTTGCTTTACTGTATTAAAAATTGAACACTCCGTCACTTTTATAAATATACGCCGTATCTTTGATAAAAACATAGAAGCTCTTATTACGGCAATAGGCGGTCATTTAATCAATCATTTTAATTATAAATATGTGATTGATATTGCCTCTTTATCTTATTTAATTTTTCAATCGGCCATTATATTTTTACAAATTCAGCTACAAATGGGCCCTTATGAAGGTCGAGATAGACGCTACTATTATGAAAAAATAAATGAAAGAATCAATATATTGCGCTTAGGAGCATATGCTTCGGCTTTAGTAACACAAAAGCAAATACTTTCCTTGGCCATATCGATAGATGTTTATTTTAGTATATTAAATCCGCCACAATGGATGAAAAATTTAGAAAAAATGTTAGGTGACGCTGTTAACTTTCCCGAAAAAAAAATAATTTTTCATAATTATATGGTAAATATGCAAGAAGAACTTTTAGAAATAGTAAGAAATTACCAAGAACAAAATAGGTATGAACTTGCCAAAGATTTATGGGTAGAGCGCGTTTTGGAAACTCATTAAAAACCTATTAGACTTCTTTCGAAACTACATTTATTTGTTAAAATTTTCTTTTTTGGCATCTTTAATCCAAAGTTTTTCGACCATACTTAAAATCTGGCATCAAATTTATTCAAAAAAACATCGATTTTTCCAAAAAAAGCCAATTTCAAAAGAAATTTATTTAACTCACCCTACGCATAACTTATTCAAATTATGCGTAGGGTGAGTTATTTAAATCTGTCTTAATTTAAAATAAATCCTACCATTATCAGCTGAAACAATCATATTAAAGTTTTTTCCGTAAAAAGGATTAAAACCAATCTTTGTGCTAGCCTTTACGATACACTCTGTAACCATGGAATGAACAATTGTATCTAATTCTAAATTGAGTAATGTCGATGGAGTGAACCAAGAAACTATAAGACCATTGTCGATGATTAAATAGTTGGAGATGTCAGTTAATATATTAGTGGCATTTTCCATGCACAAAAATGAGGCTGAACAGGACCCAACTACTTCATTGCGCATGTTATATACAGGTGCTCTACCTGCTAAATACGAAGATGATATCGTCGTGCTATCAGGTAATACATTAAATGTAGGTATACTTATAAAACTTTGTATAAAGTCGCTGGTATTTATATAATAACTCAAATGACCTGATCTATGATAGGTGGCTTGTGTTAAATTTTCCTCATCTTGATCAAATGTTTTCGCTTCACTTGTTTCATTGCTATACACATAAGTTTGTGCTGACATTAGCAAAAAAAGACAAAAAATATTTTTAATACTTTTCTTAAAAATTGACATTAATTCCTCCTTAATTTTTTTAAAAATTTGCCTGTCCTTCCCATAAAGCCTATGCAAATTTCAACCCACTTAAACTAAACTTTTTTTTATTATTTTCAACACTTTTTATGCCTAGAGCTTTGGATAGACAGATTACATTGATCGTAAATGAGTTGTTTAGAAGGATCTCATCTTTTTATAAAATTATGGTTCGAGAGGACCTTTCCATAAATCTTTAATTAACAATATTTGCTCTGCTACTGTTTTTTCACCGGTCGGATCACAATGTCTAAATGCTACAGTTTGCGTTCCTTTAAAAGTGGTCTGATAACGCAGTTTGGGATTTTCCTCAGCAATGATACAAGCAATGATTTTGGCAATTTCAAGTGGATTTTGTCCATCGGCTAGTTTATCTTGCATCCACTTTAGTGCATTTGAGACAAAACTATCAAAGACGGTATGTTGATCGGTATCTCGTTGCCCAATCTCAGTGGATTTGTATATAAAATCAGTAGCGGTAGCTCCTGGCTCCAGAAGCACCACGTTAATGTTCCATTGGCGCATCATTGCCGCTACCGCTTCGGACATCCCTTCAATAGCAAATTTAGAGGCAGCATAAACATCCCAACAAGGCGTTGGTCGTACGCCAGCAGTGCTACTCACATTAATAATCAATCCACTCCCCTGTTTTCGCATCACAGGTAATGCTTCTTGCATAAGACGCATGGTACCAAAAAAATTGACCTCAAAAGTTTGTCGGGCTTGTTCTATGCTAATGGTTTCAAGCGTACCAAAAACTGCACATCCAGCATTGTTAATTAAAACGTCCAAGCGCCCTTCATTTTGAAGAATTAGCTCAACGGCACGAGTTACACTTAAACTATCAGTTACATCCAGCTCTATCACATGTAAGGAAGGTGGTAAAGCATTTTTAGTAGGCATAAAAGCTGCCAAATAGCGAACAGAGGCATAGACTTTATGACCTTGTAATGCTAAATAGTTAGCACTTTCCCAACCAATTCCACGAGAAGCTCCTGTAATTAATATAACCTTGCTCTGCTTGGTTGGAATCGAATTTATTTGCTCAGTAGCATAAATAGTGCGTGCTAAAATTAAAACAAACAGACAAACAAAATATTTAATTTTCATCTATTAACCTGAGTTATGACCATTAATTTAGCTACTCAATGATAGTATGAAAATGTAGCATAAAGCTAAAAATAATAAGCTAAAATTTTAAATAAATTTCTTTCGAAATTGGCTTTTTTTGTAAAAATTGATATCTTTTGAGTAGATTTGATGCCAGATTTTAAGGGCATATTGGCAAGAAGGCCCGAAAAATTTGGCGTTAAAGATGCCAAAAAAGAAAATTTTAACAAATAAATGTATTTTCTAAAGAAGTCTAATAAAGAGTTTAAGAATGCTAACAGTCTTGTTGTTAACTTTATCAAATATTTTCATGACATTTGCTTGGTACGGTCATTTAAAATATCGCTCATCGCCAATAATTTTAGCAATTTTGGTAAGTTGGGGAATCGCCTTTTTTGAATATTGTTTTCAAGTACCGGCCAATAGAATAGGGAGCTATCAATTCTCTACAGTACAATTAAAGACAATTCAAGAAATAATCACATTAGTGGTATTTTGTTTTTTCTCCTATTTTTATTTAAATGAACCGATAAAGATAAACCAAGTTATTGGTTTTATTTTTATCGTTTTGGCAGCTTTTTTTATTTTTCGCTAAACAACTCTCAAATAACTTTTGGAATAGTAATACTATCTTTGCTATAATGGCGTGCTAAAACTAATAATCAGGAAATAGATGAAAAACTTTGATCCAGAAAACCATGAAGTCAAAGAGCGCATGGTGGCCAAAAACCAATTAGCTTTCTCATTTTTAACCAATATTCCCATCGTACCAGGCCATTTATTGATCTGCCCACGACGTGTCGTTGTGACTTGCGAAGAATTAACAAATGAAGAGTGGCAAGCGATTATGGAATTACAGAAACAAGTTTGTCAGGCCCTAAGAAAAGCTTTTAATGCCGAAGGCTTTAATTTTGCTTGGAATATGGGAGAAAAAGCAGGTCAATCTGTTGCTCATTTCCATCTACATGTCGTACCGCGTAAAAGTGGCGATGCTGGTATTGTGCAATATGAACCACGGGCATTTTTATATCGCCCCGGTAGCCGAGCACTCTCTCCTGACGATGAACTGCGCCAAACAGCCGATATAATTAGAAATAATTTATAATATGTGTAATAAATTAACTAATGCTCCATTTATTAATTTTGGTGTACCTACATTTGATAGTGCCAAAATTCTTGATGAGAGTGCAATAAAAATTATCCCATTGGCAAATCAACATCTAGCTAATATTAGCTGTTGTGCTATGCAGCAGGCTGCCATTGAATTTTGGCAAACCCACGATCATGGTTTACAACGGACTTGGTTAGATTTATTTGTGCATGAGTTTGGTTTAAAAACTTTAGTGAGGATGTCATATAGTGCAACATATAATTTTAAAGACGCTACCTATTTAATAGCATGGCAATTAAGATTAATTCGGGAAAATGTTGAAGCAAAAATACGGCAAAATTTACACAATGAAGGTTTTAACGAAAAAGCAATAAATAAAATATTAAATTTTATCAATGATCCACAGAAAGGGGTCCTTTCTTTGGGAAGTTGCAATTTAAAGAAAATTCCTAGCATCATATTCGCTCATCCTATTGCTTCGCGTCTGCAGACGTTAATCCTTGACTTCAATCAATTAGAAGTCGTACCGGCATGTATTGAAAAGTTAACAAATTTAAAAGGGTTAAATCTAGATTGTAATCAATTGACTTCTTTGCCCGCAGAATTTAGTAATTTGACCAATTTATCTACCTTGCGCTTAGAGCAAAATCGTTTCGAAGTATTGCCACCTGAAATTTTTAATTTGGTTAATTTAAGAAGATTGCTACTCTCTTCTAATAAATTGACAATGCTGCCAGCAGAGATTGGTAATCTAATTAATTTAGTAGAATTAAATCTCGACTTTAATTATTTGACCTCTTTGCCGATGGAAATTGGCTATTTGACTAATTTACAAAAGCTATATCTTTCATATAATCAGTTTGTAGATCTAACCAAAAACATATTTAATTTATCTAATTTAATACATTTAGACATATGCTCTAATAAATTAAGTTTTTTGCCATCCGAATTAAGCCATCTAACTAGTTTAGAAAACTTGAATGTTAGAACAAACAATTTAACAGCTTTGCCAAGCGAAATAAGTAGCCTGATTAATTTAAAAGAACTCTATGTTAATCAAAATAAGTTGACATCATTGCCTTCTGAAATTGCTTTTTTAAAAAAATTAGTTAAGTTAAACCTTGGTTGTAATTATTTAACAGAGCTACCAGCACAGATTACAAATTTAGTTAACCTCCAAGAATTACAAATTACAGGCAATCAATTAGCTGTTTTCCCTATGGTAGTTTGTAATTTGACTAATTTAATATCTCTTAAACTTTCCTTTAATCAGTTACAAAAACTACCACACCAAATTAGCAGTCTTATTAATTTGGAAGAATTAGACGTCAGTGATAATCCCTTGGAGGCGCTGCCTCCAGAAATTTTTAATATGGTCAATCTACAGAAAATAGACTTTGGTAAGAATCAGGAGATTTTGCCCATTGAATAAACTTTTTTGCAAACTGGCTTTTTTTGGAAAAAAACTGACTTAATTATACTTATTTCCAAAATGGTTTGTAAACCAGCGCTCCCTCGGCATTATTAACATCCATGATCTCGATTTGCTTGATATTTAATCCTTTCATAAAGCCTAGCGCAAGTAAGGCATTTGAAACTTCATAGCTAGCATATATACCGCCACCAAGCTCAAGATCGCTCTTTGCAAGCAGTTTTTGTACAACTGCTACAAAATCATCTATGCTAAAAAAGTTTTTTCCATGCATTAAATCGACAATACCTCTTGACAAAACACTCCCTACACCAACGAGCTGTGCCTGCCCGTTTTTCAATCGCTCTCTAAAAATCTGTTAATCATTTTAAATTACTCTATCCGGAAAAACAATAGCTGCCATAATCTTTTTAGGCAAAAAAAAATTCAAAATTCAGGTTATTAGGCTAAAAAACCGCCATCGACTGTAAGTGTGCTACCCGTAATATAAGAAGCATCGGAACTAGCAAGAAAAGCAACGGCTGCTGCTATTTCTTCAGGTTTTCCATAACGGCCTAAGGCGACAGATTTCTTGACCATTTGTGAAAAATCTGAATTATCAGGATTCATATCAGTATCAATAGGGCCTGGCTGTACAAGGTTAACAGTAATATTTTTAGCTCCCAAATCCCGCGCCCATCCATGAGTATAACCAATTAGTGCAGCTTTGGTGGCGGCGTAATCAGCTCCTCCAGAAAATGATGAACGTTGGCCATTGACTGAACCAATTAATATGATGCGCCCTCCCACAGGAATAAATGGAACGGCCGCCTGGGTAGTAGCAAACACTCCACCAACATTTATCGCCAATTGCTTTGCCATGCCAGCAAGATCTAAATGCGCATCATCGATGGCACCACCAACAAAAATACCAGCATTGTTTATTAAAATATCAATTTTTCCAAAATGTTGATTAACTTCTGTTACTAATTTTCTAACTTGGGCTGGATCGGCTTGATCAGCTTGTACTGCCAGTGCTTTAATGCCATTGCCACCCATTTGCGTTACTAGAGCTTGAGCTTTATCTTTTGATCCTGAATAGCTGATTGCTACATCACAACCTTCATCTGCTAAACGGCGAGCGATGGCCGCTCCAATACCCCTTGAACCACCGGTGATCAGAGCCACTTTTCCTTGAAATTTTTTGAACATTTGTACCTCATTTAGATTAGAGATCTTCTGAAACTAACAAGAGAAATTTTTTTGTAAATAGCGATTGATAGCTAAACAATTGTTATATCAAAAGCTAGCAACAACCGCACTGCTTCAGGAAGCGAAAATTTTGTTTGTTTAGTTTTATTAGTTTGCGGATCAATATCATAGCGAATAGCACTTGAAAAATCGGCGCGACTTAAATCACAATTATGAAAAGTAGTGCCAGCTAAATCGACATTGCTAAAATCAGCACTCACTAAATTAGTATTTATAAAATGACTATCTTTTAGTTTGCATTGCGCAAAAGAAATATTTTTTAAATTAAGATCGGAGAAATTACAGTATTGCAGCAAACATTTTTTAAAATTTACAGAAAAAAATTTGTGATAACATTTATAAAATTCAGCCCCTGTAATTTTACAGTCTATAAATTTAATTTCCTGTAAATGGCAGTTATCTAATTTTAATAGTGACAGGTTACAATTCGTAAATTTACAGCTGAAAAATTTGCAATTTTGTAAATTGCTTTCCATGAAATTACAACTCTCAAAAAGACAGTCGCTAAAGGAATTGTTCGCCAAATTTTTTTGCGAAAAATCTTCCTTAAATTGCTCTCCTTCACTTTGCTGCCCTTGGCTAAAAGTAGAATGAGTCATTAAAATTTCCTCTTGTAAATCTGAATTGTAAACAATAAGATCTGATTAATTTGCAACCATTTTTATTTGCAACCATTTTTAATGGGTCAATTTGCATTATTGATGGAGTAAAGCATTTAGATATTGTTTGCAACCAACAAGCTTTGCATCAAATTGCCAATTGGATTTTAAATTTCAATTAATTTTCTTCTAAAGTTACTGTTAAACAATTTTTAGCGTTTTCAATTAATGTGTAGATCACATCCGGGGTTGTAATTTTATTCTCTTCACCCACCTCAAAGACCCCTCCCACTACTATACGATCACTCCACGGATATATAGCAAAAAAGTAATTTTCATTTGTCAGGGCTTGTGAGAGGACATAATCAACTCCTTCTTGAGTCTCACAGTAAACTATTTGTCCGCGCACCGGGACAAATTCATCGTCAGCAAAGATTTTAGCAGCCCCTATACTCATACAATTAACAACAATGGGCTCAGATAACTTCAATACATCCTCTACTGCATCAAAACGTTTTTGCTCCATAATCGCCCCTTTTGCTTTTATCTTGGTGTATAAATCTTCCATAAATACTTTTCCATCAATCCCAAGGCGCGTAGTGCAAAAAGCATTTTTAATTAATCCATTATCAAAGTGAATGCTTACTTCATCGCCGCGCGCTTTTTGATTCGCCTCAACAAGTCTATAATATTTAATCAAGCGTACTCCTGCAAACTCAGGATCAGTATTGGCACTTTTTAAGAATCGCAACTCAGCTTCATCTAACATCCGTTTGTGTAAAATTTTATTTTCAGCGCTTATACTTTCTGGATAGTCAAGTGGGGTCCAAATGCCAGCAGCTACACATGAGGTTAACTCTGGATACCATTGCTCTGCATAGAGATGTACCTCATATCCTTTTTCTAAAAGATCATAAGCTGTGGCAAGGCCTATAACGCCACCACCCAAAACAGCCACCACTTTTGAGATAATTTTATGTTCTGATAATAAGTCTAAAACTTCCTTAGCGCCACCAAATGATAGTGTTAAGCCAGAACCTCCGTAGCCATAGTTATGTATAACAAGCTTATCATCGATTTTCTGTGCCTCAAGACGAACTCCTGATTTTCTAAAGGGGCGTATACCGACATTTGTCCCAATCATACTTTGTTCAGAAATGTTAGGCGTAACAAGATTTATCTGTTCTATTCCAAATAGCGAAGTATAAAAAAGGCAAAAAACAGCAATTCTATAAAACATAAAAAACCTACTTGGGTCTAAATTTAAAAAATAAAAAAATAGATCTTTTAACCATTTCTAGTCAAATATGTATGACTAGAAGAATAGATGTAATTTTGAATAAACTTTGGGCCACTTTGATTATACTAGGAGGAGGGAATGAAACTTCTTATTCAGCGAGTAACACACGCTAAGGTTGAAGTCAAAAATCAGACTGTTGGTGTTATTAGCACAGGCCTACTTATTTTTGTGGGCATTACACACAGCGATACAAATGAGCAAGTACTTTGGCTAGCAAATAAACTAATCAATCTACGTGTCTTTGAGGATGAGCATGGCAAATTAAATCAGTCGTTATTAGACATAAGCGGTGAGGCTTTGATTGTTTCTCAATTTACCCTCTATGCTGACTGTAACTGTGGTAGAAGACCTTCATTTATCCATGCTGCTACCTCGCAAACCGCCCAAATACTTTATGAAAAGTTCATACAAACACTTAAACAATTTGGAATCAATGTACAGACTGGCATTTTCGGTGCACAAATGCAGGTCACTTTATGTAATGATGGTCCGGTTACGTTAATGCTAGAGCGCTAAATTTTTACTCACCTTACGCATAACTTGAACAAGTGATTTTTGACATAGCCTAGAGCTATATATAATTAAACACATTGCAGCAAATAGCCTCTTTGCAAAATATGTCTCCTTATATATAGCGCTCTAGGCTATGCCAAAATTCACTTGTTCAAATTATGCGTAAGGTGGGTTATTTCAAAAGAAGTCTATTAACTATCGATTTTTTTAGGAGCGGCACTGGATCCTGCTAAAATTCCGCCATCCACAGTTAATTCGATACCAGTAATATACTTAGATTCATCAGAGGCTAAAAATAATGCTGCGTTGGCCACATCGATACTTTCACCCATTTTTTGCATAGGTATATCTTTGGCGATTTGTGCAATCTTGCTTTCTCTATCGGGCCCATATCCCAGCATGGGATCCCACATAGGAGTTAAAATAGCCGCTGGATGGATAGAATTACATCTAATAGGGTAACTTTGCTGAGTACAATATAGTGCCACACTCTTACTATGATTTCGGACAGCCGCTTTACTTGCCGCATATGCACAAGCTCCCGGAATCCCCACCAAGCCAGATCTAGATGAGATATTGATAATGGATCCATTCTCAGATGACTTCATTGTTTTTAGTGCATACTTACAACCAAGAAATACGCCATCGGAATTAACCGCATGCACTTTTCTCCAAGACTCCAAAGTTGCATTTTCAGGATCTTGTGGTCCAAAATCTCCATGAAAGCCAGTTATACCAGCATTGTTGACTAAAATATTAAGCTTGCCAAATTCTTTAAGAATAGCAGTAGTGACGTTGATCCAATCATTTTCATTGGCCACATCCAAATGCTGGTAGAGGCAAGCTCCACCAATTTCTTTTGCTACTTGCCTACCTAATGAATCATTGATATCTGAGACAATCACAGTTGCTCCTTCTCTAGCGAAAAGGAAGGCTGTTTCTCGCCCTATGCCTTGAGCTGCACCAGTGACCAAAGCCACTTTACCATTTAATCTTTTTCTAGCCATTTGTGATCTTAAGTTAAAAATTGTTTTGAATTATTAACCCACATTATACAGAATTTGAAAAGTGCTTTTAAACATGAGCTTTTAGTAAATACACTTAGCCATCTATAAAGTATACATATTTTGTACTTTTTGACGGGCACATTGCTCTAAAAGGCTCATCGCCTACACTTCATTATGCGCTCTAGTAGTATTGGATTATATGCTTAGTTAATCTATTGAAAAATCAAACTTAGGTCCAACATAGTTTTGATTGCTAGTACTTTCTTTTAACTTTGTCAACATGGTTTGCGATAACTCACAGCCTGCTAGCTGCACTGTACATGTTTGAGGCAATCCTAAAATTTGAAAAAGAAGATCTCTTAAATTTATATTGTTTTTAAGATTTAACTTCTGCAAATTAGCCAGATTGTCAATTTTGACTGGTAAAGTAGTCAACTCATTTCCAAAAAGATATAATACTTGCAAACTAGTCAGATTGCCAATTTTGGCTGGCAAAGTAGTCAACTGATTTTCAGTAAGATCTAATTTTTGCAAACTATTCAGATTGCCGATTTCAGCTGGTAAAGTAGTAAACTCATTTGCAGAAAGATCTAATTTCTTAAGACGAGAAAAAGCCGGATGTGTAAATATGATAGTCGGTATTTTAGGAAGACTATTACATGAAAGTGAAAAGGTATACTTAGGGCTCCTAATAAAATCTAAAATATTATTAATTACTTCCTCATCAAAACCTTCAGCTTTTAGGCTTTGTTGTATGTTATCGTCGATAAAATTGTCGATTATGTCAGTATCGCAAGTTTTAAGATTGGCAAAAAAATTATATCTATCCAGACCAAGTTTATTAATCAGAATATTCAAACCCAGCCAATAAGCGCATTTAACAGGACAAGTATCATTGTGTTTATCGATCTTTGTTTTAATAGATTTCAGATTACACTGCAGCACCTGGTACTGATCATTTTTTAGTTGTGTTTGATTGAATCCAGTAAATATTTTTTTTGTCACATAATCTGTAATAGATACTATGCCAATTTTTTTGCTCTCACCAATAGTTACTTTATGACCTTCGGTAATATTAAAGAATTGATTATCTTCAATTCTTTTGTTTATCAGATCATTCATATAAAAACCTCACTTATCTTTTAGTTTATTAATAAAATACAACATAAACAATTTATTCAGTCTTTGAGTTCGTTATAAAATATAATTTAAAATAAATCAAATTAAATTAATCAAATTTGTATTTGTAAAATTTTTAATTAGGATTTTTTGATGAAATTCAAAAAGCAAAGAGTTCTCAGATTGGAAACAAACCTTTCTGACAGTCTCATATTGAAATGTGAAGAGCTTAAGCTCCTAAGGCCTTTTTAGTCAAAGCCAGCATGCCATCATTAAAAGTCTTCTCTATAGCTTCGTAATTAGGATCTTCAAAACTTTCGGCTCTTCCTTTTTCTTTAACAATCTCTTGATATTCATTACTATAGTTTTTAGCTAATGCAGCTAGCCATAACTCATTTTTACTGAGGAAGCCATAGAATGCTTCCTTATTGCTAATAGTAGCATTCACATAATCAAAGGCATTCTTCAAATCGTTCTCTGTTAGAGCACTACAGCGAAAATAAAGCATCTCTTTAATATCGATTGGTAATTGGAGCTTACTTTTCAACCTAACGGGATAACCTAAATAGACCTCCACTTCATCAAAAAATCTAAGTGTAGGCACTTTTTGACGAGCACATTGCTCTAAAAGGTCCATCGCCCACACCCCTCTTTTCAAGAACTCAGCCAATGCCTTTATTTCCATTGGTTGTGTTAATTGATAAGCCACCCCTAAGTTTATTACTGAAAGAGCCATTCGATCACCACAGGTGTCAGCAGCACCATTGATAATGACATAAAATTTATCGCTAAAATTTTTATCTTCTATCGCTAAATTTAAAAAGCTTAAAATTTTAGCCGGTAGCCAAGGTTGCTCTGATTGATAATCTTTCATTAAAGATAATCTAGACAGCCAAGTACGCAAGCTTTTGAGGTTCTCTTCACTTGTATTTTCTGATATGCGCTTTAGTAATGTTGGCTCATAGGCTTGGTTAACTTTTTGAAAGAGTTCTTTTAACAACTCTTCCGCCGTGCGCTCATCTACCACACCTCTTGCTTCCATAGAATAACTAAAAGCAGGTCCATCATAGTCGGGCTGATCAGTAGCTTGCCTTAAATTGCTCAATACGGTTTGCGATAATTCGCAACCTGTTAAATCCACTGTACATGTTTGAGGTAATCTTAAAATTTCAGCAGGAAGACCTGTTAAAGATCTACTGTCTGTAAGATCTAATTTAATTAACATAGTTAGATTGCTAATTTCGGCTGGCAAAGTACTTAGACGATTGTAAAAAATATTTAATTGTCGCAAATTAGTCAGATTGCCAATTTCGGCTGGCAAAGTAGTTAACTCATTTTCTCCAAGATATACTTCTCGCAAATTAGTCATATGACCAATTTCAGCTGACAAAGTAGTTAATCTATTCTTACCAAGATTTAATGCCTGCAAATTTGTCAGCCTACATATTGCGGCTGATAAAGTAGTTAATCTATTTTTACCAAGATTTAATGTCTGCAAATTAGTCAGATTGCCGATTTCGGCTGGCAAAGTGGTCAACTGATTTCCAGAAAGATTTAATTTATGCAAATTAGTCAGATTGCCGATTTCGGCTGGCAAAGTGGTCAACTGATTTCCAGAAAGACTTAATGTCTGCAAATTAGTCAGATTGCCGATTTCCGCTGGCAAAGTAGTCAACTGATTATAATAAAGATCTAATCCACTTAACATATCCAGATCGCCAATTTCGGCTGGCAAAGTAGTTAATTCATTCATTCTAAGATTTAGTTCTCGCAAATTAGTAAAATTGCCAATTTCGGCTGGCAAAGTAGTTAATTTATTTGAATGAAGATTTAATTGCTGCAAATTAGTCAGATGGCCAATTTCAGGTCGTAAAGTAGTCAACTGATTTGCAGAAAGATTTAATTTTCGCAAATTAGTCAGATTGCCAATTTCAGGTCGTAAAGTAGTCAATATATTTTGACCAAGATTTAATTCCAGCAAATTAGTCAGATTGTCAATTTCGGCTGGCAAAGTAGTCAACTGATTTGCAGAAAGATTCAATAGCTTAATATGTGAAAAAGCCGGATGTGTAAATATGATAGGCGGTATTTTGGTTAAATAAAGATTGTCAAGTGAAAAGAAATCATGCTCAGGGTTCTTAATAAAATCTAAAATCCTCGTGATTACTTCCTCATGAAAACCTTCGTCTCTTAAATTTTTTATCACCTGTTCATCAATGAAACTGTCGATTATGTGAGTATCGCAAGTTTTAAGATTGGCAAAAAAACTATATTTATCCAGGCCAAGTCCATTAATCAGAATATTCAAGCCTAGCCAATAAGCACATTTAACAGGCCAAGCATTATTGTGTTTATCAATCCTTGTTTTAATAAATTTTAAGTTATGTTGTAGGGCACCATATTGCATCTCATTAGGTTTAATCTCATTAAATTTATCAAAGACACTTTTTGCCACAAAGTTAGTAAGCTCCAATATGCCAATTTCTTTGCTGTTACCAATAGTTAGTTCATTTCCTTCGATATTAAAAAATTGGTTATCTTCAATCTTTTTGTTTATCAAACTATTCATAGAAAGAACACCTACATTGTTTATCATTTAATTTATTATAAAATATAACTTCAAATAAATCAAAGTAAATTAACTAAATTTAGCATTTATAAAATTTTTAATTAGTATTTTTTGATGAAATTCAAAAAGCAAGAGTTCTCAGATTGGTTGCTCTGATTTACAATCTTTCATTTAAGATAATATAGACAGCCAAGCACCCAAGCTCTAGTAATGTTGGCTCATAGGCTTGGTTAACTTTTTGAAAGAGTTCTTTTAACAACTCTTCTGCAGTACCCTCCATCTATCACAAATAACTAAAGGTAGGTCCAGGATAGTTTGGTTGGCTAATTTTCCTTAAATAGCTCAATAGGTTTTCCGATAAGCCGCAGCCTTTTAATCTCACTGTGCATGTTGTAGGTAATCGTAAAATTTCATAAGGAAGATCTATTAAAGTTATATTTTTTGTAAGATCTAATTTACTTAACCTATTTAGATTGCCAATCTCGGCTGGCAAAATAGTTAATCTATTTTTACGAAGATTTAATTCTCGCAAATTAGTCAGATTGCCAATTTCGGCTGGCAAAGCGGTAAATTCATTTGAATAAAGATTTAATTGCTGCAAACTTGTTAGCTTATTAATATTAGGCGGTAAAGTAGTCAATCTATTTAATCCAAGAGATAATTTCTGCAAATTAGTCAACTTACCAATTTCGGCTGGCAAAGTAGTCAATCTATTTACTCCAAGATTTAATTGCTGCAAATTAGTCAGGTCGCCGACTTCGGCTGGTAGAGTAGTCAATTCATTTGAACTAACATTTAATTCTTGCAAATTAGCCAGATCGCCAATTTTGGCTGGCAAAGTAGTCAAATGATTTTCATAAAGATCTAATTTATTTAACATAGTTAGATTGCCAATTTGGTCTGGCAAAATAGTCAAGCTATTATGAGAAAGACTTAATTCTCGCAAATTAGTCAGCCTACATATTTCAGCTGGTAAAGTAGTCAATTTATTATCAGTAAGATTTAGTTTACTTAACATAGTTAGATTGCAAATTTGGTCTGGCAAAGTACTCAATTCATTTAAATAAAGATTTAATTGTCGCAAATTGGTCAGCCTACATATTTCGGCTGGCAAAGCAATCAATTTATTTTTAGAAAGATCTAATCTCTTAAGATGGGAAAAAGCCGGATGGGTAAACAAGATGGTCGGCATTTTAGTTAAATAAAGATTATCAAGTGAAAGGGAGTCGTGCTCAGGTTTCTTAATAAAATTTAAAATCCTCGTGATTACTTCCTCATGAAAACCTTCGGCTCTTAAATTTTTTATCACCTGCTCATCAATGAAACTGTCGATTATGTGAGTATCGCAAGTTTTAAGATTGGCAAAAAAACTATATTTATCCAGGCCAAGTCCATTAATCAGAATATTTAAGCCAAGCCAATTAGCCAATTTAACAGACCAAGCATTATTGTGTTTACCAATCTTTGTTTTAATAAATTCCAGGTTATAGTATAGCACCTGATATTGAGTATCTTTGAGATCTGTTTGATTGAATTTAGTAAATATATTTTTTGCCACATAATCTGTAATGGATGTTATACCAATTTCTTTGCTGCTAGCAATAGTTAGTTCATTTCCTTCGATATTAAAAAATTGGTTATCTTCAATTTTTTTGTTCATCAAACTATTCATATAAAGAACACCTACATTATTTATCATTTAACTTATTATAAAATATAACTTCAAATAAATCAAATTAAATCAATCAAATTTGTATTTATAAAATTTTTAATTAGGATTTTTTGATGAAATTCAAAAAGCAAAGACTTGTCAGATTGGAGCAAATCTTTCTGAGAGTCTCATATTGAAATGTGAAGAGCTTAAGCTCCTAAGGCCTTCTTAGTCAAAGCCAGCATGCCATCATTAAAACTCTTCTCTATAGCTTCGTAATCAGCATCTTCAAGATCCTCCGCAGTCTCTTTTTGTTTAACAATCTCTTGATATTCATTACTATAGTTTTTAGCTAATGTGGCTAACCAAAACTCATTTTTACTGAGGAAGTTATAAAATGCTTCCTTATTGCTAATAGTAACATTCACATAATCAAAGGCAACCTTCAAGTCGTTCTCTGTTAGAGCACTACAGCGAAAATAAAGCATCTCTTTAATATCGATTGGTAATTGGAGCTTATCTTTTAACATCACGGGATAACCTAAATAGACCTCCACTTCATCAAATAATCTAAGTGTAGGTACTTTTTGACGGGCACATTGCTCTAAAAGGTCCA
>JABDGQ010000008.1:0-32243 GCA_013285965.1 Chlamydiota bacterium
AACACAAAAAAACATGCAGGAACAATTAAAAACAGGTTTTGAAACTTGCCAAAAAATAATTTAATAGAATTATTTTTTAAATAAACTTTTTGATAATCTTCTTTTTTAAGAAAAAACATTACGATAATTAGTTTTGTTGTGATATGTTAAACGGCTATAAGTTTTACTTTTAGCAACAGAAAATCATATTTTATGAAAGCAGTATGTAATAACTATAATTAAAAATCAAGAAGTTGTTTTTTGTTTTCAATTACATTAATTTATTTGTTGTTGTTAAAGATTTTGTTTAAAAATTGTAAGGAAACACTAATTATCAATTTTATTTTTTAAAATGTTGTAGATACTTTTTGGCAAACGAATGATAAAAGTAGATCCTACTCCAAGATTATTACTAACTCATGAGCAACGCTCTGTGGTACTAAATAACGACTGCGAATATCACGGATCGAAGCGGATCTTTGGAAATGTTTGCATTGCATAAAGACATTTTATCGGATGTGTAAAACGTTCTTGTAAGCTGTTCTGCTTATGAAAAAATTATAACCCCCTGGTGCGATCGGTCACATAGGTAACACTTGATTCACCCACATAGGTAACACTTTTCAGTACTCCCTAAATGCTTTATCAAATACAGGCCAAACATACTCTACTGTATGTTTATTCAGATGAATGCAGCTTATTAAATATCTTGAATAATTATCTGTTATAGTTAAAGGTTCATATTTTTTATCATCTCCTGTCAAAAACCATCCTTTTAGGTCTATCGACCATGTATCATTACAGTCAGTCAAATCTCCCAAGGGGGCTGTTGCTGGAACCATACCTTTAATTCTTCGGCTGGTCACTAGATGATATTCTTTAAGAATTTCGTATATCCTTGCCAATTTTGATCTGGAAATCGATCTTTAATTATAGCTAATATTTTTTTAGGTCACCATGTTAAATGCTTAAGTTTAAGATGTATAATTTCATCAATCTGGGTTGAGGAGTAAACGATTTGAGATTCTTTTCTAGCACGAGATTGATCACTTAACCCTGGTATTCCTTTTTCTAGAAATCTTTGAACCCATTTATATCCACTTTTCCTGCTAATTCCATATTGTTTACATATATGCGACATTGTTGCATCGCCATTAATATAAGCTTGAACAGCCTTTAATCTTTGTTGATCCAAGTTGTATTTCTCCCATGCCATAATACACTCCTTTGGGAAAACCTTCATTTTTGAAGGTGTCTCTAAATGTATTATAAGCTTTTAGGAAAAGTGTTACCTATGTGGGTGAATCAAAGTGTTACCTATGTGGGTGAACTGGCCCCCCCTCTGTGTCCTCCGTGGGCTCTGTGGTAGTTTTTATTTTTGAGATTTATTTTTTTATACAAGAAGAATTTCAAGGGATATGATACATCAAAAAGATTAAGAATAAAATGCAGCCTGTAGGGCTGCCATAGTCTTTGTGTTACACTTATTATGAAAAAATTATAAACTACCACAGAGCCCACAGAGCCCACAGAGGGGGTATAAATTATTCAGCCAATCTTTAAATGTATCAGAAGAGATAGATGGACGTGAAACTGGGTAATATTATAGGAGCTGCTATCGATGTACATCGTGCATTGGGGCCTGGTTTACTTGAATCAGCCTAAGGAAGCTGCCTTCTTTATAAACTAAGGCTAAGGAAGTTAAAAGTTGAAGCGCAAAAACCCCTACCCATCTTTTATAAAGATGTTATGCTTGACTATGGCTATCGTCTTAATTTGTTTGTAGAGGATCGGGTAATTACAGAAATTAAATCTGTGAGTGCAATACCCCAATACACGAAGCACAATTACTATCTTATGGAACTTGCGCTAGAGGATTACTTATCAATTTCAATGTAAAATATTTGGTAGAAGGCATTCCTCGAATGAAGATATAACCACTCTCTGTGTTTTCTGTCTGAACAGGTTGTAGGAAGTTTTTTTAGTAGATTTGATTCCAAATTTTAAGAGCATATTGGCAACTAGGCCCGAAAAATTTGGAATTAAAGATGCCAGAAAAGGCAATTTTAATAAATGAATGTGGTTTAATCAAGCCAGCCTCTTTCATTGTTAATGGCTCACCTTCCAACTGCTTTTTCTTTACTAATATAACTGCATTTTGTTCCTGGCTTGCTCTTTCTTTGAGTTCATCTATTAAGCTTCGTACATCGGTGGGGCTTCTGGTGCATCTGGCACTACTTCTTCATTTAATATAATCGGTTGCTGGACGGTTAGAGGAGAGTTGGCCGCAGCTTCTCTTGCTGCTCTTCGCTCAGCTATTTTTATTGCTTTTTCTGCTTCTGTGGCTTTTGATTTAACACTATCGATTTCTTCATTAGCAGCTTTTACTAATTTTAAAAATTTAATATTTGACCCAAAAGCTTCCTTAGCTTGAGCGTACGATGGTAATTCTTGATAATTGTCTACAGTTACATCGACTCCTAGCTTTTTTAGTTGCTCAATAGGACTTTCCTTAATTTGTGAATTTTGTCCTTGTAGTTCAGGATTCGCGGTTCTTCTAGCTAAGTTGGCATGATGTACTGCTTCTCTTCGCTCAGCTATTTTTCTTGCTTTTTCTGCTTCTTTTTCTGCATCTCTGGCTCTGATTTTAGCAAGGCATAATTCTAAATCAGGAGTCACATCGATTCCTAGCTTTTTTAGTTGCTCAATATCACTTTCCTTGATTTGTGAAGCCCTTCCTTGTAATTCAGCGTTTGCCGCTTTTGTAGCTAAGTTGGTGCGAAGTACTGCCAAAGGATCTACTCTTTCAGGACGAGATTCAATTGGTGCTGGTCCTGGTGGTGGGAGTGGGGGGAGCGGTGGAGTGCCTGTTCCGTTTATAGTTGACATATTTTACCTCATATTTAGTTTGTTATATTGTTTATTAATAGTGTTCTTACTGCAATTGTTATTATATCAAGCTTTTGTTTTTTCAAGCAATTGTTTACTATCAAACATTTTAAATAATATTAATTTAAAATTATTTAATTAATACAAAAACCTATAGTATTAGTTGAAAACAAGTTTTGGGATTTGCAAAAAATAATAGACTTCTTTCGAAATTGTCTTTTTTTGGAAAAATTGATGTTTTTTGAGCAGATTTGATTCCAAATTTTAAGAGCATATTGGCAATATGATATGGTCTTAAAATTTGGGATTAAAGATGCCAAAAAAGGCAATTTTAACAAATAAATGTAGTTTGGAAAGAAGTCTAATCAAGCCACCCTCTTTCATTGTTAATGGCTCACCTTCCAACTGCTTTCGGTGGGGCTTTTGGTGCATCTGGCACTACTTCTATAATCGGATGCTGGACCGTTAGGGGAGGATTGGCCGCAGCTTCTCTTGCTGCTCTTCGCTCAGCTATTTTTCTTGCTTTTTCTACCTCCCTGATCTTTGATTTAGCACTATCGAGTTCTTCATTAGCAGCTCTTTCCAATTGTAAAAATCTAATATTTGACCCAAAAGCTTCCTTAGCTTGAGCGTACGATGGTAATTCTTGATAACCGTCTACAGTTACATCGACTCCTAGCTTTTTTAGTTGCTCAATATGACTTTCCTTGATTTGTGAAGCCCTTCCTTGTAATTCAGCGTTTGCCGCTTTTCTAGCTAAGTTGGTGCGAAGTACTGCCAAAGGATCTACTCTTTCAGGACGGGATTCAATTGGTGCTGGTCCTGGTGGTGGGAGCGGTGGAGTGCCTGTTCCGTTTATAGTTGACATATTTTACCTCATATTTAGTTTGTTATATTATTTATTAATAGTGTTCTTACTGCAATTGTTATTATATCAAGCTTTTGTTTTTTCAAGCAATTGTTTATTATCAAACATTTTAAATAATGTTAATTTAAAATTATTTAATTAATACAAAAATCTATAGTATTAGTTGAAAACAAGTTTTGGGATTTGTAAAAAATAATAGACTTCTTTAATAAATTAATGATCGATTTTATTTTTTAAAATATTATGGATACTTTTTGGCAAACGAATGGTAAAAGTAGAGCCCACACCAATTTTAGATTCCAAGACGATGGAACCGAAGTGTTTCTCGACGATCGTTTTAACAATTGATAGGCCTAAACCTGAACCACCCATTTTCTTGGAGCGGGCTTTATCGACAGTATAGAAGCGATCAAAAACATTTTCTTGATCTGCCTCAGAAATGCCCATACCTTTGTCCGAAATGGCAATTACAACTTCAT
The DNA here is from genome assembly GCA_013285965.1 of Chlamydiota bacterium. Lineage (GTDB taxonomy): Bacteria > Chlamydiota > Chlamydiia > Chlamydiales > Parachlamydiaceae > JABDGQ01. The sequence goes on from JABDGQ010000008.1 coordinate 4,216, forward strand.
CGGCCAATTGAGAAGTTTTTACTTCCACATGGGCAGGGGCGGAAGAATATTTAATGGCATTTTCGATTAAATTCATAATCGCTAGTTCTAACAAATTGTGATCGGCAATAATTGTAATATTTTCTTGTGTGGCGCTGCTAGCCAAGCCATTGATCTTAATATTGGCATCTTGAAAAACACCTGCTAATATTTTGCAACATCTAATGGCCAGTTCGTTGATATTGCACTCACCTAAGCGATGTGAAGGGATGTTTTCAACATCAGCCAAAGTTAATAAATCTTTGATTAACGCTGTCATGCGATTGCAGTTAACCATAATTTTGCTAGTGATACTGTGTTGTAATTCCGCTGTTAAATTAGGATTATCGTGCAAGGTTTCGGCAAAACCTCGCATAATGGTAATAGGGGTTTTTAATTCGTGCGAAGCGTTAGCTACAAAATCGCGCCACATTTCCAAAAGCTTATAACGATCACTTTTATCTTGTAAAACCAGTATGGCACCGGAGCTATCTTTTTTTGGAGCAGCTACGACATCTAAAAATATTTTTTTACCGTCACGGCAAATTTCTATCATCTCTGTTAACGGTGTTTTTTCTTCTTGGCAGCGAAGCAACAATTCTTCGCATTTAGTTTGCTTATAATCTGAAAAATTTACACCGACAAAACTGTTAATTGGGGAATTAAATAACTTTGTGGCAATAGTATTGTTATAAATGACTTGCAAGTTTACATCGACTGCAATTACCCCTTCACCTAAAGACTCCAAAATAGCTTCTTTTTCATTCCGCTCCTGCGTGATAGTATCAATATGATTCTGTATTTTGGATGATAGACTATTAAGGGTAAGTGCTAACTTGCCAAAATCATCTTTAGAACTCATTCTTTTAATTTCAATGGCTGGTAGGATGTTTTGTAGACCTTCTTGGTAGGGTTTAATAGCAGTGATAATGCGTTGAATTGGGCTAGTTAAATGTTGAATGGCAAACCATGTTACTAAGCTAAACATCAATAAAATGATGGTAGAGAATTCTAGAAAAGCAATTTCAAAATCATGAGTCATCTCTGATAAATATTGATAGGGAAACGCGGTACGTAATACATAAGTGCGGCCATGAAAATCAAAACTTTTCCCTATGTAAGAAAATTTTTGATGTAATATTTGAGAATAATCTTCGTGATAACCGGTCCCTTTTTCAAAAGCTTGTAGCACTTCGGGGTGATCGACAACATATTCTTGACTAAATTTGGGACCTAATAAGCGTTTAGTGTGTGAATCATACAATACTTTTTTTTCATCAGTAATAATGCTGCTGCGAAAAAACATTAGTCCTTTTAAATCTTTTAAGCGTTTTACCAGAGCTTCGTTATTAGGAGCTTCTTTAATTTTATCTATGATTTTGGAAGAGCGCGATTCAATGGCGTGAAAAACAATGCTATTTACCCATATTTTTACAAAAGCAAAGATTAAAATATTAAACACGATAAAAAGAGAGAGATAACTAATGATCAATTTTTGTCTAAAAGTAAACATGTATGTGAGATTAATCCTAATTTTAATAATTTTGATTTGAAATACGATATGTATATTTTTATAATTTTCACTCTTTTTATCAATGCTTTTTTAATTATTTTAATTTTTTTCTTCCGAAAGAAGTTAGCCCAATAAATGCTATAATTGAGTGGCAAGGACTGGGCCACAGCTTTTAAGACTAAATCAAGGACACTTGGTACAATTCTTGCATATTAACCTGAAAGTTTAGGTTATTATCTAGTATTGCATAATTTGTAAGCAAAAAATTATTATGCATCCATATTCTACTTATTAAAATAAAAAAAATGCAAACATTAATTAAAAATTAAATGTTTTTGTATAATAAAACAAACAACACTGATAGAATTAAATTAAAAGATCTGTTGATTTGTAGTTTAATTAAAATCAAATTAGCTTAATTAACTTCTTGGAGGAGGTGTTTCATGGAAACAGGATCAGTTGGATCTGGTAGTAATGCGCCACACACTCCACCTGCCGAACCAAGCTGGATTAGCTGGGATAATGCCAAAAAAATAGCTAAAGCTACCGCCGCTGCTTTATATAGCACTGCTGATGAAAATTCTGGCGGCGCATTAAGTGCCGGCGTATATGTAATTAAAGCAAGCGGTGGTGCGGTTGATAAACGCTTTGGTAAGAAAATAGGTAATTTAGGAGCCAAAGCCGTATTAAAATGGAGCGGGGCGTCTAAAGATAATGATGATCAATTACTTAAACTAAAAATAGAATTATCGCAAAGCTATGCTACCAGTTTAGTCGATCGATTAATAACGATCATATTACCCCAGGTAAAAAGTATATTGCTGGCCAAAGCAGAAGATAAAGAAGCTTTGAAAACAGTGAGCGGTTTATGCGAAGCACTAGCAAAAGATCCACTATTGCTTGAGCGCGTATTGGATAAACAACTTTCTTTAGTATTAGTTAGTATATTAGAAGGCGCTCCACCTCTCACCGAAAAACAACAAAAAATGGATTCAGATTATCATAAATTAGAAGAGAAAATCAAAGAAACACAGGAGCAGTGTGGCCAATTGCAACAAGAATTAAGCGAATTAGTCGATGATCAACAGGTTGCTAAGGAGAAAATTGCAACTAAACTTGAAAATTTACAGACAGAGTTAGGAAATGATGAAAAACAATTAGCAGTTTTAAAGAGCGCGCTTGAACATATTGCTTTGGGTCGCATATTGGGCAGTGTCAGCAAACTTATTCCAATACCACAACCCAATGAAGATTTAAAAGTATGGTCAAAAACTGCCACAGAAGTGCTAATAAAAAAAATATTTCCGCAAGGAGCTACTGATACTGATTTGTTAGCTGGTATTCGCAATAATTTATCTAAAAGTTTGCCGGGGGCTGGTAAAATCGGAACCGCTAACCTAGGGTTGGATGCTCATCGCGCCTTATTAGAATCTATTTTACTGAATTTAGGTTCTGTTTTTCAAAATAAACAACAAAATCACTTGCAAGTAGCCGATGAATTTATCGACAAACAAATGAAATCGGTGATGGCTTATGCGCTAAACGATTTAACTGGTAATCCAGAAATTACACCAGAATTAGAATTTGCTAATGCGGTCGTAATGCAAGGTGTGGCGCCAGTAGCTAAAACATTGTTGACTTCTGCCATCAATTTGGAAAAAGAAAAAAAGGCATCCTTAGATCAAGAAGTAGGCGCGCTAGTTTTAAATGCTGTAGCTGAACATATGAAAGTTTATAATAAAGTTAAAGCCAGTGGTGCCGTTACAACCGAAGCCTTAGTAGACGCTGCCCAAAAAGCAGGTGTGTTGCACGCGGCCTCTGCCACAGAGGAGATTGAAAAAGTTTACCAACCTTATATTTCTGATGTTTTAAGAATGCTTTGTCCTAATGGAGCAGATGACCTGGCATTCATATCGCCAGAATTGCGCCAAACAACTTATGATTCCATGGAACATCTTTTACCACAACAATTGCCTGCCTTAGTGGACACCTGTATTAATAAATTTTTATCACCTCGCTTTGCCAAAGAGCTGGTATTAAAAATTATGGATAACGAGGTGAAAAGGCGTCATAATAAAACAGATAAAGCGGGGCAAGTAGCGGTAGAGAAAAAACTAGTGGGCGATCATACCTCTGGAAAAATGAATGAATCCGTGGGTAAACTTTCAGAGCAAGTCTTAGCCTTGCTTGATTTAAGTACTTTGCCTAATCTGATTAAACATTATATTCAAGATAAAGATGGTAAGATAAAACCTAAGTATCAAGAGCTCGTCACTAATATGCTTTTGGAACAATTTAGTGGCAATTTTTTGGAAGCGACGCTGCAAGCGCAAGTTGATGCTAGCAAGCTACCTCAATTTAAATTGCCATCATCTGATCAACAAATTCAGGCTGCCCGTAGCCGCATCGATCCTGATCGATCCCAGAAATTGACTGATGCGCAATGGAATAAAGCTGTGCAAATTGTCCGTTCCACTGCTTTAGTTGATATGACAGAATTAGAACTTGATACTGCTCTTATTAAAGCCTTGAACTCCGAATTATCCGAAGAAGGGCTTGATGCAGAATTAGCACATGCTTCACGCTTAATGGTTAAAACTATTATGAGCGATACTATAAAAGGTTTTTGGAATGCCTACCAAGATAAATTAGATAGTTATTGCGCCACCTTAACTTTAACTAAATATGCCAAAATAGCCTTGGACTATGGCTGTCGATTTGTATTTTTTACATGTATAGGTACAATACTAACGTTTTTATTCAAAGATCTGATTTTACGAGCTACCTATCGAATGATTAATTTAGATGTCAATCGAGCTGCTCTAATAGAGTTTTTTCAATTACCCGAAAATCCGCTGAACGCTACTAAAAAAATCAATGATCAAGAACAAGCGAATGTCACTCTATTTCATAAAAGTATGTTGTTGCGCATTATGCACGACCTTAAAGCCTCAGTAGAGCGATTAGCAAAACAAGAAACTTCAACAGAAGAATAAATTAATGTGACTTAATTAGTTTAATAGATTGGTTCTATGCTTGTGTTAATAATCTAATTATCAAGCTGTTGAGCAATTTATTTTAGTGCATAAGATAATTTTGATAAAGCTTATTTTTGTATAATTAAATGACATAAATTGATAAAATTGTATTTCGATCTTAATTTAATATCAAAATATTAGAGGTTATTATGGATATGTATATTCCACCAGGTTCAGAAGGAAGGCCATCACCTGATGAAAATGTTGATAAAACCGGCAGCAAAAAAGTGGGTAGTTCTGGTTGGACGAATGTAGCCAAGGTAGCTGTTGGTGTAACTAAGGCATTAGCAAAAAAGGCATACGACATAGGCGATCTTGCTACTTACGGGGCTGTTGGTGCAGTAGGTACTAAAATAGCTCGAACAGTTGTTAGTGGACCCGCTCCAGCAAATGATAATGAGGATGCTGAGTTACAAGCTATTAAAAGCGAACTGTTATTACATAATCTAGATTATTGCTATGATCAATTAGTACCCGTTGCCTTATCATCAATTGAAACTATTTTATCGGCGCAAAAAGACTCAGGTAATACAGCTTCGGCAAATACTACTAATGCTGTTTTAAATGATATAAAAAACAAGCCACATATTGTAAAAAAACAAATAGCTTTAGTACTAGCTGCTTTATTGAATAGTGCACCTGTTTACACAACTAAACAGATGAATATGCGTGAAGAACTTGCACAATTAAAATCAAAAATAGTAACTGATAAGAATCGTTATACAGAACTGGGAGTACGTTTAAAGGAGTTAAACTCTGACAACTCTAAAGGCTCTCCTGCCGAAACTCAAGCTGAATTTGATAGACTGCAAGAGAGTCTAAAAAATGATCAACAATCTGCACTCTTATTAAAACTTAGACTTGAGCGTATTGCAATTGGACGGGTGATAGCAAGTGTAAGTAAACTGGCCTCTTTGCCAAACCCTGGCGAAGATTTAACAAGTTGGGCTAAGCGCACCAGTGAAGTGCTACTAAAAGGTATATTTCCAGATGGGGCAACTGATAAAGATATTAATGCTGGTATTCGCTCAAATATAATTAAAAGCTTCCCCCATCTCGCTCGAGTACCAATGCTCGATCACGTATTAGGCTTATCAAGTAATCAACTTTTATTGCAATCAGTATTAGAGCACATGGGTGCAGCCTATTATAAAGAACAACAAGCAGGCATCCAGGTGACTGATGAGTTTGTAGATGTACAACTTAGAATGGGTATGGGCTTAACCATGTATGAATTGACACGCAGTGCCGGGGTGCCAGAAGAATTTCAATTTGCTCATGCTTTAGCTGCCCGTGCCGCTCCTCCAGCTGCCAAAACATTACTTGGCGAAGCAGTTAAATTGGAAAGAGACAAAAAAGCAGCTTTTGATCAGCAAATAGGGGCTGTAGTTTTAGATGCAGTGGCTGATCATTTAAAAATTTACAACGAGGTTAAAAACAAAGGGGAGGCAAACAATCCTGCTGCATTGGCCCAGGCTGTGCAAAAAAGCGATATTATGATTGCGGCAAATGCTGATCAAGAAGTGGATAAGTTCTATAAGCCACACGCTCAGGCTATTATACAGATGCTTCTACCCAACGGCTCAGGAGATCTTACTTTTTTACCAGAAGAACTACGAGCATTAGCTTTTGATGGTATGAAAACTGTTCTACCTAAACAATTGCCAGTGGTTGTCGACTTGTGTTTAGTTAAATTTCTCTCTCCACGCTTTGCCAAAGAATTAATATTGAAAATAATGGATAATGAGGTGCAGAGGAGACGTAAAAAAAGACCTCGTAAAGCTACTAAAGAGCCCGTAGTCGATCATACATCAGGTAAAATGAATGATGCGGTTGGAAAATTATCTGAACAGGTCTTGGGGTTGCTTGATTTGAGTACATTGCCTAGTCTTGTAAAACATTATATTCAGGACAAAGATGGTAAAATCAAGCCAAAATATCAAAAATTAGTTACAGAGATGCTTTTAGAGCAATTTGGGGGCGAATTACTTGAAACTACGCTGCAAGGACAGGTAGATGCTAGTAAATTACCTCAATTTAAACTACCATTTTCTGAGGACCAATTTAATGCAGCGCGTACCCGTATTGATGGAGATCGTTCCAAGCCATCGACTGACAAAGAATGGGAAAAAGCTATCCAAATAGTACAAGATGGTCCCTTTACAACTATGACTGAACTAGAGTTAGATTCTGCTCTTACTAAAGCTTTAAATTCAGAGCTTTCAGAAGAAGGATTAAGTGAAGAACTTGCTTTTGCGTCGCGCTCTTTAATTAAAGCTGTGGCAGGTGATACTATAAGTGGGGCATGGGAATCATTTCAAGCGGTTTTAGATGACTATTGTGCTACATTTACCATAACTGAATACGCTAAAATAGCTTTAGATCAAGTCTGCCGTTTTGTATTTATTACCTGTATTGGTACAGTATTGTCATTTCTATTTAAAAATTTATTGCTACGCGCTATGTACAGTATGATGAATCTTGATGTAAATCACGCTATTTTACTTGAATTCTTGCATTTACCTGCTGTAGATACAGGTCCTGATGGTTTACGACAATTAAGTAAAGAAGAGCAATCCAATTTGATTTTGTTTCACAAAAATTTATTATTCCGTATTACAAACGATTTAAAAGCCACGGTAGAGCGCTTGTCAAAGCAAATAACCTCAGATTAAGCAAAAAAAACATATAAAAGATTATGAAAATGTATATTCTTTCATAATCTTTTATATTTTTGTGCATGGAGTTTTATGTTCGAGATAATGTTATATCCACATTCCAATACTAAGAAAAAAACGACTAAGCCTCTTCAGAATCAATTTCAAAAGACTTTTAACAAGCTAAAAAAACAAATAGCCAACCTCCAAGCTCAAATGCTTTCTGCTAAACAAGAGTTGGATGAGTATTTACTTTTTTATCAGCGTACAATATCGCCCGCTCAAAATGAATTACACGCGGCTCATATAACTATTATTAAGCTGCTATATAAGCATTATAGTTCTACGATTTCTTTTTCAAGAAAGCAACGCCATATTCTTAAAAATATCATCATCGATAAAATTGTACAAATTTATAAAATTTTCGATTTTAGATATGTAGATAAACAACTAGCCGATATTTTTAAAGAGTTAGAAGGTATTGATTATCAAGAAGTTGTTCTTATGCAATTAAATGATTTGAAGGAGCGTCTGCAAACTAAGTGTAAAGCACGGGGGCTTGATGTAGATCTATCAGATATTACTATCGCCGATGATCAAGAACAACTACATGAAAAAATTGCAGATATTATTGCACAAGCTGAAGCAGATGAGAGAAAGCAAAAAGAAGACCTTCATAAGGATTATTTTAACAAGTTCAAGGCAGCAGTTGACAATGCAGATCATTTAGATTTTGTCAGCAAACAAAAGCAAGATTTGAGTGCTATTTATAAAAAGTTAGCTAAAATTGTCCATCCCGATTTGGAATTGGATATGCAAAAAAAAAATGAAAAAGAACAAATCATGAAAAAACTTAGTTGCGCCTATAGCAGTAATGATTTGCATACCATCTTATTGATTGAAACAGAAGTAATGAAAAAATTTACCAGCTCTCTGCAAATGCCGACTAGCGATGAACAACTTAATAATTTCAATTTATTATTAAAAAAACAAATAGTCGATTTAAAAATTGAGTTAAAGGAATTGATTAGGCAACCAAAATATGCACCTATTGAGCCATTTTTTGATTTTTGTGCAGATATGGCTTTCAATAATGTTTACAACGAATTAAAAAATGAAATTAAACAAATTAAAGCGGTTATCAGAGATTTGAAAGGTAAAAATGCAGAAAATGTGCTTTGGCATATTATGCAATAGACTTCTTTCGAAATCTATTATTCACCCACCTTATGCATAATTTGAAGAGTGCCTTTAGTACCTAATTACTTTTTGCTTGTTTTTTTCTTAATTGCAACGGTCCCTTTTTTAGCCGTGGGGATGATACGCTTTACTTTTACTTTTTCCGGTTTTGCTGATTCGGTTATTTTGGCTTTTGGTTTTGCTTTAGCAACTGCTCCTTTTTTAGGAGCTTTTTTTGCACTGGCCGTGGTACTTGATTTAGCTTTAGGTGCTGGTTCATACGCCACTTCATCGATAAAATCACTTTCAGTATCATCGTCATCGTCATCATTAAAGACATCGTCCATAGCATATGGGCTATTTTCACTATCATTGGCAGATTTGTCTACCCAGCGACTGGCAATAGAGCGTAGGACAGATAATTTTTGATTAAGCGAAGCGGTAGAATCGGCAATATTTTGGCGGCGCGAAGCAAATAAACCTTCATCAGAATCAAATTTTGCTGAGAACAGTGAGGAGGCTGAAGAAGCAGTAAGTTCTGGAGTAAAAAGAAAAGGTCGTACAGCTATTGATACGGTAGTATAAATATCAATAGAAGTTTGCGGTTCAAGATCAGGTTTAGCTGTTTGTTTAGGTGGTCGACCACGCTTGGGTCGCGGATTTAGGGCTTCACTTGAATAATAGGTCTTGGCTTTAGCTACCAGCGTCTTACGTGCGTTTTGAATTTCTTTACTAGCTTTAACTTGGAAAAGTGATTGTTTTAATCCCTCAATAATCGAGCGGGTTAATTCTAAATCTTCTTCAAAAACAAAGTAAAAATGGTGAGAGCGTAACCACTCAATAATGCGAATGCGCGAGCGTTCCTGATAAAATTGTTGCCATTTTTCTTGTTCCATATGGTGATCGTAAATAAATTCTAAAAAATTTTCTCGCGCTTCTTTGCACTGAATAATGTCTAACAATTTTTCTTTGGTGTCAATATCGTAAACTTTTTCATTCACAAAACTTTCCATGATTTTTTTGGTTTCGTAAAATGATAGTTTTGGGATGAGGCAATAACGATCACCATGTAAGTTAATCTCTTCGTATAAGGCATCAAGCTCGGCTTGACTTTTGTCCAAATCGACATATAATAAAAAACCTTCAACTCTATCAATATAGAAATATCTTTCATCATCTGATTTGGCAAAAGCTTCCATCAATCTATGACAGCGCAGAATCAGTGGCGTTTGAGCTTCTTGTTTAGGGTTTACTTGTAGGTCTGATTTGATTTGTGGGCACATACTGAATTTTTCCTCAAAGTAAGATTAACTAGCGATGAACTAAATGTTAGCAATCTTACACTTAAATATCAAAATAAGGTATCAAAATATTAACGATGTCGCACTTCGATGACACATTTTTTCTTAGCTAGTTTATCAATTAAAGCCGAAAGTTTTGTTTGATTGTCATTATCTAGATTAGCATCCCATTCATCAAGTAATAATATATCGACATCAACCATTTCTAAAATTTCTAATAAGCGGTTACGCAAGGACTCACCAGTTGAATATTTATTAGTTTCAGCGACAAAGCTTAATTGATTGTGTGTAGGTAGAAAAAAAGCACGATCACAAAATGAGTTTTTGACCAACATAAGTAAAGTAGATTTACCTGAGCCGTTTTCACCACGCAATGTAATACGTCCCGCTTGTGCAGTATGAGTCAATAAATCCTCATATGAGGAGAGGGTGTGGACTTGAGTTGGCTCATTTTCTTGCAGTTGTTCCGTGGAAGAAGCTAAATGAATTTTGGGCCATTTTATTTTTTTAGTCATTGCTAAATGGGGCTCTTCAATTGGTTGAATAGCTTTATAAATAGCAAATAGTTTGCTGCGGTGCATTGTCCAGCGGAAAATTAAACTTAATGTTTGATAGGTGTAGGACAAAATAGTAAATAAAATGGGTAGCGTTACCAAAAAGGCCGTTAAACTTGGTACATCAAAGCGGTGTAGATAAACATAATAAACTACTACCGACAAAGAAGGAATCGATGTTATTAACGAAATTAATATAGCCAAGATTTGATCAAAACGTTCGACTTCAATATTTTTTAATAAACAACGATTAATACGTTGATTGGTCTTATCTTGCCATATTTTAAAATTATAAAAGTTCCCTAGCAACACGTTATCCCAAGCAGCTAAAAGCGATTGAGTAAGATCGATGCGTGCTGTTAATGCTTTTTGTGTCAATTTTCGCTGAATTCGATATTTAAAACGGATTACAAAAATAACAACGAGCACACTAAAGGCATAAGCACAGGCAAATAATGGCTCAACTACAATCGAAAGGGCCATAATATTAAAAAAAACGCTTATCACATAACTATATAGATCATAAACGTAAGTAATCCAAGCGTTTATAGCTTGTGGTCCTTCGGATGTAAGAACGGATAGTTTTTCTTCTTTAATGGCCTTATTGTTCCACTCACCAATTTGATTGCGATTGACATCGACAAAGTTATTGACAAAAGAGCGTTGTGCTTCTTGCTGCCAATGAATACAACTAATTCTTGAAAAGCACCCAGGAATATATGTAAAGGCTAGTGTAAAAAGATATAAAGAAAAAGAGAAGAAAAATGATTCGCCACTGACAATGTTTTTCATCATCATAACCAACCAAATAGTGGAAGAGGCGTCAATGATTTGTTGCACCGTTAAAAGAGAGCAACATTTCCAAGCCCAACTATTAAATATGAGTTTCCAAAATTGTTTTGATATATTAGAAGAAAAAACTTTAAACATAAATACGATTAAAAACCATGTTAATTATTCGTGGCATTACACCAGATTTGGGTCAATTCTAATGCTATTTATTATAACAATTTTCTATCGTTTTGCCACTTCTTTTTTACATATATCAAACACATTTAAAGCTATCAATTTTTAATTAGAAAAAATGTTAATGCAATTTTTGTAAAAATAGCTTTGAGCGTATTGAAGAAGAGAATATGGCTCTTCATATTTTGAATTCAGTATTTGTTGCCGATATTCTAATAATTTTTGATTTTTAAATAAAAAGCTTAGTAATTGTTTTAATTTGTTCACTTGTATGCGCATCGGTATATCAGGGGACATGCTTTTCAAAAACACATCAAAATAACCCATCATTTTTTCTCCCAGAGGAATAAAATCTTCTTTTGCAAAAAAAGCTTTAATCTGATGAAAAATGAATGGATTAATGACGCTCCCTCGTCCAATCATTAATCCGTCACACTTAGTAGTGTTCAACATCTCCCTGGCATCTGATACAGTGAGAATATCTCCGTTCCCCACCACCGGTATTTTTAAAAGAGACTTAGCTTCAGCAATAAGCTCCCATTTTGCGGGAGGCCCATACCCATCGACTTTTGTTCTTGGGTGAAGGGTGATGTAGCACACACCACTCTCTTGTGCAGCCAGTAAATTTTCTTTGAATAAAGCAGTGTCTTCATATCCAGAACGCATCTTCACTGTAACCGGTACTGAGACTGCGGCCACAACGGATTTGGCAACTTCATACAAAGTGTTGGGGTCTTTCAATAAGCTTGAACCAGCCCCTTTTCCCGTAACAGTGTTAGAAGGACAACCACAATTTACATCAATACGTGGTGCCCCTCTTAATACAAGTTCTTGAGCCATAGCGGCCATCAAAATAGTATCCGATCCCATGATTTGAGCGGCAAGGGGAACGGGCCATAGTTCGTTTGAACAATAGACTTTACTCAATGATTTAACATGTGCATTTGATGGAACGCGCAGAAAATCTCTTACCGCTTCATCAAAGCCTCCGATGGTGGCGATTGCTTTACGAAAACAAGTATCACCAACACCTTCCATGGGAGCTAATTGCAGGTATGGACAACCATTACCATCTTTGGCAAGCAGCTTATTTGTTAACATTTTGAAATTTTCCAGCAGCGATGAATTTTTTGATTGTGATAATCAAGTGGGATTGTTTTTTTAGAAATATCGACAATGGCACATCTATCAAACAAATTTTTATCAAAATTAAAGTGTCTGGAATTAGTGCTAAAAATAAGTACCCCATTTTCCGATAAAAGATTTAGCGCTTTGGAAATTAAAAAATAGTAATCTTCTTGAATATCAAACATTTGATTCATTTTTTTGGAACGCGATATAGTGGGAGGATCGATTATTATGACATCATAAGTAGCACGTTCTTCTTCAAGAAAACGTAGGCAATCTTCCCTGATGATTACATTATTTGTAAGAGGAAGGTTATTTAATAGAAAATTTTCCATCCCCCATTTGCAGTAAGTATTTGAAAGATCAACACTTTTGGTAAAAACGGCGCCAGCAGCGGCAGCATGCACGCTAAATGAACAGGTATAAGCAAAAAGATTTAGTAATCGTTTTCCTTTAGCAATAGTTGCAACCATGCGACGCGTTTCTCGATGATCAAGAAAAAGGCCACTATCTAAATAATCGTTTAAATTTACTCTGAAGTGTAATCCATACTCACATACAGAAAAAAAATCTGCAGATGTATCAATTTTTTCATACTGCTCCACTTTTTCTCTTTTTATTCTTGTCTTAGAGAAAATCAATTCAGGAGTAGCACAAAAGAGGGTTGAAAGTGCCATTAACACTTCATCATAAAGATCTTGCCGAGGCAGATCATTTTCTCTGTTTTCAGTAAAATAGTGTACGCAAAAACGGCCATTATAAAAATCAACAGCTAAAGGGTATTCTTTGATATCTTTATCATAGATGCGAAAGCAATTGGTATTAGTCCGTTTACCCCATTTTCTTAGATGGCGGTAATTTTTCCGTATCCGATTTTGAAGGGGAGAGTCTTTGTTTTCATGGTCTGAAATAAGTGGCAAAAACAATTCTGAAGGGCTCAATTGACCTCAAAAATTAATGATCTTTTATATTAGACTTCTTTCGAAATTACATTTATTTGTTAAAATTGTCTTTTTTGGCATCTTTAATCCCAAATTTTTCGGGCCTAGTTGCCAATATGCTCTTAAAATTTGGAATCAAATCTGCTCAAAAAACATCAATTTTTCCAAAAAAAGCTAGTTTCCAAAGAAGCCTATTATTGCTTTATAACGTCAGTTAGGCTTCTAACAAACTTGAATCAAGCTCCTTATGAATTGACGATAAGAGATAAATAATGACATAAAAAAGTGATAATTTCAAGCGATCTTAAAAGATATTTTAAAAAGATCTTATAATTGTATGAAAAAACTTTTGCTCAAAGATTAGAGAAAATGATAATCTGAGCTTTTATACCAGGTTATAAGTATCAGATTTTTAATTAAGGAAAACTGATTATGAAATTTTTTGCGTTAATTTTAACATACCTCACCCTCTATAATGTCTGCCAAGCTCAATCGCCCAATAATCAAACAGAAGATAATCAAAATGAAAATAAATATTTGAATGCCATTTTTTTGCTAGAAGTTAATCAAGCTGGTAGTCGGTTTGTCGCTAATTTAGATGAGCAAAAATACAGTGATTGTTGGCTTGCTGGCGATCCATTATTCCATCGTGCCATATCGGAAGAAGAGTGGGCGGTAGCATTAAAATCTTGCCGTAAAAAAGTAGGTTATAATCAAGGACGTACTTTATCTAAAATCGTGGCTTATCAAAATCCTCCTGCAATGCCAGAAGGTCAGTATATGTTATTGAAATATCAGTCTGTTTTCACAAATAATCCTCGTTGTCAGGAAATTTTAACTATGCGCAAAGTAGCAGGTTGGCCATGGTGTGTAGTAGGCTATCACTTAAGCGATCAAAAAAGTGGCCTCACAGGCACTAGTGCAAAATTATAAATGCAAAGTTTTGTTAAGGACAAACCTCTCATGTATAGCTTAAAAATAGCGGTATTTTATTTTTTTGTTTCTGCTCCTTTTTTAATGGCTGATGAGGATCTGAAGAAGCAGCAGATGATTGAAGATCTGCAAGTCATCAAACACCATTTTGAGGTAGGTTATGCTCCTTGTCAGTGGAAAGATGAAAGTTTTGGGTGGTCCCTTGAGCGATCTTGCCAAGAAGCAAAAGAGAAAATTCTAAATACCCCACGCATATCGACTAAGCAATTTCAAATTATTTTAAAAAATTTTGTACAAACCATGCAAGACTATCATGTGGGGATAAATTTTATATCGACTGAAAAAGCTGTCTTACCATTTCAAGTAAAAGGAGCTGCTAACAGATATTTTATCACCTGGGTAGACCAATACAAACTGCCTAATATTGAAGTGGGGGATGAATTAATAGAATTTAATAATGAACCTATTGCTGCAGTCATTGCTGCTTTAAAAAAGGAACATGGTCGCCAAACAAACGATTTAACTGATCAAGCCTTAGCAGAAATAAGTCTAACTGAGCGAAAAGGTAGTTTAGGTGAAATTGTCCCAAAGGGGGCTGTTACAATTAAAATATTACCCAAGCAAAATAACTATTTTAAAGCGCAGACCCATCAATTAATTTGGTCTTATCAGGCTGAGAGTATTAATAATCCGCTTGATTATAATCTTTGCAAACTCTCTTGTACTAAAAATAAAGTGCTAGCTGATTATAAATTGACAATGGCACCACTTTGTCGTATTGATAATAGTCATAAAAGCGCCCTTAACCCGCTATGTGACGGCAACCTTGGTGCTAGTAAAGGATTTTTGCCTGATTTAGGAGTTATATTATGGAAAAATGGCCAAAATAAGCAACTTGTTGCTAAATCAGGTGCTTTAAAAGCAAGCATAGACTGGCACGCTTATATATATAATCATCCTAGTATAGGTCCTGTAGGGTACATACGGATACCACATTATGACATTAATGAATTTGATGTAGAAGAGTTTGGTAAAATCGTTTCTTATATGGAAGGAAACACTCATGCTTTAATAATCGACCAAACTAACAATTTTGGTGGTTTTTTAAACTTTCAATATGAAATAGCATCAATTTTGGCAACTAAGCCATTACTAACGCCCCATCATCAACTTAAAATCACTCAAAAAGAAGTTTACAATGCCTATAGAGAATTAGATATTATTAAATTTTTTGAGTATCAATCTGCTCCAGCTGATATGGATTGGGATGAAGAAAATTATGCAAAGGAAAATTCAAAACACAAGATAGCCGAAATAGCCGAAGGCTATCGTCGACTTTTATTTTTAAAAAATTACAACGAATCGATTATAGAAGATTGGAATGCAGGACAAGTATTGACACGCCCTACACCATTATTAGGTGTCGATATGATCCATCCACATGCCAGGCATCATTATCGCAAACCAAAAATATTATTAATCAATGAAATGTGTTTTTCCGGTGCTGATATAATGGCTGCCATGTTGCAAGATAGTAATACTGATGGCAACATGGAAGCATTATTATTTGGTACTCGAACGGCCGGAGCAGGTGGTTTTGTTAAAACCTTTGAATTTCCTAATAGGCATGGTATTAAGTTTTGCTCTTATACAGCATCGCTGGCACACCGTGCAAATAGTATGAAAATCGAAAATGTCGGTGTTAGCCCCGATCTTGAGTATGCGATCTCCATAGCAGATTTACAAAATGATTATGAAGAATATGTGACTGTATTAAATAAAGTTATAGAAGCATGGTTACAGGTTAATTGATGGAATTTTTTGTATTAAAAGATTTGCTAATCATCCTTATAATAGCCATTGCTATATTGCTTGTAGGGCATCGCCTACATCTACCGCCAATTGTGGGATTTCTTTTGACTGGCATATTAGCAGGACCGCATGGTTTTGCCTTAATTGGCAAAACTGGAGATGTGGAGATGTTAGCTGAAATAGGCATTATTTTATTGCTATTTGGCATTGGTATGGAGTTTTCAATAAAAAAATTAATCAAAATTAAACGACTATTTTTATATGGCGGAGCACTACAAGTTGGTGTGACAATTTTATTAACCTTTATTGTGGTGCTTGTGAGCGGTCTGCTATGGCGCCAAGCACTGTTTTTAGGTTGTTTATTATGCATGAGTAGTACTGCAATTGTAATGAGTATTTTGGATGAAAAATCAGAGTCAGCTACCCCCTATGGTAAGGTATCAATAGCTATATTAATTTTTCAAGATATGGTAGCTATTCCTATGATTTTGTTGTTGCCATTATTACAAGCTGATGACTCCACATCATCTTCGACAGTTGGGCTATTGCTACCGTTGTTAAAGGGTGTTGTCATTGTGGCGTTTGTTTTTATCAGTGCGCAACGTTTTGTCCCAAGACTATTGTTATTGGTTGCCAGAACCAAGAATAAAGAGCTTTTTCTTTTGACCATGATTGCTTTATGTTTTGGCGTAGCTTGGTTTACAGCAAGCCTTGGCTTATCTTTGAGTATTGGGGCTTTTTTAGCAGGCTTGGTGATTTCTGAATCTGAATATAGCAATGAAGCCATTACAAACATTTTCCCTTTTCAAGCATTATTTATCAGTGTTTTTTTTATTTCTATTGGCATGCTAGTCGATATGCATTTTGTATGGCAGCATAAGTTTGTAATTATAGGATTAGCCGCTGTTGTATTAGCAATCAAAGTATTAGGTGGTATGTTAACCACTGGGCTATTAAATTTACCGTTGCGTACCATGATCTTAATAAGTTTCGCTTTATGTCAGATTGGTGAATTTTCTTTTGTTTTAGCCAAAACTGGTGTTAATTATAGTTTGTGGTCTGGTTTTGAATATCAACTATTTTTAGCAGTGGCCTTATTGACAATGGGGTTTAGTCCATTATTAATCAATATAGCGCCTGCCTTTAGCACTTGGTTAACCGATTTGACATTTATTAAAAAATATTCTACGCAACGTGCTACTAAGAGCTCCACTTTGACAGACTCTAAGGCGGTGCTGGAAAAACATGTTATTATTGTGGGTTTTGGCGTGAGCGGCCGCAACTTAGCACGCTCTTGTAAGCATGCTGGAATTCCTTATATTATTTTAGAAATAAATCCGGATATCGTTAAACAACAAAAAATACAAGGGGAGCCGATCCAATTTGGCGACGCTACAAATCTTGCCATCTTAGAGCATGCCCATCTAGCGCAAGCCAAAGCATTGGCAGTTTTGGTTAATGACACCTGGGCTGCTGGACGTATTGTTAAAATTGCCAGGAGGAATAATCCGGCATTATACATTATTGCACGCGCAAGATATATGCATGATATAACAGCGATGAGCACTTTGGGAGCAGATGAAGCGATTCCCGATGAGTTTGGTACCTCGATAGAAATCTTCTCGCGTGTGCTACGACAGTATCACATCCCTAACGAGGACATTCTAAATTTAATTAGCGACATTCGCGCTGATGGCTATGAATTATTGCGTAATCAAAAGCCTATATCCACTAAACTTTCTGAGATTAAACTAAACTTAGAACATATTTCAATAAGCTCTTTTCGCATTCACAGTAACTCAACATTAGCAGGCAAAATGCTCTGCCAATCAGAATTGCGCAGTCATCATGGCCTAACCGTCTTATTAATCAAGCGAGGTCAGCAAATAATTTCTAACCTAGCCCCTGAAACCATTTTGATGCCTGAAGATATTTTGATAGTGATAGGGGAGACTATTAATACTAAACAAACTGCCGATATTTTCGGAAATATGGAACAACTAATTCCAGTCACTTGATTCCATTATATTTCTTTCGAAAGAATTCTATTATTTAAGGAGGTTAAAAATAATATGTTATTTTTGAAGTGGATTGCTGTGTGGGTAGATCGCCTTTGTGTCCTTATTGGTGCCTTTGTTGGTAGTCAAATACCTGCTTTCATGCAACAATACAGCCAACGATTAGCAGGTCATATTGCAGAATTAAATTACACGCTATTGCAAATCAAGAATATGGCCCAATTCTCAAATAAAAGTGTCGATGGCTATGTACAAAAATTTTTAATGAGCAGTGATGCCGATTTTGTAATGCATGGTAAATTTATGCAAAGCTTGCAACTGCGCTGGGAAACTTTTTCACATGCTTATAATAGCCTTACTCAGAGTTCTGTATGGTTAAAGGCATATGTTTTTATAAACGAACTGCAGTCTGATATTGCCTATGCGACACTGTCAACGTTTCAACCAAGTATGATATTTAATCTTGAAAGTTTAGCCTATGCTCTTTTTGGTATTGTGTTGGCTTTGACCATTTATAAAACACTTTTAAAAATCTTTCAAATTATGTTTAGGAAATTTTTTCGCAAACCAATCTTGCAAAAAAATTAAATTCTATTCCTTTCCAACAATAGGTAAATTGTGTGGCACAATCTTTTTTAGCACTGTTTCATCTATATGTAAATGTGATCGTACAAGTTCATGCGGTGTAAAGGCCAGCCATTGCGCAAGTGGAATATCCTCGTACTTTGCGCTGCGAAACATCTCAAGGCACCAAAGTGTTGTTTTTCCAGTGTTTTCTATATAGTGAGGCATGGCACGTGGTACTGAACCTACATCGCCAGCTTGATAGTCAAAAGTCTGTGCGGCGGCACTTGAGGCAAAGACTGTCATACGTGCTTGTCCTGCAATGTAATACTGCCATTCATCTGCATTAGGGTGCCAATGCAACTCGCGCATACCACCAGGCTTGATCTCAAGTAAGGCCGCGGCAATCGTTTTGGAAGCAGGAAAATTGGTTGAATCCAATATACGTACGCTACCAAAGGGCATACGCATTGGCTCCATTTTAATCATCTGATGACTAAATGATTCTACTACCGTCCCTAAGCCTATCGGGTGATCTTTATTCAAAGGGCCAGGCAGTGTTGATTTAAAAATGTAACGCTCTTCTTTGGGGAGATGTTCAAATGCGCTTTCGGCAACGTTAAAATTCTTTGAAAGTATTGATTTTGGAATGTGTGCTAACCAATCAGTCAACAGAAAAGTCTCATTTTCATTAAAGTTTCCATCATCAAAAACCAATAGAAACTCGCAACCATCTGGCCCTAGTCCCTGAATTGAATGAGGAATGCCAGCTGGAAAATACCAACCCTCTCCTTCCCAAACATCGTCCTGAAAAGTATGTAAATTTTGATCCACTAGTGTAATGCGTGCACCGCCCTTAATCATATAGGCCCATTCACCTTCTTTATGCCAATGCATTTCTCTTATCGAACCAGCAGTAAGGCGCATATTAACACCAGCCATAGTGGTGGCAGAGGGCAGCTCACGCACAGTAGTTTGTCGTGCCCAACCACCTTCGGAAACACGATTGTAGCTATCGCAAAAAGACCAACGTAAGTTTGGTAGTGTTCCATGATCTGTTGGTGGGGGTAGTACTCTATCAGGACCTTCTGCTTCACGTGCCGGGTTAGTGGGTCCCATTACAGATGCGCCTTCACTACCTCGTATTGGTTCGTAAGGATCAGATTTAGTCATGCTTACATCTCGTCTAAATTTTTGTAATCTTAAAAAACGAAAAGATTATTTTTTAATAACTTCATCTATAGCTATGTACTATCAAAAAATATAAATCAATCTGATTGTTGCCCCTCTAATTAATAAAAGCATCTATAGCATTAGCTGCAATGGGTTTAAAGTTAAACCCATTGCAGTTTTTTATTTTTTATTTTAATTAATTCTTAAAAACAATACTTTGCACAAAAAATCTTTTATAAAAATCAATAGCAGCCCCAAGGTAATGGGAGGCTTTTCTATCTTGTCCATTAGCACTTTTCCATTCGCCTAGGCGCACTACCTCAGTACCTCTATTAGTCATATATGCTTTAACTTCGGCAATGGTTGCCACAAGACCGTAAACGGCTTTATCAGTTTTGTTATAAGTTAAAATAGCGCTCTCCATGGCAGCGAGCAAATCAGCTGCTTTAAGTGGTGTTTTACCGTCAAGAATTGCCTCTAGTTGTCCAGTTTTATTTTCCTTATAGGTCATTTCATAATGCATTTTTTTAAGTTCAGCTAGTACGGCTTGATCTTTAATGGAAAACAAGTGTGCTCCGCATAAAAATAGTACTTTATGCACACCATTAGGTACTCTTGGGGTATCGAGCAGATACTGTTGGTTACAGCTTTCTTGCACTACAGCTAATTGTTCAGACTTGAGTCTATCGCGAATTTCAAAACCGCCAAACTCTCTTGATTGCACACGTCCTGGGCCTTGTCTTGAACGATTGCCAATATCACCAGCTTCGCAGTCTTCTAGGTTAATATTTCCAAGAAAATCGGGATTTAATTCTAATTCTGCCTGAATATTAGTTAACAATGCTGTTTGAGCAGTATTACCTTCCTCAATTTGGGAAACAGTTTTTGAAATAATACGAAAATAAGAAGCGTGGGTTCTTAAATTTTCCTCAATCTCTACAATTTTAGCTGGAACATTTTCACTAGCATAGTCTGGATGTCCTTCTTGTAGGCGCGCCCATGCTGAACGTAGGAGAAAAACATCGATGATGCCGTTTTCTTCGGCAATTATAAATATTCTTGTTAAGAAATCCTTTACTTTTTCACCTTTGTTTGGCTCTATTTTATCACCCATTTGCGGAAATAAGGAGACTGCAAAGCAGATAATGCGAGCACTTGGACCACCGGAACCCCAGTCAACCAGCATAAAGACGGTCTTAGCAGTTAGATGTACTAAATTGTCTATATTTTTGTCAACAAAGCCTACTGGCCCTTTTGGGCCTATTACTACAGAACCGTTATCAGCAAGATGATACATGCTTAAGTTTGTGTTTGTTTCCATAGAAGCAAAACTCCAATTTTAAAAATTAAATTTTATTTATATAAACAGAATATCTACAAAAGTTTGAGTAGACAGGCTGTTGCGTCTTATAATAGCACTTTTGCATTGTCCAAGTTTAATTTCAGGCTCTAGAAAGCACTGAAAACTCTATTTAATCTATCTATATTGTGTAATTATAAAGCGCATATAAAGAAATAACATTCTATATATTAAATTGCAACGGCTGTTAAAAAAATAATTGTAGCAAATTAAAATAAACTATTACACCTGGCACAATTAAATTAATTAATTGAAAAAGGTGTTTAGAATGTCAAAAAGTGCTACCCAAACTCTGTTTAAAATTTAATTTTGTTGTTAATAATTAAAATTAAATATTACTTACATAATAAACAATTCTATTTTTTAAAACTACTTTGTGTATAAATATTTGCTTTTTTTGTTAATTTTTTAATTTGGTTTTGTTGTATAATAAAAGAAAGTCAACGTATTTTTTGATTAAAAGGGGATATTATGAGTATTAATAATATGATCAATTGTGTAGTTCATTTAGCCTGCCAGTCGGAAACTCAGAATAAACATTACTCTTATGTAAAATTAAATGAGAATAAAGAATTTGTCTGTGTCGATAAACAGGATGCAAAACTTAATGATCTTGATCTTTTCATACAAAAATTATCAGAATCAATCACAAATATGAAAAAAGAAGATTTAAATACTGTTAAAACAGCTCTTCAAATGATTAATGGTAGGATTGTAAAAAAAATGGAACCAAATTTTCTTACTAAAATTTGGTTAAGCCTATTTGGTGGCTTGCATAAAGAAGAATTAACCAGTCTTCATAATAAAATTAATAATGTTATTTCACAAATTGATGATGAAAATAATGGGCTTGTTTTAACTAACCAACATGCTCGCTGCAAATTTTTTTCTGAATTTAAAGATATTTTTTCTACCACGCCAAAAGCTTTGACAAGAAATGAAGCTATTTTAGTGGAAAATATCAGTAAAAAGATTTGGGATTCAAAAAACATACAAAATTTACCTGATAGTGATAAGTATGCGGAATACAAAAAATTAATGACTGAATTTTATATTGGTACCCATATGCTTTTTGAGGAAGAAGAAAATAATTCATTGCTTAATACTCTTTCTACAAATGCACAAGTTGAAGAGCGTTATTCATCTCATTATGGGAGGATTGGTGGGGAAAAGCAACATCATATCCGTGGTGCCCAAATTCCTGAAGCACTGTTTCATGAAGGATTTTTTGCCGTAAAAAAAGCGGATAACAAACCATTAGTAGGCAAATATTTTAAAAATCTAACGGCTGAGCAACAATCCGACGCCAAAGCTAAAAAGTTTTTTTGGATTCAAACTGAACGAACTCCCGATGGTCCAGATTTAAAAAGTTTAATTTATCATCGTACCGTTGATTTTGTGCAGTACATTTTTTTAAAACATGT
Organism: Chlamydiota bacterium; assembly: GCA_013285965.1. Lineage (GTDB taxonomy): Bacteria > Chlamydiota > Chlamydiia > Chlamydiales > Parachlamydiaceae > JABDGQ01. The sequence goes on from JABDGQ010000008.1 coordinate 26,795, forward strand.
TCTAAGATCAGAACGTCCCCAAATAGCTACTTACAAAGCTGCACAGGGGAGAGGATTGCCTGATTCCAATCCAATTGTAGTTGAACTCAATGCCAAATAAATTGGCTATGTATTGAGAGTATTAAAATAATCTTTTATTGGCTCAAGGTCTGCTATTGTATCATAGGGACCACAATAGCCGATATAGCCGTCTGGACGAATTAAATAAACAGTCCCATTTCCATAAAATTCTTTAATTTGATTTTGTGTATCATCAAAGAACGTTTCAGCAGGTAAGTTTATTTTTTGAAATTCTTGAGGGCGCATAATAAAAAGATTTACTATGCCATCGTACTTATTTTTAAAATTTAAAAATTCGGCAATCTCTCTTTCGGAAATTTTAAGAGCATTTTTTACTACTAATAGAATAAAGCAAATACTTTCTTTCCATATGTTAAAGATACTAGTTTTATCCCCTTTGTAACATAAGTAAGCATTAGGAGCTCGCATACCAGCTTTTAATTTAAGCGCTCTACTTTTTTTTTGTTTTATCCACCTACTTTGAGGATAAGCGATGTTGATTTGGGACAACGTATTGACGATTATTTTTTTGAAAACAGTAAAGGCACCAAAAAAAGCGATAAGGCCGTTTCTTAAATAAAATAAAAAAGGGGAGCGTGTTAGTGCAAAATTGGTGGCTTTTTCAGTGCCATGCAGTAAGTTTTTTCCAACCCAATGACGTTCTTCATGATAGCTTTCAAGTAAATAATCTTTAGCTTGCCCTTTGGATACTAAAGCTAATTTCCAACCGAGATTAAATGCATCTTGCAATCCTGTATTCATTCCTTGTCCACCCACCGGGCTGTGAATATGAGCGGCATCGCCAACCAAAAAAAATCTCTTTTGTTGATAATGTGAGACCATTCTACTATTGATGTTGAAATTTGTCATCCAAATGGCTTTTTTTACAACAGCTTGTGAATCAGCATATTGGTGGATGATTTGCGCAACCTTTTCTAAAGTGGGAGCAGCGAGTAAATTAGCCGAGATTTCGCCATGTGGAAGGTTTTGCTTGTTTTCTTTTAATAAATCCAATACCTCTTGGGTTTGAAAAATGAGACGCACACGTTTGTTTTCGGGCAAAGGAATAGCTGCTAGCAAACCTGATCTATTTAAAAAGGCAAAGACGCTGTTGCGTGCATATTTCCATTCCAATTCAATATCAGCCAGTGAGAAAATTTGCGGGAATGACAATCCTTCAAACGTTTGGTTCGTTTGTTTGCGTACTATACTGTGAGCACCATCACACCCAATAAGCCAGCGCGCCTGGCTATAGTCAATTTCACCGGTAACATTATTGCGTGTTGTTACTGTTATTTTTTGCTCATCTTGCGTGCAAGCCAATAATTCAATTTGCCGCTCTACCAAACAGCTTCGTTCTTCCAAATGTTTAATTAAAATTTTCTCAAATTTATTTTGCTCAAGTGAAAGGACAAACTTGAAAGGGGAGGCGATCAGATCAAGTGTGATATTTGCTAATGCTTTCTGCTGGCTATAGGGGGCAAATTTTTCAATTTTTAATCCTTGTGCAAGACAAGTATCTGCAAGGCCTAGACACATCAAGATTTCCAAAGTGCGTGCTTGGATGGCAATGGCTTTGGAGTGAAAACTTGGGGTGGGTGATTTGTCTATCAGGCGGCATGTTAGCCCCTGTCTTATTAATTCAGCCGCCATAAACAGACCGCTGGGTCCTGCGCCAACAATAAATGCATCAATCATATTTATCCTTATAATCAGACGTTTAGAAAATAATGTGCAACTTTTCTAATCAACATAATGCTCTACACAATCAAATAAATATTTTAAAAAAATCAATGAAAGTCAATTATAAAAACGAGAAGGAATCGTATCTCCTAGACTAAATTTTTAAACATTTACCCAGGAAGGCAATGAAAGATAAATTTTTGTTAAAAGGTTCTCATAAATTTGCGATAAGCATGCCAAATTTTAGTTTTCAAAAAAAAATAGCGGCAAGTTTTTTATGTATCTGTTTTTGTTTGCCAACACTAATACAAGCGCAAGAAATAACAGATATATTTCCACATCATCACCATCAATGTGATTCACACCATCATTGTGATCCACGTGGACCTACAGGCGCAACTGGAGCAACTGGAGCAACTGGAGCCACTGGGGCAACAGGCGTAACCGGAGGCACAGGTGCAACAGGCGTAACCGGAGCGACTGGAGCCACAGGTGCAACAGGTGCAACAGGCATAACCGGAGCGACTGGAGCCACAGGTGCAACAGGTGCAACAGGTGCAACAGGTGCAACAGGCATAACCGGAGACATTGGTGCAACAGGCCCAACTGGTCCTACTGGGGCAGCTGGACTAGGTGGTGCAACAGGTGCCACCGGCCCAACAGGTGCAACGGGAGCCCCTGGTGCAGCGGGAGTAATTGGTTTAACAGGACCCACGGGTGCAACTGGAGCCCCTGGTGCAACAGGACCAACGGGTGCAACGGGAGTGATTGGTTTAACAGGACCAACGGGTGCAGCTGGAGCCACTGGTCAAGCTGGAGGGACTGGTGCAACTGGCTTGACTGGTCCTACAGGTCCTACAGGTCCTACAGGGGCGGCTGGTACAGCGGGAGTAATTGGTGCAACGGGCCCTAGTGGACCTACAGGGGCGTCTGGATTGGCTGGCGCAGCTGCGGTGATTCCTTACGCTTCCGGTGGACCAATTGTTATGACTACTATTGCAGGAGGGTTAGCTGCTACTGGCTCTTTAGTAGGTTTTGGTAGCTCGATAATCGATATTAGTCTTCTTGGCGGTGAAATTGACTTAACAGGCACAGCCTTAGGTCCAAGTATTGGCTTTGCCTTTTCAGTGCCACAGGATAGTACTATTACGGCTATTTCAGGTTATTTTAGTGAAACCTTAGCATTAGATTTGGTCGGTACTAATGTAACCGTAACAGCGCAACTTTATCAATCTGCGACACCGAACAATATTTTTACTCCAGTTGATAATGCATCTGTTAATTTAAATCCACAGTTAACAGGTGTTGTTTCGCTTGGAGAAATTACAAGCGGCACTACATCAGGACTTAATATACCAGTTACAGCTGGTACACGTTTGCTAATGGTGTTTACATCTACGGCAACAGGATTGTCGCTAATTAATACAGTGACTGGCTACGCTGGTGCAGGAGTTGTATTAGTTACAGGATCACCAGCCTGATAACAAACATTTTCTACTACACATGTTGATCTACTCAAATAGATCAACATGTGTATCTCAATAACTCACATACGCGACGTACATTTTACGCTGATTAGCATCATAGTCAGACTCTTGAATATTTTCATGAGCAACCAATGTAGCAAGAAAGGTCTCATCATTAAAAAAGAAAAGCTGAAGGCTTTTCTCTGCTATAAAATAGTCTTCTTGATTCTTTAGATTCTTTGACGCTCGCGGTCCTACAAACCAATAAAAAAATTGTAGAGTAAAAAGTAAATAGATAAATATTCATATTCTAATGGGTTTAAATATTAATTTATTGGGCAAGGACAAAGAAGTAAGGTGAGTAATATAATTATATGTTTTAATAATGTGAACAATTATGCTATTATGATTGTATATATAGTTTATTAATTTAAAAAAATCTTTTAAGGAGGAGGGGTTGTAATGAATGTTGAAATTAAACCAAATCAATTCTTTGTCATAGAGGATGATGAATTAAAACTAGCGACTGAAAAAGTCGAAGGGATTGTGGCTATTACCGATTATGTGGTGCAACACAGCGCTCTTTTTAGTAAAGAAACTGACAAAAATAAACTTAATAATTTAAAAAATAATTTAATTTATTTGCGAGAAAAAGGGGTGCATCATAATGGAAAATTTTTAGTTAAGTTATTTAATATAATCTATTTAAGCAATGTTTTTACTAGTTTTAAGGAATGCGATATTAAGTTTTTAGATGATGAAATTAATAAAATTGAAGATAAATTAAAAGAGATCAAACCAGTAGTGTCATCTACTTTGCCCGTGGCACAGCTGACCACGTCAACGCCAACCCCAATGCAAACGACTTTGCCATCTGTACAAAGAGTTTCAGAACAAGCACCTACAGTAGTGTCATCTACTTTGCCAGTGACAAAGCCAATAACAAATAATGATAATACTAATGAGATACTTAAATCCAATGCAACGAAAACAAGCAACAGAGCAGGGGAATTCAGAGACTTTTTTAGCCTTTTAACGCAGGAATATAAAAAACTAGAAACCAATAATATAAATAAAGCCAATGCCATTCAAGAAATTATTAAATGGTGTATCCCAGAAAAAATTAATGAAAAGGAAATTTCTCCTGAAATGCTCATTAGATTGGAAGGCGGGCGACGGGTTTTTGCTTTATTACAAAATAATGATCAAAAAACTTTAGATTTAAGTGGTTTTGCTTTAAGAACGCTACCTGAATTTTTATCTACTTCTATTTTTGCAGATAAAATTGAAGTTCTTAACTTAAAAAATAATGATATAAGGATGCTAGATTGTAAACCTTTTAAATATTTAAAAGAATTGATAGTAGATGACAATCTAAATTTCTCTGTATTGTATAATTTTGAAAACTTGATCAAACTAGAAATTATAAGTCTACGCAATTGTGCAAAATTTCGTACTATTATAAGATCTGAATTTAGTAAGCTTGAGAATTTAAAAAGCCTAGTGCTAGTAAACACACAACTCGGTGAAGGTGAGGCATTATCAATCACATGGGCGCTTCCTGAAAAAGCCAAAGATGCCGAAATAATTTACACTCTTCAACCAGAACCCAAACCACTAGAACCATTTTATGAATCGGACGAGGACTAAATTTCAAGAGATTCTATCAGTATCTTGCAGGCGTAAAGATATGGTTGTAGCTAATTAACCAGAACTTTGAGTTCAGGTTGCGTCAAAAACTCGTATTAATAGTGAGTGAAATAAACACAATGCAACGTCTGATAATATATATTATGTTGTATAGTCCTATGTTTTTTATCACAACATGCTAATAATAAATCTTTTGTGTAAAACAAATTTTTACTAAATTTTCTTGACTCTTTGGAAAAATTGATATTTTTTGAGTAGATTTAATCCCAAATTTTAAGAACATATTGGCAACAAGGCCCGAAAAATTAGGGATTAAAGATGCCAAAAAAAGACCAATTTAACAAATAAATGTAGTTTCGAAAGAAGTCTAATTCTAAAAAATTAGCTATTGTTTGCACTAAGATAATGCCAAATATCGCTTACCACACACTGAGTGTGTAATACAGTTTTAACATCATGAGCTACATATTCAACATCATGAGCTACATCATGTAAATTAATTATTCTAAGGCTTACTGATAATGGTAAATATGCAATGATCAACGGACTAAAGAAGTGCACTGATTGCTCTACAAATTCAGCAATTTTTT
>JABDGQ010000008.1:32343-51817 GCA_013285965.1 Chlamydiota bacterium
ATTAATTATTCTAAGGCTTACTGATAATGGTAAATATGCAATGATCAACGGACTAAAGAAGTGCACTGATTGCTCTACAAATTCAGCAATTTTTTCAGTTAGTTCTGCACGTGCGAGCCACATTCTTAATTTTGATGGTGCAAAATCGATGGTGGCATAGGCTTCAACATCTGCAGTTGCAGCATCTGCAGTAATATCTTGTAAATGAATAGCTTTTAATTGTTCTTTAGTTAAAGATATTCTTACACGTTGCTCAGTAACAGGCAACAATTTATTAATCATCAGTAACGCATGTATCATAGAAGCTGCGGTGCCCATTTCAGAGAAATAAGCAAATTTTTCTGTAATTTGCGGCAAATAGTCAGTAGTTTGCAAGTAAGTTACAGTTTTACTAACTAAGCCACTAGCAAATGCTGTTAAATCCAACCAAAAATTTTCATCATAATTAAGCACTGTTTGAGCTATTTTGGATGTATCGCTACAAATAGCTAAAATTTTGGCAGCAGGGGCCAAATAAACATTTTCAACAAATATATTGGCGGTTGAGCAAATATGCGACACAGTACGAAAAGTCTGTGCGATACTTGCAAAATAATAATCACCTGCTCCTATATGAGCACGTTCTGATATTACAATCGCTATGCCAGCTTCTGTGACAAGAGGTTCTTGTATTTGTGTAATACACATTATGTAAACCTTTGTAAATAATTTTAATAATAGCTATTAATAACGTCACTATCCTATCCTAAACTTAGCGGAAGAGAAATTGAGCCAAAAGAAGCACTGTTGGATTTTCTTGGCTCTATAGACTTCTTTCGAAACTGGCTTTTTCTTGGAAAAATTGATATTTTTTGAGTAGATTTAATTCCAAATTTTAAGAACATATTGGCAACAAGGCTCGAAAAATTCGGGATTAAAGGTGCCAAAAAAAGACCAATTTAACAAATAAATGTAGTTTCAAAAGAAGTCTAATTCTAAAAAATTAGCTATTTTTCGCACTAAGATAATGCCAAATATCGCTTACCACACACTGAGTGTGTAATACAGTTTCAACATCATGAGCTACATCATGTAGATTAATTATTCTAAGGCTTACTGATAATGGTAAATATGCAATGATCAACGGACTAAAGAAGTGCACTGATTGCTCTACAAATTCAGCAATTTTTTCAGTTAGTTCTGCACGTGCGAGCCACATTCTTAATTTTGATGGTGCAAAATCGATGGTGGCATAGGCTTCAACATCTGCAGTTGCAGCATCTGCAGTAATATCTTGTAAATGAATAGCTTTTAATTGTTCTTTAGTTAAAGATATTCTTACACGTTGCTCAGTAACAGGCAACAATTTATTAATCATCAGTAACGCATGTATCATAGAAGCTGCGGTGCCCATTTCAGAGAAATAAGCAAATTTTTCTGTAATTTGCGGCAAATAGTCAGTAGTTTGCAAGTAAGTTACAGTTTTACTAACTAAGCCACTAGCAAATGCTGTTAAATCCAACCAAAAATTTTCATCATAATTAAGCACTGTTTGAGCTATTTTGGATGTATCGCTACAAATAGCTAAAATTTTGGCAGCAGGGGCCAAATAAACATTTTCAACAAATATATTGGCAGTTGAGCAAATATGCGACGCAGTACGAAAAGCGTGTGCGATACTTGCAACGTAATAATCACCGCTTCCCATAGGAGCTGGTTTTACTGTCCCTGACGTCAATGCGACAGCGTGTGTAATAACTAGTTCTTGTCTTTGTGTAATACACATTATGTAAACCTTTGTAAATAATTTTAATAATAGCTATTAATAACGTCACTATCCTAATCCTATTTTAGGATAGTGGGAATGTCGATCCAATTATAATAGTATCGATAAGTAGTGATTGTGAAATAATACTAAAAAGTATTATTAATAGCAAAAATATAATCAAAAAATTAAGAAAAAATTAAATTCTCATAGAACTCAAGTTGTGCATAACAAGTGCTAAAAAAGTCCCTTGCCCTAAAATCAAAAAAAGATAGAATGAGCCTTAACCATTCAAATCAAATGTATCTATTATAGATCAAGAGGAGTTTGTAATTATGTCTACGCTATTAATCAGCATCTTAGTGATTGTGGTATTGCTAGCTTTATGGGCTATGGGCATTTATAATCGTCTAGTTCAGTTGCGCAACCAGGTAAACAATGCTTGGAGCCAAATTGATGTGCAATTACAGCGTCGTTACGATCTAATCCCCAATTTAGTAGAAACTGTGAAAGGCTACATGAATTATGAAAAGTCAACTTTAGAATCAGTTATTAGCGCTCGCAATCAAGCACAAGCAGCACGCGAGCAAGTACAAAATTCAGGTGGTCCTACCGCCAGTTCCTTAAAAGAATTAGCTTCTGCTGATATGGCTTTAAAAGGCTCGGTCACAAATATTATGGCCTTAGCAGAAAATTATCCTCAATTAAGAGCCAGTGAAAATATGCAACAATTGCAAGAAGAATTAAGTTCGACTGAAAATAAAGTAGCTTTTGCTCGTCAAGCTTATAACGATTCTGTAATGGTTTACAATACCGCTCAACAAGAATTTCCTGCCGTTATGGTTGCCAGCATGCTTGGACATCACCTCGTTGATCTATTTCAAGTTGACGATCAACAAGCTAAAAAAGCCCCTAAAGTTTCATTTTAATAGTAGATGACTAGTTATGCTTTTTTGGGAATCACAAAGACAAGCAAAATTTAAAACGGCTCTTTATCTAGCCGTTTTTTTCATCTTGACTATCACTGCTGCTACTTTAGCTGAATTAGCAATGCGCCATTTTTCTGGCCCTGAGTATTCAGCTGATGGCACTCCCTATGTAGCCATTGGTTTTTTAATAATTACTTTGGGAGCTGCTGGATTTAACTATATGAACTACTCCCAGTTTGGAGGTGGTTATGTCGCCGAATCCATGGGAGCACGTTTGGTTTCAGGAAGGCCACGCAGTCAAAAAGAATTACAACTGCTAAACATTGTCGAGGAAATGTCGGTAGCTACTTCACTGCCAATTCCCCCAGTTTATATTTTGGATGCTGATGAAATAAATGCTTTTGCTGCTGGTACCAATCCGCAAAATGCCGCTGTAACAGTAACACGTGGGTGTCTAAATTTGTTGAATCGCGATGAATTACAAGGTGTATTAGCACATGAGTTTGGTCATATTTACAATCGTGATATGACTATTGGTATGCGTGTAGCAGCCATGATCATGGGCTTTTTTATAATCTCGGCCATTGGTTTGCGATTATTGCAAGGTAACATGTATTTTGGCTCTTCTTGGCGTGATAATGAAGGCGATAGTGAAGATCGACGTGGCGGTAATCCGATAGTTTTACTAGCTTTAATTTTTTTAGTGCTTGGCTCCCTCACTTGGTTTTTTGGCTCTATTTTACAAGCCATGGTTAGTCGTCAACGGGAATTTTTAGCAGATGCCTGTTCTGTGCAATATACACGTAATCCACAAGGGATAGCTAATGCGTTGCGAAAAATTGCTACTGCCCATATATCTGATATGCCGCGCACTGGCAAGCCTTTTGCCCATCTATATTTTAATGAACAAGCTTCATTTTGGTCTCGTTTATTTGCCACTCACCCGTCGATCAATGCCCGTTTAAAGGCTATTGAGGGTGATTCTTATACTAAGATCGACTCACCATTGGATTAATTTTAATAATCCATCAAAAATGTAGTTCTAAAATTTTTAGTTACGCTGCTGCTATGTCTAGTGTTCGTGTTTAGGAATTTCGTGTGCTTTGGAGAAAAGCTGTTTTTCTATGTAATAATCCAGTGAAAAACGGCCAGGACCAAAGGCGAGCATTATTAAAGCGGTTAAAAGAAAATTAAAAGGAGTTTGTGCAAAAAATTCTTGTGAGTTTTCAAAAAATTTCCACGCTTGTGGGTAATGCACCGTGATGTAGGCTGTAATCATAACAATAATAAGTGGTATGGAGACTAGACGACAAGCAAGGCCAATTAGCAAACACAATCCGCCAATAAACTCTGTATAGGCTACAGCGTAAGCTTGAAAATGGGCTAAAGGGAAAGACATTTGCTCAAGTACAGCAGCAAAATTGTCAATTTGCATAAGTTTGCCCCAACCAGCATACATAAATAACCATCCCCAACAAAGACGGCATAAAAGTAAGATGGGCGATTTCAAAGCGTTACCACAGTAAATTAAATGTTGATAAGTTTTAGTAAAAAAATTTAGCATGTTACTTTATCTCCTAAGGATTAAATTGTGGTCGTGGCTGTGAAATAAGATAAGCGGCCACGTCTAATGCTTCACTTTCAGATAAGGCGGCTTGTTGATAAGGCATGTTTAAATAAATGAAAGGGGCTAATTTCTTTATATTATTCATACCTGCGCCATCGTTAAAACTATTGGGTCCCCACAGTGGTGGAATTGCCTTGCCATCTTCTGGCGTTAAAATATTACCCCCTCCACTTCCATCTACTTGATGACAAGCAGCACAAAATTGTAAGTATAATTTATGCCCTTCTTGTGCATCAGGTTTATGTGTGCTTTTCAAGGCATTTAGTCCGAGCCAAGTTACTTTATCAAGCTTTTCGGCTTTAGCTGAAATCCATTTTATATAATTTACAAGATCGTACATTTCGCGTGAATTTTCAGGCGGAGGAACTCCATTTAAACTACGCCGAAAACAATTATTAATCCTTTCAGTTAAAGAAATAGTTTTTTTATCGCGCTCTGAATATTGTGGATAAATTTTTGTTACCCCTACTAAGGATATGCCACCATTAATGCCACCTAATGTATTTCCACCGGTAAAATGGCAAGAGCAGCACGATAGCTCATTTTTGGCATAATGTGGGGCATAATAGGCGGTATGTAAGAATAAATTGTAACCGCGCATGACGCTACTATTTATTGCAGCAGGGGCTTGTTCTGGATCCATTAAAGTAAATTCGCGCAATACACGGCCATGCGCAATAAGATAAGGCTCTTTTAAGGATTCGCAACTTCCAGCAGACCATAAACTTGCGCGCGAATGTAAATGTCCAATATAAGCTAGCCCACAGGCTACGACAAAAATAAACATTAAATTTAAAAATATTTTTGACATATTCTCTCGTTGCTATTTTGATTTACTAATGCTTTTTTCAAAAAATAGCAAGTCTGAATACACAACAGTTATCAAAAAATTGTATGGCAAGGGATCAATAACTTTTTAAATTAAACCGTACCAGCACCCCCCTTCTTCTTTGAAACGGCGTTGTTGCCAAATAATGGCGATCAAGCAAATACAACACAAATATGTTAATAGTAAAGCTAATGAAAGACCATTTATTTTCAAATAAGCATCCAAGGTATGCGGAGTTTGATAAATTAATTGAATCAAAAAATTGGTATACTGATCGTTGATGGCATGCACCAAAGCACTTACCCAAGGTATCCACGCCAATAAGATACTAAAAATAAGTAAGCTAAGAGCCAAAGAGGCTAGGAATGGAAAAAATAGATTAAAAAATATGCTCATTACTGGAAATTCGTGAAAATAATAAAGGGTTATTGGCAAAACAATTAAATTAATAGCTAAGGTTAATGCTAAGCCTTGCTGTATAAAAATTAAAAGACAATAAGCATGCTGCCCCCAACCATTCATTTGTACTACATTAATAAGTGTGCGTTTAGGCATAAGATAGTTTATTATATCCTGAGCAGGTTGAAAACATAATAAAATTGCTGCTGTTGCTGCAAAGCTCAACTGAAATGCTAACTCTAAAATTATCAATGGATCATAAGCAATAATTGCAAATAAGGCCACTCCCAAACAATTCAACGGGTTGCTCTTTTTAGCACAGAACTCCCCTCCCAAAGCCAATGCACTCATAATCCAAGTGCGCATAATAGAAGCTTGTGGCCCAATAAAAACACAAAAAGAGGTTAAAAAACTGACAACCAGTAAAATGCGCCATGGGCGGGTGAAGATTAACCTGAATAAAAAATTTAAACAACTGGCAAGGATACTGAAATGAAAGCCTGAAATGGCTAATAAATGTTGTAATCCAAAACGGGCAAATTGTTGGCGCATCCAAAAATCATCAAATTCCCCTGTCGCAAGACCAGCCAAAAATGTAGCACTGCCAGGCAATATTAAATGTGCTTGTATCCATTCTTTTACTTTTTGCTTGTAATAATAGCGCGTTTCAGCAGCGCTCCAGGTAGAGGGAATTTTTCTCCAGGCCTCTTTGCTTTTCACTTTCAATACATAAACACCATTTTCTAAATTAATCAAACTACCATTTACCCAATATGCGCTATCTGCAATGGGACGCATTTGCAAAGCGGGTAAAAAAATATAGCATGGAATATTGCGCAGTATTGATGTTGCGCTTGCGCCAGTTTGAAATTTCTGCAATTCGCATTTATAAGCCCAGCGTTGGCCAAAAACGGTTTGTTGCAATGCAATGGATTTTATTTTGATTTGGGCTATGCCGGCCTTTCCCATTAATTGTGCTGATGGAAAGACGGCTTGATTAGCGGTAAAAAACCACCCTGTTAGAAATACCAGTACATTAATTGCCAAAATTTTTAGTGCCTCAAATTGTCGCTGGCTGATGAGTAGCAACATTGGAATCCATAGGCAAAAAATGGGCAAACAGAAAATAAATGAATTTTTTAAATATAGACAGGCTCCTAAAAGCAATGCAATGGCATGCGTAAGAGCGGGATGTGCAGCCCAAAAGCGCATCAATAAGTATATGTAGGACATAAATTTTTTGATTGTGATTAGTAGTTTTTGTCTCAGCTGATATCAATTGTTTATTAATAATAATTATTATTATAAAATTGAGCTATTTAAATCGTTTGAGATTTGACCATATTCAAGAATGGGGTCAGAGCGTGAAATTAATTTGCACCGTCGAAGTACGCAATCGTATGGGTCTGCATACCAGGCCGGCCATTGCCATTGTCAAATTGCTACAAAATTGCAATAGCATGGTACACTTTACACATCAAGAGGAGACGGTGGATGCTAAAAGCGTTTTGAATTTATTAATGTTAGCCGCTGCGAAAAATGCGCAAATCACCATTTCAATAGACGGTAGTGATGCAGATTTGACGATGGAAAAATTAGTACAAGCATTTGCCAATAAATTTGGAGAATAAATTGATGTTTTTGAATAAATATGAAAATTAAGGCAAAAAATTTATCAAAAAAAAACAAAAAGAGGCCTTGTTGCATAATAGGCGCAAAAAGAGCTCTACTTATAAGCCAATAAACTTTTGAAAGATATTTAATATAAACCCAAAACATATGTGCTTTGGGTTTATGCCCATTTGTTTAAGATTAGATTCAAATAATTTTATAAAAGAAGCTAAGCACTAAGCTACAAATACTATTGGCCAACTGATAAATATTAGGCTTGGTTGTAAAATTTGCGGCAACAAAAAGTGCTCCATGATCAGAAGCATTGTTTTCCGCAGCTAATCCCAAAACTGAATTTTCTTTAATTAAAAATTCATAATAACTGGTCTCAATAAAGAATGACTTAAATTTTTCCCAAATTGCATAGATGGTGGGAATAACATAGAATTCATTTGTAAAGACAAAGTCAATCTCACGTTCGCGATTGGTCTGATCAGCTGGATTGACATTGGTAGGAGCATTAGTGCGATGTATTGCAAAGCCTTCTCTTGAGAAGATATCAAAGCGAGGTTGCCATTTTTCCGGATTGGCGTTCATGTCGGCTCCAATCACATGAAATGTTTTTTGCATCGACTTATTAGCAATTTCAGCGAGCTTGTCGGCAATAAGGTGGCAGTAAAGGTCGCCTTTCTTTCCCTCTAACTCAGTGACAGGTTTGTCAAAATCAAATCCGGGGACATGTGCTGAAACAAATGTTATGCGCTGGCCTGAAGCAATATGGGTAGCAGAAACGATAGCCCCATCTTTTTTATATGCTCTTGCAAAACCATTTATTTCTTCTAGGCAAACCATCTCATCAAAGGATTGATTATCAAAATCTTTAAAAATTTTACTATCTAAAAGAATTGCTGCGGAAAATTGAAAATTGGGATTACTGTTAGGAGCGCGGAAAATTTCAAAACCCTGTGCTTGTAATGCTTTTATAAGAGGTCTTTGGGTGTTGCGTACCTCTTGCAAACAATAAACGGCAGCTTTACCTACTAATGCTGAGGATGTTTCTTGTTGGACCATGTCGTAGTTTTTGTTTTGGCTATCGTAGTAAGTGCATTTTTGAGCATAATCTTGCTGATTGGTTCCCATATTATAACTACAAATATCAAAATTAAACATTAAAATTCTCCTTGTTAATATAAATAAACTATTTTAGTTTAAATCAAAATAAAAAGCAATCAGTTTTAATCTAAAATGGCTCTTTTAACAAGAATAAAGTATCTCAAAATGTCTAATAAAGATGTCTAATATTGCCTATTTTTTAGGTAAGATAAAAAATGAAAAATGTCCAAAAAAATATTTTGTTTTGCCAAAGTTTTCATTTTGGTATAACTTACTCACCTTATGCATAATTTGAAGAGTGCCTTTAGTACCTATCCGCAGCCATCTCATTTTGCAAAGAGCTTAGGCTATTTGCTGCAATGTGTCTCTTTATACATAACTCTAGGCTATGTCAAAAATCACTTGTTCAAATCATGCGTAAGGTGAGTAACTTGTTTTTAATATAATTTTTTTACCTCTTTAAGCTCTAAAATATTCCATGAAAGTCGACGAAATTATTCTCAAAGGTTATTCTATTTGCCGTGGCGTGGCTATTGGTAAACCAATTTTTTTTCATCACAGTGATTTGGTTGTATCAGAAAAAAATATTGCCACAGCACATGTGCAACAAGAAATCAATCGCTATCGCAAAGCTCTTGCCAAAAGTAAATATGATATTAAGTGTTTGCAGCAAGAATTAGAAGGTGAAAGCTTAGGCGAAGGTTTCATGATACTTGAAAGCCAATTGGAAATATTAGACGACCCTTTGTTGACTGTCGATATTGAGAAAGAAATTCATAAAAACAAGAAAAATGCTGCTTATGTATTCCAACAAGCTATTTTAAAATATCAAGAGCGCTTTGAAGCTATTAAAGATCCGTTTTTTGTCGAAAAATTTAAAGATCTTCAAGATTTATCACGGCGCATATTCAGCAACTTACATGAAAATGCTATTTTTTCATGGCAAGATCTTCCCCCTTCTTCTGTCATCTGTATGCATGAATTAACCGCTTCCGATGCTGCTAGTGCAAATAATAAGCATGTTGCTGCTTTTATTATCGAAAGTGGTGGAGTCACTATGCATGCTGCCATAGTGGCTAGAGCTAAGGGAATACCTTGCATTACCAATATTAATTTACAGTTGTTAAGAGAAAAATCTGATCAAGCTTTGATTGTAGATGGGCGATCTGGCAAATTAATCTTAAATCCTGCTCCACAAACTGTACACGAATATACTAATTTACAAGGCCGCCTACAACAACAATTACATCTGTTTGCAGATGTAATGCGTTGGCCTGCCGAAACAATCGATGGCTATAAAGTGCGTTTATCGGCCAATTTAGATATGGAACATGAAATAGCTTTAATTAAAAAATTAGGTGCCGCAGGTATTGGTCTATTTCGCTCAGAATATATATTTCTACCGCAAGATAAAATGCCCACCGAAGAAGAGCAATTTCAAGCTTACCTTCATGTGGTGCATAAAATGCAAGATTTACCCATTGTAATTCGTACCTTTGATTTAGGGGGTGATAAAACTTGGTCACCGCAATTATTTTACAATGAAGGACACCCGTTTATGGGTTGTCGGGCCATGCGTTTTTTATTGAAACAGCGGCAGTTATTAAAAGAGCAAATTAGGGCAATACTAAGGGCAAGTCTTTATGGCAATGTCAGTATATTATTTCCTATGATCTCAACTGTAAATGAATTGCGAGAAGCCAAGCACATCGTGCAAGAAGCTGCGCAAGAGTTGCAAATAGACAATAAAGTACGCATCGGTTGTATGATTGAAATTCCATCTGCTGTCATGCTTATTGATCACTTTGTAGCGGAGTGTGATTTCTTATCGATTGGAACAAACGATTTAGCCCAATATACTTTAGCCGTAGATCGAGGAGAGCAAGACTTAGAAGAATTTTATGAGTGTATCGATCCAAGTGTAATTCGTTTCATCAAATTAGTTAGCACAGCTGCTAATTTAGCTTCAAAACCAGTCTCGCTATGTGGAGAAATGGCCTCGGACCCGCGATTTACAGCGCTACTAATAGGTCTTGGAATTGTGGAGCTATCTGTTTCGCCGCATCATTTACCACTAATCAAAAACGCTATTCGCAATGTAAATCTCGTTGATGCCATTTATTTGGCGGAAAAGGCGTTGCGCTTGGCAACAGGGCAAGAAATGCTTAAATTAATTGGCGAACACTATCAAAAACATGTGCCTGAAGATCTTTTTTATAATGTTCTCAATTAAAAACTCACCTTAAAATCAAAAGGGGTGTAAATCATGACATGACTCACACCCCTTTTGAATTCACAAGTTAATTTATCAGCTTAGAAAGCATAAATGGCTTCTAGTTCAAAGTCTGAGTAAAAATGACGACCACCGATATGGCAATCTTCAGCTTGTGATAATTCATAAATCATATCAATCGATAAGTTATCGGTGATAGCATACAAAAATTCAACACGCACTCCTACAAAGTTACAATTACCCCGCCTTGGGAAATAAACTCCACAATCACTACTACTAAAGCCAGAGTAGGACGGAACACCATAAGAGTCGTAATACATATAAGAACAAGTTGGCGGAATGCCATTTAAAATATCGGTCAATGTGCCATCGGCTAGGTTACCACGCCCAATACTTGCGACATCAAATTCAGGTACTGCTTGTGCTTGTACTCCAACATATTCAATATCAAGAGCCCAATCCCCTTTTTTGTTAACATTGCCAAAATAAATACCGGCATACCATGCTAAGTTCTTCTTTTTGTAATGTGTGAAAACATTTCTTCTGGCGGCATGGTTGACTAAGAAACCGCCATAAAACTCAATTGGCAATTCTTTATCGCGAAAGGTCGGGTGGATAGTATAACTAAACGAAACTTGCGAGTTTTGGAACAAGGTGCCCAAGGGATTGCGTACAAACGAGCGGTTTTCTCCCCTTTTGGTCCAATCAATAAAAGAGTAACGAACATCTAGATCAAGATCCATGATATCTAATAAACCGATTTCAGTCACATAACCAAAATGGTTAATGCGTTCATCGATGACGAAAACACCAGCATTGCAATACCAATCCGAAAAATCTTCAATTTCACTAGCATATTTGAGCAAAATACCATCAAAACGGCTAGAAAATTCTACTTCCGATACAAAAACGTCGTCCATTTTACGACGTCCGACTTCAATGTCAAAACGATGTTTTCCATCCGCATACACATTGTAACCAATGTAGGCGCGCTTAAGGTTAATTCCAAGACCCAAACCACTTCCAGTTAATGCTAGGCGGCTATTGCGATTAATGGTTCTATTTACACAATGCCCCTTCTCATCGAAAACTGGGAAATTACCAAATGTTGAATCGCGTCCGCGAATACCGGCTGGATTATCAAACTGTAGATGTGCCATCGCCCAAGCTTTTTCAAAAGAATATTTTATTTTGAGGTTAAACTCGACGTCAAAGTCATTATGAGAAACGGGGATATTGTTCATATCAACATAGTGATTGCCTCGTATATTTCTATATCTACGCGAAAAACAATCTGATGATAAATCATAATCAGCAGCAGAGGAAGCGCTATGGCGGTCATATAAAGTTACACTTTTTTCGCGAATAGTGCGCCATTCAAAACGTACGTCACCACTGATATCGAGATTGTTTGCTTTCTTTTTGACATCGATATTTTCTTTTGATGAAACGAATTCCCGTAATGCTTGATCGTCGTTTTGTCTTAGCTGGCGATCAAAAGCGGTTTCTTGCCCAATCAGTTGAGCTGATAGGTCGCTACTCACGGTAATGATGGCTAATAAAGGGATAAAATACTTTAGCATTGGCAAATAAACTCCCAGGTGAAAAATAAAAGTGAAAACAAAATAGAACAAAAAGAGACTGTATAAAATTTTTTCTGAATGATTTTTTGTTGAGAAAAATAGTGACGATTAAAGACAAAGTCTGCACTTTGAACAGTAATTCACAAAAAAGTTAAATATTTGTCATATTTATGAGTTAAAGTCAAACAAAATTGTGCCCACATATCTAGTAGCAAATACAAGTCAATAGAGTTCGCAATAATTAAATAAAATTTGATAACTATTCAAGAAGTTTTAAATAAACAACTTGCATCATCTTAAATTAAATAATGTTTTGTTATGATTATGAAAATAACTTAAAACAAAACTAGCTTTCTTGTAGCGGCGAAAATAGACTACCATCTATTGCTAAAATGAGCTATACTACACGCAAAACTATAAACTTTATATCAACAAGTTTAAGCCAAAAAATTAAAAACCTGCGTGTTGATTTTTTTGCCCTTTAGACCAACGTCAAAAAAAACGAAAAAGGACAAATTTTAGATTAATACAATTTATCACATCTTTTAACGATTAGGTTGCTTTAAAATGACAAAAATTTATGTATTCCCTGGCCAAGGTTCTCAAAGTACCGGAATGGGGGCCAATCTATTTGATCGATATCCAAAGCTAACTGCACAAGCTTCTGATTTACTTGGATACGACATTCAAGCATTATGTTTGCAGAATCCTGACAACGCTCTAAATCAAACCAACTTTACGCAACCGGCATTGTATGTAGTAAATGCATTTACTTATTTACAACAGCTTGAAGAACATGGTCAAGCTGATTATTTAGCTGGGCATAGTTTAGGCGAATATAGCGCCTTGATGGCCGCAAATGTATTTGACTTTATCACTGGCTTACAGTTAGTAAAAAAACGTGGCGAACTTATGCAGCAAGTGACTAATGGTGGTATGGCAGCTGTTGTGGGGATCAACAGTGCCATAATTATTGAAGAAATGCACGGTGTAGAGAACTTAGACATTGCAAATTATAACTCCCCTACCCAAACAGTGATTTCAGGTAACAAAGAAGCAATAACCAACATTACTGCAAAGCTTGAACAAAGAGGAGCGCGTGTTATTCCATTAAAAGTAAGTGGGGCCTTTCATTCTAGATTTATGGGGAAAATAGCAGCTGAGTTTGGAGAATTCTTAAATTCATTTAATTTTAATGAGCCCAAAATGCCCGTGATTGCTAATATCAATGCACAACCTTATGCGCCAGGTTCGGTGCCGGTAAATCTTACCATGCAGATTGATCATTCCGTACAGTGGGTGAAAACAGTGCAATTTCTTATGAAGCAAGCAGATCCTACATTTACAGAAATAGGCCCTGGAAAAGTTCTCAGTGGCTTAATTAGGCAAATGCGCAATTAAGTTATAAAGGTTTGAATAGATTTCATTTTTATTTTAAATACCTTTTGCGAATATGCCAGTTCTTCTCTAAAACCTAGGTTTTAATGTGCAGCACATTTTAAAAATTATTCAAGCCGATGGGTTATTAACGCGCAGTTGGAAAGGCTTTGAACCACGTCTTGCTCAACAACAGATGATGGCTAATATCATTGATGCTTATGCACACAATCACGTTGCTTTAATTGAAGCAGGCACTGGAACTGGTAAAAGTTTAGCTTACTTAATTCCAGCCTTGATGTGGGCGCATACACATCGTGAAAGGACGGTAATTTCCACAAATACTATTACTTTGCAAGAGCAGTTGTTGCAAAAAGATATACCAGCCCTTATCTCCACTTTAAACCTCGATATCAAGGCAACTTTAGTCAGAGGGATGGGTAATTATTTATGTTTACGCAAACTCAACGATTTACAAATGGAACTGCCCTTGTTCGCAGGAGAAGAGGTTGTTCAGATTCAAAAAATTGAACAATGGCAAGCTAACGCCGTGGAAGGTGTGCGCACTGAAATGCCTTTTGGTGTTCCTACCACAGTTTGGGATAAAGTTTGTGCTGAAAATGAAACCTGCTCATATCATGAATGCCCTTTTTATCAATCTTGTTATTTTTTTAAAGCGCGTCGTCAAGCGCAAGATGCCCATCTTCTTGTCGTGAATCATCATCTTTTATTTTGCGATTTGGAAAAAAGAGCAGAGTCTAACAATTATTCGGAAACCTGTATTTTGCCTGCCTATAGAAGAGTTATTTTAGATGAAGCCCATCATATTGAGGACATCGCCACTGAATATTTTGCCAATCGAGTGCAGCGTCTTGAGTTAATTAGCCTTTTATCAAAATTAGCGGCTGAAAAACAAAGTGGATCGCCAGGCAAACTATCACTATTAAAAGATCGATTGCAAAAACTACAACAATACAATCAAAAATTAGAGTTAGCAACTATTTTGCATAGTTTGAATGCCGATTTGCCCATCATGCGTCATCAATTAAATGATTGTATTCATCAAACTTTTGATCAGATCATTTATTTTCTAGAAGATTTAAAATCTTCCACAAAACCATCTTCTGAAAAACTTTCTACAGAACAAACATCGATTAGTGATAATAAATTACGTCTGCTACAACACCATAATAATCATCCGCATTGGAGTAAAGAAATTAACCCGCGGATAGAAAATTTAGTTGAATTTTTACGTAAGTATTGTCAAATCCTTGTCAATTTAGAACTCGACCTTAAAGCTATAGATTTTGATCGTTTGCAAGAAAATACTAAAAGCATTCGTCTTGATATTCAAGCGTTAGTTTCTCGTCTTGAGCTAAATGTAAGTTTGTTGCGTAAATTTTTAACTTCTTGGCAAGATTTAACAAAGGTGCGATGGATTGAAACGCAACCTCTCAAATCATTAATAAATGTGCACTTAGTTGATGCCACACTTGATGTATCGCAAGTATTAGTGGATTTTATGTTTAGCAAAATCGATACTGTGGTGCTCTGTAGTGCTACTTTGACGAGTAATCGACAATTTAACTTTGTGCGAGACAGGCTAGGTCTGACAAAAGATTTGCTTCCCGATCAAATTATTAGCGAAAACATTTACGATTCCCCTTTCGATTATCAAAAGCAAGTTTTATTAGCAGTGCCTACTGACATGCCTATGCCAAGCCACCCTGATTTTAATAAAGCCGCCTATGAGTGTATTTGGAAAGCTGTTGAGGCTAGCCAAGGTCAAGTATTTGTCCTTTTTACCTCTTATAATATGCTTAAGGGATGCGTAGAGGTTTTAGCAAAAAGATTACAGGAACAAGGTTATCCACTATTTAAACAGGGTGAAGGTAATCGTCAAACTTTATTACATCAGTTCAAAACGACTAATCGGGCGGTTTTATTTGGTACAGACTCTTTTTGGGAGGGTGTGGATGTTGCTGGTGAAGCTTTGCGCTGTGTTGTGATTGTCAAATTGCCTTTTAAAGTTCCAAGCGAACCTATGATACAAGCTCGTACCGAATCTATTGTTCAGAAAGGTGGTGATGCTTTTATGGATTACTCTATCCCGCAAGCTATTGTTAAATTTAAACAAGGTTTTGGTAGATTAATTCGTCAGCGCCATGACCGAGGTTGTATTGTTTGTCTTGACACAAGATTAGTAAATAAACACTATGGCAAATTATTTATCGACAGCCTTCCGGCATGTGAAAAAGCCTACTTACGTCAGGCACAACTATGGTCAAAGATGGTTGAATTTTATAAAAAAACTTATTACTTAACTAAGAAAAATACTTAGAAAAATACTTAAAAACTCACCTTAAATCAAAAATTGAAGAATAGTTAATCAAATCCAAATGGATGATTTTAGCATTACATAATTAAATCAATCTTAAAATTAAGATTAATATAATCGCGAATCTTGTTGACTCCAATTCTTTTGCTTTGTAAGTGGCGGCAGTACAAACACTGATTTTAAATTATCCAAATTTGTGACAGCCGGCTTTGCTTGTAAATTGTAATAATAATCACCCTCTTTTAAAACATCCACTTTAGTAACGATGGCCACATGAAAACCTTCTGGAAAAACACCATCCATGCCGGTAGTAACCAAGATGTCTTGTGGCTTTATAATATGTAGCCCATTTTCATCAATACTATGTCCCGTGCGACCAGTGCGTAGATCTCTAGCAGGTCCAGATTCATCGGCAAAATCATAGTTAAAACCTGTACCTTTTAAAATGACCTCTTTTTGTCTACGCATTGCATTGAACGATCCAAGCAGCTCCCCTTTTGCTAGATACCACGTATGTGTGGCAGGCTTTAATTTTTCTTGTAGTTCTTGTAATAGGTTAATGAGTTGTAGATTTTCTTGATTTTCAAGGGCAGCGTTTTTAATACGTTTGAGATGATATGTTAAAAAATCAGCTGTTTCCATAAGCATTACATCTTGCTCATGCCCCCTTAGTGCACGCACAGATGGTGTTAAGCGAGTATCGCTAATTAAACAGACCCGTGCATGATGTTTGGCTACATAGTCAATAATACCAACAACTCCCCTACCTAAAACTACAGGGCTATTTTTGGCCACAATTGGATTATTGGGGTCGCTATTAGTTTCCTCACCGACATTGATCCATAAACAGCGATTCCAGGTGTCAGAAGAGCGACAAATGACATTTGCTGGAATTGCTTTAAGATGCCATTTTAAGCGCGTTAGTCTTGGTTCTAAATTTTTGGTATAATTTTGTAAGTCTGATTTAAGTGAAGTTTGGTCTGTTGCTGATAAATTAGAAAATTGTGCATAGATATTATGCGCTTCATATAAAAGCCTTGATAGCTCCTCTGTTTGCGCTGCCAATAACTGATTTTCTAGTTGCAGCTTGTTAAAATTTGTTTGGCTGAATGACTCTTCAAAACCTAATTTGGATTTAATTGCAGAGGTGGCTGTCGCTATTTTTTCCCACAGCGGAGCAATCATGAGGACCATTTGAGCACGCATTTTATCACTAAAAGGACGCGAAACACTCATCATGCCAAAAATACAAAACAAGATCAGAAGATAAGAGAATAGTATTTTTCTTTGCAAAATTATTTTTCCAACAAAACAGATAAGAGAGCTTCAGCTACATATGCTATATTATGTGAGTTTAAAGCAGCAAGATTAATGCGACCATTTGCGGGAATATAAATATGCATATCAGACCGTAAACGTTCTACTTGTGTTAAATTTAGAATAGGGTAGCAAAATAAACCTTTTTGTTGTCCTAGAAAGCTTAAATAACTTAAATAACTTAAATAACTTAAATCTAATTTGTTACCGATGACCGAGAGATTAGCTATTAAAGCTTTACGCATGTGACTAATTCTTGATTGCATATTTAATAACTCGCTTCTCCACTCCATGGCTAATTCGTGCGACTTTAAAATAGTGCTAACAATACGTGCACCATGAATGGGTGGACTGAAATAATGATCATTAATCAATACGCTGATTTTTGAGAGAATAGCTTGTTTGGTATTGCTGATGCTAAGAAATCCTACATGTTCAGCTGTATTGGTTTGAGCGTTAAAATATGGATAACTACCTACATGTAAACCATTTTTTTCAAAAATAGATTTATGATTGGCTGTTGTGGGACGTGGGATAAAAATCCATTGACTACCGCAGTGTGTTAATATGCGTAAAGCCCCTGCTCCACCTAGAGTTTGCATAGCTACAAACTGTTTTGATAAAAATAAAGGCGAGCTATTTCCAAATAAAAACATTAGGCATATCTGAGAAATTCTTGATCACCATCTAAGGGGGCATATTCTTTATGTAATTTTTTTTGCAAAATTTGAAATTCTGCCTTTTTAACACTCGAACAATGGAAGCTCATCAGCGGTGCGATAGGTGCCAAGGCCCAAATTAATTTTACGATTATTATCAGCAGCAAAGGCGGTAGAAAGTTTAAAATCACCACCTGTCACAATCGAAGAAGTATCATTAAAAATCGGCATGTAACTAATTCCTCCACTGTTCAGGAAATGAATTAGACAGCTTGTTTTTCAAGGTTTTATAGCAATAATCATAAAATTGCTTAAAAAACTATCAACTCTAAAGAATATTGATTGTATCATATTTTTCAAGATAATAAAATCTAAGATTGGTGCTCAAATAGCCCTATTATCGCATTCTTAAGAGTTTATGCGAATCGCTAATGCAGCATTCTTGCTTTAAATTAATAGATCGATTAGAATTCCGACTTCGGATTTAAACTTTAGTTTTGCTGACAGGTAGAAATCAAATTCTACCATTTAATCCAAAACCGTACTATCCATTTACGGGGCAATAGCTCAGTTGGTTAGAGCAGCGGACTCATAACCCGCTGGTCCCTGGTTCAAGTCCAGGTTGCCCCACTTTTTCCACAATACCTCCACAACAGTCTTTTAGCTTTTGCGCAAGTGTTATACAACCTTGCCATTACGCAATTTTTACGCACTCAACCGGATTAGACTGGAATCAACCAGCACAAATCCTCTTGCCTTCATTTCCTTCAACAAATCTTTTTTTATCTAAATCTGTTCCCTCGGTTTTTTCTTCGGGAATTTATCAACTTTTTCTTCAAGTGCGTAAAAAGTGCGTAAATCTTTGTTTGTATAAAGCGTACAACATTGTGTGTAAATGCTTTGTTTATCTAAAACAGCGGATTGACAATCTCCTGTTTTCAATTATTTCCTTTTATGCTAGAACAATCTACTTAGTGAGGTATTACTGTGGGCTCTATTAGAGAAGTGACCAAAAAGAATGGCGACAAAAGTTTTCATGCGGAAGTGAGGCTGAGAGGCTTTCCATCCGTGAGGGATTCCTTTCGCACCAGAACGCAAGCAAAGCAATGGATTCAAGACACTGAAGCCGCCATTCGCGATGGACGTTTTAAGAATCAATCAAAGACAAGGAAGCATACTGTTGCCGAGTTGATAGAAAAGTTTACTACTACCATCCCCCAGCATCCAATTTACTACCCAAAGAAGGTGCAGCTACTTAATCGTTGGAAAGAGGAGTTAGGTCATCTATTGCTTTCTGAGCTGTCAGCTGCTCACATAGCTATGGTAAGAAATAAGTTATTGGCAGAGACAACGCCGAAAAAATCCATACGTAGTCCTTCTACTGTAAATCGCTACCTGACCTCCTTCTCTAAGGTTCTATCTGTGGCCGTGAAAGAATGGGAGTGGCTTGAAGAAAATCCAATGCTTAAGATTTCAAAGCCGAAAGAATCACGCGGACGTGATCGGTTTCTTAGTAAGGATGAAATTAATCGTCTATTAGATGCTTGTAAACTATCCACTAACCCCAATCTCTATCCTATTGTGGCGTTGGCAATATTCACAGCCATGCGATATGGAGAAATCATTCACCTCAAATGGGAAGACATAGATTTTGAACAAGGTTTCATCACTTTGCACCACACTAAGAATGGTGAAAGGCGCATCATTTTTATTAC
>JABDGQ010000009.1 GCA_013285965.1 Chlamydiota bacterium
TAAATTTAGTTATTAGTTGCCATTTAATAAAAACAATAATACAATGGCATTACAACTTGTGTTTTACAAGTTTGCAATATTAATAGCCTGCATTTTGATTTTTTTCGTCCTTTCGATTGTGTAAAAGGACAAAAAATCAAAATACAGGTTAATATAGGAGAAATTATGAAAATAAGTAAACTATATGGTATGCTGAGTTTGATTCTACTAATGACATGCGTATTTATCCCAGATTTAAGCGCTAGAAATCATCGACCATGCAAAGTAACAAAAGTATACCATTATCACCAACGTCCTCGTACGACGTTCAATGTAGGTTTTGGTGCGACACCGGGTTATTACGAAAATGCCTATGTAGCTACTCAGCCTGTCTATTATCAACCGGCCCCTGTCGTAGTACAACAACCAGTGTATGCACCTGGCCCTGTTTACGTGCAACAGCCAGCCTATGCACCCTATTATCAAGAAAGAGTAATAGTTGAAAGACCTGCTCAAAGAGTATCGGTATTTCCACAATTTTCTTTTTCTTGGTCTAGATAAGGTTTAATTTTTATAGCGGTATACACCCGCATATAAAATGGGTAGGAAGCAAGATTTCCTTGTTTCT
Organism: Chlamydiota bacterium; assembly: GCA_013285965.1. Taxonomy (GTDB): domain Bacteria; phylum Chlamydiota; class Chlamydiia; order Chlamydiales; family Parachlamydiaceae; genus JABDGQ01. The sequence goes on from JABDGQ010000009.1 coordinate 608, forward strand.
TACCCTTTTGCTTTCACTTCTTCTTGCGCTCTTTTGCCTATAAGACTATCTTTAGTAAAACAATTTATGACATTAGGGCTATAAAATTATGATATACAAATACTTGTTACCACTACTAGCCCTTTGTGGTGCCATCGCCGGTCTACTTATTGTCCATAGGGACAAACAAACTTTACCAGTGCCGCCCATTGCATTTCCACCAGCCATATCTCCTTATCAATATGCTATAGCCGCATTAGGTATTATTGAGGCTTCTTCACAAAATATTTCGATTGGTTCCCCTTTTAATGAAGTTGTTACAAAAGTTCACGTAAAAGAAGGCGACCATGTAAAAGCTGGTGATATATTATTTGAATTAGATACACGAGTCTTTGAGGCTAATTTGGAAGCAGCCAAAGCCAATTTAAAATCAGCCGCAGTAGCCTTAGAAGATAAACAAAAGCAATTTTCATTTTATCAACGTCTACAAAACCCTAAAGCTGTTAGTGAACAAAGCTATCAACAAAATAATTACGCAATGCTTGAGGCCGAGCAAAATGTAGCAGTTGCCCAAAGTAATATTTTACAATCTATTGCACAAATTCAAAAATCTACCATTATCTCCCCTATTGATGGGGAAATTTTGCAACTTAACGTACATGTCGGTGAAATAGCACCTGTCACTCCGGTTGTTGACCCATTATCGCTATGGCAGACTATCTCCAATGGAACTTTGATTTTAATGGGTCAAACTAACCCATTACAAGTGCGCATCGATATTGATGAAGCTGATGCCTGGCGCTTTGTAGCTGATGCTCCTGCTATGGGCTATGTTCGCGGTAATCGTAATATAAATTTCCCTTTAAAGTTTGTACGTATAGAGCCCTACATTATTCCCAAACGTTCTCTTTCAGGTACTGTCACAGAACGTGTTGATACACGTGTATTGCAAGTACTATACCAGTTTGAAAAAAACGATCAACCCATCTACACTGGCCAATTATTAGATATTTTTATTGAATCAAAACCCTTTAACACTTTGCAGCAATGAATAAACTGCTCATCGTGTTTGTATTATTACTTCTATCTGGTTGTAAGGTAGGGCCTGATTACACTACCCCAATACCTGACATGCCGGAGAAATTTAGCGAAGATAAAAACCAACAAACCAACTTGCTTACAGACGAAGAATTATTGCAATGGTGGAAAAGATTTGATGATCCCATTTTAGATCGTCTGTTAGCGCAAACAATTGATGGTAATTTTGACTATCGCATTGCTCTTGAGAGAATTGTACAAGCACGCTATCAATATAATATTCAATTCGATCAACTACTGCCTGATATATTTTTTGATGCGCAAGCTACGCGCTATCGCTCAAGTGAATCTTTTGCCACTACTAGAGCTAACGAGGCAGCGGCAGCAGCGGCAGCAGCCACTAATGGAAAAAATCTAACCATTAACCCCATCCAGAATTTTTTTCAAACCGGCTTAACGGCCATTTGGACAATTGATGTATTTGGCTTACTCAGACGCACTGCCGACGCTGCCTATGATCAATGGCAAGCAACTGATGCGGATGCCAGTAATGTCTATATTATGGTACTTAGTGCAACTGCTAAAACCTACACTAATATCTGTGCCTTGCAAAAGAAAATTGAAAACTTACAACAGATCGTGACTGTTAACGAAGAGTTACTGGAGATATCAAAAGAGCGTTTAGCCGCAGGATTAATTAGTGAACAGGATTTACAAACAGTTATTATCAATAATGAAACAAATTTGATTAACTTAATAGTGCAACAAGCGGCCTTGAAAATTAACATCTATTCCTTAGCGACACTAACAGGGCAACAACCGGAAGCTTTAATTGCAGATTTTGAGTGGAATTACAATATACCTTCAGCCATTGGTAAAGTGCCTATCGGCCTACCCTCCGATTTATTGCGCCGTCGCCCCGATATTCGCAGCGCCGAGAGAAATTTGGCTGCGGCGACCGAAGAGGTTGGCATAGCGGTAGCAAATCTATTTCCACAATTTGCCCTTACTGGCTCCAGTGCTTCTTTTGCTAGCAATCCATTGCAAGGAGCTAATATTGGCTTTTCAAGTGATCGGCTTAGCGATTTATTCACCCATAAAAGCGGTATTTGGGGTATTGGTTCTTTAATGACAGTGCCTCTCTTTGATTTTGGCAAAAGAATGGCCAATATTGAGGTGCAAACTTCTCTGCAACGCTCGGCCTGTTTAAATTATGAAAAAAGTGTCGTTAATGCCTTACAACAAGTCGAGCAAAATTTAACTAGTTACTTTAGCAATCAATATCAATTAAATGAATTATACAAAAAAACGCAAGGCTACCACATAACCCATACCCTAATCAATGATCAATTCGCGGCCGGTCTTGCCGATATTACTCAAGAGATTCAGGCTAAATTAAATTGGTTAACGGCCCAAATTGATTTAATAAATGGAGAACAAAACCTAACCTTAAGTTTGATCGATGTCTATCAATCCCTTGGAGGTGATTGGTAATAGAAAGGTAAATTATAACCTGAATTTTGTAAGGGGAGACTGGTGTTATTAATCGCTTTAAAAATGTTAGTAGGTGATAAAGCAAAATATATTGGCATTTTAATGGGCCTATGTTTTGCCACCTTTATCATCACACAGCAAGCTGCAATTTTGATCGGCATTATGAAACGGACCTATGGCTTTGTTACCGACGTCGCACAACCAGATATTTGGGTTATGAGCCCAGCCACACAATATATCGATGATATTCAAGGTGTAACGGAGAACTGTATATATAATGTACGCAGCATCGAGGGAATAGAATGGGCAGTGCCAATTTCTAAAAATCTTGTGCAAGCTCGATTAGTTAGTGGTTATCATCAATCTTGTATATTGATCGGCATCGATAATTCTACTTTAATTGGACAACCGCCATTGATGCTGGAAGGTAAAATTGAAGACTTACGCATGCCTGATGCCATTATTGTAAATGAGATTGGTGCTGAAACTAGATTAGCCTATCCAATCGAGCCTAGCACCAGCACGGTACCATTGCGAGTCGGTGATGTTATTGAGTTAAATGATCATCGCGCCTATGTAGCTGGAATATGTAAAACTACGCGCACTTTTCAATCGCAACCAGTTGTTTATACAACGTATGAGCGTGCAGACACTTTTTTATACTCACCGCGCTATCCAGTTTCATTTATTGTTGCTAAAGCTAAAGAAGGTTTTGAACCCAGCGAGTTGTGCAAAGTAATTAGAGAAAGAACAGAATTAGCCGCCTTTCTAGCCCCAGAGGTCAAGTGGCAGACTGTAGTCTACTATCTTAGACATACTGGTATTGCCGTAAATTTTGGTACAGCCATTGTGCTTGGCTTTATCATTGGCGTAGCCATAGCTGGGCAGACTCTTTACAACTTTACTATCGGTAATTTGCCTTATTTTGGTACCCTCAAGGCTATGGGAGCAGATAACAGCATTTTAATGAAAATGATATTATTGCAAGCATTTTTTGTCAGTGCAGTGGGTTGGGGTATTGGAATGTTAGCCACTACTTTAATTGGTTTTCTATCAGCTAACACTGATTTGGCTTTTAATATGCCATTATACTTATATCTATTGAGCTTTGCATCGATTACCTTGATTAGTTTGATAGTTTCCTTTGTCTGTATCAGAACGGTCAATAAACTAGATCCAGCTATTGTTTTCAAAAGTTAATAATCTTGGATTAATATTATGACAACGTCCCCTTTGGTAGTTTGCAAAAACATTCATAAATCATATGGCCAAGGTGCCAATCGCTTTGAAGTATTAAAAGGGATAAATCTTTCGATCGATAAAGGTGAATTAAGGTTTTTAATGGGACCATCAGGTTCGGGAAAGACCACTTTAATCTCTATCATTGCGGCCATTCTTACGCCTGATCAAGGCGAATGTTTTATTGAAAATGTCAATCTATTGAAATTACCTGACGATCAAAGGACGCATTATCGAGGACAACATATTGGTTTTGTATTTCAAATATTCCATCTTGTACCGATGCTCACCACCGAAGAAAATATTGCCATTCCACTGCTGATTCAAAAAGTAAGTCGTAAGAAAGCTTTAGAGAAGGCGTGCGAGCTTTTAACAGAATTGAATATGCAAAGCAAAATCGGGGCCTATCCTAAAGATTTATCAGGTGGTGAACAACAGCGCATCGCCATTGCCCGAGCCTTAGTCCATAATCCTAAGTTTATTGTTTGTGATGAGCCGACTAGTTTTTTAGATCAAACCACGGGCAGCATTGTTATGGAATTATTACAAAAATTAGTTAAACAAAAAAATGTTTCTTGTGTCGTTGTGACACACGATGCGCGCATCGAATCCTTTGCCGATAAAATCGATCGCATTAATGATGGTCAAATCATTAATGGATAGCTTTTTGCGGTATTAAACCCAAAGTTCAAATTATCAGTATTTAAATCATTTAATCTACCAATATTTTTGAGACTTTTTATGTTAAAAATTATATTTTGATATATAATCGCAAGAAAAAATTATTTTATTTTATTTTGTTATTTGATAGAATAGTGCTATCGTTAATTTTTTTTAAAAGGATATATAATAAGATGAAAATTAAAACATCAGATTTTTCCGATTTTGCCTGTATATTCCCCATTAGTCAGCAAATTATTGGCATACCATTAGTATGCTATCAATTGATTTGCTTGATTAATGATTTATTTCGTGAAACTTTCTACAAAGAAGATGTTAAAAACATTAATGCAAATCTTGATCAAAAAATCGCCGATAATAAAATAAATAAGATCAATTGCTTCGTTAAGCGAAAAGATACATCTGCTGAAATACCCGCTGGAAATAATTATAAGTTAGATACAGTTTTTGATCGTTATGCATTCGATAACCGTTACAGAAATGAAGAGTATCAGAAATGCAGCAAGTATATTCAAGATGCACGTTATAAAAAAATCGATTCAATGGCTAGACTGGCTGAGTTAGGCTTTGCCGTTTTAAGAGCCTTGCCTTTAGTGGGAACGTGTTATTCACTTTACGTTTTCCAAACATCGCAAATATGCATTCCTTTAGTTCCAAACGATAACGATTACGATTAGTCACCTATAATAGACTTCTTTCGAAAGAAGTCTAATAAATTACTCACCTTACGCACAAACTTGAACAAGTGGTTTTTGAAATAGCCTAGAGCTATATATAAGGAGACACATTGCAGCAAATAGCCTAAGCTCTTTGCAAAATGTGTCTCCTTTATAGATGCTTTCGGATAGGTACTAAAGACACTCTTCAAATTATGTGTAAGGTGAGTAAATTAGTGGGCCGCTTGTATTTGTTGTAGTTTTTGTATTTGGGCATCAATTAATTCATCTTCAATTTTGGCAAATAACAGTGTTGGTGCTGATAACTTAATACCTACAGCAATATGAGTAGCCATGATTGCTTCCCAACCCATACTTTCAATCGATTGCTCAAATCCAAGCATTTGCCATAATTTAAGCGCGGCGTCGGGAATAATAGGATAGGAAATGAGCGCTAATGCTTTAATACACTCTAAACAACAAGCTATAGTGGTTTCCATTCTTTTGGTAGTCGCCTGAGACTTAACATCTATCCAGGGCTTTTTGGCATCAAAATAGACGTTTCCAGCTTGCGCTAACTGCATAATACACTGACTGGCGCGGCGCGTTCTATACTGATCATAGCACTGTGCTGTTTCGCACGCTATCGCCTTAATTTCATGCAAAAAGTCTTGATCGATTTTCTCCAGCTCCCCCATTCCTGGTACTATTCCTTGCAAGCGATTTTGCATAAAAGTTAAAACGCGATTCACTAAATTGCCATACTTTCCTACTAATTCGATGTTGCAGCGCTGTTGAAAATCTTTCCAGGTAAACTCACTATCAGCACTCTCTGGTGCATTAGCTGAAATAGTATAACGAATTTGATCACTAGTAAAATGTTTAAAAAATCCTTCTAAATCTATATACCAACCATCAGATTTACTAAACTGCCTTCCTTCTAGAAGATAAAATTCATTAGCCGGTAGATCATCCACTAATTTATATTCTTGTGATTGCCCCATAATCATAGCTGGGAAAATAGAGGCGTGAAATGGAATGTTATCTTTGCCAATAAATTGTACTAATTTTGTTTTCTGATCGAGCCAATAATCTTTCCAACGTTCGGGTTGCGACTGAGCGATCGCCCACTCTTTAGTAGCTGAAATATAACCAATGGGTGCATCAAACCAAACATATAATACTTTATTAGGGTTATCCGAAATAGGGACAGGAATACCCCAGGTTGAATCGCGTGTAATGGCACGCGCATGCAAATCATCAATATACCCTTTGATAAAATTGATGACATTTGGCTTCCATTGTTTTGACTCAATCCAAGCCTTGAGTTGTTCCTGAAAATGTTCAAGCAATAAAAACCAGTGTTCAGTGCTGCGTCTCACTAGCGTGGTCCCAGTAATTTTAGAGCGTGGATTTAATAAATCAGTCGCCTCATAGCTTGCACCGCAACGCTGACACTCATCTCCACGAGCTCCCTCAAAATTACAGCGTGGACAAGTACCCACTACATAACGGTCAGCTAAAAAACTTTGATCGCTCTCTGAATATAATTGGTCTGTGCTGCGTGCTTCAATGTGGCCATTATTGTACAAATCGACAAAAAATTCTTGAGCTGTCGTTGTATGACCTTCCCAAGTAGTGCGAGAATAATGATCGAATTTAATTTGCAGCTGTTCAAAAAAATTGCGATTAATAGTGTGAAAAAGATCTACCTGCTGTTTTGGGGTCCGCCCTGCTAAATCAGCACTCAGAGTAATTGCAACACCATATTCATCTGATCCACAAATGTAAAGTACATCATTGTGCATTAGTCTTTGAAAACGGGCATAACAATCGGCAGGTAAATAGGCTCCAGCAATATGTCCAAAATGAAGAGGGCCATTGGCATAAGGTAAAGCCGAAGTGATTAAAATTTTTTGTTTCATAATGAGATCGATTATATATTTGGTTTTTGCACAATTAATACTTCTAGCTCAGTTCCAGGCACTACTTTCCAACCCATTACTATGTGGGTATTAAGATCGACATATAATGGTCCTGGTTTTGAATAAACATACTCAGTCTCAATCGCCCGTGGAGCTGGAGTAGGAGAAGAGGTGTTAGTTTGAAAACCTTCTAAAGTATCGTGAAATTTGCGTATATAGAATTGTTGTTCAAAACTTAGACTCCCCCATGAAACATAATTGCCCGGATATTTTTTTTGCAGAAAAGTCCAATCTACCCTAATGGCATCATACCAAGTGACACAATTTTCAAATATGCGACCAGTTTCACGGCATAAGGCCGCGCGATTAAAATCAAAAGGGCGATTGTCATACTGTCTAAAACTACTTTTAAATTTCTGAATTTGCTCTGTGCTATAAAATGACAATCCTGTAGTGCGTCGTAATGGCAAACCAGTATAAGGACTTAGCGTGTTTTTCCGCGTTGACAATAGATTTAAGCCCCACATTGCTAAAAAAAGCAATATGAAACCTAATACAATAACAAGGGAAAGAATTAACACCGATCCTGTTGTATCAAACATAACAGATCCCTCTAATTATGACGACGGCGTTCCGCATGGCGCAATTTAGAAGAGCTTAAGGGAACATCTTCTCCCACCAGCTTTTGGGTACGATTTGCTTGAAAAGGACCACTTGCCGCTGCGACAGCTGGCTTAACTTCTATCTCATCCATATGATCTTTACCCTCATGAATTTCTTCTAAAATCAACATAGCCCGATTTTGCATATCAGATTTTACACGTGATTCACGACCAGTTTTAATCATGTTTTCAGCCAACAAAATAGAATAATTTACTAAGTCAAATACGCTGTCAAATTTTTTGACTAAGGCTTCGTTTGTAAAACGTTTTTTCCCTTCTTTATCCATTTCTAACCCCATTGTGTTTTATTGTTGTTAAATTTAGCGGTTATGCAAGTAGTCTATACGATGGCATTCAGCAATTACAATACTGCGCAATACTTGATAGGCTGTCATTAGATCGTCGTTGATTATATCATAATCGTAGTGATTAATTGCAGCCATCTCTTTGGCGGCCCAGTTCAATCTTGTATTAATTTCGTTGTCAGTTTCAGTTTGGCGCCCTTCCAACCTTTCTTTTAAAATGTCTAAGGAGGGTGGTCTTATAAAAATTAAGATCGAAGAGCATACAGATTTTATTTGCAAAGCTCCTTGAGTATCTATTACTAGTAATACGTGTTTACCTTGTTGTTGCTGTGCGTTGATCCATTTACGAGATGTTCCATAATAGGTGCCATACAACAGGACATATTCTAAAAACTCATCGGCTTTGATTTTAGCTTTGAATTCTTCTTCCGAAACAAAGTGATAATGTTGACCAGAAATTTCAGATTTTCTCGGGGCTCGCGTGGTGTAGGAAACATTTACCATTAAATCAGGGAATTCTTGCAGTAATAAATTTACTAAAGTAGTTTTACCAGTCCCTGCCGGAGCACTTATAATGAACAACAGTCCATTTTGCTTGTTTGGCAATAAACTATTCATCTATTCAACATTTTGCACTTGTTCGCGAATTCTCTCAAACTCGCTTTTTATTTCGATGGTGGCACGCGCAATATATAAATCAGAAGATTTATTACTAATCGTCGTAATTTCACGATTTAGCTCTTGTAAAATAAATTCCAATGTCTTGCCAATAGCCGATTCACTACTTTGCATTAATTCTTTAAAATGAGTTAAATGACACTTAGCACGTGTTATTTCTTCGGCAATATCAATTTTTTCGGCAAAGATAGCCACTTCACGCAAGACCCGTTCTTCATTTTCAATCTCAACATGGGCCAAATCTTTTAAACGATTTAATAACTTTTGATAATAACGGTTTGTGGCTCCAACAGCTTTTTGTTCGATTAAGGCTAATTGTTTATCAATTATTTGCAAACGCTCTATTATATCCTCTTGTAATGCTATCCCTTCACGATTGCGCATCCTTACAAAATCTTGCATGGCTGATGTTACAGCATCTTGTAATACCTGTAAATAGTGATCATCTTCTTGTTGATTATCTTCAAAACAAAATAATTGATCTCTTTGCGACAACAACATAGCTGTTAAGACACTTTCTTCAATATGCAACTCTTGCCGCAATTTATCCCACATTTGACACAGTTGACGAGCCAGTGGAATATTGATCTTAACTTCTACAGGTATTATGTCTTCAAATGTAGCCGTAACCTTTACAGTAATCTGTCCACGCGTAACAAAGGTAGCGATGAGTTTTTTGAGTTGATATTCAAAACGATCTAATGAGGATGGTAGATGAAAATTAATTTCTAAAAATTTGCGATTAACAGAACTTATCTCTATTACAAAGTGTCCAAGTGGAACATGCACGCTAGCATTTCCATATGCTGTCATACTTTTAAGCATACACTACTTCTGTTAAATATTTGATAGATAACACAGAAAAGCACGATGACTTTTCTGTGTATATATTAACTTAAAGTTAATAGACTTCTTTGGCGAAACTACATTTGTTAAAATTGCCTTAAAAAGACAATTTTCAAAGAAATCTAATGCTATTTGACGATCAGCTACTATACATTTTTATTTGTTTTAAAGACACCCGAGGCATGTGCTTTAGGTGCATTAAAACTTCTAAAAGCTGGTTTTGCATTTGTAGCAAAAGAGCCCCTAGAAGCTGGTCTTTTAGCGTATCTTTGGTTAAAAGCAGCCCCTCTACGCTTTTCAGGAGCCGGACCGGGATTGTCTAAACCGATCACTTCAGGACCAACAAAAGCCTGATTGACTAGCATAAGTGAAATTAGTTTGGTGGCCACTGAAGATAAGTCCTCAGTATTCATAATTTTTAGTATACGTGCTGCCTCATCATTAGGCACATGAGATAAAATTTGATCAATTAAATGCCGATGTTTTATCTGTTTAACTTCTTGCAAAGTAGGGATACGCCCTTTGTGAATAACAGTCCCCAATATTTTTTCATAACGTTGAAAACCGCGCCACTCACGCATTGTCACAAATGTACTAGCTATACCTTTATTACCAGCCCGTCCGGTACGACCGATTCGGTGTACGTAACTTGCAGGATCAAAAGGTAAATGGTAATTGAATACGTGCGAAATATCGGAAACATTCAATCCACGTGCTGCCACATCGGTAGCCACTAAAATCTGTACATACTCAGAGCGAAAACTGCGAATGACTTGCTCGCGCTGAGTTTGTTCCATGTCACCATGTAAGCCTTTAACTTTATGTCCACTTTCGCTTAAAAAACTAGCTAAACGATCGACATCTTTTTTGGTTTTGCAAAAAATAATAGCTTTTTTAGGGTTTTCAGTGTCAATCAAACGTACAATAGCGCAATCACGCTCTTCCTCTCTAATTAAATAATAAAATTGCTTAATATCTTGATTAGTAGTTTCATTGCGCGTTACTGTAAAAAAATGTGGTTTATTTAGAATCTCTTTGGCTAATTGCTGAATAGGAACAGGCATTGTAGCAGAAAACAATAAAGTTTGTCGCTGTTGTGGCAAGAAGCTAAAAATTAACTTTATGTCATCTAAAAATCCCATATCTAACATTTCGTCAGCTTCATCTAAAATAACAATAGATGGATTAAAATCGGGTAGTTGTTGTGATTGCAATAAATCTAGTAGACGACCGGGCGTAGCAACAATGACTTGAGCACCTCTGCGTAAAGCTTCCGTTTGCATTTTTGATGATTTTCCACCGCAAATAATGGCAGTGCGAATACCAAGATACTTACCAAAGCGATAAATTTCATCACTTACTTGTTTGGCTAACTCTCGCGTGGGTGTCATCACTAGTATTTGCTTACCTGGTTGTTCTGCAATCATATGCAAGGCGGGCAAACCAAACGCAGCAGTCTTCCCAGTACCAGTTTGTGCTTGGCCAATCAAATCTCCACCACCTAAGATACAAGGTATTACTTGTTCTTGTATAGGTGTGGGTGTATCAAAACCAGCTTCTTGCAATGCTTGTAAAATTAATTTATTTAAACCAAAACAATTAAAATTTAATTGACTAGTTTCATCTTGTATAGGCGATTGTGTCATGAAAATATGCTTTTTGTTGATTGAGCAAGTGGCAGCAGTAATTGCTAACAGCTCAGTTTTTGGAATTCCTAGTATGCGCTCACTATAAACGCATGCGCCTGCCAATCAACAAAAAAAATCTCGCGAGAAATTCTCCAAGATCTGCAAAAAGGCAAACAATTTGACTCAGGAAGTTATATTCAACTGAATTTTATCATGAACTGTTATTTAAAATAAACAAATAACTCTCTAATTTTACTAGATTACATTTTTTAACAGCTTATTAGTCAAATAAAATTTACAACACTCATTTGCTATTTTTTATGAGACTTTTATTTAAGGAGCAACTAGCCAACTGAGTCATCAAAATATAACTATTAACAACCGCTAATATCCACCAATACCAAGCAATACTAGCGATCATACCCGTCTGCTTAAAAAGCCATAATGATAGTGCCGCTGTTGGAGCTCCTAAAAGTTGTGAACCTACGGCATAGCCAAAAGATAGCAATAAATATCTGTGGCGAGAGCTAACTAAATCTTGCACCCATGCGTAAAATGGAGCAGTATGCGCTACCCCTAATAAAACAAATAAAATACGAATAAAGCAAATTAAAGTTAGGTTAGCGCCATTTAATAGCATAAGTAGCGGTATACTGCAAAAGACTACACCCAAAGACCCAGCAAGCATGACTTTTTGCCGAGAATATTTAGAGGCCAACCAACCAAAAAAGGGCAAGGCACAAAAATCAATTACTAATAAAAGCGTGTTCAGCTGTACCATGTACTCTTTTGTATAATTAGAAATTAACGGAATCCAACCATTTAATAATAATAAAGAGACGGCGTAGTTGGCATACGAAAAACCAGAACTAAACATGATAATAATTAACGCTTTTCTATGAGTTCTAAATATGTTGATACATTCAAGTAAGGCCTCTCCACACTGCCATCTTTTTCTTACACTATTTAGATTATTATTAAGATCGCTAGGCAACGCACCTCTTATTAAACAACCAAATAAACCTGTCAATGTGCCAAACATATAAAGCAAACGCCAACCATATGTCTCCAACAATTGGTAATTACTCAAGATAGTCACCCCTAGCGACGCTAACAAAAAGCCTCCAATAGTTGACGCATTATAATAACCACTCCATACATCTTGCTGATATTCTGGCAAATGCTCTAATAAAAAGACTGCCCCACCCATCGTCTCACCTGCTGCCAAAAAATTTTGCAGTAGACGCCATATAAAAAAAATTAAAGGTGCCCAGGTTCCAATTTGGGCATAGGTAGGTGTTAGCGAAATCGCAAGTGATACTATCGACATGCCACATAGGGTCAAAAATAGCGCTTGAGCTCTACCATAAAGATCGCCAATATAGCCAAAAAAAAGAGCTCCTACGGGACGTGCAATCATACTTAGCGGCAATGAAGCATAAGTCAATATCAGAGCGGTAACGTAATCTTGCTCAGGGAAAATTAGCGCAGCTAAAAAGGGCGATAACACACTAAATAATGCTGTATCATAATGTTCAAAAAAATTTCCAAGACACGCATTCCACAAATACAATCGAGGACGAACTGTTGTATTCATATACTAGATAAGGTTTTCAAATAAATTTTTAAAAAGCAAAAAAAGGTGTGTTACAAATTATTTGCATAACACACCTTTTGTTATAATAACCTAAACTTGGAGGAAGGAAATTCAAAGTTCAGGTTATTAAAGTAGCCTTGCGACTGAGTTTAATTTGCCCACGCTCATTAATATCTAAAACTTTCACATTAATCACATCACCAGGCTTAATATAACTTTCTAAGCTGGCAATGCGACTATTGTCAAATTCAGAAATATGGCATAAACCTTCTTTACCCGGTACAATTTCGACAAACACACCAAATGGCACTATAGAAACAGCTTTACCTGCATAAATCTTACCAATTTCAATTTCAGTTGTTAATGCAAAAATAATAGCCTTGGCTTTTTCAATGCTATCTAAATCATTTGCAGAGATGCTGACAAGACCAGTATCATCAATATCAATTTGCACACCAGTTTGCTCGATGATAGCACGAATTTGCTTGCCACCAGGACCAATTACAGTGGCTATTTTACTTGGCTTAATTTGTATAGTTTCAATGCGTGGAGCATAGCGAGACATTTGTTTATTATGCTGAGGGCAAACCTTGGTCATTTTTTCTAAAATATGAATAAGGCCAGCTTTCGCTTGCGAAAGTGCTTTACGCATAATGTCGATGGTTATACCCACTACCTTAATGTCCATTTGAAAGGCTGTGATACCACTTTCATCGCCAGTAATTTTAAAATCCATATCACCAAGCGCATCTTCAATACCTAAAATATCAGATAAAATGACGTGATGGTTATCTTCTAGAATTAATCCCATTGCAATACCAGCAATAGGCTTTTTAACAGGTACACCAGCATCCATTAAAGCCAAACAACCACCACATACCGTCGCCATGGAAGATGAACCATTGGACTCGGTAATATTAGATTCTAATCTGATGGTATAGGGAAACTGTTCTTTTGCTGGCAATATGGCAAGCAAAGAGCGTTCTGCTAATTTACCATGCCCAACCTCACGTCGACCAGGTGCCCCAATACGGCCAACTTCTCCTACCGAAAATGGAGGGAAGAAATATTGTAAGTAAAAACGTTGCGCCCCCTCTCCATTGAGATCTTCAAAACGTTGCGACATAGTTTCGCCACCCAAAGTACACACCGCTAATGCTTGCGTCTCCCCTCGTGTAAACAAAGAACTACCATGTGTGCGTGGTAAAAAACTTTGCTCAATATCAATTGGTCGGATATCAGTCGTACTACGTCCATCAGAACGACGGCCGTCAGCGATAATCATACGACGCATCATTTTAGAAGAGACACGATCTAAGGCTTCATTTACCTCTGTAGCATTATAAACTGGCTTTGATGGATCGCAAAAATGTGCGTGTGCATCTTTAGTAACACTAGCTTGTGCTAGTTCGCGTTCTTTTTTGTCACTAATTCTTAATGCGCGATCAAGGGCAGAATTAGAAAAATTTTCTACTTCTGAGATTAAATTAGTAGGCAAGCTTCGTAAACTAGTACGATTTTTAGCCTTTCCGACACGCCCTTGCCAAGTTTTAATTGTTTGGCAAATCAATTGAATGGCTTGATGGCCTTGCGTGATAGCTTCAAGTATTTGTTCTTCAGTCAAGAAATCACAAAAACCTTCAATCATCAAAACAGCTTCTGCTGTTCCGGCTAGCACAAGATCTAATTTGGAGCGACGTTGTTGTTCAGAAGTTGGATTAACCACAAAGGAACCATCCACATAACCCATACGAACAGCTCCCACCGGATGCAGTAATGGAATTGGCGAGATACTTAAGGCAGCTGAGGCAGCACAGATTGCTAAATGATCTGGAGCGTGTATTCCATCGTAGGACCATACATAACATAGCACTTGCACTTCATCATAATAACCATCCTCAAATGAAGGTCGCAATGGACGGTCAATTAAACGTCCAATTAAAACCTCCCGCTCCGACGGACGCCCCTGGCGTTTTATAAAACCACTAGGTGTTTTACCAACCGAAGAAAAATTTTCTTGGTAATCGACTCGCAAAGGCAAGAAATTAGCTGCTGCATCACTATTAGGAGCCGAGCAGGCTGTTGAAAATACGGTGGTCTCACCGCAATGCACAATAACGGCACCACCGGCTTGACGGGCTACTTTGCCAGTTTCAAAAATAATTTCTTGTCCTCCGACAAGAACAGAGATAGTATCGCGTTGCATCAGTATTGGTAACTCCATAAAAATTTATTGTATAACGAGCTGTTTGCTTCAGAATGGGGGCAAGCTAGATTGACAACTGTATGATGCCTGAATAACTGCTTGCTAAAAAATACAAAAACAGAGGATGTTTGTATAAAAATCAAACATCTTATATAGACGGGTGACAGAAATTGATAGAAGGGGTTACAAAGACATACACCCCTTCTGTATATTTTTTGCACTTATCGCTTAAGCTTCAACTTTTTGATAAGTAGTTGATAACGCTTAGTGTCTGTAGAATTTAAATAATCAAGCAATCTACGGCGACGACCAACTAAGTTAATCAAATCCCATCGTGCTTTATTGTCTTTTGGAGCGCGTTTCAAATGCTCTGTAATTTCTGCAATCCGTTCAGTTAAAATGGCGATTTGTACATCGGCTGAACCTGTGTCTTTGCCATGTAACTGATATTTTTTTGTAATTTCTTCTTTAGTGCCTTTGTCTAGTGACATTCGCTTATCCCCATAGTTAAGAAGCCAAAAGCAATGGCTGCATGTTGATTATGATTAATATAGACGAATGATTACATGATACCTAAACCACCATTTATTTGCAAGCCGTCTTTTTTTACACAAAACTAACAAATCTATTCAAAAAGTTAAAATTAAACATGTTACAGCTATGCCTGCAATAAAAACGTAATTCTATGTAACTAGTTCGTATATTGGTATGACATTGCGCGGCTTATTTTTATCAAAAATTTCTGTCCCTAAGCATTCTCTATGTTCCGGACAAAAACTACGGATATGAAGAAACAAACCATTTTTAGCAGCCAACTCAATAGCCCTTTTATGCAAAATCTTAGCTCCATTTTGCACAATTTTTAGCATATCATCATAATTCAAATAATTATAGGGGCTAGTCTGTGAATGCGTTTTGGGATCGTGCTCAAAAACTCCAGGAACATCTTTAAAAAACTCCACTTTACAAGCTTTTAAAGCTAAAGCTAAAGCAACGGCCGAAGTATCAGAGCCCCCCCTCCCTAAAGTAGTAATTTCTTTCTTTAGACTAACTCCCTGGAAACCAGCTACAATAACAATTTTTCCTTGCAATAAACACTCCTCCAAGCGTTGTGGGCGCACATCAATAACGTGGGCATTAGCGTGACTATCACAGGTAATAATACCAGACTGACTGCCAGTAAAACTGATAGCTTCGCACTGCTTATTACACAAAGCCATAGCTAGTAATGCCATACTCATACGCTCGCCACAGCTTATCAGCATATCATATTCGCGTTGCGGCGGATTTGGGTGAATCTGATGCGCAAAAGAAATCAATTGATCCGTCATCTTTTCGGCTGCACTCACTACAACGACTATTGAATCATATTGAGCACGTTTTTGAATAATCAAATCGGCCACGTTAGCAAAATGAGCCGGCGTCGCTAAAGCGGCGCCACCAAATTTAAGCACTAAAGTCTTTTCATTCATGTTATTTTAATAAAATTAAATTAATTATTTGTCTCTTAAGAGAATTATTACATCGCTTCGGTCAAATTAGCGACTATATAACCTTAGCTTTGACTCTTCTAGTCCTTTAGATTAACTTGAAAGGACTAGAAGAGTCAAAGCTAAGGTTATATCGTATAATATAAGCATCTAAAAAAATTCAATACGATTCATTAACATTTTCATTTTTTCAAGGCAACTGTTACAAGATTCGGCAACAGACATATTTTTAAACTGACTTTTTTTGGAAAAATTGATATTTTTTGAGTAGATTCGATTCCAAATTTTAAGAGCATATTGGCAATAAGGCCCGAAAAATTTGGGATTAAAGATGCCAAAAAAGATAATTTTAACAAATAAATGTAGTTTCAAGAGAAGTCTAATATTTGGAGAAGTTTCAATTTAAAATAGAACATATAACGATGCGAAATACTGATTGCATTTTTGTTTTGTATTTGATAGGATGTTGACATTTATGAAAATCAGGAGAATTCTTTAAATGTCTAAACACCCACAACACACTTGGAATGAAAGTAACATCGTTGATGATATTTTTTTTCAAGAAAAAGATGCAGAAACTTTTAAGAGTCTGTTGTCACAAAATGGCGATATGACGCCAAAAAAAGCATCCGCTATGAACCCTGGCAGTATATTAAAGGGACGTATCGTTGAAATTACTAAAGATCACGTTGTCATTGACGTGGGTTTAAAGTCAGAAGGTTTAGTACCAATTGAAGAATTTTCAGACACTTCACAAATATTTTTAGATTCAGAAGTAGAAGTATTACTTGATCAGACCGAAGACGATCACGGACAAATAGTATTGTCGCGTGAAAAAGCCGAAAGATTACGTCAATGGGAATACATCCTTGAACATTGCGAAGAAGGCTCTATCGTTAAAGGACGCGTTTTACACAAAGTAAAAGGTGGCTTGATGGTTGATATTGGCATGGAAGCATTCTTGCCAGGATCACAGATAGATAATAAACGAATTAAAAATCTTGATGATTATATTGGCAAAACTTACGAATTTAAAATTCTTAAAATCAATATCGATCGGAAAAATGTTGTCGTTTCACGTCGCGAATTACTGGAAGCTGAACGTATTTCTAAAAAGACTGAAGTACTAGAACACATACAACCAGGCGATATTCGTGAAGGTGTAGTAAAAAACATTACCGACTTTGGTGTGTTCTTAGATTTAGATGGTATAGATGGCTTATTGCATATTACTGACATGACATGGAAACGTATTAAGCACCCGTCAGAAATGGTACAGTTTGGTCAAAAGCTAGAGGTGATGATCCTTAGTGTTGACAAAGATAAAGGACGTGTAGCCCTGGGCTTAAAACAAAAAGGACCAAATCCTTGGGATCAAATTGAACAAAAATATCCTCCTGGAACAAAAGTAAAAGGTAAAATAGTTAACTTACTCCCTTATGGAGCCTTTATTGAAATTGAGCCTGGCATCGAGGGTTTAATTCATGTTTCAGAAATGTCTTGGGTAAAAAATATTACCGATCCAAGTGAAATTGTCCGAAAAGGTGATGAAGTCGAAGCCATCGTATTATCAGTGCAAAAAGAAGAAGGTAAAATTTCATTAGGTATAAAGCAAACCGAGCACAATCCATGGGATGATGTTGAGCGTAAGTACCCAGTCGACGGAACAGTTAAAGCTGAAATTAGAACGCTAACTAATTATGGTGCATTTGTAGAATTAGAACCAGGCGTTGAAGGCTTAATTCACATTTCTGATTTAAGTTGGATTAAAAAAGTTTCTCATCCATCCGAGGTGTTGAAAAAAGGTGATGTAGTCGATGCTGTTATTTTATCAGTAGACAAAGACAGCAAGAAAATCACACTTGGTGTAAAACAATTGACTACCAATCCGTGGGAATCTATTGAAAAAACAATCCCCGTCGGTAGTTTAGTAAAGGGTAAAGTAACAAAAATTACAGCGTTTGGTGCTTTTGTTGAACTAGACAGTGGAATTGAGGGATTAATTCATGTTACTGAATTATCAGATCAAGCCTTTGGTAAGGTAGAAGACGTTGTAAACAAAGGTGATGATGTTACTGCTAAAGTTATCAAATTGGATCCGGAGCACAAAAAAATTGCTTTGTCAATTAAGGAATATTTAATTGATCAAAATCAATACAATCGCGATGACATTGTAATCACTCCTACTAAAAGACGCAAAAAAGATGAACATGCTAAAAAAGATAAAAACGAGCATGGCAAATCAGAGCGATCAGAAGACGAGGATAGCGAATAAACTCATATCTAATGTATGGTAATAGTTATAGTTACCATACATTAGAATAATCGCTTTTTAAATTTGTTATGACAAACCACGTAGCACGTTACTTACATAAAACATTTTGTTAAACTGGCGATTCTTCCTGTACATTTGACAAGATTTCGCAATTTCACGTTGCTATTATAGCATTAGAGGCACCAAAAATGAACAAAGATCTCATTGCTGTATTTGAGTATTTGGAGCGAGAGAAAGGGGTTAAGCGCGAACTTATTATTAGCGCTATTGAAGAATCGCTACAAGCAGCGGCACGCAAAAGTGTAGCGGGTGCTTCTAACGTTTCTGTAACAATTAACCCTAAAAATGGTAATATTGAAGTCTATTGCGAAAAAGAAATCGTAAACGAAGTCGAAATCGGATCGCAAGAAATTTCTTTAACCGCTGCCCGTATAATCGACCCTGAATGCGAAATAGGGCAATTTATCGACGTTGTCGTTACTCCAAAAGATTTCGGACGTATTGCCGCACAAAAAGCTAGGCAAATTATTACTCAAAAACTGCGCAGTGCGGAAAGAGATGTAATTTATGCAGAGTATCGTGATCGCGTTGGTGAACTAATATCAGGGACAGTCGAGCGCTTAGTGCGCGGTTCTAACTTGATTGTTGATTTGGGAAAAGTTGAGGCCATTATGCCAATGCGTGAATATCCCAAAACAGAGCAATATCAAGTTGGCGAAAAAGTTTTAGCTTTATTAGTAGAAGTTAAAGACACTGAAAACGGTGGTGCAGAGGTTATATTATCACGCGCACGCCCAGAATTTGTAAAAGCACTCTTTGCACAAGAAGTACCAGAAATTAGTGATGGTACGATAATAATTGACAAAATTGTGCGCGAAGCTGGTTATCGCACTAAGCTAACTGTTCGTTCTATCGACTCAAAAGTAGATCCGGTAGGTGCTTGTGTTGGTATGCGTGGTAATCGCGTAAAAAACATAGTACGCGAACTACATAATGAAAAAATTGACGTAATCCCTTTTTCTGCTGATCCTGTAGAACTATTGCAAAACGCATTGTCGCCGATTGAAGTGCGCAAAATGAGTGTGAATCAAGACGATAAAGTAATTTCAATCGTCATCGATGATGATGATTTTGCTACAGTTATTGGTAAAAAAGGTTTGAATGCCCGCTTAAATAGTCGTTTAGTTGGTTTTGATTTAGAAGTACAGCGCATGACTGATTATAAACGTACTATGGAGATTCAACGCGAAGAAATCGCAGCTAATAAAGATCCAATGTTACATGAAACTTTGACTGGTATTGAAGGGGTTAATAATCTTATCTTCGATCACCTTGTCACTGTTGGTTTTGGCACTTTAGCTTCTTTACTACAAACCACACCAGAACAACTGGCATCCAAATCCGGCATCAGTTTAAATCTAGCCGATAAAATTTTAGAACAAATTAAGAAAACAAAGGACATAGAGCGTTGGCCAAAAATCTCAAGTTAAACATTAAAAATACTCAAATTGCACAAGCGATTAATCTCAGTGGGATAAAGAGTAAACTAGCAAGCAAAAAAGCTGAAGAAGTTGAAAAAGAAGTTCAAACGCCCACTACAGCCAAACCTTTGTCAAAATCGGCTATTACTGAAAGTCCAGAGCTTGCAAAAGAAGAAACTCCACGTATTCGTGCACGGGATAAGTCTGTTTTTGAAGATGCGCCCGAAGCTTCTAAAGATCTTGTCACGGAAAAAATTTTGCCAGCTGAAGAAACAAAACTTGCTGATAAAAAAGATCATTTTTCAAATTTATTTGCCGCTGAAGAGACTGTGCAAGCTAAAAGCAGCGCTCAGCTAAGACAAGAAATATTTGGTGAAATGGAAAAAGAAGCCCAAGCAAGTTCCACCACTGCCAAAATAACACCTAAAATTGGTGATAGTGATAAAACATCTTTAACAATTGAAGCTACTGACAATCTTCTAGAAAATGTTGAGAAAAACAATATTGTTAATTCTCCTACTAGTAAAATTCAGCTCCCTGCTGCTAAAGCAACTACATTACCTGAATCACCAAGTAAATCTTTTAAATCAACTACATCTAGTTCAGACATCTCGACTAAGACTTTTACTACTAACACAACCTCAGCCAAGCCCAAAGAGGACATTGAACCAAAAATGGATAAATTGGGACCAACTGGCAAACATATTAAGGATTATTTAAAGCCGGTGACACCAGCTATCGTGGCTCGCCCCGAACCAACCGTTATCCATGCTACAAATCAACCAAAAGAAGCTGTTAAAGAAATTATTGGTGATAAAAAAATAAAACCAAAAACAGCAGATGAAGAAGCAAAAGCAGTTAGTGACGAAGAAAATGCGCGTAAAGGAGTGAAAGCTCCTAAATTTAAAGAATTTAGAGATGTTAAGCCAGCACGACGTCAAGAAACCGTCAATCGCCAATTTGATGCCAGAGACCGCCAAGGCCTACGCTCAGCTGAAGATGAAAAACAATGGCGTAAACGACGCAATAAGGGGGCGCGCTCAAATTTTCAAGAAGATCTTACTATTCGCCCTACTACATTAAAAGTGCGCATACCAATTTCTATCAAAGATTTAGCTTCGGAAATGAAACTTAAATCTTCCCAATTAATCAGCAAACTTTTTTTACAAGGTGTACTTGCCACTCTTAACGATTTATTAGAGGATGAGGTTACCATACAACTACTAGGGCATGAGTTTGGTTGTGAAATAACTATTGATACAGCTGAAGAAAAGCGCATTCAAATTACTGACAAAACTATTCGAGAAGAACTCCTCGAAAGCTCTCCTGAAAAACTACAATTAAGACCTCCTGTAGTTGCTTTTATGGGACATGTTGATCATGGCAAAACTAGCTTGATTGATGCTATTAGAAAAAGTGATCGAGCAGCTGGAGAAGCGGGTGCAATTACGCAACATATTGGTGCATTTCGCTGTAGAACAGCGGTGGGTGATATTGCCATTTTAGACACACCTGGTCACGAAGCTTTTTCTGCTATGCGAGCACGTGGAGCAGATGTTACTGATATAGTTGTTTTGGTTGTAGCCGGCGATGAAGGCATTCGTCAACAGACGATTGAAGCTATTCAGCATGCGCGCGCTGCTGGTGTGATCATTGTAGTCGCTATTAATAAATGCGATAAACCAAACTTTAATGCTGACAATGTTTATAGACAACTAGCCGATAATGAGCTATTGCCAGAAGCATGGGGTGGCCAAACCATCACAATTAATTGCTCTGCCAGTACTGGTGAAGGTGTCGTACAGTTATTGGAAATGTTAGCACTACAAGCTGAAATATTAGAGCTAAAGGCAAACCCCGATTTTCGTGCTCGAGGTACAGTTTTAGAATCAGAAATGCACAAAGGTATGGGTGCTGTCGCCACAGTATTAGTGCAAAATGGTACACTTCATCGTGGTGATGCATTGGTTTTTGGACAATTGTGGGGACGTGTCAAGACTATGCACGATGAGTATGGGAATGAGTTACAAGAGGCCGGCCCTTCGACACCTGTAGAAATTACTGGTTTATCGGGCCTTGCAGAAGCAGGCCAAGAATTCATTGTTGTTAAAAATGAAAGAGAAGCGCGCGAGATTGCTGAGGTACGTTATACCGGCGCTAAACAAAATTCATTCTTGCTACAGCAAAAACGCAAACTTTCAGCAGAAAATTTATTTCAAAATGCTACTACAGCTAATGTTAGTAAAAAGACTTTAAATTTAGTCTTACGTGCCGACGTACAAGGTTCTTTAGAAGCATTAAAAGTTACATTAATGAAAATTGAATCTGAAAAAGCATGCATCAACATTATTTTTGCTGGTGTAGGCGAGGTGTCAGAATCAGATGTACAATTAGCAGCTGCTTCTAAAGCAGTTGTCATCGGTTTTCATACCCAAATTGAAAGTCATGCGGAATCATTAGTTAAACAATTTGGTGTAGTCGTACGCTTACACAATATCATTTATCATGCCGTTGATGATGTTAAATTATTGATGACTGGTTTATTGGAAAAAATTGCCCAAGAAACACAAAAAGGGAAAGCATTAGTAAAAGCGGTCTTTAAATCTTCACATGCAGGTATGATTGCTGGCTGTCAAGTAACTGAGGGTATTATTAATCGCAATGATTTCATTGCAGTTAGACGCAATCAAGAAATTGTTTGGCGGGGATCAATATCTTCGCTTAAGCGTGTTAAAGAAGACATTCGCGAAGTTTCTAAAGGAATGGAGTGTGGTATTTTATTACAAAATTTTTCTGACGTTCAAGAAAATGATGTGCTAGAAGCTTATCAAGTTACCTATATCATTCAAGAATTATAACTATGGCTGTAAAAAGAACTGATCGTCTAAATTCTCTACTAAAAGAAGTAATTTCTGAAGTCATCAAAAAAGATGTGCGCAATCCACATGTGACTGATTTAATTACCGTGACACGTGTGCAAATCTCAAAAGATTTGCACTATGCCAAAGTTTATATCAGTGTAATTGGCTCGCAACAAGCTAAAGATGAAACGCTGCAGGCACTAACTTCGGCGGCTGGTTTTATAGCAGTAAACTCTTCTAAAAAAGTGGTAATGCGTTATTTTCCAGAGTTAACCTTTAAATTAGATGATAGTGTCGATAAACATATGCGCATTGAAGAGTTATTAGACAAGATTGGTAAAGAACGCAATTTACGCACTCATGAAAATGAGAGCGATAATGAAATTGATCATCAATGACATTAGATTTCTTTATAGAGAGGTCTATTACATCAATTTTTCCAAAAGAAGTTTAGTGCAGATGAATCGAAAGTTTAGTCTTGCGCTTTCATCTCACCAGTTTTGGTTGTCAGCAATGAAATTGCATACCTTCTTAATAGATTGAGCTGTGCTTGTTGTTGCACGAATAAAGGTCCCCTATCTTTACGCAACTCTAAAATTAGATTTAATAGTTCATCATCAAGGTTTTCTATAGTAAGATACTCTTTTTCGATTAGAGATTTCAAAATATAACCAGCAAAGAGAGTTCCTGTTCTACCAACGCCTGCCCGGCAATGGGCCCAAATAGGATTATCCTTAAATTTTCCACAAAGCAAATCTATTAAACCTGCCAGTGTTGAAATATCTACAGCTCGGAAATCTTCCCATTGATCGAAGTGATAGCGATTAATAATCTTTGTGGCTTGTTTAGATTCATTTAGTGTATCTCTAATGACATAAGTGCGTGTAAATTCATCCACAGCGATTAACTTAATTTCTAAATTTCCATACATTAATGGCTGATTTACAATTCGTGGATAATAAGGCTGAATGTTATCGCCGGGTCTTGTTAAATCAATGATGGTGTAATTTTTATCATAAATAATCTGCCAAAAAAGATTGTAATCGCACGGCGCGGGAGCTTGTGAAGCCACCAAATCTCGATCACAAAGATCTTTACCAACCCGATTAGCATGAATTAATTGCCTTCCTTTTGAGATGCTAGTCACTATTGGGCACAGTATATCTGCATAAGTATGATGTAGCGTTTGAAATGCATGGCATGGTATCGGTGTTCTTACCGTTAATGCATATAGTTTTTTCCAAAGATCAGCAATAGGTAATAGTTTATATTTTACTTCAATGGGAACATCGGATAGTGAAAATGAGTCATTTGCTCTAAAAACACCTCTTACACTGTCTGGTTCTTGAATATTAACATCTGCACCATCTGGCAACTCTTGTTGTACTTTACCTACAGGTACATCTACGGTAAGTTGAGGAACCTTTCTAACCGAGCTAACAGAATTGGAGTCAATCATGGCTGGCATTCCTTTAAATTACAGACCTAATTTATTATAAATATACTTTATTTAACTAAAAAAAAATAGACCCAATCTAAAAAACCTTTATGGCTATCTTAAAGAGGATGTATATATGCAAATTAAATTTAAAATTATTTGCAAACTATATTAGTGCTGTGATATTGTTGACAACAAGTGCTGTATTGCTTTATATTCCCGATATTTTTAAATTACAAACGAATAAGCGACAAATTTTTTATTAACCTATATTTAATAATTCAAACGCACTAATTTTTATATATTCACTAATAACCTGAGTTCTGATTTTTTTTGTCTTTACTCAGATAATAGCTTGCCGCTTCAAATTTACTGCAATTGCATTTAATAGAAAAGATCATGACTGACACTCTTAACAAAGAAAACATTGAAGGACTTTTATTAATTGATAAGCCACGTGGCTGTACGTCATTTAGCTTAATTCCTTATCTGCGCAAACGACTGTCAGTAAAGAAAATTGGCCATGCTGGCACGCTAGATCCTTTTGCAACTGGAGTGATGGTGCTGTTGGTTGGCCGACGCTATACACGTTTATCCAATCAATTTTTGGAGTGTGATAAAGAATATTTAGCAACTATTTATTTAGGTAAAAGCACAGACACTTATGACTGCGATGGGATAGTAACTGCTGAATCACCGTATATCCCCAGCGCCGCTGAAGTGGCGCAGGTCATTAATTTTTTCCAAGGGACTATAGAACAAGTTCCACCCATGTATTCGGCAAAAAAACAGCAAGGAAAAAAATTATATCAATGGGCCCGTCAAGGCATTGAAAGACCGCGTCCAGCTGCTTTAGTTAATGTAGAAACAAATCTGATTAGTTATAGCTATCCATACATCGTATTACGTGTAAATTGCAGTAAAGGGACATATATTCGCAGCATAGCGCATGAATGCGGTTTAAAATTAAATTGCGGCGCTTATTTAGTAGAATTACAACGTACACGCAGCGGTGGTTTTCATTTAGATGAGTGTCTTGGAATGGATGATGTACGCTCACCTTCTTTTAATTTAATCGATCGCCTGATAGCCTTGCCAATGCCAGCAGATAGGCCATGAAAACATGCAAGTGATTAATCAAATAGAAAATTTTCAAAATAATTCTTCTCGCAAATCGATTTTAACGATTGGCAATTTTGATGGTGTGCATTGTGGGCATCGGCAATTATTAAAGCAAATGTTACAATTAGCTAATGGAGAAGCTCAAACTACTGTTTTAACATTTTCAAATCATCCTTCAACAGTTTTAAGACCTCATAATCCTACCCTATCACTGTGTACATTAGAACATCGCTTGTCTTTAATGAAACAATTAGGCATAGAAAATATCATTGTACTGCCTTTTACAAAAGAATTTGCTACTCAAAACGCCGCCACATTTATTTCACATCTACGGCAGTATGTTAATTTTTCCCATTTAATATTAGGCTATGATGCTACTTTAGGGAAAGATCGACAAGGCGATCGAGCTGTAATGAAAACATTAGGCCAAGAATTAGGTTTCGAAGTCTATTACTTAGAAGAAGTGCAGCAGGCTGGTGAATCTGTATCAAGTACGCGCATTCGCAAGACAATTATGAATGGAGATTTTTTGAATGCAGCCTTGCTTTTACAACGTCCATATTCTATATATGGAAAAGTGATCCGTGGTTTTGGAAATGGCCATAAAATGGGCTTTGCCACTGCCAATTTAGATATAGGGACACTTTGTTTGCCACCTCAAGGAGTTTATGCCGTAGAGGTAAAACAGGCAGAAAAAAAATATGATGGCATTGCCAATTTGGGATTAGCACCGACTCTACAACGACGACAAACGCCCATTCTAGAGGTACATATCTTTGATCAGAAACAAAATTTTTATGAGACTTACTTAGAGATTATATTTAAAAAATTTATACGAGCCGAACGAAAATTTAACTCTAAAGAAGAACTCCAAAAACAAATTACAGAAGATATTAATCTTCTAAAACAATAATGTTTATTCGCAATTAGGTAAAATCTAAATTTAGCTCCTAACTCTTAGGCCAAGGTTTTTATGCAAAGGTTAAAAATTACAGGTGGACGCCCCTTAAAAGGAACAATCAAGGCGGCTGGTGCAAAAAACGCCATGACAAAATTGTTAGTGGCCTCGCTATTATCAGACAAGCGTTGCACATTTTACAATGTACCTAACATTGGCGATGTAGAAGTTACAGTAGCCCTTTGCCAAGAGCTTGGGATGGAGATTAGTTGGGATCGTTCACTAGGCATCATGGAAGTAATTACCAGAGAATTAACGAGTTCTTATATACCACAGCGCTTTTCAGGCTCAAATCGCATACCAATTTTAATGATTGGCGCTTTGCTTGGTAGAACCGACCAAGATATTATTGTTCCCACCGCTGGTGGCTGTCCGATTGGGCAACGTCCCGTTGATTTTCATATCCGCGCCTTGGAACAGTTGGGTGCAGTCATAGAATATCGGGGCATGAAAAACGAAGGAGCTTACTTTGCTCATGCTCACAATGGATTAAAAGGAACCGTCATCACCCTCCCCTATCCTTCAGTGGGTGCCACTGAAAATACTATTATGGCCAGTGTAACTGCTCGCGGTATCACCACTATTAAAAATGCGGCTATTGAACCTGAAATTGTCGAATTGATTTTGTTTTTGCAAAAACTCGGATCTATTATCGCCATTGATGTGGATCGCACTATCCGTATACAAGGGACCCGTTGTTTTCAGGAAGTGGAACATACTGTCATCACCGATCGCATTGAAGCAGCTTCTTGGGGAATGGCTGCCATTAGCTCTAAAGGACGCATATTTGTAGAAGGGGCACAACATGTCAATATGGTCACCTTTTTAAATAAAATTCGCGAAGTAGGTGGCGGTTTTGAAATTAAAAACAACGGCATTGAATTTTTTTATGATGGACCTTTACGAGGGGGTGTGCATCTAGAAACTGACGTACATCCAGGCTTTATGACCGATTGGCAGCAGCCATTTGTAGTTTTATTAACGCAAGCAAATGGCTCATCGGTGGTGCATGAAACAGTTTATGAAAATCGCTTTGGCTATACTGATATGCTTGGACAAATGGGTGCAGATATTTCATTATTCAAACAGTGTTTGGGTGGCAAATCTTGTCGCTTTGCACAGCAAAGTTATTGTCATAGCGCTGTTATTAAAGGGATTACTCCATTAGTGGGGGCCAATATTCAAATTCCTGATTTGCGGGCTGGCTTTGCTTATGTAATGGCAGCCTTGATAGCTAAAGATACAAGCACTATTAGTGGTTTGACTTTCTTAGAACGTGGCTACGAAACATTAATTGACAAATTGCAAGCACTAGAAGCTGATGCCACTTTAGTAGAAATTCCACACTATTCTAGTCCTATGATGGAACAAGAAGTAGTACGAGAATTAGTACCAGTGGGTGCCTAAATATTAGACTTCTTTCGAAACTACATTTATTTGTTAAAATTGTCTTTTTGGGGATTATATCCGCTCAAAAAACATCAATTTTTCAAAAAAAGCCAATTCCGAAAGAAGTTTATTAAAAACCTTTATTGTTGAGCACTTTTTAATTTTTCTAATGCATCTGTTTTACTTGCAATGATAGCCACACGTTCTCCAACAGCTTGTATTTGCTCCAATAATTCTTTTTGTTGAGCCAATCTCTGCTCATGGCCTGCTACAAATCGTTCATCTGTTCTAATATTTTCTTCAAGAGTTTCAATTTGTAATTCTAATTGTTCTAGTTTATTGCAAGCCAACTCCACCGATCCAACTTCCAGCTTTTGTTTGGCAGCTTCCAATTTCTGTCTAGCAGCAATTAGTTGAGGAGACTCTTGGCGTGCAAGACCAGTTGCTCTGTGAAAATAACCCATATTATTATTAACCTCGGTATTAGCAACCTCAACTTCTGCCAAGATGCCTGCTAAAGAGGTTCTATCTTTACTTAATTGAGCAAGAGAAGCTTTATCAGCAGGAATCTTAGTTTCAACCGCAGGATTTCTTTCAATATCTGCGTTGACAATTCTTAAACGCTCTCTGAGCTGAGGCAAACCTGCTTCTTCTCTTTTTAAATTAGCGATCTCTCTTTCCAATCCTGCTACTTGTTCTTCGGCCTTAATTTTAGTTTTTTCACTTTCCACTTTATCTATAGCATGTTGCAATTTATTAAGGGCTAGATTAAGTGGTGTGAAGCTACCAAATAACCATAAAAAGAAACGCTTAACAAAAAAGATGGACGATTTAAAATCGGTAATGCGTGTTTTTAGAGTCTCCATACCTTTAGTCAAACTATCAAGTTGCTGTAGACTGTCATTTTTAAAATCATGTTCTTTAATAGCTTCATCAATTTTTTCAGCGACTACATCAATAGGTGTTTTGTTTTGCTTATTCTCAATCAAGCTAAATTTATTATTATCATATACGACGTATGTATTTGGGCGCTCAGCAATAATTTTTAATATTCCTTCAAAATTATTATAATCGATATCCATAATTCCTCCATTACTTAATATAAAAAGCACCGTTATTAGATAATTTAATTGTAATACATAATTAATTTTAATAGCATTAAATAAATATTAAATTTATTTATATGGAAAATGAAAAACCCGCCGCAATGCTATTTTCATTGTGACGGATTTCTTAAGAAAAGTTATTTTTAGCAACTATTGATTTAATGCTCTCAATTCAGCTTCTTTAGCACCGATTTGGGCAACGGCACCTTCAATTGCACTTATTTCAGCCAAGAGCAGAGCTTGGCGCTTAACTCTACCTTCATGCCCTTCAACAAATTGGTCATTGGCCGAAATTGTGCTAAATTCTAACTCATTGGCCAGCGAATCTAATCGATTGAATTCTTGTATAGCTGCATCATATGCCTCTGTAGTAGCAAATTCAGCCATCGCTCGCCCAAGTTCGGCTTCAGCTTCCTGCAATTGTGGTGATTTTGTTAGAGAAAAATTAGTAAGTTTATGCAAAGTGCCCTTATTTTGCTCCACTTTTCTCTGTGCTGCTTTAACTGGCGCAACATTAAGATTAGCTTTATCCCCTTGTAATTTAAGCAATGCAGCTCTATCTTTTGCAATTTTTGCCACTACTGTATCTTTATTTGCAATATCAGCCTCTAATCTAACTAAAGCTTGTTTTTTAATTGCTAAAGTGGCTGCTTGTTTTTTTAATTCTGCTAGCTCTTGTTTTAAAGTTTCACTTTTTTGGGCTTTAGCCAATTGTCCTTTTTGCATCTCTACAACATCAATGGCTTCTTGCAATTTTTTAGTAGCGACATTGAGCGGAGTGAAGTAGCCAAAGATTTCTAAGAAAAAACGTCTTATACAAAAAATGGACTCTTTAAAATTGGAGATGCGCGTTTTTAATGTTTCCATCCCGGCAGTCAACTCATGCAGTTGTTCTAATTTGCGATTTTCTAAGTTTTCAGCTTTTATTGCGTCAAATATTTTATCTGCTACCACATCGATGGCGGTTTTATTAATTTTATTATTTACCAAGAGACTAAATCTGATATCTGCAAATTTTACATATGCTTTTTCATCGACACTCTTTACTAACTGTTTCAATACACCCTCTAAACTATTAAAATTAATTGTCATAAAAAATTCCATTTAATATTTTTGCATGATTACATTGTAAGGCATAGAACAAATTTAGTAAACATTTAATTTAAAAAATGTTATTCATTATTTTAAATTAGACTTCTTTCGAAAATAGTATAGTCATGTTGAGCTAAAATTTTTTTTGTCAACACCATTATAAAACTATTCTTGTTAATAAATTGCTTGAAAATCGATGTTTTAAATTAATTAACTTAGATTGCCTCTTATTAGGCTGGATACAACACTCCTATAATGTGCTTGCGGAATAAGCCACGACTGATATTACCTAAATGACAGTTTAATAATATCTCTTGACCATGCTTACCTTTAATCAATATACGAATGCGTGTATCAGGCAAAGTATTTAATTCATGGAGTGCCTTTTGCCATTCTAAATGACTATCTTCTAGCAATAAAGCAAAATCGGAGATAAATTTTTCCTGACTCCATCCTAAAATGGTTTTTACCTGTTGATTAGCAAAGAGCAATTTTTGTTCTTGTTGTGAATATAGGATAATCAGGGCGCCGGTTTCATCGCGCAGAACATCAAATAAACGACGCTGGTCAATAGCATGATAATAAGAAGGAAAAGCTTGATAGCGCGCTGATTCAACACCATAACCATTGGCACCCATCAATTTTTGCGAAACATCGATACACTTTTTTAACAAGTGCAGAGCTTCGGCTGTGGAACTAACTGGATGTGTTAGCGAATAAATTGTTTCTGGCACTTGTTCAGCAGTTTTTTTCTCAAGAAGATCTCGATCAAACAAACCTTTAGATGTTGGCTCCGATACACTTTGTGTATGATTATTTAATAGAAAATCATTTTCAGCAATTACAGTAGGCATTGGATTCTTATCACTATCTATTTTCTCATTATCATGCAAATAAAGAAGAGTTTTAATTTCATAGCTTAAATCGTGGATTTTGGCATCCAGCTGCTGAATATTTTCCTCTCGCCGTTGAATTTCATTTTTTTGTTCAAGCGCGCTGGTTTGCATTTCTTCTAATTGCAATTGAAGATGGCTTAATTTTTCCTCTGCTATTAATCTATAATTTTCAAATTCTTGTAGCGTTTGCTGCAAGTTTGTTTGCAGCAAATGATTTTCATCGGTTTTTTTCTGACATTCTTCCTGGTGCCATGCACTATTAGTTGAGGAACTTTCTGCTGAAAAGGCATCATGGACCATCCCATTATTGGCAAGGGGATCAAAGGCGGTAATTTTGGTAGGTAAATTAGGCCAAATATCATCAGCCTCGCTCGTGATTTGTCTTTGCTCCTGAATAAACTTTTCCCACGCATAAATAAAGAGAATAAAAATTAAAGTGCAACAAACCGTCAAAAACAAACCTGTAGACAAAATAAACCAACTCTTATTGTTTGGCATCTGTATAATGCTATAAATGGCAAAAAATAGTATGGGCATCAAATAAAAAGAGATAATGGCAAGAATCATTATTTGACGATTATGTGATATAATTTTCATCGCGTTCTGACAAATCCTTAGCTGAAATTTGATAAACAGTAAATCGAGAATATGAAATGGCAGTTTATTTTATTTAGCATCTTATATAAACAAAAGCTGATAATCAATAAAAGATCATTTTTCTCTTTTTCGCGCCCAAAAATTTGATATACAAAAATGATTGTTTCACCTAAAATCTCTTTTTATACTATGCGGCCATGGCGGAATTGGTAGACGCGCTAGATTCAGGTTCTAGTTGGGGCAACTCAGTGGATGTTCGAGTCATCTTGGCCGCATTTCTTATGCTTTAACGCATGTTAAGGATAAATAACGAGCTTTATTTTCATAATTATTCATTGTCTTTGGAAAAGAGTACTACTGCCAAAGTACGCATATATCTGGAAAACTGAAATTATATTTAATAACCTGAATTTGGGGTTAATATCAAATATAAGTTTTTCTGAAAGACTTTATTTTATGAAAGAAGTCTAATATTTTTGTGGATAGCATTACATTGACCAAAAAAGAATTTAAATATCTATTTTTAATAATTGTTGTTTTTATTGCAGCTTGCATTGAAACAGACATCTACTTGCCAGCCTTTCCCGATATGATGCTTTATTTTGGCATCAGTGAAACACAAATTCAACACCTACTTACCTATAATTTTGTGGGTATCTGTTTAGCAGGTCCGCTATATGGACCAATTTCTGATGCCTTGGGGCGAAAAAAACCTATTTTAACAGCACTTGGTTTGTTTTTGATTGGGAGTATCATGACTCTCTATGCGCAAAATTTTGAAACCATGTTATGGGGAAGAATTTTGCAAGGTATTGGTAGTGGCGGTTGCTTTACCCTCGGCACAGCTATTATTTTTGATGCCTTTAGTGAAAAAAAAGCTGTCGCTGCCCTTAACCAAATTAATGCTATTGTACCCTTTATCATGGCAGCTGCACCCATGTTGGGCGGTTATTTAAATCATACTTACGGCTTTCGCTCAAATTTTTTAGCCATTGCTGTCTGTGTGTTTATTAGTTTTATAATCAGCCTCGGCGTACTAGAGGAAACATTGCCTAAAAATAAACGGACCTATTTTCAAATCAAAAAAATAGGTGGAGAATTTAAATTAGTCTTAACAAGTTTCCCATTTTGGGTGGTTACCATCGTCGTCAGTTTAATATTTGCAAGTTATCTGGCTTTTTTATCCAATACGGCTTTGCTTTTTGTGCTAGAATTTGGCATAGATAAACACTGGCTCCCCTTTTTTCAAGCAGCACTGCTGGGATCATGGCTAATGGCTAACCTGATTTTTAGTTTCTTGATTAAATATTGCGAGGTTAAAAAAATCAAACAAATGGGACTAGTCTTGATGATCGCAAGCTGTTTCATATTACTTTGTGCCACTTGGTTGACACCACATAATCCATATTCCTTTACCAGCGGAATGATGTTATATGCCTTTGGCGCTAATTGGATTAACGGTTTTTATTTCCCCGAAGGAATGGAATTGTTTCCAGATAGTAAAGGGGTAACAGCTAGTATATTGACTAGCATTAGATTGCTGGTAACAGCTGCCATTGTTGCATTAACAGCCAAATTATATAATGGTACAATTTATCCTATCGCCGGTGTAGTTTTAGGGACAATGTTCATCGCTATCCCTCTGATAATGCTGTACGAAAGAAAATATGCTAAACAACCACTGATTGTAGAAAGTAAACGCTATTTAGAAATCTAGTTTTTAAACTTAGTTTAAGGAAAAAAATGGACAATATCCTGCATGCAAGAACTGCGCAAAGCACCAAAAAATTTGCTTACGATACTATTTTAATAACGACCATTAAAGTTTTTATGCTCTCATTCTTAATTGGATTACTGGCTAAAGTGAGTATTCCCCTCTATTTTACCCCTGTTCCACTAACCGGTCAAACTTTAGGTATTATGATAGCTGGAGCTACCTTAGGTAGCCGTAAAGGAGCTCTGAGTGTATTGCTGTATCTTTTAGAAGGTTTTGTGGGACTACCAGTGTTTACACAAGGCAGTCTAGGAATATTAGCACTATTTGGTCCACATGCCGGTTATTTTTTAGGATTTATTGTACAGGCTTATTTGGTGGGCAAGCTTTTTGAAAAAAAAACCTTAAGCTCAAACACGTTTAAGTTTTTTTATTTACTATCTGTTTGCTCATTACAATTAGGCTTAGGGACATTGGTATTAGCTATGTTTATGCATATTAGTCCGTTAGAGGCAATATGGGTGGGCTTATATCCGTTTGTTTTGGGCGAAATTGCTAAAGTGCTCAGTTTGATGGGCGGAATTGAGATTTTACAAAAAATTTCATGTTGCAAAAAAACAAGCAATAATCAATAATTCCAAACGTTGTCTTGCGCCTGTAGTTCAATGGTAGAACAGTAGCCTTCCAAGCTACTAGTGTCAGTTCGATTCTGACTAGGCGCTTTATCGCTTTTTTAATATTCATCTTGCATAAGCGCAATTTCTTAAGCGATAACTATGCAAAAAATTTACAATAAACATTTTTAACCAAGACCGAAATCTTACACCAGTAAGATGCCGTCGTCAAAATAAAGGGACAAGGCTTGGCTGCTAATCAAAAATCAAATCAAGAGTATATTCCTGCTGTTACAATTAAAGAATTGTTAGAAGCAGGCGCACATTTTGGACACCAAACAAGTCGTTGGAATCCCAAAATGAAACGCTTCATTTTTGAAGAAAGAAACGGACTCTATATCATAGACTTAGCTAAAACACTTCAACAAATTCGCTCAGCGGTAAACGTAGTACGTGAAGTTGTAGCAAAAAACAAGTCGATTCTTTTTGTCGGTACTAAAAAACAAGCAAAAGCTGTTTTACGTGAGCTGGTAGAACAAGCGGGCGAATTTTATATATGCGAAAGATGGCTTGGTGGTATGTTAACCAACTTGTCTACCATGCGTCAGTCTGTTAAAAAATTAGAGCGCATCGAGAAAAAAATCAGCACTGGCAGTGACGGGCTAACTAAAAAAGAAATTTCATTGCTAACTAAAGAGCAAATCAAACTCGATAAAAACCTTTCCGGCGTACGTTCTATGCGTAAACCTCCAGGTTTAGTAGTCGTTGTCGATCCAAGCAAAGAACATCTAGCGGTAGCGGAAGCCAAAAAATTGGGCATTCCAGTGATGGGTCTAGTCGACACCAATTGTGATCCAGATCCAATCAAATATGTAATTGCCTGTAATGACGATGCTTTAAAAAGCATCAAACTCATTCTCGAAGCTCTTGTACAAGCTATAATTGATAAAAAGAATGATATTAAAGTATATGCCGACAAGGAAGATTCAGAAGAAAATGAAGAGGGGCAAGAAGAGTTTTCTTTTGCAAGTGCTGATGATGAAGAAAACGAAGTAGACTTATCTGGGAATGGGAACAAGGGAGATCTATAATGAGTGCAGTCACAGCTACGATGATTAAAGAATTGCGTGAAAGAACGGGCATTGGCATGGGTAAGTGCAAAGAAGCTTTGGAAGAAGCCCATGGTGATATGGAATTGGCGATTGCCAATTTGCGCAAATCCGGCATGTTGTCTGCTGCCAAAAAGGAAGGGCGCGAAACTAAAGAAGGGATGATTGGAGCAGCTAGCAATAATCAACGCATTGCCCTTGTTGAGATAAGTGCAGAAACCGATTTTGTGGTAAAGAATGATCGCTTTAAACAATTCTTAGAAACAATTGCTGCTGAAATTGCTGCTACTAATCCCAATAGTTTGGAAAGTTTCATGAATCAGCGCTATTCGCAAGATTCAGAATTGACTATCGACCAGTATCGTGCTACTGTGGTACAGGCTATTGGTGAAAACATTCAAATTAAGCGGCTATTAGTAGTTCCCAAAACTGCCAACCATTCCTATGGCGTTTACTCGCATTTGGGTGGCAAAATAGTTGTCATTATCGACATTGAAGGGAGCGATAAAGAAGAAGAATTAGCCAAAAATATAGCTTTGCACACAGCAGCGGCCGCGCCTGAATACCTTGCCCCTGAAAAAGTACCAGCGCATATTTTAGAACAAGAAAAAGAGATTGCGCGTGCCCAAGTCAAAGACAAACCAGCGCAAATCATCGATAAGATTGTGGAAGGGAAAATTAAATCATTTAACGAAATGAATTGTTTGCTCTTTCAAAAGTATATCAAAGATGATAAATTGACAATCAAAGAAGTGGTTGATCAACAAGGCAAAGCCAGTGGTCGTCCATTAACAATTGTCAATTTCTGGCGTTGGACTACAGGACGATAAAAACCACCGTTTCGTCAGACAAGCGAGGTTTAGTATTAAAAGACATTGCTGTTTTGGTTAAGATCAAAATAGCAATGTCTTTTTATCTATGGATTGAAAAAATCAAAATTCAAGTTAAAAGCACTCTTTAAATTCTGCGTAATGTGAGTTAAAAATAAAATACAGGAATAGCATTGAATACTAATAATTCAAAACACATTCGGCGCGTCCTACTAAAACTCTCTGGCGAAACACTATTAGGTGAACGAACTTGCGGTATTGATCATACAGCCTGTTTAAAAGTGGCTGATTATTTAAAAAGAATTCAAGCAAGCGGCATCGAATTAGGCGTCGTCATCGGCGGAGGTAATATATTTCGCGGGATCGATTTGCATGGTATACAAATGGCTCGCACGCCAGCTGATCAGATGGGCATGCTTGCGACAATATTTAATGGATTAGCATTACAGCAAGCCCTCATTATGCAAAATGTACCTACACGTTTGATGAGCGCTTTGGATTGCCCACAAGTAGTAGAAAGATATGAATGGCGCAAGGCTTGCGAAGCTCTAGCAGGTGGATCGATCGTCATTTTTGTGGGTGGTACCGGCAATCCCTATTTTACTACTGATAGCGCTGCTGCTTTGCGTGCTGGTGAAATACAAGCATCGGCTTTACTAAAAGCGACAAAAGTAGATGGCGTTTATGACAAAGATCCTTTGAAACATAAAGAGGCAATCAAATATAGTAAAATTTCATATGCGAAAGTTTTGGCTGAAAAATTGGGTGTGATGGATGCCACAGCTGTAACTCTATGCAGTGAAAATCGAGTTCCTATTTTTGTATTTAATATGCAACGCTTGCTGCAAGAACCATTGACAGAGATTTTGGAACTGGAGCAAGCAGGCACATGGATTAGCGATTAATCATAAGAGGGATAATAACATGTCTATATTGGAACAAACTAAAGCTAAAATGCGCACTGCGATAGAGCATTTTAAAAATGATCTGAAGAATATCCGCACCGGTCGTGCCAACCCAGGCATGGTCGAACATGTAATGATCGAAGTGTACGGCAGTTCAATGCGCTTAAAAGATATTGCCTCTATCACTACTCCTGAAGCGCGCGTACTACAAATTACACCATTTGATCCACAAATAACTGCCACTATTAGTAAAGGGATAGAAAAGGCTAATTTAGGCTTTAATCCAAATATCGATGGCAATATTATTAGACTGAAAATACCGCCAATGACTGAAGAACTTCGCAAAAAAATGGCTAAAATCTGCCACGATGAAAAAGAGAAGAGCAAAGTCATTGTTCGTAATTTACGTCGTGAGGCAAATGAACTTGCCAGACATCAAAAAGCAGAAGGTGAAATTGGCGAAGATCTATTGAAAAAGCTAGAAAAACAGATACAAGATGAGACTGATAAGGCTTGTAAGGAGATCGATGAGCTAGCCGATAAAAAAGAAAAAGAGGTTGCAGTAATTTAGTTATTGCATAAAAAGAGGCGCTTTGATTAGAATAAAGCCTCTTCGATGAGTTAATCGAAAAGCAATGCTAGGCCCCATCGTCTAGTCTGGTCCAGGACACCGGATTTTCATTCCGATAACAGGGGTTCGAATCCCCTTGGGGTCAATAGAGTCTTTAGCTCAGTTGGTTAGAGCACCTCACTTTTAATGAGGGGGTCGATGGTTCGAGTCCATCAAGACTCATTTTAATAGCCAAAGTCTACACACTTTGGCTTTTTCTTCATTCTCTATTTTTACTCATCTTACGCATAATTTGAACAAGTGATTTTTGACATAGCCTAGAGCTATATATAAGGAAACACATTTTGCAAATAGCCTAAGAACCTGTTCAAAATCTTTTTAAAAGAGTATAAAGTTTATGTTCAACAATCCATTGGAGATAACCTTGACTCATTCTCCTACCTAAGCAATATCAATCCTGAACAATTTGATAAGATTAAGCCTATTCTTGATGCAATCCATATAACGACTGCGAAGATGGATCTTTGGAAATGTTTGCATTGCATAAAGACATTTTCTCGGATGTGGAAAACGTTCTTGTAGGCTGTTCTGCTTATGAAAATTATAAACTACCACAGAGCCCACAGAGCCCACAGAGCCCACAGAGGGGGTATAAATTATTCAGCCGTATCAGAAGAGATAGATGGACGTTAAACTGATCGCTGCTATCGATGTACATCGTGGCATTGGGGCCTGGTTTACTTGAATCAGCCTACTTATTTAAAGCTCTATGGAACTTGCGCTAGATGATTACTTATCAATTTCAATGTAAAACGTTTGGTAGAAGGCAGACATAAACCCTCTCTGTGCGCTCTGGGACTCTGTGGTAGTTTTTATTTTTGGAATTTATTTTTTTATACAAGAAGAATTTCAAGAGAGATGATACATCAAAAACATAAGGTGAGTGAGTAACAAAAAGATTGCATAGCGCCGCCGCTTTTGGCCTATTTAGAAACAGCACTATGCGGTTTTCTCTATGCAGTTTTACATTAAAGGTGTTTTATTTGGCTCACCTGCAATTTCCTGTACATACTTTGGCACACAATAGCCAGGTAACTCTCGAGAAATTTGCTCTATCAATAAACGTCCACAAGCAACATCTACTTCAAAATGTTCGCCACCTTGAATGCGATCTAGTTGATGCAAATAATAGGGCAAAATACCATGATTGGCTAATACTTCGCACAGCTCTTTTAAAGCCCCCACATTGTCATTAACTCCTTTTAATAGCACCGCTTGATTTAATAGCACACAGCCTATACTTTGCAAGGCCCGTAAGCGCTCTAAAATGTCGGCATCCAGCTCTCTTGCATGATTACAATGAATCACAAAATATACTTGCTGAGGAATAGCCTTAATTAAGGCTAAAAAATTGACATCGATTCTTTCAGGGATTCCAATGGGAAAGCGCGTGTGAAAGCGGATTTTTTTTATATGACACAAAGTTCCCAGCCCTTGTAAAAGCGGCGAGAGCAAAGCATCATCTAATGACAATGGATCGCCACCACTTAGAATCACCTCATGAATATCTGCTTGTTGTGCAATCCAGGCTATTTCATCGCTAAAACCACTTTTAGCTGCATAAGCAAAATTCTGCCTAAAGCAATAACGGCAATGCATGGCGCAAGCACCCGTACAAGTAATTAGTACACGTCCGGCATATTTTTGCAGTAATTTGTCTTGCACTTGAAAACGGACATCGCAGACTGGATCAGCTAAAAAATTAGCATGCGGCTTCATTTCCTGCTGCAAGGGCAAAAATTGACGTATAATAGGATCATCTAAAGTCCCTTTAGCCATTTTTTGTGCTAAACGCAACGGTACTTTTAAAGGGAATGAAGGTGATAGAACAAGTTGTGCACGTTGATCTTGGTTTAATTCTAGAAAATCAGCCAACGATTCTAATTTGGTAAAAGTTTGCCGAGCAATACTTTTCCATAAAGGGAGCATTTGATTTGATAATAAATTGACCACAATTATTATTACCTAACTGCTAAAAATAGCTGCAAGTAGCCCACAAATACACAGCAAGCTCTTTTGGCGCATATAGCCCCGCCCTTAAAGAAGTTGACACATCAGATCCATTCCACAGATTTTTAACTACAGTCACACTGCCCACAGTACCAGCAGCACCAATAGCACATACTGAGATGGCTACACCAGCTCCACATGTAGTTGCTACAGCCGTTAATTCAACTGCCCCGCTAATGGTGTATAATGCAGTTGTATTAGCTGTCAAAATCGAAGCAAAATAAACGGACATGCGTGTTGTTTTAACAACGCAGTATGAAGTAGCGTCAATGGCTATTTGTGTATACGAAGATTCAAGGGCAGAAGGTTCCTGTATTGCTTCTAGTGAAACTGGCAAGATTGCTGGTTTAATTTCTTCGGTAGTCTCGTTTAATTTTGCTTTACTTACCCCAAAACAGGCGGTCCAAATTTGAACAACCATTAGTATGGGGGAATTTAAAACAAATTCTATCGATTGTTTAGAGAATAATCCAGTTGAGCTAATCGAATCTACTTGTATCTCTGAGAGCTGCGACTTTGATACTGTTATACTTTTCAATGTCGCACTAGTTGCCATATAAACATGTGTGCATCTACTAGTGAAGCCCTCTCCAATATTATTTAAAAAATCGGTAATTCCGATAATCATATAATCAATCCTCATCTAGAAATTTAACCGTTATTATAGTTAGCCATTTGTATTAATGCAACTTCAACTCAAAGTTCTTAAACCTAGGCTATTAAATTTCTTCCAGTTTTTTCTTTTAAAGCATACTCTAATAGATTTGCTGTTTTTACCGCCGCATCCTTAAGTCCCGAAGACAATCCGCCAGCAATGCGTTCAGGAGTAGTTAAAATTTCCAAAGCCGCTTCTGGTGTAATTACTCCTAAAAATAAACTTGAGACAGCTTGAGCTTGCTTTTCTTTAGCCGATTTAACTTTTTGATTGATATTACCAAAAACATCTTTGGCATCTTTTCCTTGACGTACTAATTCAGCTGTGATCTCACTAATCATTTCTTGGAAAAAAACTTTAAAAGTCTTTTCTAACATTTCGCGCAAGGCCTGCTTAGCTTCTGCCATACCAGCTTGTTGCCCGCTATCATTTGAAACTTTATTATCTTCTGTATTATCAGTACGTCTAAATTCATCTATAACATCAAATAAAACCTTCTTCATTAAGACAAACATATTTTGATTTAAAGAGAGTTTTGGATTTTTGCTCATAGTATTAAACATATCGCCTGCACACCCAAAAAATATCTGTGAAACGTATCCAATATCGATATATTCTTCTAACGTGCCCGCTTGTTTTTGGATAAATTTATTAACCGAAGGATGACCCTCCATGGTTTTTTGTCCAGATTCCGCCCAACGGTTTACGTCATTACTAAACTGATAGACAAAAGGACCGTACTCTAATGCTGCTTTGGTGAGAACTCTAGCTGCCATTTTACCACTCAGCTCTGGCACGGCACGCATCGCTGAAACCGCATTATCATTTAAAGGCAAATATTGAAGAGGTAAGAGCGCACCGGCACAATTGCCATAGACACTAGATACTTTGCTTACTAAATCTGGCACTTCTGACACAACATTAGAAGTACATCTAGTTACTAACCAATCACAAGGAGCTAGAAAGCTTGGCGAGACCAGACCAATAGCTATTTCTCGTATACATGTATCTTCGCTTGGAAAAGCTTTGTCCCATAAAGAGCGCAATAATAATCCTTGCACAGCTTTAATCAAATTTATTCTCTCGGCATCGGTTTCGTCCAATGTCCTATTGGCAACTTTTGTAAAAAATTCGCGCACTCTTCCTGCAAACAAATTAAATAAACGCGTTTCAAAACTATCCATACGCCAATTATTTGAATGTTGACCATCAGCTGGTAACGTGTCTATTAAACTAGCACGAAGCTGATTATTCAATCTTATTGCTAATGGCTGATATTTTTTATTGTAGTCACCAAATAAAGTATTATTCAAAAAAGAGATGTTTGGAAGAAATGGCAATTGATAATATTTTTTATAACTGTAGTTG
Source organism: Chlamydiota bacterium (assembly GCA_013285965.1). Lineage (GTDB taxonomy): Bacteria > Chlamydiota > Chlamydiia > Chlamydiales > Parachlamydiaceae > JABDGQ01. The sequence continues at coordinate 42,083 of JABDGQ010000009.1, forward strand.
ATAGCATAAACTGGAACAATCAGAGGAAACATTAAACTAAATATCGCAACTTTGGCACAAGTTCCTGTATTGGGGCTATGAATAAAAGAACGCACATCATGCACTACACGCTCTACAGCTGTCCATTTAAGAACTAGTGTAGCAGGCTCTGGTTGTGCTATAGCACCATGAACTTTTTTCACTATCGGCATAGCAGCAAGCAAAGTTAATGCTATAGCGCTTATTGTTGTCAAAACTTGTTGTGCAGAATTTTCAGAGTCTATTGGGCAGGAGTCTTCTATATCAGTGTATAAATAATTACTTCTTTGACCATTTAAATAGGCGCTTAAATAATCTTTTGAGATCAGTAATGTGTATACGATAGCAGTGTATAATAAAACACGCTTGTCTTCGTTGCATTTTTTCAACTGGTCGTATATGTGATGCTTACTCCACAAAGCCCTTAATTTATTAGCTACAGCGGCGCTCAAAATTCCTTTTGTGCTAAATACAGTTACCAGACTCTTACCTAAAGACATACTGCTTGACATATCATCAAAAGATTCAAAAAAAGCAGTTTTGGTAGCAATCACGATATTTTCAATAGGATCTGGAGTATTATTATCGGAACGTTTACGTATTGGAAAGCAAGGCTCTAGATATAAGTTCATTAGACGCATAAATGGACGAAAACATATGTTCATGATGCTTTCCTACTTTTAAGATTTAATATTAATTACCATTATAGTACATTAAATAGTAAATGATTACAAGTTAATTTTGATTAAATTATTATAATTTAATTTTTATAAATATTGAATTCAGAAAAAATACTGTAGGCTTAAATAGAGTTCTTTCGAAACAAGCCTAATGTTTAGCTTGTTTTAAACTCACTATCACATTAGCATTAATCACTCACCTTACCCATAATTTGAATACATAAAAATCTTTATGACTATGTAAAAACGGCTTATGCCAATTAGCGTAAGATGAGTTAGTAAAATTGCATACAAAAAAATTAAAGCCTGTCCAAAAGCTATTTATTTTTGGCAACTAAACTTTAATGTTGGCATGTTTTTTGCAAAATAGTGGCATAGCTTATCTTTTGGTAGCTGACTTTACTAAAGTATAGCGAAGAACTCAAAAGATAGTTAAAGGAGGAGTGAATGAACAAATCACAATTGCAAAAAAAAATTGATCGCTTAGAGTTTGAGCAAGATCAATTAGAAACAGAATTAGTTTATGTTGATACATTACTCAAATCTGTAGGCTTTCCCGACGGCCTTGCCTCTGCTAAAGAAATCGCTTTAGAGCTACTTGAGCATCAAAATTCTGATAATGCCGAAAGCAAAGACGAATAATCCATCCAAATATTTAGTATATATAAAGATAACTTTATCAAATTTTTACTCTACCTCTATCTTCGCTTAACACAATTATGTTTTGATTTGGGACGTTAATCGATCAAATGTAATCTCATATTCATAGACAATGTTTGATCTAGTTAATAATTTTAGATAATTTATCTGTTTTACGTGACCGTAATAGCTAATGCATACTTGAGACTAGATAATAATAACGATGCGTTTCTAATAAATTATTAAACCTGGGTTTTATAATAATTACTAAACAAGCCCAGGTTTTTATTCAAAACAGGCCACATGTAGATAAAATTGGCATGGAAAATGCAATAGTAAAGGTGTGAATACACCGGAGGTTATTATATGACTAAAAAAGATCTCATGCAAAAAGTAGCTCGCTTAGAAACTGTCAATGACCATCTTTTGACAGAGCTTGGATATATCGATCATTTAATGCGTTTGGTTGGTTTTTCCAGTGGTTTAGAAACTGTTAAATTAACTGCTCGCGAATTGTACGAAACTGAGCAAAATGGCGAAATCATCGACTTAAACAACTACTAGTTCAGTTTATAACCCTAGTCATTAGATTTCTTTCGAAACTGGCTTTTTTTGGAAAAATTGATGTAGTTTCGAAAGAAATCTATTCTAACTAATCAAATAATGAAGATCTTCGATCGTTAATTCAGTGAGCGGCAAAGAAAGATTTTGCGAATCCAAAATGCTTTCCACCAAGGAAAGTTTAGAAGCCTGTAATGCAATAATTTTTTCCTCTATACTGGCTCTTATAACTAAACGCTTGGCAATCACTATATTTTCTCTACCAATGCGATGAGCACGTTGAATCGCCTGCTCTTCTACCGCCACATTCCACCACGGATCATACAAGTAAACATAATCAGCGGCAGTTAAATTTAGACCTACCCCACCCGCTTTTAAACTAATAAAAAAAAGTGCCGTATTTTGATTATTCTGAAAACGATCAACCGCTTCTGCTCTATTTTTGGTAGAACCATCTAAATAACTGTATGGCCATTGACGCGCTTCAGCTTCTTGTCGCATTAGCTTTAGCATAGAGGTAAACTGACTATAGACCAAAACTTTATGGCCTTCGGATACAATCTCTGCTAAATCCTCAAATAAGGTTGTAAATTTAGCACTAGATGGGATAATAGCCCCTTGCATAATCTCTGACAATAAAACAGGATGGGCACATATTTGACGCAAACGGAGAATAACTTCTAAAATTTCCAAACGATGCTTGCTGATGCCATCAATTTGAACCTTTTTTAAAAGACCATTTTTGAAATTGAGGATAAATTGCTCATAAAAAGCTCTTTGCTCGGTACCCATTTCCATCCAGACCATTTGATCAATACGTTCAGGCAAATCTGGTGCCACATCAATTTTACGCCTGCGTAATATAAATGGTTTAATCTTTCTTTTAATGCTTTCCAAGGCCGCTTGATCTTCCAAGGCTGTTTGCATAGCCACTTCAAAATCAGATAGTGAGCCAAACAAATCAGGTATTAAAAAATGAAAATATGACCACAATTCTTGGAAGCGATTTTCTAATGGCGTACCAGTAACACATAGACGCAGTTTCCCCGATAAATGACATACGGCCTGCGCAATTTGCGTATGGCTATTTTTAATAATTTGCGCCTCATCCAAAATAATTGAAGTAAACTGAAAATCTTTAAACAAGGGCAAATCTAAGCGCAAAGTAGTATAAGAAGTTATAACTATATCAACATCAGCAAATTCAACATTACTTAAAGCACGTTCTTCACCATAATGTATTTTACACTTATGGCTTGGCAAAAAGCGCTTAATTTCATTGTGCCAATTAAAGATCAGTGAGGTTGGTACAAGTAAAAGGTGTACAGAGGAATTAGGAACAAATTGGGCAATCAAAGCTAAAACTTGCACAGTTTTGCCCAGTCCCATCTCATCAGCTAAAATACCGTGAAAACCATTTTTGTGCAAAAAATTAAGCCAACTTAAACCCTGTTGTTGATAAGGTCGTAGCGTTCCGCTAAAATAGTCCCCCAAAGCTAATGTGGAAAATGTATTTTGCCATTGGTTAGCTAAATCTCTCAAGCCATCGAAACTCTCAATCTTGTGCCATAGTGTTTGCAATAGAGCAAAACTTGATTTTTTTAGGCGCACTTTGGACTCTTCAAAATCGCAAGCCATTGCTAATTCCATTAAGCCCATTTGCTCAGCATTACCTCGATTAACTAAGCCCACGGCCTGGTTATTTAATTCTTCTGTTAAGGGAATAAATGATTCACCACGATGCATCGCTTTCATTACTTGTGTAACGTTAATAATATGCTCACCATAGGATACACTTCCGCTAATATCAATTGTATGTTTATGATCAACTAACTGTAGCTGCATTTCACCATATAAAAGAACACTCCTATTTTTATAATCACGAATTTGCCAGCCAATTTCTAATAAAAAAGTTAAACTACTAATGACTCGCTCAGAAGCACAATAATAATTAGTGTTATCGACAATTTTTTTAATAAAATCAGTCTCAAGCAAATCTTTTTCCCAAGCACTCTCCTGATCATATTGTCTTTGACAAATCTGACAACCTTGCCCATCTTTAACTTTCATTTGTTTATCATGCAGTGGTACATGCACATCGTTGCCATAATCTATCCAAAGATTGGCAAAAGCTCCGGTACGATCTGCTAAGTACAAAATAGGGAAAGTAGTTGGCCGTTCCACAATCGCTACTTGGTCAGTAGAGCGCCATATAATTTGCGGCGTTTCTAAATCTGTAGGATCAACATCTTTTAAAAATTTTTGTTTAGCATCCCCATGTAAAGAGAGTGGTCCCTGACGTAAAAGGAATAACTTGGCCCAAGATAAATGGGTCTTGATAGTTCTTAAAATAGTATCATGAATATACCAAAAAGGAATACCTGGACCAATCGCTAAACATTGTGACAAATTTAGCGTCTGCTCTTTGTAACGTATTTTACCTTCCACCATCAGACCATCAGTAGGCTGCAATACTCCTTCATAATAAAATTCGGCCTGTCCATACAAATCAACAATTAATTTTTGCTTATTAAAAAAAACTTTTTGTGTGACTGCTAATAATTTAAATAATGCCAATACTTGGGATGGCCGTACCTGTAAGTAATTTATTGTTTTAAAGACACTTGTGGATGTTTTTAAACCGGCGATACTTTTGCTGGTTCTATCTTCTTTTAATAAAAAGGCTAAAGCTTCCCGATCAACTATAGTATGAGCAATCTGTTGCCATTGATCGGCAGGCAGGCCACTTGGATACATAACGATGCTATCTATAGCGGCTTCTTTGGATAGCTCTAATAATTCTATTACGAGACACCCGCGCTGAATTGTAAATTCGTGGTGTATAGAATATGCGATTTCAGACATAATTTTGATTAAGTAAAAATTAAATTAATATAAACAAACATTGTTAAAAATAATAAACTATTTTGCGATTGATTTAAATCATTTTTTAAATTACACTTTATTAGTAATTTATTAAAGTGAGGTTTTAATGTTTAAATATATCCTTTCAATTTTATTAATGTCGATTTCGCTAGGAAGTTTCTCACATAATATATATGCAAAAGCTCCTATTGAATGGCGTTTAAATACCTCTAATAAACACAAGTTAGCAGATTTTAAACATTTTTTCAGTAAACATAATATCAAACTTCTTACCTCGCAGCATGATTTAGATGAAATCGATGCTGATCCTATCTCAGTGGTTGCTCATAAAGCTAGCCAAGTAGCGGAATGTACCTTGATTGATGACACTTCACTTGATGTTGAAGGTGCCGCCATTGGCGTAAATGTGCGCTGGATGCTCGATCATTTAAAACACTATATTGGTCAAAAGGCCTATTGGCGTGTTCTTTTAGCCTATCGCTATGGCGATCACATCATCATATATAAAGGTGAGGTAGAAGGAACTATTGTAGCGCCGCAAGGCAAAAGTGTACATGGTTTTGATGCGGTATTTTTACCAACCGGTTCTAGTAATACGTTAGCTGAGGGTGTTAGTGAAGAATTTAATGCGCGTGCCTTAGCCGTTAAAGAAATGATTAATGGTCACATTTATATTGTTACATCTCCCATTTATGATTGGGAAGGTGCATGGCAAGCTTTATAAAACAATTTAAATAACGATTTAAATTATTTATATATATTATTTATATATTGCAATATAAACTCACACATTATACAATAATATACTAAAGTAAACAAAAAATAATAAAATAAGGAGTGTTATGTTTAATAAAAATTTTATTAAGTTTTTATTTATAATTTGCTTAACAATTTCATCTTTCAGCTTTAGCGAAGAACTTACAACTAATTTTAGTGATACAGTAGTACGTGCTGCTATTGATATTGGTTCAGGTGCCACAAAATTAAAAGTAGCTTTAGTTAACATAAAAACTCAAAAAATTGAAAAAGTATTAGTTAATGAATCTTTTACAGTACAATATCAAGAAGAATTAGAAAAATCCACTAATAATACTTTTAATGAAGCAGTGATGAATACTGGTATTGCTGCCATAAAAAAAAGTAAAGAAATCGCTCTGCAATATGGCGCTAAAAAAGTTATCGGCGTAGCCACAGCTTCTTTCCGCAAAGCCGCCAATGTCGATCAGTATGTAGCTAGAATTTTGCGTGAAACAGATGTACAAGTACATATTATTGATCAACAACTGGAGGGAATTTTAGGATTCAAAGCTACTACAGCACAATTGCAAACAGCAGTCAAAGATGTAGTTGTTTGGGATATCGGTGGTGGCAGTTTTCAATTTTCAACTCTTGATCAAAATGGTGAAGTTCTTGTTTATCGAGGCGAAGATGCTTCTATTCCATTTAAAAATCACGTATTGAAGGCCATTAAATTAGAAGATCCTAGCCATACCAATACGCCCAATCCTTTAAATAAAGGTCAAATGCAACAAGCGCAACAACACGCGCGGCAGTTGGCACAAAAAGTTGATCGTGTGTTTAAAGAAAAATTAAGCGATCCGCAAACATGTGTAGTAGGTATTGGCAATATTTTTGCCTACGGTATCTACCCTTTAGTGGAGAAGCAAACACCATTTAAGCAGGTTAAATTATCGACTAATGTTGATCAGTTAGAAAACAAAAGTGACATTGCACTTGGTGGTGGTGATTATGTAAATGTTTCGGTAACTAATCCGTTATTAGTACTTGGATTTATGCAAGCTTTAGGTATCAATACCATGGAGATTGCTGATGTAAATAATGCAGATGGTGCATTGTTGCATAACACGTTCTGGCAATAAATACTAAAAAACTCAATTAAAAGTATTTAAAGGAAAGTCTCCTAGACAAAATTAAAGTTTTGTCTAGGATTTTTTTTATTTATAACTCTATGTCTTATTAATTTTAGGCGTAAAGATTCGAGCTAATTATCGACAATGATCATCTTAGGTGCATTTTGCTTAAGATGGTCTACCAGATTAAAATACTCAGCCATAAAACTTAGACAAGAGCTTGTCCTTATTAATATCGCACATTTTGATAACACAAGACAATCTAATAAAGCTTCTTCTCCCTTCTGATAAATACTTTTGTATTTATCATCACACCCCCAGTGAACAGCATGGTTGTCATCAGAGCGGACAAAATCATTATAAATTATGGGCACAGAAAGTGATTCCAACATGTAGTTTAAAAATAAATTGTCATCAGTAGCAATATACACAATAATATTTTTCTGCTCAGCAGTTGATAAGTTATCATAAACATTTGTAAAGGCTTGCTGTATTTTATCATAGGAAATAAGAGGAACTTCAGTGATTTTATCAGTACCTCTATAATGAATTCCCACAACGTGATGACCACATAAATTTTTGGCACAAAAACTATTCACTTTTTCTAATATATGAGGTTTAACGTGTACATATTTGTGTAGTAATTCAGTGATGCGTTCTTTAGATAATTTAGCGGTAATATCGCCTACAAATAAGCAATGTTCTTGAACAGTAAAAATTCGTTTATTTGCTTCATTATTTTTTCCAATATTGATTGTCTCAAAGAAATAATTCCACCAATTAGCTCCTAATGCTGGTTCCCAGTAAGCTCCTTCAAATAAGTCTACTTTTATACCAGCAAATTTACCCTGCTCATAATAATTTAAGGCACCCAATATAGAGGTCATAGTCGCAAACATACCTGAACTATGCGTATATATTAAAAATTCGCGGCCTGAGGTATCTTTTTTGATAATTTTATGGTGCTGATGAGATTTTGAATATAGAAAATTATGATACATACAACATAAATTGAGCCACAACACAATAATGAAGTAGCGATTCTTTGTCATAACTATCAGAATTTAAGATAAGTGAGAGAAAAATGAAGATGCGGTTACCAAGACTTGAACTTGGGACCTCGACATTATCAGTGTCGCGCTCTAACCAACTGAGCTATAACCGCAAATGCAAATTTGGAGGCTAGGAGATTCGAACTCCTGACCCTCTGAATGCAAATCAGATGCTCTACCAACTGAGCTAAACCCCCTGA
>JABDGQ010000010.1 GCA_013285965.1 Chlamydiota bacterium
ACCGTCGTATGCTCAAGCCAAGAAAGATTTTGGGTCTGATATTAAATTTATACAATTGGAAAGACAAGCTAATACAGAATTCGGTGCTGCTAAAAAAAAGGCCATGGAAGCACAAAAACTAGCAGAACAAGAAAGAAAAATAGCTCAACGAAAAGCAGACAAAGAAGCTGCCGATAACCCTTCTCTAGCCCCTGTCGCGCAACCAGTTGTCTTAAATGAAGAAGTAGGGCCAGATGCACCAGCAGCACCGGATGCCCCCCCTGTTGGCCCATCTGATGCACCAATAGAGGAACCAAAAAGAGAACAGCCAACTAAAAAAGGAATAGATAAACAAAAAATGGTTCCAGAGGCAGTTGTGTCAGATACAGAGCTTAATGCGATTATAGCGGTAAAGAAAAAGGTGTTGGAAGGTGCAACACCATCACAATTAACAATTAAAGAGCGCAAGTTGATTGTAAGATTCGATAGCCTTCCTGATAAGCAGAAAGTAACAGTAAGGGCTGCCCTGGATGGTGGAGCAGAGGCTGTGGTACTGCCAGATACAGAACAACCGGGCATGCCTCCAGATGAAGATCCAAAATCAACAGCTCCAAAAACACCCAAAAAAAGTAGAATCTTTTATGATGTTTCTGGGACTCCAATGTTTATACCAGAAAGAGTGGATAACAAACCAAAACAAGGTGTAGAGCTACCGAAGAAAGCAACTCCTATTGTGCCAGTAGAGACATCTAAAAGCCCAGAATTAGAAGATTTAACTGAATCTACTGATGAGGATCAAGATGATGCTTTAGCAAGCGGCAAGTCTTTGAAAGAAAATGTTGAAAAGTTGAATGCCAACGCTCGATACGGTGAGATAGGTGGAAATGGTTACTTTAAACATTTCATTGCAGGCCCTATAAGCTGGCTAGTGGAATCGATTTATGCGTTTGCTTGTAGGTTGTTTGGTTTTGACAAGCCATCTGATAATGAAGTTGTCAATCCTACTCCTAGTAGTGTAGAGGCTAATGCCAAAGTTAAAAGAAAACAAGCGGAGATCGGTCAATTTTTGGATAAATCTTCTGAGGAAGGATCAGCAAGCACTGCTAAAAAGCCACCGAATTTTGCTGGCGTTAGTAGTGTAAGCGGCATTGAAAGTGCTTTTGGTGAACAAATAAAAGATAGATTAGAGGCCTTAAAAAATAAACAGGCAACTAATAAAGAAGTAGAAGATAATTCTACTCCAGTTGAAGAAGAAGAATGGGATGCATAATTAATTAATATCACTCTATAGCAACTCTGAGTGATAAATTAAATTGCCACTCATTCTTAAAAAACCTTTCATCACAATTATGTGATGAAAGGTTTTTTGCTTTGTAAAAGTTAATTTACTGATCAAATATTTTTTAATAGACTTCTTTGAAAACTGGCTTTTTTTGGGATTAAAGATAGTAAAAAAGACGATTTTAAAAAATAAATGTAGTTTCCAAAGAAGTCTAACAAACTTAATAATAATTTTTTTAATTTTCTTGTTAACCGTTTAAAAAAAAATTCTAGGAAGGCTATTGATAACGATAAAGAAATGGTATATACTATAATATTTAATAGACAGATTTTAAAATAAGTTTTGAAAAGCGTCTATTATATTAAATTGTTACAGTTATAAAGAGGTGTTATGGATCCCCTTGGCAATCCCCTCAATAGAATAACGGCTTTATCTGATAATGGGGATGGGCCGGTAGAAGAACCAAAAAGCAAAATAAAAGCTATCGTCCTAATGCTTGAGAAACAACTCCCCCAAAAGGAATTGACTGGGAGAAAAATTGGCCAAATTGTACATCCCGACGTTGCTGCCTGCAATCCCACTTGCATAAATAAAATAACCAACAGTTCCACAATAGGAAAGGTTGTAAAGCAAGAATATCAACTTTATACTGATAGTGCACAAGGCTGGATTCAGAAATCAGAAAATGCCTGCCAAGCATTATTGAATAAATATAGCATCGATACACAAGCTCTACCTATTATTGTTACTAAATTATCAGAGCAACTAAAAGTTTTGCAAAGATTTGCCATCAATTTTGCTAATGTCAAAAATGTCGAGCAAGCTGAAAAAGAATTAAGCGCATATTACCCAGAGCAAGCTACATTTAATGTATTATTAAAAGAGAGCAACTCTGATTTAGCTTTACATGCAGAAGCTGCCTCAAAACTTGCCACTTTAAATGAAAGATATACTGATAAAATATTGCGCAAATTTAAAATTGGGACAAATTTGAGATACGAATTTGACAAACTGGATAAGGAATTGAAAGCAGCCTATACATTGGCGCAAATTCAGGCCGTGTTTGTCAAAGTTAATTTGTTGGATGCTACTATTGAACAACGGCTGTTGGGTAGCAACTTAGTCCTTTTACCCACAAACTCTATTTTATTATTTCTAATGCAACTATTTGGAATGTGTACAAACGATGCGCTTAAGCTTAATTGCAATGCCATTTTGGCTGGTACATATACACCGCAAAACACAGAATATGAGATTGTTAATTTTAAAACATTATTGCATAAAAATTTAGATAAACTAGATAGGCTCGATTTAGATGAGCATCAAAAAATTTTATATCGCAAACGACTTGATTTAATCTTTGAAACTATTGGAAACAATCCACATATTGCCGAGCAGCTATTTAATGATATGGCCTTGCGCGCAAAAGTTATTCAGCACTACCCTCTCAATCAAAGCGTACCTGTAATTGATCAGGCGGCTGATTTAGCAAACAAATTACAGCAGATTTGGCTCAAACCAAAAGCGTGGTCTAGTTGGGAAGATATCGTAGAAGGGGCTTCTCAGAGAAATTATATTGCTTATAGCCAACTGCTAAAAGAAAATAGAAATAGCATTTTTGCTTTAAGCTCCGATCTACCTCTCTGCTGGGCACATGTTAGAGAAACTATGTTGCAACGTTTTGCAATGCAAACAATTTATATTCCTCAATTTAACTCAATCGATATTAATGAAACAACCTATGTAGATTATATTGAAAAACAAAAAATGACTGATCAAGCTGGTCAACTGTTATTTACATGCAAGGTAATTTTAGAGGCTCTCCGAGATAAAATCGCCGCACAATGTCTCATCCCTTTAGAACAAATTATTAGTGCCACCCCACCATTAGTAGAAAAATTAGTTAGTGGACACTTAATACAAGTTCTAGAAATTTTAAATAGCAACGCTTTTGATACATACTTGCAAGCTTTAACACAAATAGTAAGCACTGAATATAGAAAAAATTTAGCGACTATCAATGAACAATTTTTAAAGCCTAATGCTGTTGAATTAGAGCAATTAAATGCCATTAAAGCAACTTTGGGTAGCAAAGGAGTCGATACTAACGTAATGATTGACGATGCAATGTTCACTATAATGCACAGAGATTTACAAAGTGCAGATTTAGAGCAATTTCCAATGGTGGGGATTCATTTGTTTGTTGATATAATTGAGCTGCTTGATAAATTGCAAATCGATATTGAACAGGCTTTAAAAGAGCAAATCGACCATATCGATCGATTAGAAGGGTGGACCAAATTGGCCTATTTTAGACCTGCTCCAGAAATTACCGATCCACAAATGCATAAATTAATGCAAATACAAGCTGCTCAAAAAGCTATTAAGACACTACATAATTTGATCAAGATTAAAATGTTGCGCTTTAGCACAGACATTGGCAAAACAAAAGTTATTTTGGAAAAATTACCATCAAAAGAGGCTATTAAAGAAGAAAAAAATAGACAAACGCTTATAGATGGTTTTATGAAGAGACTCAATCCATCTCCTCCACAAGCATTTCCCTTGACAACTATCTCACCGGCTCCTTCTCCTTTAGATCCGCCATTAGCTCCCCCACTAACCTCATTACTGACATTACCGCAAAATCCCAAAAGAAATGCTCTGCAAACTAAAAATACGCAAGGTCTAACACTTTCAGAACAAATTCAACAACTTAATGGCAACCTTCAAAAAAACATAAACAGAGCAAAACCTGTAAGGGTACCTGTTGAAAATAATAAAGATGATCCTTTAGCACATTTTAGACAAATTGTTAAAGAAAAAATAGAAGCCGTAAAAGTATTAGAAAGTGACGGCAAAGATGATGATGGTTGGGACGATTAAATAGACTTCTTTCAAAAAAAGCAATTTTAACAAATAAATGTAGTTTCAAAAGAAGTCTAATATTCAAGATTAATTCTTAATTCAAAAAGGTAAGACATGCAAGTAGAAAGAAGCACTAGTATGACAGGTGCTAATTTAAGATCACCTCTAAATCAAGGACAGGAAAATTTAAATCAGCAATTAGCCCAATTTCTTACTCAAAGAGCTGCTGATGGGGCCAATATCTCGAAACTACAAAACACGATTACTCCAATTAAAATAGAAAATAGTAGTCAACCTGACCCCGAATTACTTTCCCCCACAAATCGTAAAAAAATTTTTGAAAGATTAGCACAAAAAACAGAGGACAAACCGCCAATGCGCGAATCAAGGCAATATCGCTGGCAAGTCAATCCAATGCCACAAGCAGCAATGCCATCGAATATTTCGACTCCAAAAGCATCGCCTACCAGTCAAAATGCATCTAATGAAGAAAACGCACCAGCTTTAACTCCCACAGAAATGCGAACAAAATTAAAAGATTTATGGGGTAATGCTGGTCCAGCAGGAGCGCCAAAACCTGCCACCCCCTCTAAAACGAAAGACACTAGCAGCGAAAAGACAAAAAAAGATAAGGACAGCGATTATAAAAAAGAAACAATGGCACCACAAATCAGTCAACCTGATCCTGATAAAGAGGCATCTTTTTTAACTATTATATTAGCTCAGTGTGCCAAACTAATAAATAGCATTGTGGCCAAATTTTTTGAGTGGTTCAATGGCAACGATTCAGGAGAATCTTCAACACCCCCTCCTCCAGATGCACCACCGCTAACATTTAACATGCCGCTATCTATTACAACAAATTTTTCTGCACAGCCATTACGCCAAGATCGTGGAGCTGATTTTGCAGCTGCACTAGCAGCAAAAAAAGCCCAAGGATTGAATAAGGTGCAAAATAAATAAAAAAATTACATTAGACTATTATTATTTTCAAAAAGAGGGCTTTGCTTTGGAATTGCAGCTTGGCCAAAGCAAGCACTAATTTTAGGTTGTTGCTGTAAAGCAATGTAGTTGAATATAAAATCAGCTCTGGGCTGACGATCAATATAGTAAAAGTTTAATGTTTCTAAAAAAACTTCTCTTAGTACATCAAGCAAAACTTTAGCAGCCGCTTCTGGTTGTAGTGGATATTCTATGGGATTAGGGACCATGTAAGCTGTTTTACGCTTCATTCTATCCAATACTGAAAAACTCTTACGCTTCAACATTTCATTAATCAAAGGCCATAACTCTTCTCTAATGTCATACATACTAAGAGCACTATTCACAATATATGGATCAAAAAAATTTAATTCTAAATCTTTTATGCACTTAATGGGATCAGGAGCAACACTGGGCACAGCACATAGAGAACTAAAACACATTAGGCAGCCTAACAAACCTATTTTGCTCATATTCTCCTCACTTGAAAGCAAATTTTATTCTATACCTAATACTACTGAAATGTTTTGTAATTTTTGACTAAATTGTGCATCAAAAGTCACTCCCCAGCGACTATCAATATCTAAAGAGGCTAGTAATTTAGGGCCATTACAAAATTGAATCTGAATAGGATGACTACCTGCATGTTGTAAAAACAGTTTTTTTAACTGTAAAATATGACTAAATCGAGTTTGATTTGCATCTAATTTTACGGTGATTGATTTCATGATTTTCACCTCTTTAGGTTCAATTTGATTGACTTTAACTTGAGCTTTAGGATAGGAGGGTCGTTTTGAGTGTTGCTTGGCTTTATCATAAGCTTGATCACAGGCGGCTACCATCTCTTCATTAGCTTTAGTCAAATCATCTAACCAGCGACAATGCAATTGTAGATCATTTTCTTTTTTTTCAATCTCCAAGACTGCATATAATAATTGATTTTCATGCAATAAATGACTTTTTTGCTCATATAAATCAAACCAAATCGGCAACTCACGCCGATCTATACCATCACTAATGATTAAAACAGCAAATTTGCGCTGTGATTTGCTAGCCACTTTAATTTCTACTGCTTCGACAATAAAAGCCGTACGAAAAACCGTATCTTGATTCATCTGGTCAATTTGATTAAATGGCACACACGACAAACGTTGCAGAATAGCCTGATATTGATCCATGGGATGACCAGTCAGAAAAAAGCCTAACAGTTCTTTTTCACGCAATAACAGCTCTTGCCGAGAACTTTTTTGTGGCACTACAGGTGGCTCGCTAAATCTTTTATTTTCATCATCGCCTAATGCTGCAAATAATGATAAAAAGCCGTATGAATCATCTTTTTGCTGTTGTGCGACCGCTTTATGCAATGGTTCTATTGCTAAAACTAAGGCATCGCGCGACCAACCTGTGAAATCAAAACAACCTGCCCAAGCTAAATTTTCGATGACTTTTTTGCCTACTTTTTTACTATCGATTCGTTTGTAAAAATCATAAAAAGTTTTAAATAAACCATTTTTTTGCCGCTCTGAAATGATCGCCTGTACAGCCCCACTGCCTACCCCCTTAATACCAGTCATTGCAAAACGAATTCCTTGCGGCGTGGCTTGGAAAACTTCACCAGCTTCATTTACATCAGGGGGTAACATAGAGATGTTCATACTTTGACAAGGGCCAATAAACTTAGCTATTTTGCTTAAATCATCGCGATCACAAGTCATCAATGCTGCCATCCATTCACCAGGGAAATTAGCTTTTAAATAGGCAGTCACATAGGATAAATAACCATAGGCTGCTGCATGTGATTTATTAAAGCCGTACGAAGCAAATTTCTCCATTTTATCAAAAATGGCCATCGAAGTCTCTTCATCAATTTTATTTAGTAAAGCACCTTCACGAAATTTAGCCCGCTGCTGAGCCATTTGTTCTAGATCTTTTTTTCCCATAGCGCGACGCAATACATCACCCTCACCTAAAGAAAAATTAGCCAAAGTGCTTGCAATTTGCATCACCTGTTCTTGATAAATCATAATACCATAAGTTTCAGCTAAGATATCTTGCATCTCTGGGTGGTCATATTCAATCGGCTCAACACCATGTTTTCGATTAATGAATGAGGGAATCATATCCATGGGGCCTGGTCTGTACAATGCACCAACAGCAATCAATTCCTCAAAACAATCTAAATGTAGTTGACGTGCCAAGTCCTGCATTCCTCCTGATTCAAGCTGAAAAATACCTAAAGTTTTTCCCTGATTAAGTAAATCAAAAGTAGCTTGATCATCCAAAGGCAAATCTACCCAATCAATACTTTTTTGGTGATTAACCTCTATGGCATTTACACACATTTGAATAGCTGTTAAGGTCTTTAAACCCAAAAAGTCCACTTTAAGCATACCCACAGCTTCTACAGGTTTCATTGAGAATTGTGTTACCGGCATGTCAGAATCTTTGGCACTACAAATGGGAATCAGTTCTGTTAAAGGCAAAGCACTGATAATAATGCCCGCTGCATGAATGCCTGTATTGCGAATAGAGCCCTCTAGCGTACGGGCCAAATCAAGCAGGCGAGTTACCTCGGCATCTTCTTGGTAAAGGGCTTGTAAATCGCGATCTTTCTCTAAAGCTTGATCGATAGTAATATTCAGGTCGTCGGGCACAAGCTTAGTGATAGTATTAACCTTAGCTAGGGGGACACTTAAAATTCGCCCCACATCTTTGATGGCCATTTTGGCTTTCATGGTACCAAAAGTAATAATCTGTGCGACATTGTCACGTCCATACTTTTGAAGCGTATATGCAATGACCTCTTCGCGTCGGTGCATACAGATATCCACATCAATATCAGGATAAGAAATGCGCTCAGGATTAATAAAGCGCTCAAAGAACAAGTGCAAGTGTAGTGGTTCAATATCAGTCACGCCAATCAAATACAGTACTATCGATCCTACCCCAGAACCTCGCCCTGGACCCATGGCAATACCCTGCCGTTTAGCCCAGCTAATAAAATCCCAAACAATTAACAAATAATCACCCATACCTTTTGGAATGATTATACTCATTTCGTAATGCAAGCGCTCATTGACCATCTTGAGCGGATCTTCATTGGGAAAAACTTTTTTGATTTTGGCTAGTTTGTCATCTGTATAGCGCTTAGATATCCCTTCTTGACAAAGTTTCCACAAGAATTCTTCTATTGCTTGGGCATGTGCAACTTTATCGACAACGCCCTGCTCTAGATTTGGGGGTGAAAAAGCTGGATAATATTTATTTTTTAAATCAATGAACACCTGACATTTCTGTGCAATCAGCAAAGTATTTTCTAGGGCCTGTGGTTGATCAGCAAAAAGCTGTTCCATTTGATCAGCAGTTTTAAAGTAGTACTCGTGTGTTGGATAGGTGTGACGTTTAGGATTAGCTATGCGCCCTTTAGCATTACCGTAGGAATCTTTTTCTAAAATTTCACAAGGCTGACCTGTTTGAATATTTATTAAAATTTCATGAGCATGCCAATCATCTCGTTTAAGATAATGTATATCATTGGTCGCTACCAATGGTATACCGTGCTTTTGACTCAATAAGATTAATCTTTCATTGATTTTTTGCTGTTTTTTTACATACTCTTCATGTTGTTGCAGCAACCAAGCTTCTTGATGCAATCCATCGGCTTGGATTGCCTCAGGTGTCATAGCATGGCGCTGTAAATCTAGGTAGTAATTTTCCCCAAATAATTGCTGATAAAATAAACAACGTTGCGTGGCACTCTCTTCAGTACCGTGAATTATCTCATGGCCAAGTCGCGTGCCAATACTGCCATCTAAACAAATCAAGCCATCTTTATATTTCTCAAGCAATTCATCATCAATACGGGGATATTCATAGAATCCTTCTAAATAGGCCGCAGATGATAGTTTACATAACGCTCGATAACCATCTTGATTGTAAGCTAATAACGTTATTCTATGCGCATGACTAACACCAAAAATTCTACTCTTTTCAAAACGTGAAGTACGCGCTACATATATTTCACAGCCTAAAATTGACTTAATTTTAGCAGCGTTGCAAGCTTTATAAAAATCTACTGCACCAAACAGATTACCGTGATCAGTTAATGCCAAGGCAGGCATATTTTCGGCGACAGCTTTTTGTACCAATACCTCTAGTGAGGCAGAAGCATCGAGAATTGAATATTGTGAATGTACGCGCAAATGGACAAATTGCGCCATAATACCTGCGTTTTTAGTAACATTGCTTGTAAGTTAATATACAACAGATTGGGAAAATTAGATTATGTTCTAGCGACAGTTTTTGATGAATTTAAGACATGATGCTGTGCCTGAGGATTTTGCCTAGCACGCACGTCTGCAGCTGTAATTGACCATAGTGGTAAAAGTGCTATAGTTGAGATAACACAACACGACAGCATTGTCCAATAAAAACCATCCCATCCAAGCGTTTGGGTAATTGCTCCCAATGGATAACCAGCACAAGCGGCCCCTACGTAAGCAAAAAAGCCCACAAAACCTGTCGAAGTTGCTACCGCTCGTTTATGTGATAATTCAGCCGCCGCCAAGCCAATCATCATTTGCGGACCAAAAATAGAAAAACCGATTAAAAACATAAAAATCGAATCTAGCAACACATAGCCTGCTGGAATATACCAAAATAAAGCAATCGAAAGGAGCATCCCAATTGCAAAAATCACATTAATAGGACCTCTTTTAGCATTAAATAAATGGTCTGAAGACCACCCTGCTACTAAAATGCCAAAGAATCCGCCAACTTCAAATAAAGAAACACACCCATTTGCCCCAATGCTACTATATCCTTTTGACTCTACTAAAAATAAGGCTGTCCAATCATTTACACCAGTACGCACAGCATAAACAAAAAAATAGGCGGCTGCTAATAGCCACATATAGGGGTTTTGAAAAACATACAGTGTTAACAATTGGCGTGTAGTGAGATTGCTGTCACCTTCCGCCTCTATCTTATCCATGTGATCATTGCGGAATTTTTCAATAGGTGGCAATCCTAGCGACTGCGGCGTATCGCGCAAACGATTAATTAAAAAGAGGCCCACCAAAATACACAAAACACCAGGAACATACATAGCATAACGCCAACCAAAATATTCCAATGCCACGCCCGCTACCCAAGGAATGAGAAATCCGCCAACATTGTGCGACACGCTCCAAGTCGACCACCAGGAACCTCTTTCAGAGTGTGAGTACCACTGCGTTAACAAGCGGGCAGAAGCAGGCCAGCCAAATCCTTGAAACCAACCATTTAAACCCCAAAATATGGAAAAGAAGATAATAGATGAAGATAAGCCAAAACCGATATTACATATACCTGTGAATATCAAACCAAGAGCCATTAAATAACGAGGATTAGTGCGATCCGCAATTACGCCGCTGGCAAATTTACTCATACCGTAAGTAATTGATAATATGGTACCGAGTATACCTAATTGCCCTTTATCAAAACCTAAGTCCTGGATCAAGCCAGGCATTGCAAAAGTAAAGCTTTTACGCGTGAAATAATAAAAAGCGTAACCGATGAACATCGAATAGAGAATGCGGATACGCCAATATTTATATTCTTGACGTGCTTTTTCTTTGTTTTTTATTTCTGGAATATAAGGCGCTGGTTGCATGAATCCAAATAGTGTGCTCACATTTCTCCTTAAATCCCTAAAACATGTTATATCCAAGTTAATGACAAACTAACGTATCTATGACTAACAGTTTAGACTATTTTACTTTAAATCGCAACCGCAAAACTTGCAATACATAGTCAAAAACTCCAAAAAAATAGCCCTTCCTTTTTTAAGCTAAAAAAAATTAGCTATTTTTGAATCTATTTTTAGTATAGTTTGATTAAAAAAATACAAAGCTTTAAGATGCATGGGCACGCGGATTCATTAATAAAAAAATAGAGGCCTTTCCACCGAGCAATGATAGAATGAACGACAGCAATTTTGCCATGGTGAGGCTGACATTAAAAGTTTCCTCAGGATCAGAGATACACTTATTCAACAAACCAATTATTGTTATTGGAAGCACAGCTGCCAATGCTGATCTGACCCTTTCTGGTCCTACTATAAAGCCAATCCATCTTAAAATAATCAACCAAGACAAATCTTTGGTTTTGATTAACGAAGCCAATGATCCCTTTGCTACTGTTAATGATCAACCATTTGGCAAAAGTCACTTGCAGTCTGGCGATTTAATCAATATTGAACAAAATACTATTTTATTTGAGTTATTGCCCTCATCAGCAATTGGCCATAATCATGCTCTAAAAGAGATTAAAAATTTATTTTCAACAAATACTAGCCCCCCTGAAGAGCAAATCACTCTTAATCCCTTTATGCTTTCTTTTGAAGGAGAGGTAAATCCTTTAGAAAGCAACGAATGGCAAACTGTTTGCCTAGATAATTACGCTCAAATTCCACCAAACCCTAATGCTAATAGCACTTCTTCTTCCCTGTCAACAAATTCTGAAAATTCGCAAAACATAGCTGCCTTAAATGATATTGTCACAAACGATACCGGACAAAATGATACAACTATAGAGCGTAAGCATACTGTTAGCTTAAAAGATGACTATTTACGCTACCTTGAAGATGATAATCAAAATAATGAAAGTGTTTATAGCAATGCCACAGATCGGAGTCATCTCTATCAAGCTTGGAAATGGATTTTGGTGTTTATTTTTTCGCTACTGACCATTTCCGCTGCTTCTGGCACTATTATTTACTTTAGCGTGAGTGACAAAGCCGAGGCACAGGAAACAAAAATCGCACAAGCCATGGCTGATATTGCCATGGCGCTCATGCATGCTCAGATGGCAAATCTTATCCCCGAAAACCAAAACTGGTCAGACACCGATTTTTTAAAAACGAATTTGCTAACCATTTTAAACGACAATAAATCGCATGCTTTTCACATTGACGCGCAAAACCAATTTAGTTGCTGTCCATATAGTTTACGCATTTACACTAGTTGCGATTTAGCCCATTTTCTACTTATTGCACAACCAGCTCCCAGCTTATTGAATTGGTTAATACCAAAATCCATTGTAGCTGTGGATTCGCATTTAATGGAATTGCGCATTTTAAAAGACATACGTGCATTAAATCGTTTATTAATGAATCCAGATCCTCTTGATAATTTTAACGGCAAAGAAATTACTGCAACGATTAAGCAAGGCGAAGTGATGTCACTATCTACTCTTGCACGTGATTCGGGTCTGACAGATTTTGCTCCTCCAGAAAATATTGCTTGGATGCGCCCTGGCTCTGACAATTTTATTTACGCAGCACCACGTTATCATCGCATTAGCCAAACAGTTTTTCAAAAAATATTAGATTATAACACTTCATTACATGCTACAGATGAATATGTAGCCCCTATAGAGGAATTGGAGTGTTTTACACGCCATGATCAATTAGTTTTATATTGCGATAAGGGAGAGGAAGAAGCACAAAACTTAAGAAACATTTTCCGTACCTTGCTACCAAATAATAAAATGCTTTTTGGCTGCATTTCATTAACGCCAGCAGGTGAAATTGAGCGTGCCTTTTTGCTTAAGGACGAAGAAAGCGATCTACAAGGCAACTCTTCTGGCACACACACGCATCAAGAAAATTTTGCTATAACTAATGATGCTAAGCCTTCCTCTAGCATTGTGCAGACTAATAATTTAACACCAAATGATAACAGCAACACAAGTGATATTGCGCAGATTTCAGCTATTGAACAACACCCTGTTTATTTAAAGTTGCATGAAATCGTCCTGATGCGCAAGCAATCTTTGCAACCTCTAGCAGCCACACTCAATGAACTGATGCAACTTGATGTTGAAACACCATTAAATAATTTTACTGAAGCTTTTTCCGCGCAAGTTAATGATTATTTAACCGTAAGTTCTGCCTATGCACAATTATGGCACACAACACTATTAGATTTACGCAAACAATATGATAAGTTATCGACAGAAGAGTTTGAGCAAATTATTCAAAAAATACCATTTACTGCTTTTATGCTAGAAAATACCAAAACATTGTTACCGGACAACTCTGCGACAAAAGAGGTTGAAGATGGACAACATTATCAGACAATAGACTTAGGTGAAGAGACAGAGCTGCAAACTTCGAAAGAAGTCTAATGAAAGAAAAGAAAAAACCCTCATTGCAAGCAATGCAATGAGGGTTAAAACAACAGATTATGTTAATAATCCATACCACCTTGTGGCATTGCAGGGGCTGATTTTTCTTCTGGAATTTCTACCACAGTCGCTTCTGTAGTTAATAGCATTGAAGCTACTGATACTGCGTTTTCTAAGGCGCAGCGCACTACTTTAGTTGGATCTAAAATACCGGCAGCAATCATGTCTTCGAAAACTTCTGTCAGAGCATTGTAACCATAACTATAACCATGCTTACTTTCCATTTGCTCGACTTGTTGTAAAATGATAGCCCCTTCAAGACCTGCATTTTCAACAATTTGACGCAAGGGTGCGCTGAGGACACGTGCTAAAATACGTGCGCCTGTTTTTTCATCACCTTCCAAAGTTTGCACAAGTTTATTAACTATTGGAATACAACGCACTAATGCTGTACCGCCGCCAGGTAATATACCTTCTTCTACAGCAGCTGCTGTGGCTCTTTGCGCATCATCCACGCGATCTTTTTTCTCTTTCATTTCAAGCTCAGTAGCTGCACCCACATTGATGACAGCGACTCCACCTACTAATTTTGCTAAACGCTCTTGTAATTTTTCTTTATCATAGTCTGAAGTGCTTTCTTCAATTTGCCGTTTGATTTGCGCCGCACGTTCTGAAAGAGCTGTTTTTGCTCCAGCGCCTTCAACTAAAGTAGTCTCTTCTTTTGAAAGAACCGCTTTTTTTACCCGACCAAGTTGCTCAATGGTAGTATTTTCTAATTTATGACCAAGCTCTTCACTAATTAGCTCTCCACCAGTCAATATGGCAATATCTTGCAACATCGCTTTTCGGCGATCGCCAAATCCGGGAGCTTTCACGGCAGCTACTCTTAAACCTGCTCGTAGACGATTAACTACTAGTGTAGCTAAAGCTTCGCCATCAACATCTTCGGCGATAATTAAAAGTGGACGGCTTGTCTCTACAACTGCTTGCAAAATAGGCAAAATTTCCTTTATCGCACTAATTTTTTTCTCATAAATTAAGATATAAGTATCCTCGAGAATACATTCTTGCGATTCGGCATCGGTAATAAAATAAGAAGATAGATAACCGCGATCAAATTTCATCCCTTTGACCACATTTAATTCTGTTTCAAATCCTTTGCCCTCTTCTACTGTAATAGTACCATCACGTCCTACTTTTTCCATCGCTTGGGCTATTATTTCACCAATCTCTTTATCGTTATTAGCAGAAATAGTAGCTACTTGCGCAATTTCTTGACGATCGACAATTTTTTTACTTCTTTTCTCTAACTCCTCAATAATCACTTTTAGAGCTTTTACCATGCCTCGTTTTAGCATCAGAGGATTGGCTCCCGCCGCCACATTACGCAGACCTTCTGCATATATTGCTTCAGCTAAAACTGTTGCGGTAGTGGTGCCATCACCGGCTTTATCAGCAGTTTTGCTGGCCACTTCTTTTACCATTTGAGCGCCAATGTTTTCAAATTTATCTTCAAGATCAATCTCTTTAGCTACCGTGACACCATCTTTAGTGATGTGTGGTGATCCGAAAGATTTATCGATTAACACGTTGCGCCCTTTTGGACCCAAAGTCACCTTAACTGCATCAGTTAATGTACGCACGCCCTTCAGAATCTTTTGACGGGCTTCTTCTCTAAATTTAATTGTTTTTGCAGCCACTTAAAATCTCCTACTGAATTATTTTATCTTCTTTTACGGTTGGACAATGGCAATAATATCACCGGCGCGCAATACAACAAATTCTTCGTCATCAAGCAGTACTTCTTGACCTGAATATTTTTCCATTAAAATGATATCACCTTCGCGCACAGGCATAGGAATTAATGCAGCATCCTTATCTTTTTTTCCGGCTCCAATTGCCACCACTTCAGCTTGTTCTTGTTTTTTCTTAGCAGTATCAGGCAGAATGATTCCACCTTTTAATTTTTCTTCAGCAGCTAAGCGACGTACTAGCACACGATCGCCAAGAGGTTTGAATTTAGTAGAAATTTTGCTGTTTTGTGCTTGTGCCATAAATATCTCCTTTTTAATCATCTTTCGTTTAATTGAAATTATAGGCTTGGTTTAAGAGCTTGAAAGCTGAAACTGTACCTCAAGAGCTTTTTTTTAGCAATCATAATTAGCACTAACTAGCACTCATTGCTAACAAGCTATCTTCTACGTTTTGAAAAGAAGTCTATTGCCGTTCAATCTCCTCTAATATATTTTCCAATTCATCAAGTAGTCTTTCAAAAATTGTAATGGCAGACTTAACTGGCGCCGACGTAGTCATATCCACTCCCGCTTCTTTGAGCGATTCGATTGGATATTGACTAGACCCTTTTTTTAAAAAGTTTAAATATGCTGTTTGATCATTTATGTCGCCATGCACTACTTTTTCGGAAAGCGCTAATGCAGCGCTAATGCCAGTAGCATATTGGAAAACATAATAATCATAATAAAAATGAGGAATACGAGCCCATTCTACATCAATTTCATCGTCGATAATTGTGTTTGGACCAAAATAAAGTTGATTCAATTTACGATACTTTTCTTTTAAAAGTATTGGAGTAATGGGGATAGACTGCTCAGCCTGTTGATGAATGAATAGTTCAAATTCAGCAAACATTGTTTGACGAAATAAAGTGGCCCTAATATCTTCAATTTTTTGATTAATAAGGAAGAATTTTTCATGAGGATCTGTGCAACGCTCCAACATCAAACGCATTAATAAATCTTCATTAAAAGTCGAAGCTACTTCAGCTAAAAATATCGGGTAATCACTATAATGGTACGGTTGATGTTCTCTACTATATAAGCTATGCATACTATGTCCAGCTTCATGTGCTAGGGTGAATACATCGCGTAAAATATTTTTATAGTTCATCAAAATGTACGGAAAGCTATCATAGCAACCACTTGAGTAAGCCCCCGAGCGTTTATTTTGATTTTCATAACGATCTACCCAACGTTGTTCTTGCAGACCTTTGGCCAATAATTGTTGATACTCTGCTCCAAGCGGTGCTACAGATTCTATCACAAGAGCTTCGGCCTCTTGATATGGCATGCGAATATCGACAGCAGCCGTTAATGGCACATAAATATCATAGAGATGTTGTTCATCTAGTTTTAAAATGCGTTGACGTAATGACATATAGCGATGCAAAACAGGTAATCCATCATGTACGGCTTCAATTAAGGCATGATAAACCGCTGTATTAATACTATTGGGATACAAGGCGGCATCTAAACAGGAATTAAATTGACGCGCTCGTGCATTAAATAAATGTGCTTGTACCTGCCCGTTCAATAGCTCGCATAAAGTATTTTCATATTCTGCAAATTTACGATGATATTTGATAAAACTATCTTTACGCAATGTACGATCTTGATCGCGTATATACATACCAAACTTGCCATGTGTTAGGTCGTGAGACAAATCTTTACTGTCCACTACAGATTCAAATTTAAAATCAGCATCATTAATAGAGCTAAAAGCTTTATGGGCAGTTTGCAAAGATTGTGCTGCTAGTGCTAATAATTTTTCTTGTTCTGGTGGTAATGTATGAGCTTTTAAACGAATTATTTTTTCAATATAAAAATGGTAATCTTTTAGAATAGGTGCCTGTAATAATTCATCTAAGGAACTTGTTGGCAGAGCTAGCAACGCTGGTTGAAACCAAGCTGATTCTTGTGCGAAAGCGTGCAAATAGGAAAGGATTCTTTCATGTGCATTTTTAAATTTTGTATCGACAATGTTTTCATCATGACGTAAGTGTGCGTAGGTATACGCTTTAACAAGTTTTCGTTCGATGTTTAGTAAGAGATCCAATGCTTTTTTTACATTTTCAGGTTTGCTCAAGTCATGTACGCTCGAAGCTAGGCTTGGCCAGTACTTACCCTGTTGAGTACTTTCTAATAGACCTTTAAAATCGTTTTCCCAATCGTTTAAAGATTGATAAAAATTTTCCACGTCCCAGCGATTTTCAATAGGCACCTCTGCACGAACAATCATGTGGCTCTCCAATTAAGTAACCTGAATTTTAATTTAACGAAATTAGTTGGTGTGTTTAAAATAAAAAAGATTAGACTTTTGTCGTAAAGAAGTCTATTAAAAAATTTTCACTCTTCAACTAAAATCACTTTATCCAATACAGCTTGTGTACAGAAAAGTGGCACTTGATTATTAGTAAGAGCCAAAATTAAACAGTCACTAGGTCGTGCATCAATTTCAATAATGTGTCGCAAACCATTCATTTGATGTTCAAGAAACATACGGGCATAATAAATAGTATCCTGCACATCGTTGATCACAACCTGAATAATGCGCATCTCTATACTATCAAAAATTCTATACATCAACTCATGCGTATTAGGGCGCACACCGGGGGTCTTGGTGAGGCAGGCCTGTAGAACTTTTCCAATACGCGGATCAGTGTAAATAGCAAAGCGTTTTTCTTGCGCCATTAATATTACTACAGTATAGGCGCGCGTTTGCATTATCTTATCAAAAGATAATTGGATAAATTGCGAACTCACAAAGATCTCCCGGTGTGTAAAGGCAAAATTTAATCAGCTATCTTTGGAAACAAAAAAAACGTCAAATAATCATTTTAACTAGCGAATAAAGTCCCCCAAATAAAGTTCCAAAAAGAGCTCTATTTATTTGTAGCAAAAATAGAACAAAAAAGATACAATCAAATTTTAACCGGGGACCTCTTAGAATCACACAGTCTGAACCAGGTCAGGACAGGAATGTAGCAGCCTTAAGGATGATGGTGATGCTTAGAGACAATCTCCGGTTTTTTATTTTTCACTTAAATCCTTAGGCACTAAAGCTATTATGCGAGCAGGTGCTTCTGTGCCAGCAGCCGTTTTAATAGGTAATATAAAAATATAGCTGCCATAAGCAGGTAATGTTTTTAAATTGGCCGCATTTTCGACAATATACTTACCTTGCCCAAGCAAACTTTCATGGACAAAAAAACCATCTGTAGGACGATCAGGCGAAAGTGTGTCAATT
Source organism: Chlamydiota bacterium (assembly GCA_013285965.1). Lineage (GTDB taxonomy): Bacteria > Chlamydiota > Chlamydiia > Chlamydiales > Parachlamydiaceae > JABDGQ01. Next base: position 18,323 of record JABDGQ010000010.1, read on the forward strand.
CCCAGTCCCACAATGTGTCGCTCTAAAAGAAATTTGGCAGCACAGGCCGATACCGAAGGAAAAATATGATTATTGCGATACTTAGCCGCATCGTGCCAATAGCGCTCCCAACCTGTACGTATCATCACAAATTGACCTGCCTTGATTTGCCCATATTTTTTTTCATAATTTTCAATATCAACTACTGAAACACTGTAACCTTCATCTGCAAACTCAGAGACGTCAATTAAAGCACAAGGTGCTATTAAATCATGTAATTGCAATTGATCAATAGTAATGCCATCTTGGATGCAGTGAGCAGGGGCATCAATGTGTGTCCCCATCCCCGCTCCCATTTTAATTTGTTGCACTCTAAATTTTACATCAGCGGCATAATCAGCATAATCTAATTTTATTTCGTGACGAAATCCGCAACTGCCACTCCAGGAAGGAATGCCTTCATGCAAAGTATGGGTGAGATCTAATAGCATATATCGCTCAAATAAATGTGCAAGATTACAATCATTGACTTTCACAAGGTTAACGTCATGATAATAATTAATTATAAACTGCCACAATAAGGCTGAACAATTTTCTTTCCGCAAAGTTTTTGGATCGATCCAAGTTTCTATTAATGTTGGCTTTTCCTTATCATCTAAGCTCAGGCCATCTACTTTGTAGATCATACCAATTTGATAAAACGTATAACCTTTATTCATCCCCTCATCAGGTACTTTGACTAAAGCCGTTAAATTTGTGATTAATTGCAGAGATTCAAATTGCATGGCTACTTCTTCGATAAATTCACGACGCAACGCACCTTCCGCTGTCTCCCCAAACTCTATTCCACCACCAGGGAAATCGAATTTGCCTTTATAGGGACCATTTTCTTGTGTAATTAACAAAATTTTTTCATCTTGCATAACAGCGCCATACACACCCAACCTACTAAATTCTCGTGGCTGGCATGGATTCTCTAAAATTTTGACAGAATCTTCTTTTTTCATAATAAAAATGAATTCAGGTTAATATATTATGGGGCCTATGCATAAACAATAGACTTATGCATAATTTGAATAAACGCTATTCAAATTATGCATAAGGTGAGAGTATATAAGAAGTCTAATATAGAAATTTGAGTTAGCACTATGTCACACGATAGAAAATTTCAATGGCTCTTACTTTCGCTTATCTTAGTAGCGATTTTTGAGATTTTATCATTATCTGGTTGGCAATTGCCGCCCATAATAGCTATCCCACTATTTTTGAGCATAGTCGTTTTAATTGGTCATCAAACTTTGCGCGAAGGATTTCAAGCTCTCTTTGAGCTGAATTTTAAAAGTATTAATTTTCTGATGACTATTGCTGTCATGGGAGCTTTTTATTTAGAAAAGTATGAAGAAGCAGCCGTGGTAATAGTGTTGTATAACTTGGCTGAAAAACTAGAAGATTTTGGTATTCAAAAAAGTAAGGCTTCGTTAAATAGTTTAGTTGAAAAAATACCAAAAAATGCTTTTATTAAAGGGCGCGATACCCCTATCCCTATTGAACAGGTGCAAATCAATGATGTTTTGGTTATTAAACCTGGCGAAATTATTCCAATTGATGGAGAAGTGATTTTTGGATTTACAGCTGTTGATGAGTCTTCGATCAGCGGTGAGCCCATTGCTAAAGATAAAATGGTGGGCAATAATGTCTTTGCAGGTACTCTAAACAAGCAAGGTTATATTGAAGTAAAAGCTACCAAGCTGGCCAATGCCAGTACGTTGGCTAAAATTCAAGAAATCACTATGCGTGCTTTTGAAGAAAAAGCACTCATCCACACTTTTATTGAGACTTTTTCTTCATACTATACACCCGCAGTTGTTTTGAGTGCTTTTTTGGCAATGATTTTGCCCATATACTTTTTTTCGTCCCCTTTTGATCAAAGTTTTGCCAATGCCCTAACTCTATTAGTGATTGCGTGTCCATGTGCTTTAGTAATATCAACCCCTGTTTCAATTTATTCAGCTTTAGGACAGGCTGCAAATAAAGGGATTTGGATTAAAGTTAGTCGTTGTTTGGAAGCAATTGGAAAAATTAAAGCAATTGCTCTTGATAAAACTAGAACATTGACCTTTGGCAATCCAGTTGTTACTAATGTGATTGCTTTTGGAATCAACACCAAAGAACATTTACTTAGCTGCGCGGCCGGTATTGAATTGCATTCCGAACATCCTTTGGCAAAAAGTATTGTGCAAGCAGCTAAAGAAGAAAAATATACACCACACTTGATAAAAAATTTCCAAATTAAAATTGGCAAAGGTGCGCAAGCCGATTGTCTGGTATGCGAAGATCAACATCATTGCATAGGGAAATTAGCTTTTATCTTAGAAGAGCACACCGTTCCACAAGATGTAATCGATAAAATAGAAACACTGCAAAAAGAAGGTAAGACAGTTATTGTGGTGTGTACCCACAAAGAGGTCGAAGGATTATTAGGACTTTTAGATGAGGTCCGCCCTGAAAGCAGGCAAGCCGTTACTGATATTAAGAATCTGGGCATTATGCCCGTTATGCTTACTGGTGATAATGCTACATCAGCTGCCGCCATTGCTAATGTAGTTGGTATTGATGATGTAAGAGCCAATTTGTTACCTGAAGACAAAGCTATGGCCATTAAAGAACTTTTAAATCAATATCATAGCGTCGCCATGGTAGGAGATGGTATTAATGATGCTCCGGCGCTGGCTTTGGCAACAGCTGGAATAACCATGAGTGAATTTGGTAATGATACTGCCATTGAAGCCGCTGATATTGTGATCATGAGCGATTATCTTATAAAATTACCCCAATTAATTAAATTAGGGAGAAAAACACTACAAACAATTCGTTTTAACATTACTTTAGCAATATTGATTAAATTTATCTTTATCAGCCTGGCCTTGTTTGGAATGAGTAATCTAGCCTTAGCTATTTTTGCCGACGTCGGTGTCACTGTCATTGTCATTTTAAACAGTTTGCGCTTGTCAAAGGGTTAACGGTTAATAACTCACCTTACGCATAAAGGTGAGTTATTAACCACAAACGACAAGATAGATAAATTTTATCCCTGATTGCGCCCAATCAGGGATGTTTACCTGGGCCCTAAATTTTAGGTTTGTCTTTGATAAACCACAAATCTCTGCGCAAAAGTCTCGGCAATTTCTTTTATGCCGTTTAGCAGCCGTTCTTTAAAGTCTGCATTAGGTCCAATAATTAAAGTATGTTTCTCCCAAGTTATCGCTTGAAAAAACATACCTTCCTCAAATTGAATGCGATCAAGCTTTACCGATTCAAACAACCTTCCTTCGCAGGAAGCAGCATAACCTTTATCGCCTAAGCCATAAATTAGAATCTCCAAATTAAAAGATGGCAAAGAAGGCGCTCCGCTAGCTACCATGGTTTGTGGATTAATACCATTATTTCTGAAAACATTTTCGATTACCTTTTTAACATCTGCCTCATTTATAGCTAAGCTAAGAGAGGCTGATTGCAAGATCGATACACTAATGCCAATATTTTTACTCAGATTGAATAAATGATCACTACCTTGCCAGCCTCCATTGCGCATAACAAGAACGCCGGGATGAAAATATGTAGCTTGCACAGCAGATAGTGGCGGTGGCGCCAGTATTGGTGGCAATGATTCTTTAGTAGGAGTTGTTTTACCTGGTATTGTGCGCTGTAATGGTGCTGTTGATGTACTGTTCATAGAACCACCACCCATAGATGAACCAGAGCCACCTCCTCCCCCAACCATCGCACTAAAACAGTAGTTCGTACAACATATAGCAAAACAACATATAGCTAAACTGATTTTCATTGTGCACCTCCACTTAAATACTCATGCTATGCAGAATTTTATTTCTGGCATGCCAAGTTGATTATAAACCTGAGTTTTACAAAAAAAATAATTCTTAAACAAAAGATTTTTAAATTATTAAATATATAAAAGTGATAGTGGCGGCTGATCGACAAGCTCTTGTGGACCAGCAAATTGCATCGGCCCCGGATAGCAATAACTATCCTCTAATTTCCATCTCTTGCTCTGCAATGTAAAATGTTTAAACAAAGGGCCACGCAAGTCTACCAAAGCTTTGGAAATGACTGCTTTAGTTTTATTATTGCGCATCTCAACATGAAATAAGCTAGTTAAAGGAATACCCAAGAGTTGCCACTGCTCAACATCCTGTTTTAAATTTTTTATACTACACATATAACCATTTGCCTTATCTCTAATCAGTAAAGCCGCAATATATCCTAATGTTGTGCAATAATTACAATCAAAATTACTAGGCAATGCTGCCCGACCTTCGTAACCGCAGAAATAAGTTTGGGCATTAAATTGACCACAATACGCCCCTTTTTTGCTGCGCCGCTCCAATTCACTAGTTACTAAATCCACTAGTAACCGCTCAGTTTCAATTTTAGATACTTGAATGTTGCCATGTGGATCACGATCAAGTAACAATTGCCGTTGTATATCAAGCGGTAAACTATTGTAACAATGTGCCGATTCAGCCCCCAGTTCGCCTTTTAATTGCTCAATATCTTTTTGACCGGAGCTAAGCAATTTATTAATTTCTTTGATCATAACTAGGCATTCTGGAATAAATTCAAGTAATCCTTCGGGGATCAATATTACACCGTAATTTTTGGACAGCTCTGCTCTCTGACAGATCAGATCGCAAATTGTGTTTGTAATATCCATGAGGCTTAGCTTTAAGTGACTAACCTCCTCACCAATTAAAGCTAAATTAATTTGTGTTTTTAAAGCGCACTCTAAAGTTACGTGTGAAGCCGTACGGCCCATCATTTTAACAAAAAAATAGTATTTTTTCTGTGACAAAGCATCGCGTGCTATATTGCCGATAGTCTCAGCATATACCTTACAAGCTGTGTCAAAACCAAATGATATGTCAAGATATTCATTTTTTAAATCACCATCGATTGTTTTAGGAACACCGACAATCGTTTTTGCTAGTTTGCGTTGAGCACAGAATTCTGCCAAATACGCTGCATTGGTATTAGAATCATCACCACCTATAATTACAAGGCCATCTAAATCATTTTGCACTAAGGTTTGTGCAGCTGATTCTGTTTGTGCAAGACTATCTATTTTAGTACGGCCCGTACCCAAAAGATCAAAACCACCTTGATTACGGAAGGAGTTAATAATTTGCGCATTCAAGGTCATAGCCTGATTGTTTATTACCCCACCCAAGCCACCTTTAAATCCAATTAATTGCGAATCTTTATGTATGCTTTGTAAAGCATCCCATAAACCTGCAATAACATTATGTCCACCTGCCGCTGGCCCTCCAGATAACACCACTCCGATTTTTAGAGCTTTTGTAGCACAAGCTTTGGTAGCTTGATCTAGACTTAAAAGCTGTCCATTGCAAATATTAGGAAATATTTCACAGATTTCAAAAGGATCCTTTTTTTCAAGTTTATGTCTACTCAACGTAATGGCTTGTAACTCATGCAGCACAGAAGGTATTTTAGCTAAATAATTCAATCTATGACTTTGCAGCGCATTAGTGACAAACATAAAATTCCTTTTATAAAGTTTGTTGATACCATTGCTTTGTTTCTTTGAGAATTGTGAGTTGATCAGCACTATCTGAAAAATCATGATCGCTATTTGGCAGTCTAATGAAATGACTTTGCCCTATTCCTGCCCGTACATTTTCAAAATCTTTGGCATGCTCAATATGGACAACCTGGTCCAAAGCGCCATGAATATGCAGTAGTGGAATGTGTTGCAATTCTTTAAGTTCATTATCCAATTGCAAACTAAAAAATTGCTTTAAAAATTCTAGATTGGGAATATTGGCTGGTAAATTTTTTAAAAGTGCTTGATTAGCAGCATTTATTTGCGGCTCGCCTTGTAGTGATTTTGATTTCATAGCATTCCACAATTTCTGCCATGGATCACTTTTAAAAACAGGCGCCCATAATGCCAAACTTTTAATATGCTGATGGCGACGGGCCGCTAATACAGCAATAGCCCCACCCAAAGAACGACCCAAGATACCGATGCGATTAGCATCGATTAACGGATCATTAGCCAAAAAATCTAAGCAAGATAATGTATCGTTAATTTTTCCTTCCAATGTAATATCACTAAATTCTCCTTCACTATCACCAGAGCCGCGATAATCAAAGCGCAATACTGCGATACCAGCTTGAGCTAATTGTTTGCCTAAAGATACGAATAAACGAAACTTACCACACTTATTTCCCGCAAATCCAGGACAAATCAAAACTACTGGCACTGGGTGCTCGCAAAGCGGTCGATGCAAAATTCCAAAAATCTTTTCTCCTTGATACTTTAGTGTGATCGCTTCGCGATTTTCTACAACTGAAGTTGTCGCGATTTGTTGTTCAATAGGTGCCATGAATTGATCCTAAAACTTGTTAACTGTCTATATTTAGTCTGTTTTATTAACCATAGATATTCTACCTTACTTAGTCTTAGAGTAAAACGAAAAGCCTAACAAAATTATCTCATAAAACAAAAGAGAAAAAATTGTACAAGAATTAGCTCTTGCTATTACATTTAATGAAAGAAAAAATTTTTAAACATCTTAAGCTGCTTTCGTCTTCAAATGATTCAATAAGAAGATGACTGTCTGATAATAAAAGTAGGGCAATATAATGCATTTTCCAAAGACCGTTTTTTTGATTATTGCAATATCTCAGGTTTTAAGCAATACTTGTGCAGCAGAAGAAATCAATCTTTTGAAACAAGAATATTATCTGCAAACTGAAGATAATACATTAGCTGAATGTGCCGCAAGCTCACACCCTCCTCATATTTCTGAGCATATTCATAAAGTTATTGAACCACATCTAATGCCAAGCAATCATCCGATGAAAGCATCATTGGATGAAATTTTTGCCTCTGGACGTGTAACAAAAGATAAGTCTACTTTTTTAGATGCCGGCTTTCGTATCATCGCTAGTGGTCCTCGCTCATTTATTTATGTGGCAAAACACACTCTTTTACCAAAACATCTCGTAAAAGTATATTTTGATAATATATTAGAGAAAAAATGGAATCGCGAAAGTTGGCGCTGGTTAGTTAAAAGATGCCAAGGGGCTAAAAAAATTCAACGAATCATAAATAATTACAAAATTAAATACTTCACAGTGGCCAAAAAATGGATGTATTATTTGCCCTATGATGAAAAACTAGCCAATAATGAAAATAGACAAGAACACCTTGCCATCCTTTGCGTTACTGACATGCAGCTTGCATCGCAAAAACAAAATCTCAGAGCATGGAAAGAAAAGATTACGAGAGCCCATTTAGATGAATTGTATATCATCATTACTAAAGCTAATGGATCGAGTTATCGTCCTGATAACATTGCCTACACCAAGAATGGCAATTTTGCCTTTATTGATACTGAATATCCAAACTGCAAACCAGACTATGATAGTATCCGCGCCCACTTAAATCCGGATATGCAAAGCTATTGGGATGCGCTGGTGCAAAACGCCATGATTGCTAAAATAAAGTGATTTATTATAATCTCTGGCATAGTTATTTTGCCAGAGATTCATACTCGATTAATTGTGGGCTGAGATGATAGGATGTTCAATTCCTTCTTCAGAAAACTTTTTCCAAATTGTCAATAACACATCATTTTGCATGTCCATCTTACCCACCGCTAAATTATCTACCCAGAATTGCAACAAAAATTGAGCCCCATTATCGGTAAATTTTTCAAGATAGGTTGAAGGGGCAAAACTTTTTGAGCAATAAGGATGTGACTGAGCTGCCTCTATAATAATTTGCTTAGCTCTCTCAAGATTTGATTGAAAAGAAACTTTGATGCGCAAATCGCTACGTGCCTTGCTATCGCGCGCTGTCCAATCTATCACCGTTTTAGTTAATAATTCTTCATTAGGAACCAAAAGCTCTTTACCATCCCCCATATCTATTATAGCAGCCCGTGCTCCTAAGTGTCTGATCCAACCAGGATTGCCACTTCCATAGATTTCAATAAAATGACCAACTTTAATTTTTTGTTCAAATAAAATTATAACACTACTAATAAAATTGGCTGCTATTTTCTGCAAGCCTAAACCAATACCTATACCAACTGCGCCACCTAGTAGTGTTAAAGATTTTAAATCCACTCCCACTAAATCAAGGCTGACTAATGCAACTACAGTATAAAAAATAATCCTAAAAAGATTTTGCATCAAATCGCGTACTTCGGGAGTGATTTTTTTATTATTATCTAAAAACGAATGCACACTATCAGTCACTATGCGAGCAAACCATAATAAACAAGTTGCGATAAGCAATATTTTAAGAATTAAGAAAATAGAAAGTTGCATAACACCTAGATTCAAACTCAGTGCATTTAGATAATCAATTACTGGATCGGAAACACCAAGTGTCCATAGTATTAAAAAAGGTATCAGTGTGCAACACAAGACACTACGGACAAAGGCATCTGGAATAACATGAATGGCCAGAATCCATAAAAACCAAACAATCGTAGCATGGAATCCGAAGTGATAGACTTCTAAATTATGAGTAAATTTACTACTAATGCTCATGGCAATAGAGATGCAAAAAAAAGCCAACATTGGTGCTGCAAATGATATAATCATAGAGATTATAAAAGATAATACACCTGTCTTTTTCTCAATATTAGTATTCACATTATAATAATGTTTCAACCACCTTTGAAATAAATAAGAAGCAAAAATAATACCAAGCAATACCCCAATCTCAATAAAAGTAACTCGATTATGTATTTTTAACCACAAATGAGAAAAATATGCCGAAAAGGAATCAAAGTGAATTTCATGCCCTGGTACCATACTGCGCTCCTACTTGAAAGTTAAAAGTATCATTATAAAGCCAACTCACAACTTTTTCCAGTTAAAATTAGTCTTAGTGCAAAAAATTGCTTAATTAGTTTTATTATCTAGAAATTAAATTTATTGATTATAATTTGCTAATTGTATTTAATATGCATTTTATATTAAATAAAAATCAAATTTTTATTTATTTAAATTTGAGTTTTTATTATTTTTTGTTTTAAAATTAAATCATAACAACTAGATTATTTAAATAATAATATGTTTTTATGAGGTTATATGCAAATTAAACCATCTTTGTCAACTTCAAATCAGATAGAGCAAGAAAAACAGTTACAGGAAACGACAGATGAGCAAAAAAAAATTCACACTGAGGGTCTAAAGAAATTTACTTGGACTCGTTTGCTTTCATCAGCCCTATTTTCAGCAGAAATATTATCCGCCGTCCGTGTAGTAAAAAAAATATTAAAGACCGCTGTTTTATTGCTATTTAAAGAAAAAAGTTATTCCAAATCATTTAATCGAAAATTAAGAGATGTACGAACACTACATGCTGCCGCTGGGATAGCCACTGCTTATGCCAAACATGTAATGAAAAACGACACTTTGCTTGTCTCAACTCGCAACGTGGGGCAATTGGAAACTTTGAATAATCAGGATGACTTAGAACAAGCGCGATTGATTGGGAAAAAGTTAAAAGAGGCCACCCCTGAAGAATTCTTAGTATTAACTGGCAAAGAGAAAAAATTATGTAGTCCTCGCATGCTTGATCGTATTGCCAACGAAGAGTATTCAACCACATTAAGTGAGGGAGTTTGTTTAGCCACAACATTTGACTTTGCGCAACGCTTCATAGCAGGTGGAAGAAAAATTGCAGACTTAGTAAATATTGCCAAAATTTATCAAGAAGGGGTCCCTGCCGAAGTTACAGGGCACCATGCTGTGTATAGTGGTGCTCTAGAAGTGCAAGCACATGAGGACAATGTTATTAATTTATTTCACATTATCATCGGCAAATATCCAAATTTGGACGATCAGAATATCGCCAAAGGTATTCAAACTATTATTGAGAACGCTAAAAATATTCTAAGCAATTTACAAAAAAATCAGATTACTCGGCAAATAGATGATCTTGCACAAAAATTGCCACAAATTACAGATGAAAAAATAAAAAAACAAATTCAAGGACATATTAGGAAATTAACGCAACGATTAGATAATATTAAATTACCTACTGAAGATCCCTTTAGGTTGCTTGATCTCTGCCTTCGTAACACACAAGACGCCGAAAATTTACTAGAAAATGTACCTATTGAGATTAAATCACAAATGAAAGAATTTTTAGATAAATATAAAGATTTACCCATTACTGAAAAAAACTTATTAGAAAAAGATGTGGAAAATGACCAATCAGCCTATATGCTTGGCCACCTAATGGGTGCTAAAATTGATAATGCTGGTACACACGAGGCTAGAAGGATGATAGGTCCTTATACCGGCTATGCAAGTAGCATCGATCATTTAGCTAATTTTGATAGCCTTAGCGATGGTGTTTATCGCCCAACCTTTAGTGCCGGCACCGAGCAACATACCATTTTATATATTAAACAAGATGGCCAAGGCTTTTTTTTTGATCCTTATATAGGATTAATTGAATGTAATGGCAATCATACCAACACTTTTTTAAAGCTGTTATCTATGTATCCTCCCCCCCAAGTGCCCAAAGAGCAAAGACTAGACAATGAAGATGAAGATTTCCCGAATTATCGGGTTTCACTTAATAAAATAGCTTCAGAGGATAAAATAGCTTCACAGGTTTGAGCTGCCTGTGATACTTCATCAAAATAATAAACTGATTGTGGCTTCAATGTATTAGCAAAAACATTACAGAACTCTTTCCCCAATGCAATTGCTGCTACCTCGCGCAAGGAAACTAACATATCAATCAGCGGTGTCCCTGACGCATCAGATTCAATATGTATTAATAAAATATTTTCTTTAGAGGCTTGACGTAGTGCCAAAAGAAGAGCGTGGTTAACTGTGCAATCTTCTTTTAAGATCATTAAATTGAAATTTTTACCATGCAAACTGGCTTGCAGAATAAAAAGATCTTTTACATGAAATATCTTATCAAGTAAGTGGCTATCACACAAACGTACAGCTAAATCAATCATATTTACGCGGGCACAACCAACAGTTTCAATAGCAATACCAGCGGCGGCATTACAGAGCACTACCCCTTCTTGTGGTGAAAGCTTATTAGCCAAAGCATAAGCAAACATTGCAAGGACAGTGTCTCCGGCCCCAGTCACATCTTTGACATCTTTTACATTGGTTTGAAAGTCTTCACGCTGACCGTTAGCATGAAAAAGTGAAATACCACTTTCAGAGCGAGTGATCATTACTAAGCTAGCATTTGTCTGCTTAAATAATTGTGCCGCCACTAATTCTAGCGAACTGTGTGGTGCTAAATTAGCAGCCGCATAGGCTTCTGATAAATTTGGTTTAATGATGGTAGTACCTTCATATCTCTTAAAATCAGATCCTTTAGGATCAGTAATAATTGGTATATCAAAACTTAAGGCTTTTTTAATTACAGCTTGGAGTAAACTTGGTGAAAAAAAACCCTTACCATAATCAGAAATGGCAACCATTGTCACATCTTGAAGCGCTACGTCGAGGGAGTCGATAATTTCCTGTTCAAGTTCTGGACTTAAACTCGAAAATTCTTCACGATCAATGCGTACTATTTGTTGATGATCGGCAATAACCCTATTTTTAATTGGCGTTGCATATCCCTGTTGCACCACCAATCCACTAACATCTATATTTTCGCTAATTAAATAACGCTCTAGAAATTCACCTGCCCAATCCTGACCAACGCGACCAAAAAAAGTGACATGGGCGCCCAATGATATTAAATTGAGTGCTACGTTACCGGCTCCACCAGGACGGTGTTCTTCTTGTTTTACATTGATAATAACCACAGGAGCTTCTGGAGAAACGCGCCGCGTTTGCCCATGTGTATATGTATCTAATAAAATATCGCCAATCACTAAAATCTTGACTGCCTGGAGACGACCTACCAGGTCAATTAAATTTACCATACCTTTCCTGCCAATAAATAGTCTTGCACATATTCGCGCACCGCTTCTTTAAAATCCATACACTGCACTTGTCCTCGCAAAGCCGCGCTTGTATTGAGCATATCCGCACAACTATAATTTTGATATTTTTTTGGATCAACCTTCATTTCTACATATTCAATTTTAGTCTCTTGTCCTAAGGCAGCAAAGACCGCTTCTGCTAATTGGTTCCAACTTGTGGCATAACCACTGCCAATATTAAATAAGCCCCCATTTGTGTTATCTAAAAAGGCACAAGTCATGCGCACTGCATCTTTGACGTAAATAAAGTCTCTTTTTTGCTCTCCATCTGCATAGTGCTCTGGATCATTGGACCTGAATAGTTCGACTTTGCCATTTTTTAAAATAGCAGGCACCATGCGCATAATAGCCGATGACATTTGACCTTTGTGATATTCATTAGGACCAAATACGTTAAAATATTTTAATCCAATTAATTGATGCAAGACACCTTGACTCAAAACCCACAAATCAAAGGAATGTTTAGAAAAACCGTATATATTAAGTGGTTGCAGATATAATAAATTAGATAAATCAGAATTAAAACCTTGTTCACCATTGCCATAAGTAGCTGCAGAAGAAGCATAGATAAAACGAATTTGATTCTTAAGGGCAAATTCTGCCAAACGGATACTATAGCGATAATTATTCTCAAATAAGTAGCTTGCATCTACTTCTTGCGTATTTGAGCAAGCTCCTAAATGAATGATAGCTTTAATTTCAGAACCCTTACTCTCAAGCCACTCCATTAACTTTGCTTTTGGTATAAACTCAATGTAACGCTTACCTAGTAAATTACGCCATTTCTCAGAGCATCCTAATTCATCGACAATTATTAAATGATTTTCACCATTATTGTTAAGGTAGCGAAGTACACCTGAGCCAATGAAACCAGCCCCTCCTGTTATGACGATCAGCCCTTGACGTGCCATATAATTTCCTTTCTATTAGAAGTTGGCGTTAGCATTAAACCACTCTTTGGCACTGCGATTGGTAAAAGAGCATGAGAAAATTTTTGTATTGGGGGCGGTTGGCACAGCCTCAGCACCAAAACAAAAAAGAGCTGATCCTGAACCACACATTAGTACTTGATAAGACTGTGTTTGTAATTGTCGCTTCAATACTTCCAATTCTGGGCAAATTTCAAAAGATGGTCGTTCTAGGTCATTAAATAGTGGCATTTCTCCAGATAAAATAGTAGATACGGGGATTGCCTTCATAGATTCACGCGACGTTGCTTTAAGTTGTCGATAAACTTGAGGCGTGGACAAACCAAATGTTGGTTTGACGATCCACAATCGACGTTTTGGCAAAGGATTTAAATTTTCAATCAACTCACCTCTTCCTGTACAATAAGCTGTCCCAAGCGATAAAAAAAATGGTACGTCAGAACCTAACTCTGCACTCCAAGTTTGTAAAGTGCATAGCGGAATATTTGTATGCAATAGTTGATTACAACCCCACAAAATTGTAGCCGCGTTACTACTTCCACCACCTAGACCAGCTTGCATGGGTATATTTTTAGTGAGATGAATTTTAAATTGTTGCACAGAACCAGTTTTAGCTCTAAAAAGACGAGTTGCTTTTAGTATTAAATTGTTCTCATCAACAGGGAGCTGTGGATTTGTACAGGTTAGAGATTCGTGTGTGGCTAGTGATATTGAAATATAATCGCCTAAAGAAATTGTCTGCATGCATGTTACCAGTTCATGGTATCCATCAGCACGTGCTCCTAATATCTGTAAAAACAAATTTATTTTGGCTGGGGAAAATAAATGCATAATTATTGCCACTGGGGTTATAGACTCCTTTCAAAACTACATTTATTTGTTAAAGATGTGTTAGTTATTGCACAGTATTATACTATATAACATCGTATCATGCAATATAGCTTAATAACTTCTTTCAATACTTCACTAAGCTATTTAAATTAGCCTTTGCGGCCATAAAGAAGTCTAATGGCTATCAACCCATACTTCCCAAAACACGACCACCGATCAGGTGAAAATGCAAATGGAAAATAGTTTGTCCGGCGTCAGATCCATTATTGGTCAACAAACGATAACCTTTTTCTATACCAAATTCTTTGGCCAGTTTCTGCACAATCGACATTAATTCATTTAATAAAGGCAAGTCTGATTCTGCAAGAGCCTGTAAATTAGCAATCTCTTTTTTTGGCATGATAAGAATATGAACTGGTGCAATAGGATGGACATCATGAATGGCTAATATGCGATCGTTTTCAAAAACTTTTTTAGCAGGCAACTCTCCATTAATAATTTTTCCAAAAATAGTGTTCATACTAACCTTTGCGTTTTGAGTTTTTTACTCTTTGGTCTGCTGCAATGTGTATTCCAGAGCCTTGATAGCATCTTGTTTTGTTTCCCAAACAGAAACAAACAAACCTTTATGACAAAATATAGCTCCTGAAATACCCGAAATAGCTTTAAGCTCAGGACCTAATAAGCCCGCCCATTCTTTAGGAAGTGGTTGGCGTACTTTCATGCGCTCTTGGTAAGATGGCGGTATACCACGCAACTTCCAATGCTCTCCAGAAGGCATAATGATAAATTTAGCTGGATGAGTTGTGCCATTTAATTCAAAAAAGGTCTCAAGCCAAGGCAAACTGCGATCAAAAAATAAACATTCATGATATTTTTGCATGCATTCAGCTATTTGTTGGCGACAAGACTGTGTATATTGAAATCGCTCTCTCAAACGACGTAGATGGCCCAACACAAATTGTAGTGATTTGAAAAAAGCATCTGTTTGTTCTTGTTCACTACAGTCGTATTTAATCGGTGTAAAATTAGAAACTATTTGCGAAAAAGAACAAACGCCAGGAATTAATAAATCTTGGCCATTATCATGAGCATCCACCCCCATAATCAAGGATTGATTTAAAAATTTATATTCATGTGGTTGCAAAAGATGGGTACTTTCTAGATATTTAAGGACCATGCCGGCACTACTAAAAGAGCCTTTATAATTAGCCTGATGATGGTCAAACAATTTTTGTGACGGATCATAAACGCCACCTACATCACATACATATTCACAATTAGCCAGCACTTCTAAATCGCGAGTGCGCACAATTTTATCAATATCAATTAGATCAAATAACGTCAATAAAGCACAGGCCGTTACTTCGTCAGCATGAAAAGTGCCATCATGTGTACCACAACTTTTAGCAACCTTATTTTTATTCATTTAAAAGCGCCTATTTTATGAAAAAACTTACAATAAAAAGTCATTCTACTTAAAATAGGTAATCCGCTCAATAGAGTTCTTGTAAGAATAGCTAATTTATTTTGTCAATCGAGCAAAATCAAACTCGACAGCTAAAAAAGAGAAACATTTACATGCGCATCGCCATTATTGGAGCTGGGTTCTGTGGATTAGCTGCCGCCTGGCATTTAATGCAGCATCAGACCACCCTGCCTGCGATAAATATTCAAATATTTGATCCACAGCCCATTGGTACTGGCACATCTGGGATGTCTGCCGGCTTATTAAATCCATATGTTGGAAGACAAGGTATTGACAATGGGCAGGCCAAGGCAGGATTAGAGGCGACGCTACAACTTTTAGAAGTAGCTGCTAAAGCTTTAAATAGATCGGTCGTTGCCAACAGCTTAGGTATTTTAAGATTGGCACATACTGAGGAAGATATACGACACTTTCACTTATGTGCAGCTAGACATGCTCATAGTACCACTTGGCTCGATCCTGAGGAATGCCAAACTTTAGTTCCTTTAGTCCAAAATAGGCCAGGTTTATGGATAAAAAATGGTTTGTCAATTTTTCCACAATTATATGTAAAGGGATTATGGCAAGCATGTCAAAATGGCGGAGTATATTTAAATAGATGCCGCATTACTTCTCTAACAGAACTTAAAGAGTTTGATGTTGTGGTAGTAGCCGCAGGCGCTGAAACAACATTCATTGTCGAATTAGCTGATTTGCCACTCAATAAGGTAAAAGGGCAGGTCCTAAAACTGAGCTGGCCGACCCACCTTCCAC
Organism: Chlamydiota bacterium; assembly: GCA_013285965.1. Taxonomy (GTDB): domain Bacteria; phylum Chlamydiota; class Chlamydiia; order Chlamydiales; family Parachlamydiaceae; genus JABDGQ01. The sequence goes on from JABDGQ010000010.1 coordinate 34,342, forward strand.
CACTCAAATGTGCACTCAGTAGCCAATCTTATTTAGTAATGGATCAAAACCCATCCAATTGTATAGTAGGAGCCACTTACGAAAGAGAATATTCTAATGAGCTGATTGATTTAGATGCTGCTAAAGAATTGATTTTACCTAGAGCCCACTCGCTCTTCCCACCTTTACGCGATAGCATTGTGCTAGGTGGTTCTGCAGGCGTGCGTTCCGTAGCACCACAGCATCAACCTTTAATTAAACAAGTTTCTGGCAACTGCTGGGTGTTTGCTGGCATGGGTTCCAAAGGCTTATTATATCACGCCCTCTATGCCAAAGAGCTAGCAAAAACGATTGTGTCTAAAATAGACATTTTTCAAAACTCAGGTTAAAATATCTACAAATTGATGTTCGGGATTTTGCTTTATAGCATATTGTTTTTCCCATTGCTCTGAAAATAATGCTAAAGGACGATCAAAGCGATCTTGTACAAGCATTGAATTGGTGGTCTTTTTAAATGTCTTTAAATCACCCATTATCCAAGCACTACACTGATATGGAAGTGTCGAAAGGACCGTGTCCACCCCATACTCATCTTTTAAACGATACTGCATGACCTCAAATTGTAATTGGCCACAAGCAGCATAAATATATTCGCCCCCATAATCAAAAGGACGCAATAACTGAATAGCACCCTCTTCGGTCAATTGCATGACACCTTTATCAAATGATTTGCGTTTGCCAACATCTTTTGGTTGTAAATGGGCAAAAATTTCAGGTTGAAATTGGGGTAAAGGGGGAAAATTGAAACCACCACTTAAAGAAATAGTATCACCAATAGCAAATAAGCCTGGGTTAATTACTCCAATAACATCGCCAGCGTAGGCAATATCAAGTGTTGTTCTTTCCCCTGCTACCATACTTTGAGGGCGTGATACACGTGCTTCTTTGCCAGAGCGATGATGTTTAACAACTATATCGCGATCAAAACGGCCAGAGCAAATGCGTAAAAATGCCATGCTATCGCGGTGACGCCTATCCATATTCGCTTGTAATTTAAAAACATAAGCACTAAACGGAGTTGTAACTGGATTAATAGTCATAACTTCTCCATTTGTCTTTATAGCGGTACGTTCATGCGGAGCCGGTGCCAAATCCACAAAAGCATCAAAAAATGGTTCTACCCCAAAATTAGTCAAAGCTGAGGCAAAGAAAACTGGTGTGATTTGGGCTTTTAAAAATTTTTCCACTGAAAAAGCATTACCAGCGGCTTCTAATAATTCTAATTCATGCATTAAATCATCATAAAGTGATCCTAAACGCTCTTTGACATCGGTACTATTCAAGCGATAACGCTCCATTAAAGACTTTTGGGCACCACCGGCAGCAGTCTTAGTAAAAAAAATAGCTTCTTGTAAATTCCGATCGACAACACCACAAAACTGGCGTCCTGAGCCAATGGGCCAATTCATTGCAAAGGATTCAATGTTTAAAATTTCCTCTACTTCTTGCATCAAATCTAATGGATCGCGCCCTGGCATGTCCATTTTATTAATAAATGTCAAAACTGGTATTTGTCTTAAGCGACACACTTCAAATAGCTTACGTGTTTGCTTTTCAACACCTTTTGCCGCATCGATCACCATAATAGCGCAATCAGCTGCTGTTAAAGTGCGGTAAGTATCTTCTGAAAAGTCTTCATGCCCTGGAGTATCTAAAACATTGATAACATTATTGCGATACTGAAATTGCATAGCAGAGGCGGTTATAGAAATCCCACGCTCTTGCTCCATCGACATCCAATCCGATGTGGCTGCTTTACGCCCTTTTCGCCCTCTGACCATACCGGCAGTATGTAACATGCCGGAATAAAGCAATAATTTTTCAGTCAACGTTGTTTTTCCAGCATCGGGATGACTGATAATAGCAAAAGTGCGCCTTGCGGCAATAGCATCTTCTAATAGTATCCCATCCGATGGCATGTATGATGTGTTTTGCATTGTGGTTGCTTCTCCCCAAGGTATGGATTTGGCCTTTTAATGGGAATCAAATCTACTCAAAAAATATCAATTTTTCCAAAAAAGCCAATTTCCAAATAAGTATATTGATTTGCCAGGCTTTGACTAGTCCAAAAAATAAAAAACTAAAAGTTCAATTTTTATAGCGCCTGCAAGAGCACATATTATGTGTTCAAAGAGTTGAAAAGCAACCAAAAGTTTCAAATGATTTTGATCTTAAGTTTGCGCAAAAAAAATAGACTTCTTTCGAAATTGGCTTTTTTTGGAAAAATTGATGTTTTTTGAGCAGATTTGATTCCAAATTTTAAGAGCATATTGGCAACTAGGCCCGAAAAATTTAGGATTAAAGATGCCAAAAAAGGCAATTTTAACAAATAAATGTAATTTCGAAAGAAGTCTAATAATAGAAATATAGCATAGCAAAAAGACGAAAGAAGTCTATTGTATAATTAGGCAAAGAAAAACTCAATGTTACTTAAATTCTAGTACAAGCGATTTTCTTTGCCATAAATGTTAGGCTACTAAAATTTAGCGCTTAAATTTATTGTCTGAGGTTTTGCACTCACTACCATTGCCACCACTTGTCTTGCATTCGCCACCATGACTTGAGTCATCACAACATTTGCCAAAAAGTTCTTTCATTTTTTCTTTAAAGTTGCAAGCTAACTTTTCTTTAGCCATTTTGTGTTCCCAAACTTTATGATTGGTTTCAGCAACAATCTTTGCCACATCATCAATCTTATGATCGTTGGCCCGGATGTAATCTTTGATTTTTTCTTTTAAAACATCGCGCCACGCTTCGTTAGCCACATCCAACAAAGAGTATAACATTTCGCATTTATCATCTTGGTGGTGATGATGACCATGTTCGCTTTCACAACAGCTGCTTTCTTCACAACCTTTTTCGCTACCGCAACACTCGTCATGATGATGCATGATAACCTCCTAAGTCTGTCATAATGTTTAAGTCTCAAGATCTGGCCAAAACCGATCTCTTTGCTCACCTAACCTATATAGGATGGGACAAAAACAAACAACCTTTTTTTGAGTGTAACCTTTTTGATCTAAATCAGGGACTTATTTTAGAGATTGATGCTTTTTAGTAGATTTGATTCCAAATTTTAAGAGATCTAATGTAAATTAATGGCCAAAATAGCAAAATAGTTGGAGTTTTTTTCTATTTTCATTATTATGAAGTTCTTAAAAACACTAAAAAATTATTTTAATAAATATGGTACTTAGATGATCTCATTTTCTGTAATCCCTGTGCGTAAAACTATTGAAAGTAAAGCTAATTATGATAAGAAGGATGATAATACCTCACTACCTACAGCTGCAAGAAAAAATATTTTTTGCAAAGTCAATGGGAGAGAAAAAATTTATTTTGAAAAACCATTTGGTAAAGTTTGGAAAATAAATGACCAAAGCAAAACTAAAACTTTAATTAGCGTTGATAGTGCGGCTGTGCATTTGTTTGTTACTCATGGCAGCCTACTAGCAATGGCCAAGCAAAAAGGAGGCATACAAAAATTAATAATGCGCGCTCACGTCATATCGTATGTATTTAAAATAGCTAGCAACAATAGCGATGAAATTGAAAGAGATGAACTTGATCAATGGCTGTCTGATTTTAAAATAAAGCAAACAAAAGCTAATGCTTTGACAAATGCTGTGCAAAAAGCACTAAAGAACAAAACTAGCAACTATATTTTACCTTTTGCCGTAAATGATTATTTAATTACCGATAATGAACAAGAATTGTTTTTAATTGGTAAAAGATTATGTGATGGTAGATGTGGCTTAATTTATCCAGTTTTAAATTTAGAGCGCTCAGAAAGTAGGACGGAATTAGTTTTGAAATTATCAAAAAATGAAACCGGTTCATTGAAAGATCTTGCAAATGAGTGTCGTATATTAAAAAAAATTCATGCCAATGGTCAAATTATTGGAATACAATTTGCACCCTATAAGGTATTAGACATTCCGACAACTAAGGTATTAGACATTCAAACAACATATAAAGGCTATTTGACAAAAAAATATGATTGCGATTATTATTCATATCCTTACGAAGATCTTTCTATTGAAAATAAGTTGCTTGAAATCTTTCAACTATTTGAAGGTCTAGAGTATTTACATAGCATTAATATAATCCACAGCGACATTAAAGACGAAAATATTTTAATAAAATTTAATGCTAATGGCACAAATCAGGTCGTTTTAGCAGACTTTGGCGGGGCTATAGATGCTTCTACTGATGATAGTTCTTTGGAATTAATCACCTTTACACCTCAATTCACCCCTCTTCCTGACATTGAAAAATATATGCAATTATGGGGAAAGCCTAATAATCGCAAATTAATAATTGATTTGCATAAAAAACGGGATGTTTTTGCCTTTGGCTCATTTTTGTATTTTGTTTTCAGTAATGGTGATTATCCATACGTTTTTCAAAAGCAATTAAATCCTCTTTATATTCGTTTCTCTGAATACCCTAACTTTTATGAATATTTTGAGATGGAAAACAACATTCCATCATATATACAAACAACTATCAAGCAAATGTTGCACCCAGATTACACGAAGAGACCAACTGTATCGGAAGCTTTACATGCTCTCAAAAACGGTCACGCTGCTAGTTTAAAAAGCTAATAGCTTAATTTTTAATGGCCCATCATGCTCTAGAAGGTTTGGAAGATTTTTCTGATGCACTTAAGAGCAGATCATTAACAATAGATTGAGCATCATCCAAAATGTGCTTTAAGTGTTCAGGACCTAAAAAACTTTCTCCATATATTTTGTATATGTCTTCAGTTCCTGAAGGACGCACTGCAAACCATCCATTAGCCGTTTCAATCTTAATTCCTCCAATCGGAGCATCATCGCCTGGTGCTTTTGTCAAAATAGCCGTGATATCTTCGCCGGCCAATTTATGATAAGGATGCAAATCTGAAACGGTAAGATTTTTTAATACTTTTTTTTCTCCGACCGTCGCATGCGCTTCAATACGTAAATAAGCAGGTTCTCCAAATTCTTTTACTAAATCTGCATAAATTTGTCCCGGATCCTGACCTAGTTTGGCAGTCATTTCAGCGGCTAGCAATGACATGATAATAGCATCTTTATCAGTAGTCCAGGTCAAAGCATCTGTACGCACAAAAGTAGCTCCGGCACTTTCCTCACCAACAAAACCTAAATTACCGGTCAACAACCCTTCTACAAACCACTTAAAGCCAACAGGAACCTCGTAAACAGTTCGTCCCATTTTTTTGCTCACCCGATCAATCATTTGGCTGCTGACTAATGTTTTACCCACGGCCAAATTCTTTGGCCATTGCTTTCGATGGTTAAAAAGATAAGAAATAGCGCATGATAGATAATGATTAGGTGTAAGTAATCCAGCTTGTTTTGTGACAATGCCATGTCTATCATAATCAGTATCACAGGCAAAAGCGATATCAAAACGATCTTTTAAATCGATTAAGCCACGCATAGCATAGGGTGAAGATGGATCCATTCTAATCTTACCATCCCAATCCAACTTCATAAAACTAAAAGTCGGATCAATAGTTTCATTGACTACTGTAAGATTAATGCCATAAGTATCAGCAATTAATTTCCAATAATGTATACCCGCCCCCCCTAAAGGATCGACCCCAATATGAATTTGCGAGTTGCAGATAGTATCCATATCGATAACATTTTTTAAATCGCTAACATAAACATGCATATAATTATGCATGCAGGTGGTGGGAGCGCCTAAAGCTTGCTTTAGCGATACGCGCAAAACCCCACTCAATTTATTTTCCAAAAAAGCATTTGCTTTGTCTTGAATCCAATTGGTGACTTGTTCTTCAGCCGGACCACCATGTGGAGGATTGTATTTAAAGCCACCTTCATTTGGCGGATTATGCGAAGGTGTTATTACGATACCATCAGCTAATTCACTTTTCCGCCCTCGATTATAAGAGATGATAGCATGTGAAATCACTGGTGTCGGTGTATAAGGAGTCCCCTCTGATATCATAACAGTTACACCATTAGCAGCCAAGACTTGTAAAGCACTTTCCCAAGCTGGTTTGGAAAGCGCATGAGTGTCCATACCTAAAAACAAAGGGCCGTCAATATGTTGCTCCGCCCGATATAAACAAATAGCTTGACTGATGGCGATAATATGATTTTCATTAAAACTATTCTCAAGCGATGATCCGCGATGACCGGAGGTGCCAAAAGCAACCTTCTGTAAAGCTATAGAGGGGTCGGGACTCTTATCATAATAGGCTGAAATCAATTCAGGCACATTAATTAACATCGAAGGCGCAGGTGTCTGGCCTGCCATTGGATGAATTTGCATTTGCTTACCTTTGCCATAAAATTTGAGCAGATTCAATAGGGATGTTTACACCATCAAAATAAGGGATAATGCGCGCTGTTAAATTGCCAACCGGCACTGTTGCGCTAATTTTAGCCCGATAAATATGCCAACCCGGTGTTGTTGCAACAGATTCAAAGTAGCTCATAGTTTGTGTAAAATCTTGAGAATATAACTCTACTTTAAAGCTTTGTCTATCTAGATCAGCTAAGTACACTTGTAATTCAAAAAGATTATCTGTGTTTTCACTGTTAATTTGATATAAACCAAATTTTAACTTTCCCCAGCTTTCTTTTAAAGTGTTCTCCCAATTTACTATTTGTTGCGCTAGTGCACCGTTATTTTCAGCGCGTTGTACATAAGCTTGCGCGGCAGGAATATAATATTTTGTAGTATACTCACGCACGGCGCGATTAGAGGAGTAATAGGGAGTTAAGCTGGCCATGCTTGCACGCACTTTGGCTGTCCAAGCTTTAGGAATATTTTTAGTGTTGCGCTTATAAAATAATGGAATCACCTCCTGCTCAAGTAAATCGTACAAGTTGTTTGCCTCATAAGCATCCCAATGAGGATCATCATGCTCGGAGGAATCACCAAAGGCCCAACCCACTTCCGGTGTATAAGCTTGCGCCCACCACCCATCTAAAGTAGATAAGTTAAGACCACCATTGACCAATATCTTCATGCCACTAGTACCGCAAGCCTCCCATGGTCGTCGAGGAGTATTAATCCAAACATCTACACCTTGCACAAGTTGCTGTGTTAAAATCATATCATCATCGCTTAAAAAAACAACTCTAGAGCGAGCTTGAGGAAGATTAATGAATCGCATCCACTTTTGAATTAATAAATGCCCCTCCATGTCTGCCGGATGCGCTTTACCAGCAATAATCAACTGGACCGGATATTCGCTATTGGTCAATATGCGCAATAGACGTTCTTGATCGACTAATAGCAAATCAGGTCTCTTATAGGGGGCAAAACGACGAGCAAACCCAAAGGTCAAAACATTTGGATCTAAATACTGACTGACATTGGAAATTTGCTCATCTGCTACCCCTCGGGCCATTAGTTGTCTTTTCAAACGATGTCGCGTATAATCTATTAATGCCGCTCTAGCCTGCTGACGTGACTGCCAAAGTTTTTCGTCTGTTATATCATCCATTTTAGATTCAAGCTGTTCAGTTTGTCCTAACCAACGTTCATTACCACAGCCCTCTGTCCACAAATTGTCAAAAAATGGAGAATCCCAACTTGGTACATGTACTCCGTTGGTGACACACCCAACGGGAATTTCTTCGCGCGGCCAACGTGGAAAAAGTTCTTCAAACAAATTTTGGCTGACCGTAGCGTGTAATCGACTAACTCCATTGACTAAATTGCTCCCCCTAATAGCTAAGTAGGCCATATTAAAATCTTCACCTTTATTTAATTGACCTAAGGAGAGAAATTGCTCAATGCTCAGCCCAAGTTTATTTTGAGCGTAAGGACCTAAATATTTAGTGACTAAATCTGGTGGAAATCTATCAAAGCCAGCTGTTACCGCTGTATGGGTGGTAAAAACATTGCCTGCACGCGTGGCTGCTAATGAAACTGAAAAAGAGTGATTCGTTTTTTTCATAAAACTCAATGCGCGCTCCAAAACAACAAAAGCTGCATGCCCTTCATTCATGTGACAAACTTCCGGGTCAATATTAAGCGCTTGCAGCAAACGCCAGCCACCAATCCCTAAAATAAGCTCTTGTTTTAAACGCAATTCGCAATCACCACCATACAGTTCGCAAGTTATACCACGATGCGCGGGAAAATTAGCTATATCATTGCTATCCAATAAATAAAGTTTATTACGGCCTACTTGAGCTTGCCACACACGAAGCCATAGAGGCCAGCCTGGTAATTCTATTTTTACACGTAGCCACTCACCATTATCTTTACGCAATGGTGTGATTGGCAATTGTCCCGGATCATTGTATGGATAAAGTTCTTGCTGCATACCGTTTTTATCGATAAACTGCCGAAAGTAACCTTGGCTATAAAGCAAACCAATAGCAATTACCGGCACTCCTAAATCACTAGCTGCTTTTAATTGGTCCCCAGCAACATTGCCTAATCCACCTGAATATATTGGCAAAGCTTCGCTGAGCATATATTCCATACTAAAATATGCTATATGGCGTAGAGCAGATTTAGGATAGGTTGTTTGAAACCAAGCATCACAGTTAAGGTGATCGAGATGTTTTTTTGTCAGACTGGCAATTATTTGACTAAAAGTTTTATCGTCTAATAACTTTTTAATTTTCTCGCTTGAAGCCGTTTGTAAAACAGCCCAAGGATTATTTGTTAATTCCCATAATTCTGGATCAAGTTCACGCCATAAAATATCAGTACTATGATTCCAGGACGAACGCAAGTTGAAGGCCAAATTTTTTAAATCAGCAAAAGCTTTGCCTGTTTGTTTTTGATAGCTTTCTTCGTAAAACATATTTATTGCCTATTAATCTGAATTTTGAGTTTTTAGATTTCTTTTCAAATTATGGGTCCCCAATAAATTCGTGCACAACTTCCAGCAATTTGGTATCGTGAAAGCTACTTTTTGTCAAATAATAATCTGCACCCGCAGCTAAGCCTTTGGCCCGATCTTCATCTCCGATTTTATAGGAAACAATTATTACAGGTATGTCACGTAAGCGTTGATCTTGTTTTATAGCACTTACCAATTCAATTCCATTCATACGGGGCATATCTACATCGGTAATGATTAAATCATAATTTTGTATGCGCAAAGCGTTCCACCCGTCAATACCATTAATGGCACTATCTACCCGATAGCCATGTTGCTTTAGTATCCTACACTCGACTTCCCGCACCGTCATAGAATCATCAACCACAAGTATCCGTTTAGTCATGTTAGCAGTTTCAGTGGATGTTTCATAAGAAATCTTTGAAAGTCTATTTCCTGAAAGAATATGATCGATCGAGCGAACTATATCCTCCACATCGATAATTAAAACGGGTGCCCCATCCTCCATAACAGAGGAGGCCATAATGTCAGGAACTTTTCGCAATCGTTTGTCAAGCTCTTGTACCACTAGCTCTTTTTCGCCTAAAATTTTATCAACAACTATCCCATAACGATTTAAACGATCGCTAACCATAATTATGAAAAGTTCTAAACCCTTATTAAGGGTGGGTTGCAATTCTAACACCTGACAAGCAGTCACAATGCCGATGTTTTGATTTTCAGAATGAAAAAATTGTCGCCCTTCCACAACATTTATATCAGAACTAGGCAATACCAAAGCTTGATCAATGCGCGCCAATGGAAAGGCATAAATTTCACCTGAAATTTCAACAAGCAAAGAGCGAATGACTGACAATGTCAATGGTAGTTGTAAATCAAATGACATTCCCCTGCCAGCTTCAAAAGAGGTACGCACTACCCCGCCTACTTCTCGAATTACATTTTGCACAACATCCAAACCTACTCCACGGCCTGAAATTTCGGTAACTTGCACGGCAGTAGAAAAACCAGGTAAAAATAAAAAATCTACTACTTCTGCATCGCTTAATTTGCGCACCATTTCAGGACTGGTTAATTTTTTTTCTATAATTTTTTGGCGCAATTTTTCAATATCAAGGCCACGGCCATCATCAGCGATCCGTATGGCCAACATACCACCCCGATGTCGCGCTTCTAAAGTAATAATTCCATCAGGAGCTTTACCGGCATTTATCCTTTCTTGCGGAGTTTCTATACCATGATCAACAGCATTGCGCAAAAAATGGCTCAACGGTGCCTCTAATTTCTCCAAAATATCGCGATCGACCGGCGTATTCTGTCCCAAGATTATCAATTTTACTTGTTTACCCAATTGGCGTCCCAGATCGCGCACCAAACGAGGGAAACCGCGTACACCATCAGCAAATGGACGCATACGGCTATTGATTACCTCTTGATAAAGCCGATCTGAAAGGCTGGAGTGGCGGCGAATAAAGTTATCCAACTCATTTAAACGTTCACTTAATTGAGCGCGAATATCGTGCAACTGATGCGCTAGATTAAGTGCTTGTAGCTGCTGATCTTCTTTTTTGTCGTTGATTTTGTCATGGACTTTATCATTGCGCAACTGCTCACGCAGAACATCAAAATTATCAGAAAAAAGATCGTACTGATTTTTTAACTGCAATAATTGCTGTTCAAACGGATACAACCAGCGCGACTCTACTAATGATTCTCCAGCCAACCCCATTAAATGATTAATGCTTTGCGCCGTTACACGTAATACTCGGTCACTAGAAAAAGAACGGGCAAACGCTTTCATGATTTCAGCTTGGCTATTAGCTATTTTTTCCTGCTGTTCAATTGGTGCTCTTGGAGCACGCAAAGGGATTGCTGTGATAGCCGTTTTTTCTATGCCACCCACCATTGACAATGATGGATTATTAGTCCCTAACTCTTGAATAATCTGCTTGATAGTTGGGGTTTGCTCGCTCATCCATTCTTTAATAGTTGAGAAGTCGATTTTGGCAAGACGTGATAAAACATCAACGGCGCGCAACAACCCATCAAATTCTGCTGTACTCAATTGCAATTGTTGTTTTTGACACATTACAAATAGATCTTCTACACAGTGTGCCAATTGTACAATAGGCTCTAATGCCACAATACGTGCTGCCCCTTTTATAGAATGGGCCGCCCGCATTAATGACTCAAGTGGAGCAATATCATAAGGATTCTGCTCCAACGTCACTAATCCTTGATTAAGCTCAGCAGATTGCGTCTCTAATTCTACCCGAAAAAGATCAAATAATGTGGGATCTTGTATCACATCCAGAGAGGGCTGTAAATTAGCTACTTGAACTTGTGGAAGGCTATTTTGAAGAGAATTATTTTTCCCATTCAACCTCTTTATAGACTGTTCTATTTTGGCAATCCATTTTTCTATTGTAGATTTTTTGTTTTGAAGTTGTTCTAAAAAAAGAGCCGAATCAAACTGAGTCAATTCCCATAATTCTTTCCATAAAGCTTCTAATTCATCAACTTTTTGGACTGAAATTGTTGCTTCTCTTTGAAGTAGCTGTAAATATTGTTCAAAGAGTAACAATAGTGGAGCTAGGCTAGTTAAATTGGCGATGGTAGCACTATTTTTTAAATTTTGGACCCCTTTTAAAACATCTGCACTCAAGCTTGTCCCTTGTAAATTGATACGCAATGCAGCAATTCCTTGTGCTATGGCTATAAGGCTGTTGCTAAATTCATTTTTAATAAAATCATGGAGTTGATTTTGGGATTGCTGCTCAGGAGTATTATTTTCAGGATTGTTATTAGCATAAGTGTTATTCATTTTACACTACGCTTAATGCTATGAAATAGTAGTTCTTCGTCAAGTAAGCCTACATTGCGTCTTTTAAGTAAGAACAACCCTTTTAAATAATTGACTGGTGATTTTGCTAAAGTGACCGGTACATTATCCATCATCGAAAGATCGCAATTGTAAATACCATCAATTTCATTAACGACAATTACCCACAACTCGCCAGGTTTACCAATTGCCATCATGCGGCTATCATCTATGACTTTGGGTGAGATTGGTACGCTAGTATTAATTTCTAATAATCGCTCAAGTGCTACACAAAGCTGAAGCTCACCATTTAAATTAACAATGCCACGCAGAATCGAACTATTATAATGTGGCATAGAATGAATAGTACGTACATGCATAATCTCTTGAAAAACAGCTGTTTTGAGAGCAAACCATTCTATACCCAATCTAAAAACGAGTATGGATATATTGTCACCACTTTTTTTGGGTGTGACTATTTTTTTCATTAAAACATCGGTCCATTCTTCGATATAATCTTGCGGTGGAGCTCTTTGTAAAAGTTCAGCAGGATGCTTTAAATGAGTACTTTCATCTTCTGTGGCGGTTGATCTTTTATTTTTCATTGCGCAGTGAATCCAATTTGTTCTTATACGAGTTCATAACACAAATTAATATTTTATTACCAATGTGCAAGCAAGAAAAACAAAGCAACTACAACAAATTAAAAAAAACAACTAATTTAATTTACTAAAAAATAAAATAATTGTTTATAATAAAAATTAAGCTTAAGTTAGTTAGATTGTGGTTAAATAAGTTAAATAATAATTCACCAATAACGAGATTTTAATTTTTTAGTTATCAATCGACAAATAAAAAAGTTAAACAATCTTCTATGATAAAAGATGGCGATGCCAAAATAAATAGATTTGTTTAGGAGGTTTTATGATCGGCGATATGTCATTAGAAAGGGGCGTGCCTGTAGAAAGGGGCGTGCCTATTGAGTTTCATTCGGTTAGCCCTGATTTTTTAGGCAAATCTCTTCCACCTTTAAAAACCACAGCTCAAGTCACTGCAGATTTGAAAGATGTTAAAAAACATATTGGTATGAAAATAGCTATCAACGTTCTAAGCCTTGTTGCCGGGGTAGCATTAGGCACTTTTACAGCCCTTGCGGTGGTTGGAATAATGGTTAGTCCAATTGGTTTGGGACTTGCTGGTGGAGCTTTGCTTTTAGCCTTAGCAGGAATGGCAAAAATTGGTAATACCCAAGACTTTATGGGAACGTTAGGAATAGCTTTAAGTGGCTTTACTGCCGGAGCTAGTTTATGGTATGGGATAGCTGCAATAGTTTTTCCAGAAATAGCAAGCGCTAGTGCTGTCATTGCTGCTATGGCTCTATCTTGCATAACTGTTGTAATCGGCATTGTGTCGATTGCCGAACTTAGCGACTATGAGCATATAGAAAATGAAAAAAATTTAGGTAATGAAAATTTGGGATTGCGTGGCGTTGATATGGCCGAAGAATTGGCAATGGATAGTGAATTGAGCTACTTAACAAGCGCTGTATTAATTACTAGTGTAGAGTCTGATTCAGTAGCCAGCAAAGCTGGTATTCGTACTAGCGACATCGTCATTAGGTGTAATGGGCAAGAAGTAGAGAACTTACAAACACTTTCTGATAAATTAAAATCACCTCTATGGGGCGTAGATAGCGTACCTCATACTGATATTACTGTTTTAAGAGGTGGAAAAGAAATACAACTTGAATTTTTACACCCTTCTAAAGCCCTCGATCTTGGCCGAATTGGTTTTAGTATTGTGCCAGACTCTACTGGTGTACTAGTAACACACTTAAAGCAGGACAGTGTAGCCGCTAATGCTGGTATTAGGCAGGGCGACCGTATCACTGAAATTAATGGGACAAAAATTGAAAACAGCGAGAGCGAGGCTTTTGGGAGAAAATTGCAATCCTTTGAAAAGCATAAAAAAGATTTTACCATTAAATACACTAGAAATGGGGAAACCAAAGAAGCTAAATTCGTTTTTCAAGAGCCACCTGCTTATTCATCTTAAAATACCAAAAAAGTATAGTAAGGAGGTTTTATGAATGTACCAAATGCAAATGCGCCACCACCATATGAGGCTGTGTTAGCAAGCTCCACCAACGGTGCACGCGATAGTTATTATCGCGGTGTACCCATTAGTCCCTTAAAGAGCACGAGTGCAATTATTAAAGATTTAACCGATCTCGATAAGCATATAATGGTTAAAACAAGCTTTAATATTATTAGTACTCTAGCTGGAACTGCATTGGGTGTTTTTTCAGCCTTAGCACTCTTTGGAATAATGGTGAGTCCAGTCGGTTGGGGAATCGCTGGTGGGTGTTTATTAATGGCCACAACTGGAATTGCGATGTATGGTAGTCCATCTGAATTTGTTAGAAATCTGCTACTAGCTGTAACTGGATTTACTGCTGCCATGAGCTCTACTCTAATGGGGTTAGCTTTTGCCGCTGGTTATGTATTACTGGCCTTTGCTTTTGAACTTAGTATGGCAACATGTGTACTTCCCGGTGTGGCAGTAGGTATAATGACAGACCATTTTGATTTAAGAACTATTATCGAGGAACGACACTTAGATTTAGGTATAGTAGGTGTAGAAATTGATA
>JABDGQ010000011.1 GCA_013285965.1 Chlamydiota bacterium
TTCATGATGAACAAATTATAAGTTGAGTTTTTAATCTAATGCAAAGGCGATAAAAGCTCATATTTCTGGGTTTGTTACCTTGGTTTCGGGCATAAAAAAGGCAAAGAAGGCAATGCCTAAAAAAGCAGTGAATGCCAAAGCTATAAAACTGATTGAAAAGCCAAAATAGGCGGCGATAAATCCAGCAAATAATTGACTGATGGCTTCTCCTATATTGGTGGACATAGCGCCAAGGCCTTGCAAAAAATTAAATCGCCCAGTATCAATAGCAAGATCGGAGTTAATGACTGCCCCTAGTGTGCCCAAGATACCCGCGGCAATACCATCTAAAGACTGTATCAATAAGTAGTAATAGGGATTCTCCACTATTGTGTAAAGGATGGCGCGAATAGGGAGAATAGTAAAAGCTATCAGAAAAAAAGTGCGGCGGTTAAAACGATTTACAATATGCATCATTATGAAAGCCACTAGGGCCATTGTAATTTCGGCAATAATCATTGCGGCAGAGATAAATAAGGCACTTTTGGAAGGCTCTTTATTGGCTAAAATTTGTCCCACTAAAGATATTTGCGCGCCATTAGCCATGTAATAAATCATTAAAGAAATGTTAAATACGACAATAGCACTTCTTTTTAATAATTTTGAAATCGCTATCGGTTCAGCTTCATTATGGGCAAGTTCACGCGCAGCTGCATAATGTATTTCGTGCGGTTTAATGCGTGATAAAAAATAAAGACTACTTATGGCAAAACAAATCATAACTATAAAAATCCAATGGCTACCTTGCCAAAAACCAATAAATCCGGCTGTAATAGCGAAAAAAATATTGCCGCAGTGATTCCACAGCTCATTTTCACCAACGCGTGCAGGGAATTTTTTTCTACCAAAGAGCCCCATGGTAATGCTTCCAAGAGTCGGTGAAATAAAAGCGATACAGATTCCCATTAACAACTGGGCTACGATTATGAGTGTGAATGAGGAAAAAAATAGGCACATAAGAGCGCCTACAATGATTAAAGAGCAGGCCAAGGCTAGAATAGCTCGTTTTCTATTGGAGGAATCTGCAGCCAGCCCTCCGGGAATTTGACTTAAAAAAGCGGAAAATTCTATGGCAGCCAATGCTACACCCACTTTAGCTGGACTCCATTGCAGTGCATTTTTTAAATGAATAGAAAGTAGAGGCCCCACACCGTGGCGAATATCAGAAATAAAAAAAAGCAATCTATTTAAAGCGCTGACAGATTGCTTGGATGGTATGGGTTCAGTATAATGTTGGTACATCAAGTTCTGTTGGCATAATAAAATCGGCTATAAAGATTTGACTGGTATTGTCAGGTCCTCGTTTTGAGGTCCACATCAATTTTTTTCCATCGGCGCTGAAAACAGGAAGGCCATCAAAAGAAGGGGAATGGGTCAAGCGAAATTGTTTGCCATTTTCAATATTGAGTAGATAGATTTCATAATGACGATGTCCATGTAGTGAGGTAGTGAAAGCGATTATTTTTCCATTTGGGTGCCAATAAGGAGCCCAATTCACGGCGCCGTTATTGGTTAATTGGCGTTCATTTGTCCCATCGACATTGATGGCATAAATTTGTAAATAATCAGCTTGCTCCCGATCAGCACGAAAGATGATTTGCTTGCCATCAGGGGAAAAAAATGGGCCGCCATTATAACAATAATCAGTGTGTGTGATCGCTTGATCGCAACTACCATCGACCTTCATTGTGTAAATATTCATACTTCCATTTTTATTGCTAGCGTAGACAATCGCGGATCCATCTTGAGAATAAGCGCATTCAGCGCTATAAGGGGCTCCGTGTGTCAGTTGGATTAAATCTGTGCCATCTAAATTAGCCTCATAGATATTCATATATGGGGTAAAGTCCCATTTATAACTACCTTGAGTATTTTTAATTTTAGGTCTCTCTAATTCTAGATCAGGATCGGAATGGCTGGAAGCAAAAATTATTTTTTTACCATCTCCTCTAAAAAAGGCGCAGGTGCAGGCTCCTTTTCCGGTGCTAACTAGTAGCGGTATGCCATCAGCTAAATTCATTTTGTAGATCTGAAAATATTCTTTATCGATGGGGACCGCTTGAAAAATAATATTGTTGCCATCTGGGGAAAAATAGGCCTCACCCGCTTTTTCAAAGCCCATGGCCGGAGTTGTTAATTGTTTGATATTTTGCAAATAAAGAGCTTCACGCTTTTGGTCAAAAACTTCTGAATTAAAAATAGACGGCTCTGTAGCTAGCAAAATTTTGGAAAATAACAATGAGCCAAACAACAAAAAAGTAAGTAATTTCATAAGCATCCAAATAATAGATTTATTAACCTTGATTAGACTTCTTTCGAAATTACATTTATTTGTTAAAATTGTCTTTTTTGAAAGAAGTCTATTTTTAATTTTTTTGCCCTTTGAGGTGGAAAAATTTACAATTCAGGTTATTACATATTGGTAATTACAAATTTTTTGTCAATAAATTAGTTAAAAACCTATTTTTTCAAATATGCGTAAGATCATTCCAACAAATAGGAATGCAGTAGAGCGGCACATTGTGAGAGACTATTTTTGTGTGTAATTTCATAACCATGTGTATTTTCTACTGGAAAACATATGAGAGCGGCTTTAGCCGACTGTCCTCTACTATAAGCTAAGGAGGCATCAGAGCCATAGTTTCCAAATATGGCACACTGCGGTTTAAAACCAAGATTTTCAGCTAGCTTGATTAAGCGATCACAGATTTTTTTATCATACAGTCCCCAGGCATCTTGATAAACGATGATAGGATCGGCACTAAGAATTGTTTGATATTCTTTAGCTACAGGACCTACATCCACGGCTAAAGTGACTTCGCCTGGCAATGTGCGCGCCGCATAAGAGGCACCGTGCGCACCTACCTCTTCGGAGCAGGTCGCCACAAAATAAAGATCTCTTTGCGGTTGCTGTTTTTTATTTTTTATTTGTTTAAAAGCTTCTATAGCTATAAAGATAGCAGCCCGATTATCTAAAAAATAGCCGGCAATACAATCTTGAAATAAGTGCAATTGACGTCGACACTGCGCTACCACGACTCGTGTGCCTGGATGCACACCAGCAGCTTTTAGCTCATCTAGGCTTTTTCTTGTAACTATGGAGACATCGTCCCAAAGAGGTGTTTTGCCTTGCCCTTTGTGCTCTTCTGGTAATATTTTATTAATATTGGCAGTTTCTTTGGTGGTGTGTAAGCTGCCAAACGAGAGAATACCGGAAAAAATTTCTTTATCGCCCATAATTTCAACTGGCCCTTGCCCAAAAGAAAAAGGAAGAAGGCCACCTAAAGCATTAACTCGCAATGAGCCATCCTCATTAATTCGTTTGACAATCAATGATAGCTCATCCATATGTACCATCACGCGTATTGATTCAGCATTTTTATTACAACCTGAGATCTTGCCCACTAGATTGCCAGCGGGATCAATCCACATATCATCAAATACTTCTTGAAGCGTTTTTTGACATAGTAGACGGACTTCCTCTTCTTGGCCACAAGGTCCGCGGGTATTAATTAATGCTTGTAGTAAAGCTAAATTTTCTAAAGTATTTTTCATGATTTTTTTTTAAATTTATTATGGTAATTAATTCTTAGCTGCCTTAGTAAACCTTTCTAAGGATATTTTTGCTTGATAGCTATGCTCA
This sequence comes from Chlamydiota bacterium, assembly GCA_013285965.1. GTDB lineage: Bacteria > Chlamydiota > Chlamydiia > Chlamydiales > Parachlamydiaceae > JABDGQ01. The sequence goes on from JABDGQ010000011.1 coordinate 3,683, forward strand.
AGCATCGCTATCGGATAAGAGTTGTGTGCCACGGTTTGCTTATGCCAGTTGTGTATTGTTTTAGGTGGTACATCAGCAAGCTGAGGTATCCATTTTTTTATATAAATACATTCAGCATCAAACTTAATACTTTGATTCCAAGGATTAAATATACGAAAATAAGGTTGTGCATCACAGCCAGTACTTGCTACCCATTGCCAGTTACCATTATTAATGGCCGGATCGTAATCAGAAAGCTGCTGCGCAAAGTATTTCTCGCCCCACTGCCAATTAATATGAAGGTCTTTGATTAAAAAGCTTGCTACGATCATCCGTACGCGGTTGTGCATGAAACCAGTTTGGTTTAATTCACGCATGCCAGCATCGACTATAGGAAAGCCAGTTTCACCTTTACACCATCTCTCAAATTTGTTAAGGTCGCCGCTCCATTGCAGTGTATTATATTTTTCATCAAAAGCACCCTTAAAAACCTGTGGAAAATAAAATGCAATAATTGTAAAAAAATCTCGCCAATAAAGAGATCGTATTACCTCAAAGGGGCCAAAATTTTGGGAGATGGCCTGATACACTTCGCGCGGTGAACAAGTGGTGAATTTTAGATGTGCTGAAAGGTGAGTAGTGTTGTCTTGAGCTGGAAAGTTTCTGGTGGATTCATAATTAATAAATGCTTGCATATTTTTTAAAATATGCAAAGCCTTTTCTCTACCACCACTAGAGGGTAATTCTCGTTTTGGTAGGATTTCTCCATAGATTGAGGATGGTTTTGAAAACCCAATAACCCCTTTATAGTAATTGTGAAAGTTGTTTTTGACTGGCTCTTTTACATCAAGTTTGGAACTATTGCGATAAAAAGGGGTAAAAACGACATATGGTTTGCCATTTTTTTTTAATGTAGCTTGTGGTGGATGTAATAAAGCATCATGGAGGCTGTGAAAGGCTATTTTTTCTTTCTCACAAACAGCCTGTATAAGGCGGTCTCTTTCTATGCTATAAGGGGTGTAATCACAATTAACAACTACGGCATCGATGTTGAGTTGTAAGATGCACTTTGAAACAATTTGGTGCGGTTCATCATAAAATAAATAAAGTTTGCCCCCTTTCGGCTCTAGTTGTTTTTCTAGATCCTCAAGCGATTCAAGTAAGAATTGTAAAGAATGTGGGCCAAGATATGGATTTGCGCGGATTTGCTGTGGGGTAAAAATAAAAGCACAAATTACTTCTTTTGAGTTTTTTAGAGCAAAAATAAGGCCTGTGTTGTCTTCTAGGCGTAAATCTCTTCTAAATATAAATAGTGTACGTTGAAATAAACTCATATTTCTACTTAAAAAATTTATGAAAATAGGGCTAAAGATACAAATTACCTATTCTTGTCTTTAAAGGTAAGATAATTTATAATCAGGATGTTATTAAGCCTTAGTGATCCGCCTGAATTCGAGCAAGACAAATTCCACAAATTAAAGTGTGTCTGGTCGTGGCATTTCACATCGATCCTTGATGTTCTTGCTACAAGAGAAAAAAATATGCAGTTTAGCGCACCCTGTGATGGCAATATCTTAGATTTGCTTGTAAATTTATTCCCTCAAAGCTCAAAAAACACTTTACGTTCATGGTTAAAAGAAGGGCGAGTGCAAGTTGAGACTACTATTGTCAAAAATACTAATACACCAATTCTTCGCAATGCACAAATTACGCTATTGGAGAGAAAAAAAAGGATTGGTGATAATCTAAGCATTGTTTACGAAGATGAAGATGTGGTAGTCGTAAACAAAGCTTCTGGCTTACTGAGCGTTGCTACTGCTTTTGATAAAACAACCACTGTGCATGCCATACTAAAAAGCTATTACCGTACGCGAAAAATATTTGTGGTACATCGCCTCGACCAAGATACATCTGGTATTATGGTCTTTGCCTTCAATCAACATAGTTTTGAGCAATTAAAGATTTTGTTTGAAAAACATGATATCCAGCGTGCTTATACTGCGATTGTAGAGGGGATGATGAAGCAATCAGAGGGTTGTTGGCAAAGTTATCAGCATGAGGATAAGCAATATAAGGTGCATGAGACAAATGATAGTAGTGTTGGATCATTGGCAATTACCCACTTTTTCACTGTAGCAACTTCTAAACATTATTCTTGGATGGAATTAAAATTAGAAACTGGGCGTAAAAATCAAATTAGAGTGCATTGTGCCGCAGCTGGGCATCCGGTAGTAGGAGATAAAAAATACGAATCTGTTAGAAATCCCATTAAACGGCTTTGTTTACATGCTCATTTGCTAGCTTTTAAACATCCAAGCTCCAAAAAACTTATGAGTTTCACTGCACCCATTCCAGAAGAATTTTATAAATTGATATCGCCATCTTAAAATTAACGTGAAAACATGGAAGATGCATAATTTAGCTTTATAAGCGCAAAGGAGATAAACAATGAGACAAGTTAAGTTATTAATTATCGGTTCAGGGCCTGCTGCTTACACCGCTGCCATATATGCTGCACGTGCTAATTTATCACCAATATTATTTGAAGGCTTTTATAGTGGTACTGCCGGTGGGCAGTTGATGAGTACCACAGAGGTAGAGAATTTTCCAGGTTTTCCGGAAGGGATTGATGGTCCAGAGCTAATCGAGCGTTGTAAAAAACAAGCGCTCCGTTTTGGGACGGAATTGATTAGTGAAGATATAGAAAGTGTTGATTTAAGTGTTTTTCCTTTTATAGCATTTACTAAAAGTGCCCAATATCAAGCTAAGTCTATTATCATTGCCACTGGTGCAAATGCAAAACGTTTGGATATTCCGGGGACAGGCGATGATGAATTTTGGCAACGGGGCGTTACTGCTTGCGCCGTATGCGATGGAGCGGCCCCCATTTTTCGCAATCGTCCATTGTTTGTGATAGGTGGTGGTGATACTGCGGTAGAAGAAGCACTATTTTTGACAAAATTTGGTAGCAAAGTTTATATAGTGCATAGAAGAAATCAACTACGCGCTTCTAAAATCATGCAAGAAAGAATTCTAAAACATCCTAAAATAGAAGTTATTTGGGACTCTGAAGTAATAAAAGTCACTGGTAATGCATCTGTGGAAGAGGTTGTTATTCAAAACGTTCTTACTGCTGATATTAGTATACACAAAGCGGGAGGATTGTTTTTTGCTATTGGTCATCAACCTAATACTACTTTTTTACAACAACAAATACAATTACATCCCAACGGCTACATAAAAGTTTCAAATGGTTCTCATACTAATGTAAAAGGGGTTTTTGCAGCAGGCGACGTGCAAGATTATCAATATCGTCAGGCGGTCACTGCGGCGGGGAGTGGTTGTATGGCTGCTTTAGATGCAGAAAGGTGGTTATCGGAGCATGAGGATGATTGCTAGACTTCTTTGTAAATTCGTTTTGATTGGAAAAATAGGCTATTCTTGTATAGATTTTTGGCTAAATTTTGAAAACATATGTATATATGGTTAAAAAATTTAGCAAAAAAAAGTCAATTTCGAAAGGATTTTAATCCAATGGAGTTTGCCAAAAAGTCTAATATTTGGATTGCGATCTATTTATTTTTATCCATACCTTTTTCTATTGCAGCGACTCAGTATCAGTCCTGGCTTGGCAATTATTTAGAATTTGAGGCACGCCTAGAGGGTGAATATCAACATTTTGCAAACTTAGCTATAGAAACAAATAAAAAAAAATATCGTAGCGATAATTTTTTTTTGAATTTAAGTCTGAGCAATGCCGTTGCCTATAATTTTGCTCTGGAATTGGAATTAGCTAGTGCACACACTAAATTTCAGAAAGGGACGATCGATCACCTCAAGGTTACTGGTCGCTATATCTGGCTAGATGATATTGTCGGCGATGCATTGAGTCTTAGTACTGGTATTAGTTTGATTCATCCCTTTACCAAAAGTCTCAATGATATAAGTGTTATAAATCATGGTCGGGCCGAAGCAGAATTTTTTTGTTCAATTGGTAAAGAGAAAGCGCTAGAAACTATATGGATACAGCGTTGGTATGGCGTAGCTGGCATTGGTCTTGCCAATGAGGGATCACCATGGATCCGTTGTGATTTAGTTTATGAATCGCGCTGGCATGAGGCACATGAATTACGTGGTTTTATCCATGCTTTGTGTGGATTAGGTGCCAAGAGTTTGCAACCCAATCATTTTCATGGCTATGGATCAATACAGCATGAATCTTTGGATGTGGGAATTCGCTATACTTATCTAATTCCTTATTTTGGGAATATAAGCTTGCAGTATTCTTACCGCATTTATGCTCGTAATGCTCCTGCTAACGTGCAAGCATTGTTAGCACAATGCTTATATGTTTTTGGTTTATGACTCACCTTACTACATAATTTTAAGTACCTATTCGTATCTCTCAGCTATGTCAAAAAATTACTTGTTCAAGTTATGCGTAAGGTGAGTTATTTAAAATCAATTTTGCCAAATGGCAATGGCTGTCGCATATGTATGGCAATGACTAATAGAGATGCAGATTTTAGGATAATTCATTAATTGATCGACAATAGGAGAAAGGACAATGCCAGGTTTGCCATCTTTATTAGACATTATTTCAACATCTAAAAAGCCAATGGCTTTGGTGAAACCAGTACCAAAAGCTTTTACTACGGCTTCTTTAGCGGCAAAACGGCCGGCAAAATGAAGTGCAGGATCTTTACGGCGCAAACAATAATTTTGCTCATATGTTGTAAATAAACGGTTTAAAAAACGTTGTCCATAGCGCTTTATGACGCGGCGGATCCGTTCCACTTCGACAATATCATTTCCAATGCCCAAAATCATGGCAAATTAATACATACGTTGTATTTCATATTCTGAGTGCTCATGGCTATTAAAAATAGCTTCATCTGGATCATTAATTTCATCATCAGGTACATCCCACGCCTCTTCAGCGGCATTGCAAAAGATTAAACGGCCTGATGAGGTAGTTTTTGCCGATAGAACGTATGCTTTTGTCACTTTTCCAATAAAAGGAGCTCCTTCATTTACTACCACCATTGTGCCATCATCAAGATAGCCAATACCTTGACGGGCTTCTTTACCGATACGTTGAATTTTTATATTAATAGATTCGCCTGCTTGCATTACTGGTTTTAAAGCATTTGAGAGTACATGGATATTAATGATTTTAACACCCTCAATAGAAGCTTGTTGGATACGATTTACATCGCTAGTAATCACATAAGTATCTAAAAAGCGTGCCAAGCGAACCATTTTAGCTGTTAGATCCTTAATTTCAGGAAAATCAGTATCAACATAACGGAGATTTAAATTTGGTAAATTGTCTAATTTTTTCAAAACATCAATGGCTCGTTTTGCTTTAATTTTAATGACATCATCTTTGGAATCAGCTTGAATATAAAGTTCATGTAATGCAAAACGAGGCATAATTAGATGATGGTCTAAAAGCCCTGAAGATGCTAGATCTATGATGCGTTGATCGGATAAGATTGATATATCGACGAGAATGTCTTTTTTCTTTTGTGTAAATGGCTGAAATTCAACAAATGGTATGCTAAGGTGCAAAGTGTCAGCCGATTGAATCGTCAACATTAAACCACAATAAGTAGTGATAATAAAAATCAAAAATCGCATGGGCATTAAATAATCGGCACTAGTATCTAGCCCTAAAATAGCTTGTAAAGAAAATAGTATCACTTGCGTCATACAATAGCCGGCTAATAATCCTAATATCATCAAATTAAATGTTCTCAGATTAGTTTTTCGTAGAATTCTTTGTGCACCAATTAAAATAGCTGATAAAATTAGCCCACTCAAAGCACCTAAAGTAATATTTACCCAATTCACACCTGTGGGTATTATTCGTACAGCAGTATTAACGCAAAATAAAATGCATATAACTGAAAACATCCATTGTGATAACGATAATGAAGCTCCCATGATCTAATCTTTCCTTAAAGCAAAGTTGAAATTGATTTATAACTCGAAGGTGCTGTTACAGCCTTGAGATGAAAATTTATTTACACAATCTTAGCAAAACGTTAATTTATTGTATACCCAAACAGGCTATTGTTTTGGTATAAATAATTACAATATTATTAACCTGAATTTTGTTTTTTCATCCAATGGACTTGTCAAAGAAATTAATATTGTACTGATACAGGTTTTTGATACACATGTGTTTTCAAGCTAATTCAGAAAAAAAACTCAAAGCTTGCACGTAAGCAAATTAATTTGCCAAAATTATGACAATTTCACAAAAAAGTCTATTCTAAAAAAAGGTTTGTATGTTTAAAGTCTCGCGCAAAACATTAATACTCTTATCTGGCGGCATTTGGCTGATGATTGGTTGTATGCTTTTGTTTTTAGGTTTGAATTTTATTATAGCATCTGTTTATTCAATCAATTTTAACACTCTTCATTTACCGGTGTTACATTTTTTAAATTACTATATTACCTCATCACAATATGCGGCCGCCTTATGGGTGTTTTTTGCGATTGCTATTGGGTCTTTAAAGGGGCGCTTTGTTTTTGCCAAAACTGTACGCCGTAGTGTTGATCGCATTCTCTCTTTGCCTGATCCAATTACCCTTGGTAAAATATATGCTAAGTCTTATTATCTATTATTACTAGTCATGGTTTTTCTAGGCTTCTTAATGAGATTTACCCCCCTTGATGTGAGAGGTGGCGTGGATGTAATAGTAGGAGCGGCCCTCATTCAAGGAGCATTCCTTTATTTTCATTATGCTTGGCAATTACATCGCTCTCAAAACAGAGCTTAGTAACCATAGTAGTTTTGAGTTTAATAACCTGAACTTAGGATTTTTTTATCATTTTACGTACTTCAAAGGTGGAAAAACTCAAAGTTTAGGCTAAAAGCACCATTTAAAATTATGCGTAAAGTGAGTTCTTTAATGCTTTTCCATAAAAGCTAAATCTACCTGTAGACACTAATGCGATCCATGCTGCTGCTGCTGTGGTATCGCTATGTTCCAAAGCACTCTTATATTTTACTTCAAAAAATTCTTCTAATAGTTCCTTTCCATACTGATCGGCTAAAGGAGTTGTTTTGAGGCAGTAATAAATTAGATCACATGGATAAAATAAATTATTATAAGGATCATAATGTGTTCGCAGTGCATTGGTAAAATCGCTAGGTGTTTTACAATGTTGAATAAGCGCCATTTGAGCCTCTTTAGCCAGCGCATATCTTTCTGCAATCGATAATGTTGATTGATATTTAGAAACATACTCTTCAAGTTGCATGATATTTTGAATGGCGTGCCTTTCTTTGGATCTTGTTAACGTTGCTTGCAGGTATGCTTCAAATTGAGCAACGGCAAACTGATCTTTCATCCAGCTTTTGTCGCCATGCACATGATTGGTGGCAATATAAAATGGTGTTTGAAGAGATTTTCGGGCTATTTCCATTATTTGCGCCATATGAGAATGGCCAAATAAGGCATCGTTTTGGGCATATATTACACAGGCATTGCCCCTTAAAACTGTGAGTGCGTTAACTGTATTAATTTTATATAACAATTTAAATAACAAATTAAACAATATACCAAAAACGGGTATGTAAGTAGAAGGTAGATCAGATAAATTTGCATAGGGATCTACAAAAATAGGGTTTACATCAGGATGTTCTTCAATGATTGAACCCACCATCCCACTACTCAAAGACTGTCCCAAAAAGAACATATGGTGATCTTCAACGTGCCAATTTTCCTTAACATAACAATATGTTGAGCGAAGCGCATCTATACATGAGCCTTCAGTAGCCTTTCCTTTGCTAAAACCATGATCAGGAAGGTCAATTAACAGCAGATTCATTCCTAGAGCTTGCATACGTTTGCAAAGAGATAACATATTTCCTGGTGAGGTAGCATAGGTGTTATCTTTTCCAAAACATAACACTAATGTTGGTGCACGATCGGCGACACAAAAGCTTATTCCGTTTATTTCAGTACAATCTTTATCTTGGCTAGCTATTGTCTTGATAGTTACCATAGTTCCTCCCTGCAAGGGAATGCGTTCATGGGCGCCGGACCAAAACCGCTGCCCTTCGTCTGCTAGATCTTTGGCGCTATAACCGCCACCGCAGCCACCACCTAGGCTCATTTCAAAAATCCATGGGTCAGTAACTTGGCGCAAGCAATTCATAGCCACATGATAAATGCCTTTTATTAAGCCCAAAGGCAAATTAACTAAATGGGTAATTTTTTCTCCAAGCGTGCCCAACAATGATGTCTCTATGGGTTTACTTTCCTGCTCTTTAATTTTTGGCAATTCATGTGCTTCAAAGTATTGCTTTGGAATTGCGTTAATATTGTTCATTGCGTACCTCTTTCATATTTAATATAGATAAAATATTATATAATATTTAGATAAATTGCAATAACAATAGATTGAATTAAATTTGAAGATTATTCATTAAAGTGAAAAAAACTTAGATTTTAGTTTGTCAACCAAAATTGGAGTTAAATAAAGCTATGATTTCATCGGGTTTGTCGGTGGTCAATAATTTTTTGCGTAAATCCTCATCTTTAATTGTTTTAGTCAAATAAGATAGAAGTTGTAGATATTCAGTTGGTTTATCATCGGGACCACCGATCATAAAAATTAAACGTACCGGGGCATCATCTAATGCTTGCCAATCAACAGGCTTGTATAAAATACCTAAAGCTATAAAAAATTGGTTGTATTCCGCTAGTTTGGCATGTGGAATAGCTACTCCCATGCCTACCCCAGTAGATACAATTTTCTCACGTTCAATAATAGCGCGATAGAAAGCGTCTTCATCGGATAATTTACCTTTACAATGTACATGGTGAACCATTTGACGCAAAACATCGTTGCGCGTTGTAGCATTGATAAATAAAACCAGCTCAGGACTGAAATATTGAGAAGTATGCATTTGTGCAAAATTCCATTAATTAGACTTATGATAAGAAGAGTCTATAGGAAAATAGTATTAAAATTTGGGCATTATTATATTTGCCTGCTAAAATTATTTTTAAGCAAAGCTAGATTTTTTATGGCAAAAGTTATTTATTCGCATATATTTTGCGAAAGTTTGAACATATGAAAATGTTCAATGCCTACCTGTATGCCCAAAACCACTGGCATTGCGCATTGTTGTCTCTAATTCTGTACATACGACAAAATTGGCCATAAATACTGGTGCTAAGACAAGTTGAGCGATGCGCATACCATGAAGAATTGTAAAAGGGAGCAAACCGTGATTAATTAAAATTATTTTTATCTCACCACGATAATCAGAATCTATGGTGCCAGGAGCATTAAGAACGGTGATTTGATTATTTAAAGCTAATCCGCTACGTGGACGTACTTGAATTTCATATCCTTTTGGAATAGCTACGCGGATACCAGTTGGAATAAGAGCTGATTGTCCCGCTGGCAGTACTACCGTTTCTTTTAAATTGGCTTTAACGTCGGCACCCACTGCACCATCTGTCATGTAAAAAGGAAGTAGCTCCTGATCTTCAATTGCTATGGGAACATTTATGGCATTATTTTCATTATGAGACATAAAGATACATTCATTAAATAGTTAATACATAATTTTGCATGCTTTTAGCCAGCTTTAAATTATTATAATCAGCTGGAGCATGATTTGTTTTCTTTTCATCGATACCACTACACAAATATTCAATAATATTACTCAATTTTTGTCTTAATTCTGGTCTTTTAACAATGCAATCAATCATACCGTGCTCAAGCCAAAATTCAGATTTTTGGGCTCTGGAAGGAAGCTTTTGACCGATTGTTTGTTCTATAACGCGCGGGCCAGCAAAGCCAATCAAAGCATTTGGTTCTGCTATGATGACATCCCCTAAAGCGGCAAATGAAGCTGTGACACCGCCGGTAGTGGGATTAGTTAGAATTGATACATAAGGTACCCCAGCCTCATCTAATTTTGCCAATGCGCCGGCTGTTTTTGCCATTTGCATAAGTGATAAAATAGATTCTTGCATACGAGCACCACCTGAAGTGGAAACTATTACTAAAGGTATTCTAAATTGTTGAGCATATTCGATTAAACGGGTTAATCGTTCGCCCACCACAGAGCCCATTGAGCCACCCATGAAATTAAAATCCATCACTCCTAAAGCCACTGGACGAGTGTTTATTGTGCAATGGCCAACAATTACGGCTTCGTTATTACCAGATTTTTCTTTGGCATTGACCACTCTTTTTATATAACTTTCCGTATCTACAAATTCCAGGGCATCTTGTGTTGTCAGTTGATCAAACAAACGTTGAAAAGAATTTGGATCGGACAAGCTTTTAATTCTTTCCTCTGTGGATAGACGATAATGATAGTCACACTTTGGACAACAATTTTGATTATGTTCAAGTTCATTCATGTGGATTAATTCGCTACAATGCGTGCATTTTAGCCATCCACTAAACCCATCTTTTTTAGATGTTTGGATTTTTATTTTTGGTTTATCGCGCGAAAATAATCCCATTTCTCTCACTTAAAATTGTATTAATACTTTTGAGGTTAACATAAAAATAGATTATCCTATTTCTTGTTAAAGAGTCTAACTAATTATAATCATAAATAAATTTAAGGCAATTTTTTTATAAATTATTTTAGCATTAAGTTTTTTGTTATTAACTCAGGTGATTATGTTTGCATAATTGCATAGCGTATTAAATTAAAGGTTTTTATTAATCGATATCAATTTTTTTAGCCAGGCAATTATGCAAACAAAGTTATGAACGTGCTTTTGCAAAACGTTCGGTAACATTTTTCCAATTAACAATCTCAAAGATCTTTTTTACATAATCGGCGCGCACATTTTTATATTGCAGATAATAAGCGTGTTCCCAAACGTCGATACCCAGAAGAGGTATTAGCCCTTTAGCGTGTAAAGGATCTTGATTTTCACAGGTAGTGATCACCAGTCTATTTAATGCTTTATCAAAACCTAACCAACCCCAACCAGATCCTTGAATGGCTATACTTTGTGCACTAAGCACCTCTATGCAGCGTTGTAAGGATCCGAAAGTGCTTTTAATGGCATCTGCTAGTTCTCCTTCAGGAGGTCGGCCACCTTCTTGATTTTGTGGAGATAGATTGGTCCAAAAAATAGAATGATTGAGATGCCCGCCACCATTGAATTTTATAGCGGATAACAATGCACTCATCGCGCTTAAATCTTGTTGTTTTTGTGCTACATCAAATTTTTTAAGGGCATCATTTAAATTATTGATATACGTTTTATGATGTTTTTCATAATGTAGAGTCATGATTTCAGTACTGATAATTGGTTCTAAAGCACTGAATTCATATGGTAATGGTGCTTGTTGATAGATTGGCGGCTGAGAATTTTCCTGCGAATTAGAAGTACTCATAAAAATCTCCAGAATTATGTAAGGGCATTAAAAAACCTTGCTAAGACATTTAATCACACATATTGTCGCTGAGTATATAGCAGCTAATTTTATAAACGTCAACAAAGCAAAAGATAAAAAAGAAAAAAACAAAATAATAACTAGCAGTTGAGAGGTGCAAATGCGTCGATTAAAAACAGCTCAATATAAAATGATAGAGCAAACTAAACCTTTTGTTGATCAAGTTCTGCAATTTCAAATTCCCCAGGCAATCGCTGATTCCGATAAAGAACAGGCTTTAAATTATCGACTTAGGGACGGAAGTGAATTAAGGCAGATCGATGAGGCTGAGTTAACTAAAGCTATGAATGAGATACAAAAAACACATGCGGCTTGGAAAAAAATGCAATCTAAATTACAGGATAAATTACAAGATAAGCTACAAAATTCAGGTCGTTAACCAAATTATGGTAAAAGTTAAAATCAATGTTGCTAATTATGAAATTCTTTCTATCGGTCCACTGTAGCGCAGTTTTAGTTGTAATTTTAATTATGACAAATACAGTAACAGCTGCGGAAGATAATAGCACAACTATTTCCGCAGAAACTTCTACTACTAATGGTGAGACTAATACCAATATGTCTACTTCAGCACAAGCTAAAGAAGAGTTGAAAAATGAGCATAAAGAACACACCGCTGCAACATCTTCTACAGAAAGTAAAGAGAATAAAGATTCTACCTCAGCAACTTCGACAGCAGAGAAACAAAAAAATGATAAGGCTGAAACTGCCACTCCAGCTACCTCAAAATTAGCCAAAGTTGGAAATTTGGCATTTCCTGTCTCACAACAACCCACACCGCTTATTTCTTTTGGTCAAAATCTACTGGCCGCTGAGCAGGCTGAATTTAAGATAGAGGCTAAGAAAATACAATGGAAAAACGGGTATTTGATAGAATGGGCTAACTCGCTTACATATGGATTTTCTGATATTTGCTCTCTCTTTATTCATTATCCCACCATTGTTCGTCAGCGTGAAGGAGCTCATCATACTTCAGGGGTAGAGGATGTAATTATTCAAGGGGAATATGCTCCATATACTAAAGAATATGTGACCCGTTACGATCAGCTCACAATCGTTGGTAATGTTACTATTCCTACTGGGAAAGTTAATCGACAAATACCTACTGGCGTAGGTGCTAACTCTTTTTTTATTGGTTTTACCTATTCACGCATGAGCATCAATTGGTTTGATTTTACATCTTATGGTGTCATATTGAATGGATCGAGTCATTGTACTCGATATGGCAATCAGTTTTTATATCAATATGGTATTGGTAGACGAATTTGGAATTCAAAAGATTGGCTTTTTGACTGGATGATTGAAATTAACGGACAATATGCCCAACGGGATCGAATCAAGGGCGCTATTGATTGTAACTCAGGGGGTAATATTATTTACTTGGTCCCATCGCTGTTTTTATCTTATAAAAAACATTTTGTAGCACAAGTTGGTGCTGGAGGGGTTGTTTTTCAACAATTGAATGGAAAACAAAACAGATATAGTTACGTGCTTGATTTGCAAATATCATGGAGTTTTTAAAAAATCTGAGTTTTAACTCACCTTACGCATAATTTGATGTTTTTTGAGTAGATTTGATTCCAAAAAAGAGCCATTTTAACAATTTGAAAGAAGTCTAATATTGATATAATAAGTAATATTCAATAATATACTTGATATCTTCTCAAACCCCATTTGCTTGTTAAAAAGGCAAAGCTCAGTTTAAAAGATAATTTTACAACAATTTTAATTGTAGGTGTGCTTATGGCTTCCTCTTCATCACCATTATTTAAGTTAGTTCTAGTGAGTGGTAGCGTAATTCTTTTAACGGCCTCTTTAATTTCTAATGCACCTCCAAGTGCTACTAAGGTTGCTTTAGCACAATTAGATACTTTACCTAAGACACCGCCAGAAGAACTAGCCGATTTTAGACAAGTGGCAAAAAAAGCTATCCCGGCTGTGGTATCAGTAAAAGTGCAAAGTAATAAAAAATCGTCTACCGCAAAAGATAGCCAATCTTTGGAAAATTATTTTGATTTTTTTGGTAATGATTTATGGGGCTTGTTTTCTAATCCGCGTCGCGATGTGCAGCGTTCACAACCATTTTCAGGGCAGGCTTCGGGTGTGATTGTCCATCCTGATGGCTATATCATCACCAATAGTCATGTTGTGGATGGCATGGATAATGTTTCAATTCAACTTCACGACGGTCGTGAATTTCCAGCTAAGGTACTGGGTGCCGATACTAATAGCGATTTAGCTGTCGTTAAAATTGAGGCTCAAAATCTGCCTTATCTTGTTTTAGGGGATTCGGACAATTTGGAAGTTGGTCAGTGGGTGGCTGCCATTGGCAATCCGTTTGGTTTGCAAGCGACATTAACAGCTGGCGTCGTAAGTGCGAAAAGTCGTAATAATTTGGATATCGCCCCATATGAAGATTTTATACAAACCGACGCCGCTATCAATCGTGGAAACTCGGGCGGCCCTTTATTAACTCTCAATGGACAAGTTATCGGAATTAATACAGCTATCGCTACAAATGCCTCAGCTGGTTATATGGGTATTGGTTTTGCTATTCCAAGTAACATGGCAAGACATGTGTTTGATGAAGTAGTAGAGGGAGGAGGAATTACACACGGTTTCTTAGGGCTCTCATTGCAACCCATTAATCACACACTCGCCCAAGCCTTTAATCTGCAGAAAATCGAAGGGGCTTTGGTGGCTAATGTGATTAAAGATTCACCTGCTCAAAAAGCTGGTGTGCAGGTCGAGGACATTATTCTACGCTACAATGATCGTCCAGTAGAAAATGCAGCCTCTTTGCGTAATGCTATTTACATGATGAAACCTGGCTCGGTTGTTAATCTTACTATATTGCGAAAAGATCAACAGATTAGCGTACCAGTAACTATTGGCAACTTAAATGAGCAAACACCTTCTAAAGTAACACAAAAAAATGGTTGGGGTATTGAAGTCGAAAATCTTACACCAGAACTTGGCCGAGCTTTAGGGGAAACTACTGAACAAGGCATTGTGATTACGCAAGTTAATCCTGGCAGCTTTGCTGCGTTAGCAGGTTTAAAGAAAGGGGCCTTAATATTAGCAGTAAATCGAGAAAAAATTGCAAATGTCAATGAATTTTATAAAGCCATTGAAAATACCCCTATGGGACGCCCAGTTCTTTTACAAATAAAACAAGATGGCAATTATTTGTTTATTTCATTACAGATGTAAAGGAATTGCTTAACTTTCCTGCCATATCTTTTGCACTGCTCCAAAAATGTTTAATTTATTGGGGTAGTGCAATGGGCTTAAATTAGACTTCTTTCGAAATTGGCTTTTTTTGGAAAAATTAATGTTTTTTGAGCAGATTTGATTCCAAATTTTAAGAGCATATTGGCAACTAGGCCCGAAAAATTTAGGATTAAAGATGCCAAAAAAGGCAATTTTAACAAATAAATGTAATTTCGAAAGAAGTCTATTATTAAAAAATCAAAATTCAGGTTAAAAGAAAGACCATTTGATTTAAGTGTCAAAAAATTTACGCGGAAATGTTTGGTACATAAAAATAAATTTGTTTTACATCATGAATTGATGGTCGCTTGTTATCTTCATCCCATAAAATAGAATAACTAAGAGAGCCCTTGATGATGTTTTCTCGGGTTATGCGATCAGCCTTCCCACAACTGTTTGCTTTTTCTACAATATTATAAGTGGCCTTTACTAATATCTCTAGGTGATCAATGGTGTTATCGGGTTTGCGAATGACAGTTATATGTATGGGTGGGGCATCGGTTTTATATTCTGGGTCTAGCGCCGGTTTAATAAGTAAGGTATAATCTTCATCATCGCATGGATCAGTCCAACTGATTAGATCTTCTCCAATAAATTCAGATATCAAAATCTCATATAAATGGTTGAGTGGCGTTTGAGTGGTAGACAATTCAAAGGCGGAGCGCCATTTATTATCCCCAGAATCGCTACCATTAGGATTTAATAACTTTTCAATTGCACATGAGGCATCCCATAGACGAGCCATTTTCGGAGCCTCAAGTGAGGGATAAATACGGTTAGCACTAGCTGGATAAATGGAATCGTGCAGGACAAAATTAACTCCTATTCGCTTCATATCTTTTTCGAATTGCAACATGTGGCCTTCTAAACCAAAATAAATGGGATTGTATTTATTTTGTAATATATTAGGAGTTTGAGCAGTCTGGATCTGTTCATTTATTAATTTTACTGCTTCGTTAGTGTTCGATACAATAAAGGGAATTTGCCCAATTTTTTCGGTAATTTTTAAATTTAGATCAAGATTAAACAAGTCAATATGGAGCTCTCTGTTTTTGCGTTCAAATTCGAAAACAAAGTTAAAAATATGTGCTATTTTAATTAAAATCAATAACAATGGATTGCTATAGATTTTATCAAATCGCCGTCTTACTAAAGAAGAGGTGTAATCAAAGATATTCTTTGCTTCTAAATGGTAGCTATTTAAGTCAATTTCATTATCAAGCAATTTTTTTCCCAGTATAGCAATTTCGGCATTAGATTTTGCAATAATATCGGTTAGGGACATTTTATTGGAATTGCCAATACTTTTATTATAAAATTGTCCATCATTATTTAAATAATAATCTGAATTATCAACGGCATGAGTTAATAATTGAAACCAATTTGATTGATTGATAGATTGCATGGCTTTCTCTTTTAAAATTAAATGTAATTATATCATATAGGAAAATATTTTGCAAATTAATATATATGATTGCTTTTTTATAAAATTAGATGGCTTTATAATTACAATTAATTAATTTAATTGGCAGATAATTAATTTGTTTTTAGTTCGTTTTGCTAATCATAACATTGCTGCAGCCATTGCAATAAAGTCTCAAAAGCATGTTTTGAAAAATAAGGTAGAAATAGATCTGTAGCTGTGGAACGGTTAGGCTCTTTTAGATAGATGATGATACCATAATGATATTTATCATTTTTATAGGCAATGCTAGCAATAAAAGTACTGGGAAGATTTAAAAATTGGTGCTCATCAATATACCACTGTAACTGATGTGGCACACTTGTCAAATGTACTACATGGGGATGCAATTGCCGTTGTGCTAATTTGCGGTACTGCAGCATGCCATAGGTAATCAAAGTGCCACCAGTCAAAAAAATCAACCAACCCCAATTGCTTAAGAAAGTGAGGCTACCAAAAATACCATTATAAAGAATTAGTACAAGGCCAATCAAAGCAAAGCCAATTCCTTTCCACAAGCTGTGTTGTAGTACTTTTGATGAAATAGCACTGTGCATGGCGATATAATCTTGCATGAGATTTTGTTTTAAAAAGTGAATGATACTATAGACCACTCTGTACAAGATCGTGCAAATGCAGTAGTCCTAACAGTTGCCGCTCTTCATTGACAACAGGCAACATCATTACCCGTTTATTAGGATCATTTTCCATCCGTTGCATAGCTTCCCAGGCACCGGCGTCAGCACCAATAACTTGGGGGCTTTGTGTCATAATATCGCTAATGCAAGTCGTTAAAATTTGACTGCCCAAACGTGCTAATTGGCGACGCAAATCACCATCAGTAAAAATACCTAATAAATAATTATTTTCATCAACAATGAGAATACAACCACAACGTTTATTAGATAATTCCACTAATATCTGTTCTATCCGCTCATGAGGCTGACAAAGAGGAACACGATTCCCTGTTAGCATAATATCGCGTACGCGCAAAGTGATACGCTTGCCGATTCTGCCCGATGGATGATTGAGTGCGTATTGTTCTAGACTAAACTTTTTTTGCTTCATTAAAGCGATGGTCAATAAATCGCCAAATAATAATTGAAAAGCCGTGGACATGGTGGGAGCTAGGTCGAAAGGGCAAAGTTCGGATTCAAAAGGCAAGGTTATGGTAAGATGGCAGATTTTGGAGAGGCTCGAATCGGGAGTACACACGATGGCTACTAAAGTAGCCCCTTTATTGCGCACAGCTGGAGCTAAATGCATTAACTCTTCACTGGCGCCACTTTTGCTAAAGAATAAAAAGACATCATCAGGGCCAAGCATCCCTAAGTCGCCATGTACGGCATCGGTAGGGCAGATGTAAAAAGCTCTCGTACCGGTGGAAACTAAAGTTAGTGCAATTTTTTTGGCAATTAGTCCACTTTTACCAACGCCAGTACAAAATAGTACTCCTTTGGATAACAATAATATATCGATTAAGCGCTCTAATGGCTGGCAATCAAAATTGCTAAAAAATTTATTGGTATAGGTTTGCTGTTTGTACAAGAGTTCTTTTAGCATATCATCTTAGTTACTGTTAAATTTGACTAATTCCAAATTGTGATACTTCTGTTCATCTAATTCACCTTCCATTTTGGCTACAAAAATTGTCACCGCGGCATCACCTAAAATATTAAGCACCGTTGTAACCATATCGCGCACTCGATCAATACCGGCTAGTAATGCTAAGCCTTCTAATGGTAGTCCTAAAGATGTTAATACGGTGGATAACATTATGAATCCGGCGCCAGGGACACCAGCTGTGCCAATAGCAGATAAAGTAGCAGTTAAAACTAATTTGAAATAGGCGGCAAAGTCAAGTGGAATGTTGTATACTTTGGCTATAAAAACCGAACTCATGGCTAAAAAAATAGCGGTGCCATTCATATTCATCGTAATACCTAATGGCAAAACAAATCCAGCAATGTTTTTTGATGCGCCAAGATTTTCTTGCACGCAATGTAAGGCTACTGGTAAAGAAGCGGCGCTACTGCCAGTAGAAAATGCCATCATAATAGTGTCGCCCATCCCTTTGAAAAAAGGTAAAAGTGGTAAGCGAGCCAGCACCTTTAATAAAAATCCGTATACCCCAAACATTTGAAAAGCACATGCTAAATAATAGACCCCTAAAAATTTAAGGAGTGGAATTAAAACGGTGATTCCAAAGCTTCCGGCAACCCAAGCTGTGATTCCAAAAATACCAATTGGAGCAAAAGTCATTACTAAAGAAGTGAGGCGATACATAACATCGGCTAATGATTCTAAAAAGGCATTTAAAGGTTTCCCTTTTTGTCCGGAAAAATTAATCGCCAAACCAAGTAACATGGCAAACACAATGATTTGCACAATATTACCACTGACTAATGCTGCAATAGGATTTGTAGGTATAATGGAGAGAAGCACTTCTTGCATTGATAATGGTTTTGATGGTGCGATTTCAGTATAGTCTAAATGTATAGTGCTACCAAGGGCAAACAAATTAGCCAAAAAAATACCAATGCTGATGGCAATAAAAGTAGTAATAAAATAAATCAACATTGTGCGTCCACCTACACGTCCTAGTGTAGCAGGGTCATGTATGTTGGTGACACCAATAGCAACTGATGATAAAATAAGCAAAGGTACAATCATGCCTATTAAACTCAAAAAAATCGTGCCTAGGGGTTTTAAATAAATGGCATTTTCGCGCAATAAAGCGCCGGCCAAAATTCCTAGGGCGATGCCGATTAATATTTTCATCCATAGTTTCATAAAAAATCTCACTGCTATATGAGTAGCTTAAATTTTAATTTCCAGTTGTTGCAAAAATTTATCCCATTCTTCTTGACCGACAACAATCTCTAGATCGATCTGCACCCAAATAATTGGCAAAGAAAGGACTAGTTGATCTTGCAGCTTTACTTTATCTTTTTCTGTACAAATCAACCATTGCGCCCCTTGTTTTAAAGCATTCTGCGCAAAGTTTTCTAAATTTTTTTCATCTATCAAATCATGATCAGCTAAAATATATTCAGCCACGATAGTACAATTGATTTTTTCGAGGGTTCTTTTGAAATATTGAGGATGGGCAATAGCACAAAATATACCAACTGAGCAATTATTTGTCAGCTGTACTCTTTGACCTTTTAAATCGCAAACACCCACAACTCTTTCTTTTGTGCCTACAATAGGGGCGCGTGTATATGCTACTAGTTCTTTCTTTACCTTGTTAAATAAATCCATTTCATGCGTATGATTTAAGACAATCAAATGTGCACGCATTAAAGCTTGAGCACCTTCGCGCAAAAAGCCACGCGGTAAAAAATAACCCTGGCCAAACGGATCGCCAATGTCCATTATCACTATATCAAAATCGCGCGCCAGATGGCGGTGCTGCATAGCATCATCGAGTATAATTAATTGTGCTCCCCCTTTAGCAGCTAAAAAAGAAGCTTCTTTGCGATTACTGCCTACAATTACCATCGCTTTAGGTAAACGTTGCGAAAATAAATACGGTTCATCCCCGCAATAACTGGCTGGAAAAATAGGTCCTTGCCCCAAGCATTGTACAATTGGAAAATTAAGTTTTTCTGCCTGTGATCGATAACCGCGCGAAAGAATGGCCATCGTAAAACGTTCATAAAAAAAATTGGCTAAAAATATAGTAAAGGGTGTTTTACCTGTACCTCCCGCTACAATGTTTCCTACGCTAATAACTAGGGGAATAGGGGGTACATAACGGCGCAACCAATTACTATCGTATAGCCAATTGCGGCAGTTTATCCATAGTTGATAAAGCCAACTTAAAGGCAGCAATAAGCATCTAATAATAAATGGGAGGATGCCATGACGACGTTTATAGATAATTTCTTTGATGTAAATTTCGATTTTCTTAAACATGATTTTTGCTCAATGCGTGCCGATGCAGATAAGAACCGTCAGGCGGGGAAAAGAATATATTCCATTTGTTCAATTATTAGATGCATAGCAGTCATGTGTGCTTCTTGAATGCGATCAGAGGTGCTAAAATCATTAATTATCAATTCAAGATTAGCGATTCCTTTTAAAGCACCACCTTGTTTTCCCAAAAATGCGATGGTAAATAACTCTAACTGCTTAGCAGTTTGAAAAGCGCGAATAATATTGGGAGAATTTCCACTGGTGCTTAATCCAATAAAGATGTCTCCTTTTTGTCCGTAAGCTTCTATACCACGAGCAAATACATTCTCAAATCCTAAATCATTTCCAACGCAACTTAAATGGCCCGCTTCGGATAAAGAAATGGCAGGCAAGGCATGGCGAACTGTGCGAAATACACCGGTGAGTTCTTCGGCAAAATGATTTGCATCGCACAAACTTCCACCATTGCCAGCAATTAGCACTTTATGTTTATTTTTAAAACAAAGGGCTAGCGATTGCGCCACCTGTTGCATAAATAGCAACGCTGTTGGTTGATACAATTGATTGATGGCTGCGGTGCAGTCGGCAAGCGCGCTTAATAGTTTTGTTTCTATCTCTTTCTCTTTCATAAACACCTTTTAGAGATTATTTGACTAATAATTTGAATTTTGAGTTTTTTTTTGTCATGTCGATTAACGATGTTTTGACGCAATCCAAAGGACGAAAAAACTCAAAATTCAATTTAACACAATAGATTCAGTTTGGTCGCTTTCGGTTACAGCTTTGAGAAAAAAAGATAAATTCGCTTGACGCGATTTGCGTAAATTTTGTATAACCTTCAATTCAAGGTGGCATAGCCAAGTGGTAAGGCAGAAGCCTGCAAAGCTTCCATTCCCCAGTTCGAATCTGGGTGCCACCTTTTTATCTTCTTATTTTCTTTTTATCATCACTTACTTTTAAATCAGCCAATTAGACATTAAGTCGATGACAGTTGCACTTTCATCGGTTTTAAATGCAGAATATGGCGCGATAGTTCTATCCATAAGTACCAATCTTCTTGTAGGCTATCTTTGAGTTGATTGAGTTGTTGTTTGATTTCTTTCAAACGCTCTTTCTGACCCTGTCGTAAAATATTGTAATAATCTTCTTTTAAATTATTTGCTTGCGCGATTTTATTTAAAATCCGTTCGGAAAGATCTAATACTGATTTCTCAATCTCATCTTTCTTAACATAACATAAATCGCATAAGCGTTCTAAAAGCAACTTTTTGCGCTCCAAGATCATTCTTTTTTTAATTGTATAAGGATCTATGCGCTTAAGATCGCGTGCTAAACCTAATTTATTTAGTGTCCAAATAACCCATTTGGTGGGATCGAAATGGAACCATTTAATACCATTGCGATAATCATTAGCAAAGACATGATGATAATTGTGATAACCTTCACCAAAAGTCAATAAGGCAATTACATAATTATTAACAGCACTTTGTTCTTGGCAAAAAGGTTTGTCACCCCAGGTATGGGCAAGTGAATTAATAAACCAGGTGCAATGATGTAAGACAAACAAACGTAACCAACAGGCTAGGAAACAGGCGCCCATATAATCATTTAATAACCAACCAACAAATAACAAAGCTACGACATTGGTCAATACCATTAAGATGCCGATGTAGCGATCTTGAAATTGTACGAATTTGTTTTTCATTAAATCAGGGACAACTTTAGGATCAATGGTACGAGGTTTTTCAAGAATCCAAAAGAAGTGTGCATACCAAAAGCCTTTGTTTATGGAGTAAGGGTCATCATCTGTATCGACATGTGCGTGATGTAGACGGTGATCAAAAGCCCAACGCAAAGCGCTGCCTTGTCCTGCCATAGAGGCAAAAAACAATAATATACTTTCCACAAAAGGGTGTGTACGATAACTACGATGAGAATAAAAGCGATGATAGCCTGCAGTTATACTAATCCCTGTTAAATATAAAAGTATAATCGATGCTACGATTAAGCTTATACTAGGTGGGGAGTAGTATAAGTAGAAGGGAAAAGTTACTAGAAGGCAGATTTGATAAATAATTAGAAACAGCCCCGGCCCCCAATTAAACTGTTTTTTCTCCATGGCTTACTCCTGGGTGCATGTATGCTCGCATACTAATGTTAACATGTTAAAATTGCAATATTTTTTTCTTGGCATGGATTGCATAATTGTAGCAGATAACAGATGAAGACATTGAAATTCAATGTGGAAAAAAAAAGATTTGAATCTTATGATGAGTGGCGTCCCACCAGAAGCGCAAGCGAAAATAGTGATATTAATACAATCCGCAAATTAATAGTTGAAGTTTATATCGAAAATGATATAATTAGCTTTTTATTACATCATTTTTGATCTTTGAATCATAAAAAATCGATATTTTACTGTCAAGGGTAATTAAATAAACATGAATCGTTATTGGTTAGCGTGGTTAAATACTGGATTGGCTGTTGTCGCACTTGGCTTTTGTGTGGCGATTGCTCTTTTATGGTTGCACTCTACGCCACTTGTTAATAATTCCAATGAACGGCGAGAAGGTATCTCTTTGCCAGCCAATGCTTTTCGTTTGCCTGCTGAAAAATATAACAAGACCGGCGGCCCATTGTTAGCTTTAGCAGAAGCACCACCTGAATTACAAGTGCCAGATCTACGTACACAATTAGTTTATCAAGGTAAGAATGGACGGCCTGATGCGCAATCCGCCAATACTTTTTTGCATTTTGCGTTTGTCAATAACAAAAACAGCGTCTCTATAAAACCAAACGAGCCTCTTTATATCGCTTATGAACGTTCCTCATCGCCTGCGCGCTATGTGTTTAGCTCTGATAATAAACCTACTTCCTTATGGATAGAAGCAAATGTGTTTGGCAATGAGGCAGTTATTCAAGTTACGATGCTTTCGCACAATGGTCAAAAAATAACTCATCCGCAATGCAATAGTTGTTTTCGCTTGCCAGAGAAAGATACTGGGAGAGTAACTTTTTGGGAATTGGGCACACTTCGTTTTGATAGTACTATTTTAGCACGTCAACGCGCTCGTTGGTATGGCATGGATCGGTTTTTAGAAACACATGGTGGGGATGAGTATCGGCATGTTATTGGTAAACAACGTTTAGATTTTGGTGAAAATGAGACATTATATTCAGTATTTGTTAAATTAGGCGATGCGTTAATGTGGAAAGATGATCGTTGGCAAGCCGTATCCGATAATCAAGAATCTCTTAGATATCCACTTTTGGTTTTAAAAAAAGTAGATGAAAGACTGATGTCTTTTGAATTATGGGATGTAGAGGGTAAAGGTAAAATTATCTTGAATTTGTTAAAGTCTTCCGATCCATGGACAATGCGCAATTCACAAATTATTCAACAGATGTTTAAATTTGTAGGAGCACGCACCCATACTAAATTTGTTTTTGATATTAGTGGTGAAAGAATTGTGCTCAGTCCTTCTGATTGGCTGCTTCTGACTGCTAAAGGGTGGAAAAAATTATCTAATACAGAAGATATTGATGCTTATGTTAATGGTAAATTGACTGGTACCTTATTTGTCTTTGAAGCCATCGGCCGCAAAGGCGAAAGGCAAGTTATACAGGGACGCCTTTACAGCCCAACGCGTAATGATTTTGAAGCAATTGAAATTCCATTGCAGCCTGTCGGAATAAAGTCATCATCAGAGGGCGACGCAGGCAAGAATAAAGATGAAGAAGATGATGATGAAATTCCTTTGAAGAATATTAAAACGGCTTAGTAATCTGAATTTTGAGTTTTTTTTTGCCATTTGAAATAGTCCAAAGGACGAAAAAACCCAAAACTCAGGTTAGTATGGAACTAAATTACAAGGCATGAAACTTATGATGCATAGATCTTTTTATATACTTATTTTTGGTTCAATTTCTTGTGTAGCTTTATTGCAAGGACAATCGATTTCTGAAAAAAAAACCAGTCTTACGCAATCAGAAAGTGCCTTTGATCGCGATACAGCTGAATTTCTGTTGCGTGTCAATAAAGAAACAAGTGAAATAATTGCCCAGATTCACAATTTGTATGAAAAAGCTTTTGAGTTATATCAGGTCAATGCTCCACAGGAAAGTTATCAAGCTATATTAGAACAAATCAAACAAGAAAAGCAAAAGCTTGTCCATTTAGAAAATAGTTGGCGCGAGATTAACATCCATAATAATATCAATGATGGGTACGGGCTGTGGCATGCTCCAGAAACGACTTTAGAACAATTGATCATCGATTATGGCTCACAAGATTATGTTTATCTAATACCACCAGAAGTTGGATCAATTAAATTAAGCATTAATTCTAATTTACCCATACCACGTTCCTCTTGGAATGAAATACTAGGACTGATTCTTACTCAAAATGGAGTAGGTATAAGAGAACTAAATCCATATTTACGACAACTATATTTGGTACGTGAAAATGCACATGTGCGCATGATAACTAATCGGCGCGAAGATTTAATACTGTTGCCTGATGAGGCGCGAGTTAGTTTTGTTTTATCACCCGAACCATCAGAAGTGCGCCGCTCGTATGCGTTTTTGGAAAAGTTTGTTAATCCCAACACCACCTCATTGCATATACTTGGTCGTGATATTTTTGTAATTGGACCGTCGGGTGAAATTCAAGATTTACTTAAATTATATGATTTTACTGCTGCCCATCGAAGTAATAAAGAATATCGCATTATTCCATTACACAAAATTGATGCTGATGGTATGGCTAAAATTTTATTAGCAATTTTTGATCAGGCCTCAGCGCAAACCAGTGATGGTGAAAATGCTGGCTCAGGAGATATCGCCGTTAATGGTTTACGCATATTACCACTTGGTGAGCAGGCGCAAGCTCTTTTTATTGTAGGGTCAAGTGAAGAAGTACGTCAAGCTGAAGAAATGATTGCCAACATAGAATGTCAGATGAGCGGTGCTCGTGAGAAGGTTATTTTTTGGTATACAGTTAAGCATTCAGATGCCGAAGAATTAGCCGATGTACTGCAGCGCATTTATAGCCTAATGATTTCTACTAATACTGGTATGGAACAAGTGCCAGGTGATCAGGGTATATTGCCAAACAATGTCCCACCAGCTGCTTTGCCACCATATGCGAATTTATCTCAAAAAGAGCCGCCTGATTCATTGTATGGACAAGAAGGTTTTTATCAAGAAGGGGGTTATGTCGTCAATCCAGCACCAGCTGAACCACGCATATTCACCAAAACAATTGCTAATGAAGGGCGCGACAATTTTATTGTCGATATAAAAACTGGTGCCATTGTGATGGTGGTCGAGGCTGATATCTTACCAAAACTCAAAGATCTTACCAAAAAACTTGATGTTCCTAAAAAAATGGTGCAGTTAGAGGTGTTATTATTTGAAAAAATGTTGCACCGCGAGAATAGCTTTGGTTTGAATCTACTCAGAATTGGATCAGCTGCCAATCATCATCAGCGCTCCGGAGCAGTATTTAACACCGTCTTTCCTCATCATGGCTCTCATGGTGGGCATGAAGGTAGTAATCATGGAGTACGCGGTGGAGCTGGTATTTTTGAATTTTTAATTTCGCGCAAAGCATCTGATTGCGGAATTCCGGCTTTTGACTTAGCCTATCGCTTTTTGTTAAGCCAAGATGATGTGCAAATTAATTCTAATCCATCGGTTACTACCACTAATCAAACTCCTGCTACCATTTCAATTAATGAAGAGTTATCGATTAATACTGGTGTTTTTGAAGTCGACACAGCTAAAGGAACAGCTTTAAAGGATGCTTTCACAAGAGCTCAATATGGTATCACTATTAGTATGAAACCAACCATACACATAGCTAATTCTAAAGATGATGATGAAGATTATGACTATGTAAGCTTGGAAAATGATGTTACTTTTGACACCATTCAACCTGGTTGTGGAGATGATCGTCCTAACGTTATCAGACGACATATTACTAACCAAGTACAAGTACCTGATGGCCAGACTGCTATTTTGGGGGGCTTGCGCCGCAAAAATTCACATGATAAACGCGAATCAGTACCATTTTTAGGAGAGTTACCAGGTTTAGGTAAACTTTTCAGTATTACAACGATGAGTGAAAACAACACCGATATGTTTATATTCATTACCCCCCACATTATCAAAGATCCAAAAGAACAAATGATTTGTTTGCGACAAGAATTGTTAGCGATTCGTCCTGGTGATGTCCCATATTTTTTAAAATGTGTTGAAGAGGCACATCGCTATGAAAAAACACGTTTGATGGAAGGAAGCATGACCATGTTGTTTGGTCGTCCGCGTGAGCCTTATTATATTATGGACGATGATCCTACTTACTCCTTTTGCGGCGAAGTTGATTGTGGCGAAAGTAGTTGTGGTGAGTATGATGGAAGATAATAAGCCATCAAACACCTCTACGGTTGGTGTAAGTGATCTTTTTAAATTAGCCGAGCAGTTAGGCATTGCTACTGTGCTTGATTTATCGACATATCGCTTGAATAAAGAAATTTATCAGCGGGTTTCTTATTCGTTTGCTAAAAAGCATCAGATACTACCAATCGAGGATCGCAAAACATCAATCGTTGTGGCGGTAGCTGATCCGTTAAATCTAGCTCCGTTGGAAGAGTTGCGGTTTATATTAAATTGCGACATAGAAGCAGTTTATAGTCCTAGCGATGTTCTCCTTTCAGCTATTCATGATTGTTACAACACTGAAGATGGGGCGGCTTCACAGTTAATTGCCAATCTAGGTGATAAAAGCGACGATGCGCGAGGAGATAGCGAAGTTGAGGTGTTTGACTTGCTTGATAATGGGCGCCATCAATCACCCATTATACAGTTGCTGAATTTAATTCTAACTGAAGCTATTCAGCAAGGTGCTTCTGATATTCATTTTGAGCCTTCTGAAAATGGAATGCGCGTTCGTTATCGTATTGATGGTGTCTTGTTAAATCGACATGCACCGGCGCTAGACTATCAATTGCAGCTGTTAACGCGCATTAAAGTGATGTCCAAGTTAGATATTGCCGAACATCGTTTGCCGCAAGATGGACGCATTAAGCTGCGCATGGGTAGACGTGAAATAGATTTCCGTGTCAGTACGGTACCGATTGCCGGAGGCGAGCGCATTGTATTGCGAATCCTCGATAAAGGAAATGTCTTATTAGGATTAGATAAAATTGGCATGTTACCAAGTGTTTTTGAACAGTTCAAAAAACTAATTAGTCTGCCTGAAGGCATTGTTTTAGTGACTGGACCTACTGGTAGTGGAAAAACTACAACTCTATACAGTGCAATTTGCGAGATGGTCAGCGATGCTATTAACATCATGACTATTGAAGATCCCGTTGAATATAATCTGAAAGGTATTGCACAGATTGGTGTGCATCATAAAATAAAATTAGACTTTGCCACAGGATTGCGACACATCTTGCGCCAGGATCCGGACGTGATAATGGTTGGTGAAATTCGCGATAAAGAGACTGCTGAAATTGCTATTCAAGCAGCCCTAACGGGACACCTTGTATTGAGTACGCTTCATACAAACGATGCTCCATCGGCTATTACCCGTCTAGTTGACATGGGTATCGAGCCATATTTATTGTCTTCTTGTCTGGTAGGAGTGTTAGCGCAGCGTTTGGTACGTCGCGTATGTCCTGAATGTAAGGAAGCCTATGTGCCCAGTTCACGTGAATTACAAAATGTAGGAATTCTACCTGAAAGTTTTAAAGATGGTCTATTTTTTAAAGGTAAAGGTTGTAATTATTGCTATCAAACTGGCTTTAAAGGTCGCCAGGGTGTTTATGAATTAATGCCGGTTAATAATGCTATTAGCAAGCAAATCGTACAAAGTCCAGATGCCATCGAATTGCGTCACTTAGCTCTTGAGCAGGGGATGATCAGTCTTTTGGGGCATGGTGCCGAATTAGTAAAACAAGGTAGCTCAACTGTCGCTGAAGTATTGCGCGTGGCGCGTGGCATTGAGGAGCAAGGTTAGAATAAGCACATGCCACTTTATCAATACTATTACCTTAATAATCGCGGAAAAAAAAGCGTAGGCACGATAGATGCGCAAAGTGACCGCGATGCTAAACTAAAGTTGCGCGAACAAGGCATTTTAGTGACAGGGCTGAAAATAAAAAATAATCTCAGCAAAAGACAAAATTTTAATTCAACAACTTTGCTTTCTTTTACTGTGCAGCTTTCACAATTAGTCAATGCTGGCGTTCCACTTTATGAGAGTTTAATTGCCATTGAAGAGCAATCGCGCGGTGAGGTATATCATCGCATTATACTGAGTTTATGCGAACACATTCATTCAGGTACCCCACTGTCAACGGCCATGGCTATGTATCCAGATAGTTTTGATAGATTATATTATGGTATGATAGCTGCAGGTGAAGCTGTAGGTGCTTTAGGACCAATTTTGGAAAAACTGACACTATTTTTATCTAGTCAAATGAAGTTAAAAAAGCAGTTAACTACCGCTATGATTTATCCCACAATTTTGGGTAGTTTTTCACTGATTATTATTGCCTTATTATTAGGCTTTGTTATCCCATCTCTGGAAGGTATTTTTGCCGATCGGCAATTAAATGTTTTTACCAATAGTGTCTTGGTCGTTAGTTATTTATTTCGTCATTACTGGTGGCTGTATATGCCTCTCATAGGTGGATTTTTGATGTGGAGTGTGTGGAAATTGCGCTCTAAACAAGGTCGTGTATGGGTAGAGAAAAATTCGCTTAAGATTCCTTTGTTAAAAACTTTAGTTATTCAAACCGCCGTAGCTCGTTTTTGTCGCACGATGGGAACTTTATTGCAAGGTGGCTTAAATATGATCGAATCCTTGCGCATTTCACGGGGTGTAATGCGCAACGTCGTCATAGAAAAAGAAATTCAATTGGCAGAGGGAAAAATTATTGAAGGGCACGCTTTGAGTCGTGAATTGGGTCGATCAAGCTATATTCCGCAGATGGTATCTCGTATGTTGGCTGTGGGCGAAGAGGCTGGCACAAACGTAGCTATGCTCAATCGTATTGCCGAAATGTATGAGCAAGAAATTGAAAAAACCTTAGATCAATTGATGGCATTGGCACAGCCAATTATTTTAATAGTGATGGGCTTGGTCATAGGCACAGTATTGCTAGCCATATTATTGCCATTGACTGATGTTAGTTCCTTTGCCGTTGGTTAAAAAAAATTAATAATCCATGGAGAAAACATATGAAATGCAAGTATAAAAAACGTTTTATTACTCTTGTCGAGATGATGATTGTGATGTTTTTAATTGCCATGATTACTGGTGTTATTGCTTATAATTACACAGGGAGCTTAGAAGAAGGTAAAGCCTTTAAAACTAAAATGGGGATGGAAAAGATCCATACGATTTTGGATCTATATTTAGCTGAGCATCCACAAGCTATTGACAATTTAGATTCGAATTGGAAGGTGATCGTAAAATCTTCACCAATGGTAAAAAATGGTGATGAGTTAATTCATGATGGCTGGGGAACAGAATATCAAGTAAGTCGTTCGGACAGTGATAATGGAATTAAAATTACATCGCAAAAATACGACGCTTATCAGATTAAGAAAAAGTCTAAATAGATAAGAAAGTTATGTTTTTTGTGTGCAAGCGGCGTTTTTTTACTTTATTGGAAATATTAGTGGCGTTAACCATACTAGCTTTAGGGGCAGCGTTGACTAGTTTGAAAATCAATGACTTTTATCAACAAGAACGCAGTGCTGCACAAGTCCGGCAATTTATGAACGATATGGCGATGGCGCAAGAGCTAATGCTCATTCTAGATGCCGATGTGCAAATGTATTTGGAAATAGATCCGCACACAAAACAGCTATGTTATTGGATGGATGTGGAAAAACCGTTAGGTGTCGAATTTAATCGTTTGGTCCACACCATCGAAAATAAACAGCAATGTAGCGGCATTGATACAATAGCGTGGGATGGTAATTCCAAAGAGCGGCTGAAGTTAGATTTTATAATCGGAAAAATGACGCAAGGGCTACTGACTCTTAATCAAGGTGAAAAAAAGATAGATATCACTCTAATAGGATATCCTAGCCCTATTATTAAAGGAGAGCGATCTATATCGCTGATAGAAAAAATAAAACACAGTCAGCTACTATATCCTGCGGCTGTGTACGAAGAATTATATGAAAAAAACGGCATTATTGATATCCAAAAACCCATCTAAGCGCCACTTTCAATTGCTTGAAATTATGGTGGCCATGTTTATTTTACTGGCTTGTATCGCACCGATTTTACATATTTATGTAGTTGTATATAAGCAGGAAAATGTCATTGATCGCATTAATAAACAAGATCATCTGGTTTATTTGATTCATGCACATTACACAGAATTGCTATATCGACGCGAAATAAGCCTTGTAGATGATAAAGATGCTCCACCGACTGATGTTTCTGCTTATTTGCATAAAGATTTACAGGATCAACTAAAAGCGTTATCAACGCAAGGTTTGATCACATTAAAAATGTTAGCCTCTAACAAGAAAAAAGAAATAGTAAAACAATTATGGGGACTTGACATAAACCTTGGCAGCATAGGCAAACCACTAGCCTCGCAAAGTGATAATAAAAAATACAGTTATGAAATTTATATAGAGCGAAGCAGTAGTTGAGACAGGTATGGATAAATTCAAATTTTTGCGTAAAAGATACTTTAGTTTATTAGAAACTTTAATAGCTTTTACTTTACTATCTTTATTATTGACACTAGTATTTGGTTTTTTTAAAGAATTGTCACATCTATCGCAACTATCAGAAAAGAAAGCGCAAGCAAGCTTTCAAATGCGTTATACTGAAAATCGCCTATGGTATATTTTTCAACGCTTAAACAATGAAAACAGTACTACTAAACGCAAATTTTATTTTTATACGCAAGCCGCGCAAACATTTTCTAATATGCCCAGTTTAGTGTTTACTTTCGATAATGAAGCTCGAGCTAATCCCACCTTTGCTGGCGATTTAGTGGCTCTTTTATATGTCAATGATGAATACCAACTTCGTTTAGCTACTTGGTCATTATATGCTTCACAACCACATCAAGCTATGCATGAAGAAATTTTATTGGAAAATGTGGCAGGTATGGATTTTAAATTTTATGCCGCACCTGCTCATTTAACTAACAATGGTGCTATTATACCAATTAGCAATGCAGCTAACCAAAAACAACCCGCACCAGGTATATGGCATAGCGAATGGTTAAAAGAGTATCAGCAAATGCCTGTAATTATGCAATTGAACATTACTAAAGACAAAGATAAAGACAAAGATAGAATAGAAAAAATTGAAGGGGCTAACGATTCGTCAAAAGAAAATAAAATTACATATCAATTTGTCTTGCCTAGTAGCAAAAATCCTATTCAATATCCATTAAATTAAACTATGTATATATTGCCTTTCGTATTGACATTAACATTAGTGCTATCTTTTATTGGTATCGAAAAGTTAGCTCAATTTAAGAATCAAAGTATTATTGCACAAAGCTATCAAACATTTTTAGATGCTCAAGCGCGCTATATGTTTAATCTGCGCCAAAATCATTTATGTGATAAGTATGATAAAAGTCATCGACAATTAAGTTTTCGTTATTTTTTGAATAAAAAATTACGTGAAAGTCAACCTGAATTAGCCAAACAGTACCGGCAGGTAGTAATAGATTTTTTAAAAATTTTGTATGGGCAGGCCAATTTTTTTACTAACTTAGCTAATCAGCGTCCACAACTAATTGAAGAATTGCTAATTGCTATCGAGCAATCTGCCGATGCCCTGGAAGCACCGCATGAAATTAAATCGATCGAAGACATGGTACACCTAAATTTAGGAGATGCCGAATTGCAAAATTTGTTTTATCGCATGTTAAAAGGGACTGTGGCACATAATGACGAATTAATTCTACGCGAAAAAACATATGTGTCCCTACTAACTTATGTGCACTTTAATCAAAGCGCCGTTCAAATACAATTAGCCCCTAAATCATTATTAAGTGCTTTATTTGCCAGTGAAGAGGTGGTGCTTGAAATCTTGAAAAAACGCAATGAAGAGGGTTTAACAGATGAAGCATTTAAAAATGAGTTTCTTGAGAAAAGAAAAAGTGGTCTGAGTGAAGCACTCTTTAATTTTAAAGTGACCAAGAGCAATAAAAATGATTATAATTAAATCACCCTAAGATGAGTTAAGGGGTGTCTTCGGTGATTGATTTTGTAGTATCTTGGTCTGACTGTTGATTCAATATTTTAAAATCGCGAATCAACATATGGATGCTGTAATTATTGATTTGTGGGGTAAAGACAATACGCAATTTTAGATTTTTTTTGCGTAATTCCTTACTCTGAAAGCCTCTATTTAAGGCGACACCTTCCAGCACGCGACCACCTTCTTGTTCTAGATAAAGCTTAAGGTGAGTTTTGCCAACAATTTTAGGTGGCCATACTTGCCAGGCATCACAGTATAAAATGGGTGGTAAATTTTCATTGCCATAAGGCTCAAGCAGTTTAGCAGATTCCATAAAATCAAATGTCAGCTCACTGAATTTAATTTCGGCATCAAGATTAAGTTGCGGCATAACATCAGCATCGCTAAGTTTTTGGTTTGCCGATTCTAAAAATAAGCGTTTGAATTCTGGAATATTTTCCTCTTTCAAAGTTAGTCCGGCGGCAAAATCGTGTCCACCAAAATTAATTAGAATGCTGGAACAACTTTTTAGAGTTTCAAGCAATGGAAATTTTCGAATTGAGCGAATTGAGCCTTTTCCAATACCTTTATCGATAGCAATCATGACAGTAGGGCGATTATATTGTTTGGAAATACGGGTTGATAAAATGGCAATCACCCCCGGATGCCACTTCTCTGACATCATGATGATGGCTTTATTGGACAATATATCAGTCTGTTCTTCAAGCATGCTATTGACATCAATAGACATAGTTCTTTCAATTTTTTGCCGTTCAATATTGTTAAGATCAAGTTCCAAAGCCATTTTTTCGGCAAGATCGGCATTCTTAACTAAAAGCATCTGTACCCCTTTACGAGGGTCATCAATACGCCCAAGGCTATTTAAGCGAGGAGTGATACGCGAGGCGATAGTAAAAGTAGAGAGATCATTAATATCGACATCACAGATGGAAAATAATTTTAATAAGCCCATGCGCTTACCTTTCTTAAGCTGGCGCATGCCATATTTAACTAAAATGCGATTTTCAGTATCCAAAACCGATCCCATATCAGAAATAGTACCCAAGGCCACAAGATCAAGATAGCGTTTTAAATCTATTTTTTTATTGGTGATTTTATTTTCAGCAGTGAGTTGGTTGGTTACACCGTGCGCTAGTTTAAAAGCTACTCCTACACCTGTTAAATCGCGATTGGGATAGGGATTACCGACCAATTTAGGATTAAGAGTTGCTACGCATGGTGGAATTTTGTCAGTAGGTTCATGATGATCGGTGATGATCACATCAATATTATGCGCGGCAAAATGAGCTATTTCGGTCGCTGCTGTAATGCCGCAATCAACAGTAATAAGTAAAGTACAATGGTTTATCAAAGCATATTCCAATGCTTCAACAATTAAACTCTGGCGCAGCATGCCACGATTAGAGAGGTAGAAAAAAACGCTACCTCCGACATCTTGAAGAAATTCTGTTAAAAGGGTCGTGCCGGTAATGCCATCAACATCATTATCGCCATAGATTAAAATATTTTCATTATTTACTAAGGCTTGACAAACTCTTTCCACGGCCTGCGGCATCTGTGACATTAAAAATGGATCGTGCAGCTCGGGAAGACGGCCATATAAATAATCATGAATATGTTTTAAAGAACGAAATCCACGCGAAATAAGAAATTGTGCAATGACAGGATGAATTTTAAACTCTTTGATGATGCTTTCTTTTAAGATAGGATCATTCAATGGGTAATCCCAAACAGGGTGATGTGCAGCATCATAATCTAAATAAGTCAAAATTCACTCCATGCTCTTAAAACATATGACTACCTGTGATGAAATATATTTGCCATGTATGAGATTTTGCGCGCATAACCAGCTGTAAACAACCTTGTAAAGCTACTTATGAATTCAAGGTATATGTCATTTAGATGCTAATAACAACAAATTACGCATGCGGCTAATCTACAGGCAAGAACAGACAATTTATTTTTGGTCATATGTATCTATTGTATCGTTCATAGGCCCAAAGTCAAGTTAAATGTGAAGGGCTGCATAAATTAGGACATTCAAAATGCAAAACTCTTATTAAAAGCGAGCTTCAGTGCCAAAGATAAGACGTCAATACCAGCTTAGCAAATTTGCGCTATAGATATTGCGCATCATGCAATATACACGTAAATAGTAAGTCATTAAAGTTATTAAGATAAAATTTATTGTGTTTATTATCGATTCGTTTTGAAACTGAAAAGTATCTGCCTTGATTCTAATAGTTTATTTTGTGGGATGAATTAGAAAAATCATGCTTCCAAAAATTTAATGACTAACTTATACTCACTAGCATGCATTGCAAAACCTCGCTTATAATGACGAGGATTTAGGAAGCAAAGTTGTACGAAACTACAATTATCTGTTTTTGATCTGAATATTGCTTACTGAATAAAATTGAGTTATTGCTCGTGTGGCATAATAAAGCAAGGTCAAAAAAGATAAAAGTATGTTTAACATCAGAAACAAAAAATAAACTAGTTTGAGGTTTTATATGTCGCAAGGTACCAAACAAGAATTTGGTAAATGGAGAGCTTTTTTCTGGCCCGTATACGGTTTTGAATTAAAAAAGCTCCTCCCTATGTTCCTAATGTTTTTCTTTATTTCATTTAACTATACAATTTTAAGAGATACTAAGGATACATTGATTGTTACTGCTGCTGGAGCTGAAGCTATCCCATTCTTAAAATCTTTTGGTGTGGTACCAGCTGCCATTATCTTTATGCTGATTTATGCAAAACTCAGTAACATGCTTTCACGTGAAACATTGTTTTATGTGACTTTATTTCCTTTCGTAGTGTTTTTTGGTTTATTTGCATTTGTCTTTTATCCAGTGCGCGAATCTTTAATGCCTACTGCTAGTGCGCAAGCATTACTAGCATATTTGCCTGGAGGATGGAGTGGTTTAGCGGCCGCTTATGAAAATTGGATGTATTCAGTTTTCTATATTCTAGCAGAATTATGGGGTAGTGTGGTTTTGTCATTATTGTTTTGGGGGTTTGCAAACCAGATTACACGCGTTACTGAAGCGAAAAGATTCTATAGCTTATTTGGTTTGGGTGCTAACCTAGCCTTGCTGGTGTCTGGTCCTGCTATTGTGTATGTTTCCGATATTCGTCGTCATTTGCCTGCCGATGTTGATGCCTGGCAAGTCTCTCTAAATTACTTGATGGCCATGGTCGTAGTGGCGGGGCTAGCAGTTATGGCGATCTATTGGTGGATTAATCGCAATATTTTGACAGATCCAGTATTCTATGATGCAAATGAAGTAAAGTCGCCTAAAAAGAAAAAAACAAAAATGTCTATGTCTGACAGCTTTAAATTTCTGTTTACCTCTAAATACATTTTGTGTTTAGCGGTTTTGGTTATAGCTTACGGTATCTCTATTAATTTGGTTGAAGTAACCTGGAAAAGCCAAGTCAAATTGCAATATCCTAATCCAAACGATTACAGTACCTTTATGGGTAAGTTTTCTTTCTGGACAGGTGCTGCTACTATCTTTATGATGCTGTTTGTAGGTGGTAACGTTATTCGTCGTAAAGGATGGGGCTTTGCTGCTTTAATTACGCCAGTTGTTCTATTAATTACCGGTATTGGTTTCTTCTCATTTGTAATCTTTAGAGATAATTTGCAAGGGATGATTGCAGCTATTGGCTCTACTCCTTTATTTTTGGCAGTGATTTTTGGTGCTGCTCAGAATATTATGAGTAAATCTTCTAAATACTCGCTATTTGATCCAACAAAAGAAATGGCTTATATTCCATTAGATGAAGAATCTAAAGTAAAAGGAAAAGCGGCCGTAGACGTTGTGGGTGCGCGTTTGGGTAAATCAGGTGGTTCTATTATTCAAATGGCCTTTTTAACGATGGGTACATTGGCAACAATTACTCCTTATATTGGATTAACCTTATTGTTTGTAATTGCCGCCTGGATTGTGGCTGCACGATCACTTAATAAGCAATTCTTACAATTGACGACCGAGCCACGCTCTGATGATGGTGCTGGTGTCGATAATAAAGTAACGGCTAGTGTGTAGATTATTTTCTAAAGCCTAGCGATATCTAACTAACAATGTCGAGGGTGATTCCATAAGATCGCTTTCGACATTGTTGTTTCTATATAGACTTGAATCCATCTACATTTTAAATGTCTTGCGACAGCTATTTACCTTAAAAGTCTAGTGTACTTCAAATTAATATGATTTGCCAGCCCACTGCTTAGAGGGAAGTTTAAAGTTGCTGTTTTATATCTCAAGTTTTAGAATCTCTTAGATTCTAAAAATTAATCCAATCAACTCTTCCAACTAATCAGGATTTTTACCTAAAATTTGTGCAAAAATACGCTCCATGCGCGTCATCTTAACTTCGTGCCCATGATGCTGTTTGCCATTAGCAATTTCATGCAAGTTTTCAATAGCTATGAACGCTGAGGAGTCTTCGCGCAAAATTAGCGATTTGAGATCAGCTAGTTGTAAACGCTCGGCAATAACATATAAAATTTCGCGCTCATCTCCTGAAAAACCGCCGCGCCCATACATAATAGTTAAACCTAGCCCCAGTTCATGGACAATCGCATCAGCAATAGATTTTGATTTAGAAGAAATAATCAATACGGATTTAGTTTCATCAAGACCTACAATTACTGAATCCATAATCTTTACGACGACAATGTAGGTAATTAATGACATTAGAGGAGGGTGCCAATCTTTGGAGATTAGGCCTAATGCTCCGAAAACAAAAATATTGCAGGCCAAAACTACCTGACCGACGGTAAATCCCATCCTACGATTAATAATAATACCCAATATCTCCGTTCCATCAAGAGATCCACCTTCACGAATGATTAATCCCAATCCAATGCCTAGTAGAGAGCCTCCAATCACAACAACTTCCAAGCTATCACCAACAAATTCAACATGAATAAAGGCATTTATATAAATCATGGCTAATGAAAAAAAGAAAGTGGCGATAACCATGTGGATGACAAATGATTTTCCAATAGAGCGGTAAGCTAGGAATAGAAAAGGGCAGTTTAATAAAATGGATAGATACGGAATCATTTCTTTGCCAAAAATCTGACCAAAAATCATCGCTACACCTACGACGCCGCCATCGATAAGGTGGTTTGGAATGAAAAATACTTCTAATGAAAAAGCAGCCAAACAGGCCCCAAAAATCATCCAAAAATAGCTTAAAATTTGCGAAAATATAGATTTTTTTGTCTGAGATAGATGCATGCGAATTTTTCCTTTTCAAAAACCTTTTAAAGCCAAAAGATTTTGGCCAACAGCCACAATAAATGTGTCTCCTTATAATAATATAGCTTGGGCTATGTCACAAAAATCACTTGTTCAAATTATGCGTAAGGTGAGTTAATTTATTTTTGCACAATTCTCAATATAAGTGTAGAGGAGATTACTAGAGCAGAAGAAAGCGAATCAAATGACAGTGCTTAAAACTTGTCGCCTTTCAATTCGGTTGCTCTATAAAGGACCAGCTTAAGTATGCAGTTTGTTGTCTATTTAATCGCGTCTAGCGCCAAAAAACAACCTGCGAAACTTAAATATATAGATACAGTTAGAGAGGTATTGAATTTGATTGAAAGGACGCGGGAGACGGGGCTCGAACCCGCAACTTCCGGCGTGACAAGCCGGTGCTCTAACCAATTGAACTACTCCCGCAAATTTATTAACATGGGCGCAACAGGACTCGAACCTATGACCACCTGTGTGTAAGACAGGCGCTCTACCAACTGAGCTATACGCCCTATAAAATTATTCCATATGTTATAGTGATCGTTAATTTCTTGCAAGCGATTTTTGCCAAAATAGGTTTCATTATGTTCACACGCAAAACAGCCAAATGTTGTTCTTTATTTTTGTTAGTATTCAGACGCATGATGGGTCTGATTTTTATCATTTTTTCTATGGGAGCATGCGGCTATAATTCTTCCGAAGAATTTCAGGAAGAGGGAGAGGCGATTATGTCAACTCTCATTAAAGAATTGCACCAAATAAATAGGCGTGAAGAGCTGCTAGTAGCGCAAGATAGATTGGAAAGATATTTTGAGAAATTGGCCGATTTAATGATTATGGCACAAAAGTTTCACAATAATCCGGTTTTAAAGAAAAACGTGTTGTCAACACCACTATCGGACTTAAACGAACAATTGCGTATTGAATTAGCTCGTATTTATCAGATTGATGGTGGGCGACTTTTGATTGAAAAAATACAATACAAAGCTTTGCAAAAATTAGTTTTATTTGAGAAACAAAATCAGCTTTAAAACCATCGTTTTATTATAGACAACCCCACAGATGGTTTATAGTAAATTTTATGATATTAATTGTTTTGAGGGGTTTTGTTTTTTTTCTGAATTTGTCCTTATCTTGCAACCAAAGAAGTCTAATGAAACTTAAGTGTTAAATGTAATTATTCGTTAATTGAGTTTTAAAATTTTATCCTTTATAGTATTATACATCTTTAAAAATTACGATGGAGAGTTATTATAATGTTGCCAATATATTCAGACGAAGATGAAAGCCGTTTACCTACTACTCTGCCGGTAAAGCCAAAGCAAGAAAGTGGGAAGTTAGATTTTTATTTGGATGGCAACAAAATCTATTTTATTAGCTTAGGCTGCCCACGCAATCTTGTGGATAGCGAAGTTATGCTTGGTATTTTATTGCAGGCTGGTTATGAGGTAGCGCCTATTTTAGAAGAAGCCGATTATATTGTAATTAATACTTGTGGCTTTCTTGAAGCCTCTCGGCAAGAATCAATGGACACTGTGCGTGACACTTTAGAGCAACGTAAAAAATCTGCTAAACTTATTGTGACAGGTTGTATGGTGCAAACACACAGTGTGCAAATGAAACAAGAATTTCCACACATCGACTATCTTTTGGGATCAGGTGATTTGAATGGTATCTTGGCGGCTGTGCAATCGACACAGAGTGGAGAACTGATCACTTCGGCCCGCAGTTATTTAGAGGTGGGGGAAATACCGCGCCGCCTTTCCACGCCAAAACACTATGCCTATTTAAAAATTGCTGAGGGTTGTCGTAAACGTTGTGCCTATTGCGTCATTCCTACAATTAAAGGACCTTTGAAAAGTAAAACTGTAGAACAAGTTATCAAAGAATTTAGATTATTACTCAAACAAGATGTG
>JABDGQ010000012.1:0-12687 GCA_013285965.1 Chlamydiota bacterium
CGCATTCAATTCGTTAGCACATATAATGGAATTGATTATTACGACGACAGCAAGGGGACCAATATAGATGCTGTAATGCGGGCAGTTGAGTCGCTTCCTCAGGAGCTAATTTTAATTGCTGGTGGTGTAGACAAGGGAGCTTCTTATAAACCATGGATTAAAGCATTTGAAGGTAAAGTAAAAGCTTTTTGTTTGATCGGCCAAGCTGCAGAAAAGTTGCAAAACGAGCTGTCAGCCTACTTTCCCACTTATGTGTTAGCTACTTTAGAAGAAGCTATTTATAAAGCCACACAATTAGCCGTCAGTGGCAATGCAGTTTTACTATCGCCTGGGTGTGCCAGTTTTGATATGTTTACTGATTATGCGCATCGTGGTAATGAGTTCCAGCGCATTGTTCTTAATTTAAATTAAATTAGTTTAAAAACTCAGAAATAAGGTTTAAAAGACCCGCACAATCTAGCGCACAGCAAGAGATGAAAAAAGAGATTGCATAAAATTATGTAGTGCAATAACATACTGTCTTTGGTGTGGCCAGATAGCTCAGTCGGTAGAGCAGAGGACTGAAAATCCTTGTGTCGCTGGTTCGATTCCAGTTCTGGCCATTCCCATTTGTATGCTTGTAAAGCTATTTAAATATGGCATCGAAGCACGAATATCAGTGAGCAATCCGATGATATTCAATAGGCTTCTTTCAAAAGGCACTTTGGTTACAATTGTTAGTTATAGATCATTTTAGCAACAATTTAAAAATTACGATAAAGTAAAATAGTCTTTAAAATTGTAAAATGATAAAGCTAAAAAACAAATTGAATTTCGAAAGAAGTCTATCTAAAAGATAACAAATATTTGCCATTAATTGACTGAGGTTTCAATGTACGCCATTATTAAGACAGGTGGAAAACAGTATCGCGTAGCTAAAGGAGACATCATTGAAGTAGAATTGCTCAATGCTTTTAGTTTAGGAGATCAAATCGAATTTGAAGTGTTATTTATCAATAACGATAAAGACACATTAATTGGTAGCAATGCTTCAAGCGCTTTTGTAAAAGGTGAAGTGTTAGATATCGTAAGAGGACCAAAAATTACTACTTTGAAATACAAGCCTAGCCACAACATATGTCGCAAATGGGGTCACCGCCAAACTTACTCACTAGTAAAAATAACAGACATTGGCGCTAATCAGCAGCAACAGCAAAGTAAAGGGAGATAAACATGGCACACAAGAAAGGACAAGGATCTACGCGCAATGGTCGCGATTCAGATTCTAAGCGTTTAGGTTTAAAAGTTGGTGCCGGTCAATTAGTACGCGCAGGTAGCATTTTAGTGCGTCAAAGAGGAACAAAATGGCATCCAGAAAAAAATGTTGGCCGTGGTTCAGATGATACATTATTTGCTTTAAAAGATGGCATTGTAGTTTTTCGCAAAAGTCTTAAAACTTATGTTTCCATCAACGCTGGTGTATAACTCTCTTCAATTATAAATTTTATAAGTTCAGCTTAGACTGAACTTATTCCAAACCTCATCATATGTACGTTATAAATCGTTTTTTGACCATTGTATTGCATTGATGAGTATTGGATTTCTTTTTCTTAATTTTTTTATTATAGTATTGCAATGTTTTTTGATCGTGCCTTAGTACAGTTTGCTGCTGGAAAAGGTGGAAATGGTGTAGTAGCATGGCGCCGAGAAAAATCTATCCCCAAAGGTGGCCCGACCGGTGGAAATGGCGGTAAAGGCGGCTCTGTTATTATAGAAGCCACTGCTCAATTATCTAATTTAGATTGGTTTAGACATCGTCGTATTTTAAAAGCACAACACGGGGCTGATGGCGGCAGTAGTTCGCGTCTAGGGCGCAAT
Organism: Chlamydiota bacterium; assembly: GCA_013285965.1. Classification (GTDB taxonomy): domain Bacteria; phylum Chlamydiota; class Chlamydiia; order Chlamydiales; family Parachlamydiaceae; genus JABDGQ01. Next base: position 1,858 of record JABDGQ010000012.1, read on the forward strand.
GGTAAAGATTTGATCATACAAGTTCCATGTGGCACTTTACTTAAAGATCAAGTAACAGGTGAGATTTTGTATGATTTTACGCAAGACGGGCAACGACTTATCTTGTGTCTTGGTGGCCGAGGCGGTCGTGGCAATGAAAGTTTTAAGACACCTACCAATCGCGCACCAAACCAATATACTGAAGGCAAACCGGGCGAACAAAAAACAGTAGAATTAGAATTGAAATTGATTGCCGATGTCGGTTTAATTGGTTTTCCTAATGCTGGCAAATCGACTCTGATTTCTTCATTAGCCGGTCTGAGAGTAAAAATTGCCGCCTATCCATTTACCACTTTGCAGCCAAATTTAGGCTTTATTGAATTAAAAAATTATAAGCGCATTTACATTGCCGATATTCCTGGCATTATCAAGGGTGCTAGTGATAATCGTGGATTAGGTTTAGAGTTTTTAAAACACATTGAAAGAACTAAATTACTTATTTTCGTACTCGATGCTAGTGGCATTGATGGGCGCACTCCAATAGACGATTTTCACGTTTTACGTGATGAATTAGGGAAATACCAAAGTGCATTGCTGGAACGCCCCTTTCTGATCGCCCTAAATAAAATCGATACAGAGACTTCTGCTGAATTGATTGCCCAATTCTATCAATCTTATAGTGATCCAAAGGCCACTATTTTTGAAATTTCAGCAGAGTATAGTCAAAACTTGGATGCCTTAGTTGAAGAAATGGTACAGCGTCTACATTTTAAAAATTAAGATTTGCAAAAATCGCTTTAAGCCATATTATTTATTAAAATGAGCATGCCTTATGCTAGATCCATCGTTACTTACACTCGTACCTGCATACCATTTTGTATATCCATTGTCAAATCCGCTAAAAAAATTTCATGGTCATGTAGTCAAGTTATTTTGCTCTCCTTACGATAGTTTGATTATCTCTGTTATTATCGCAAAAGTAACTATTGCGATTGTCGCTCCGTTTATCTATTTAACTCTTAGTGCAGTGGCTTTTATAGGTTACAGTTATAAAAAAAAGATCTCCTCTGAAAGTTGGAATAGTCTATACAAAAACGCCCATCTGCCATGCGTCGATCCTATTACCTTATCGATAAACCAAGTAAATATAACTCAGTATGATAGTATATGCACTCAATGGCCTGAGCTTGAATGGTTTCAAAAATTATCGGAAAACCATTACAAAAAACCATTTATGGAAGCACTAGAGCATATAAAAAAACTAAACATTCCTCAGCAACATCTAGTATTTAAAAATAATGAAGACAAAGATAAAACTTATATCTTTTTAAAAAAGGGAATGATTTATTTATATGATAATCTTAAAAACGAACATGAGCAAGGACCTATTTTTATAGCTCAATTTACAGATTTAGCTAATAAATGCCCTACCGCCTATCAGTTAGCCATAAAAGTCTCATTACAAGCCATTGTAGAACAAAAAAACATCCAAGATGATACTTGCCAAACACGCTTTCTTGAATTTTACGCCCTTTACAAACAAAAAATTGCAGAAAAGATGGCGCGAAATACCAAAAACTCTACTACACATACGCTAAATGCCATTTTGTATTTGATAGGAAGAGAACGTCAAATTCCTGGATATGAGTTGGCTTTTGATGATAAAACCAAAGATATCCAATCAACGCAATGTCAAAATTTGCTTGATGAATTTGATAGACACAATGTGCCTGATGCACTAATTGAATGGTTAGATCAAAAAATTAATGGTCCTAAACCACTTTTGCACGGCGCTATTAACACCTATCTAGCAGAATATTTTAAGGTCGGAGAAGATGTAATCGGTCCACATATTTACGATGAAAATTATAAGATAAAAAAAAGTGTGATTGCAAAATGTCTTGAAATATTTAATATTATCGTATTAACCTGAGCTGAGCTTTAAGTTTTTTGCCTTTTAACTAGCATGAAAGGACAAAAAACCGCAAAATTCAAGTTAAACGTGAGCTAAAAATGTATACTTCTGAGATCAAAGAAACATCACAATACTACTATCCTTTCTCAACGCCTTACATTGTATTTCATGGACGAGTAATTACACTCTTTTCATCATTACCACCTGATACATTAAATTCGCTTTCCGAAATTATTCAAAGAATCATCATTGTCGTTATCTCTCCTTTCGCCTACCTTATACTTGGAACAGTTGCCACTTTGAGTTATCTTTATGCTGTAGAAATAGAGCCGCAAACTATCGCAAAAAATACACTTAATGTGAACCTAACTAACTACACAGAAGGAAAAAATTTTAATGAGCAAGCTACTTATTTTAATACACCATCCATGGTGAACACCCCGTCCGCGTTAATTTTATGGTTAGATAATTTAATCAATAACAAAAAAGCTGGCGGTGCACTCATTTCTAAGAACATAGTAGAGGCCTTAGCAAATAATTTTTTTGTGACTACCTTTATTATCAAACAACTTGTTTTTTGTCATAAAAAAATACATATCGAAGCGATCATTGCCTATTTAGAAATTTTAGATATTGTAGTGCCACTTAATATGAAAAAATCTGCTTCAACTCAATTGTATCAAGACGCACAAAAGAGAAGCCGTTTAATACAAAATCCCAAAGAGGCTTTGCGTTTTAGGGAATTTTCCGATAATGAAGTGCGCGAAATTGACCCAAATTCTGAATCTCCCATCAGTCTTACGCCCTGGCAAGACATTGCATTTAATGACTTACTAATTTTAAGCGATCATCCTAGTTTTTATGATCTTTCATCAACAGAAACGGAAGATTATAAATGTTTGAAAATTATCTTTGATAAAAAAAATGCAGCCACTTCCCCTATAAATGGTACTCTATACACTGCAGATGATTACCAAAAATTCAGAAAGCACCAAAAACGATTATTGACACAAAATTTTAAGAGCCCTTTTAAACCTGTATTAGATACCTGATTTTTTAGTTTTTTTAGCTTTCACGTTAGTTGAAAGCTAAAAAAACTAAAAAATCAGATTAAATGGTGTCAAATGGAATAGTCACACAAATGGCCATAATCAGTATTAGCGATAGTTGAAACATTTGTTTACTCCATTGCAAATCGTTGTGGCTTTTAAAACCTTTGATTGATAGCCATAGCCATGCCAGTGCAATAGTTGTAGTACTGAATAAATACAAATATCCAGTATAGCCAAAAACTGTTAGCAGACTTGCTACTAGAATAAAAGCGACAATGTAAATAGTCATATGAATTTTGGTAACCCATATGCCTTTTTCCAGTGGCAAGACTGGAATTTTGGCAGCCGCATAATCATCTAAATGACGTATGGCAATGGCAAAAAAATGAGGCATTTGCCATAACACCATCATGGCAAACAAAATTACAGCTCCACTATCAAAACGATTGCTTACTGCACAATAGCCTACCACAGGTGGCACAGCACCAGCTACACTACCAATGGCGGTACCGTAAATGGTGTGATCTTTCCAATAACTATATAGCACCACATATACAAAAAATCCAATATTAGCTACTACTACTGTTAGAATATTGGTATAGATGAGTAAAATTAAGTTGCCTACTATTCCAAGAACTGCCGCAAACAGTAGGGCATGTGACGCTGAGATCAAGCCCGTCACCAAAGCACGTTTTTTGGTACGCTTCATTTTTCTATCGCTATGTCGATTGATGTAGTTGTTAAATACACAAGCGGAAGCCATAATGCCTGTCAGTCCCAGCAGAGTAGCTAAAAATAAACCCCAAGCGATGACACCATTAGAAGCCAACAAAAAACCAGCCATCACCACAAGTAAATTACCAAAAACAATACCTGGCTTAGTCAATAAATAGTAATCAATCATGTAACATCTCCGTTTCCATTTCCACAGGCATCATGCGCTCATTTAGGTCGTACATAATCCATAAAGAGCCAATCACTATGATTAGCAAAATAAAAATAGTAAACCCACACGATATTGATTCCCAGCGAGGACGCTCTTCCTGTCCCACATGCAGAAAAAATAACAGTTGTACTACCGCCTGCGCGATTGCCAAACCGATAACAACGTAAATTAAAATGGGCGCTGCAAAAAACCTGGTGATTACTAAAAAAAATGAGATAATGGTCAAACTTAACGAAGCTAACAAGCCAATCACGTAAGACTGCCAACTTCCATGCCATTCTTTTTGAATTTCATTTAAACTCAGCTCGCTAGACATCTAGATCACTCCCATCAAATATACAAATGTAAATATAAAAATCCAAACCACATCTAAAAAATGCCAAAACATATTCAAAACGGCCAAGCGTCGAAACGTATTAGTCGTTACTCCCAAGCGATATATTTGTGCTATCATGACAGCTATCCATAACATTCCAAAAGTAATGTGCAAGCCGTGCGTCCCTACCAAAGTGAAATAAGAAGAAAGAAATGCACTATCTTGCCAACTATGACCACCCTGCACAATATCGGTAAACTCAGATAATTCTATAAATAAAAAACTGACACCTAATAAGAATGTGACAATTAGGCACAACATAACTTTAGTTTTGGCATTGCGCAAAGCATAGAGCATGCTACAACCACAAATAAAGCTACTGAAGAGTAGAATCATGGTTTCGCCAAAAACCGTAGGCAAATGGAAAAGTATACGCGCAGAGGGGCCTCCATAGGTACTATTATGCAGTACGGCAAAGGTACAAAAAAGAGTAGCAAACAGTAAACAGTCTGTCATCAAATACAACCAGAAACCAAACACAGTTTTAGCAAAAGGGTCCTGATGCGTGTCTGGTGAACGTGTATCTGGATGATCTTCTAGTGTATCTTGATGGTGAATGGTTAAGGATTTACTCATATTTGAAACCCTCTTCTATGCGCTAATTCATCGGCCTGCACTTGCGTTGCTGTAATTTTGTCGTGCGGATCATCGCCTGAAAGACGCATAATCATTAACACTAATATGGCAATGAAACTGATGATAGCTAACCACCACATATACCAGACCATAGCTATGCCAAAAATCAGACTCCATAAGCCAATATAAAAGCCAGTTGCAGTATTCTTAGGCAAATAAATATCTTCATATTTTCGCTCAGAAAGATCTTGCCGTTGATCTCTTTGTGCCCAGACCGGATCTATCTGATCGACCACGGGAATGAGGGCAAAATTATAAATTGGAGGTGGCGATGGTATAGACCATTCTAAAGTTCTTCCATTCCATGGGTTACCACCTGTATGATCCCATAATTTTTTGCGATGCTTTATGCTCCAAAACAAACCAAATAATTGAATTGAGGCGCCACATAAAATTATGAAAGCGCCAAAAGCGGCGATGGCAAACAATGGATGCCAACCAGTCTCTGCAGCATAATGATCTAAGCGCCTTGTTGCCCCCATAAATCCGAGCATATAAAGGGGCATAAAGGCTAGTAAAAAACCTGCCATCCAACACCAAAAAGCATACCTATTTAATTTCTCATCCAACATAAAACCAGTGAATTTGGGAAACCAATAGGTGAAGCCAGCAAAAAAACCAAAAAGCACTCCACCAATTACCATGCCATGAAAATGGGCAATTAAAAATAGACTATTATGCACTTGAAAATCGACTGGTGGTGCCGATAATAAAATACCAGTCATGCCCGCCACTGTAAAGTTGAGCAAGAAAGCAAAAAACCACAACATCGGTGATGTAAATAGCACACGCCCGCGAAATTTAGTAAACAGCCAGTTAAATATTTTTACCCCAGTTGGGATAGCAATTAGCATAGTGGTAATGGCAAAGAAAGCATTGATATTGGGACTTGCTCCCATAGTAAAAAAATGATGCAGCCAGACAATAAAGGAAAGGAATGCAATAATGATCAAAGCCCATACCATTGAGACATATCCAAATAATCTTTTTTCAGAAAAGGTAGGTACCACTTCTGAGAAAATACCAAAAATTGGCAATATTAAAATATATACTTCCGGGTGTCCCCATGCCCAAATGAGGTTAACGTACATCATGTAGTTGCCGCCCCCATCAACAGTAAAAAAATGCATGTCAAGATAGCGATCTAAAGTCAGCATAAACAGCGTGGCTGTCAAAATGGGAAAGGCCAGCAAAATAAGCACTAGGGCACATAATGAACTCCAAACAAAAATGGGCATTTTCATTAGTTGCATCCCTGGGCAACGCATTTTTAAAATCGTCGCAAGAAAATTTATCCCCCCAAGCGTACTGCCCACACCAGCAATTTGCACAGTCCATATCCAATAGTCAACACCTTCATCAGGACTATATTTTAGACTAGAAAGTGGAGCATACGCTAGCCAACCTGCGGTCGAAAATTTGCCCATAGCAAGCGAGACTAGCGTTAGCATAGCGGCGGCAGTGAATAACCAAAAACTAACGGCATTAAGAAATGGAAAGGCCACATCCCTTGCTCCAATTTGAAGGGGAATAATAAGGTTCATAAGACCAAATACAACACCCATACCGACAAAAAAGATCATCGTGGTACCATGTGCCGAGAAGACTTCTTGAAAATGGCCCGCCGAAAGAAATCCATGCGAGTCTCCCACTGAAAATAGCTGCTGAATGCGCATCATGATGGCATCCCCAAACCCTTTCATAAACATGATTAGAACGACGACAATATACATAATGCCAATCTTTTTATGATCGACAGTAGTGATCCATTCTTCCCAAAGCCAGCGCCAGCGCTTTAGATAGAATAAAAGCGCCATTAGCATTATGCCGCCTAAAAGCATCGAAAGAACAGCCATATTTTGGCTATCTTCATGCACAAAAGCTTCTTGCGTTAACCTACCAAACATATCTTACTCAATGGCTATGAGGGTGCATATATTTATTGACTATTTGCTCAAAGAGAGTTGCATCGGCTAATTGAAAAATCTCGACTGGATTATTTTGGCTGGGTTTGGCTAATTCATCATAGCTTGCTAGGTCTAGTTTTTTTGTCGCCTGTTTTGCCTTATCAATCCATTTTTGATAATCTTCGTCCGAAGAAGAGCGTGTCACAAAAGTCATACCAGCAAATCCCTCACCACTTAAATTGGCTGAAGAGCCTCTAAAATCACCTTCGGTATCGGCTATTAAATGCAATTGTGTTCTCATGTTAGGCATGGCGTAAATTTGCCCACCTAAATGCGGTATCCAAAATGAATTCATTGGAGCATCGGCGGTAATTTCAAAGTGGATTGGCGTATCTTTTGGAAATTGCACAAAATTGAGCGTGGCAATTTTTTCTTCAGGATAAATAAAAAGCCACTTCCATTGCAGTGCCACAACTTGAATGGTTTTTTCGGCTCTGGAGGATGGAATTGGCTTGTATGGGTCTAATTGGTGTGTTTTTACCCACGTTACAACGCCAATAATGATAGTTAAAAATAGTGGTAAGCCCCACCAAATCACCTCAGCTAAAACGTTGTCTACTAAATCTGGATCGTAACGCCCTTTAGGGTTATCGGCGCGATAAATCCATGAGAAAATAAAAGTTAATATATAAACGGGGATGACAACAAGCAACATCAAAATTTGGATAAAAAAAAGTAAATTGCGCTCCTCAAAAGCAATTAAACCTTTGGGAAATAGCACGGCAATTTTTTCACGAAAATAGAGAATTTGTAATGGTTGCATCACTAAAATAAGCAATATGAGCAAGCAAGTGCAAACCAGCATGAAACGGACAGGTTTTATGACACCTTTCATCTTTTGCGCTATCTCCGCTCTAAATTATTTATAACATGTTCTCATATCACAATTCACATCTAATGTATAGCATTAATTTTAACCACCCCATACAACCTGAATTTTTAGGTTTTTCAAAAGTTGTCTTTAAGATTTTGAAAAATCTAATACTGATAATTATTTGAGGGTGTTATAGTGGATCTATGAATATCACTGCTCTTGAACAAAAGTTAATATGCAAAACAGGGAAAGACACGGACTGTACGATTGAGATTTGCCACAATCTTTTGCAAAATCCAACTAAATATTTGCATTTAACTACCGACCAGTTGGCTATAATCACCGATGACAACGTTGCTGTGCTCTACGGAAAGGTATTGCAGCAGAACTTACAGGCTATCGGTTTGAATGCTAAGTTATTTGTCTTTCCGCATGGTGAACAAAACAAAACACGCTCTAACAAAGAGTTTTTAGAAAATCAATTATTAGCAAGTGGCTTTGGTCGCGATAGTGGCATTATTGCGCTAGGTGGTGGAGTAGTTACAGATTTGGCAGGCTATATTGCTGCTACTTATTGTCGAGGAGTATCTCTCACGATGCTTCCAACCTCTCTTTTGGGCATGGTGGATGCCAGCATAGGAGGCAAAACTGGCCTCAATGTTCCGGAAGGAAAAAATATGATTGGCTGCATCTATCACCCAAAGCAGATACTGATTGACACAGCCATGCTCAAGACACTACCACTGGTAGAATTGGCTAATGGTATGGCTGAAGTAATTAAACATAGTTTGATTTCAGACAATTCTTTATTTGAATATTTAGAAACACATGTACAAGAGCTGCTGGCATTGGAACCAACTGTTCTTGAACAAGTAATCTTTGCTAACTGTCACATTAAATGGGCTGTCGTGCAATCTGATGAAAATGGGTATAAAAAACGGCACATTTTAAATTTTGGACACACTATCGGACATGCTTTAGAGTGCGTTACTAATTATTCTATTCCCCATGGTCAAGCAGTGGCCTTAGGGATTCTTGCCGAAAGTTATCTTTGTGTAGAATTAGGTGCGCTTGAACAAACTTCTTTTGCAAGGATTGAAAACATCTTACTGCAGTATGGCTTACCGCTAAGTAATGTTTTAGATTTTAAAGTAGAGCAGGTAATCGATGTCATGCGACTTGATAAAAAATCATTAAACGGCCAACCACGCTTTGTAATTATCGATGCGATTGGCTCCCCGCGCCCCTATGAAGGAAATTATTGTACACCAATTCCTAAAGTTTTAATTGAAAAAGCACTACATTGGCTGATTGATAATAATGCTCTGCGTCGTCATTAAAGGGCCTACTTGGGAAGAGGCTAATCAACAAATCAACAAAGCTTTAGATTGGTCTGATGCAGTCGAATTACGACTAGATTGCTTTTATTCGTTGGATTTAAGCGCCTTAAAACAACTGCAGAACCATTTTAATATTCCGATGATTTTCACCCTCCGAGATAGAACGCAAGGTGGTCACTACGAGAAAACAGAAGAAGAGCGCAGACTTGATCTGTACCAGCTGGCAACACTGGAACCAGACTATTTGGATTTAGAATTTCATGTGGGAGCACCATTTATTGCCCAAATTGCCGCTAAATTTCCCAAAATAAAACTAATTGTTTCTTCTCATAATTTTGTTAATACGCCGCCCGATACTATTTTAGATGATCTATATCTAGCTATGCGCGCCATGCCTGCATATTATTATAAAATAGCTACTACTGCCTGTGATTGTACTGAGGCCTTGCGCTTATTGTGTTGGGCTAAAAAATTTGATCAAAAATTAATTGCTATTTCAATGGGATCAGAGGGTCACATTAGTCGCATTTTAGCACCCATTATAGGCTTTCCAATCACCTACGCGGCTCTTGATGAAGAAATGATTAGTGCTCCCGGACAACTCACTGCTCAAACACTATTGTTTGGCTATCATTATCGCACTTTAAATGCACAAACAAAAATATATGGTTTAATTGGTCAGCCCATCTCTCAAAGCATTAGCGATCAAACACACAATCATTTAATGGAGACCTGCAAATTAAACGCCGTCTATGTCAAAATGACGATTGAGCCAACTAAATTAGCCTCTTTTTTAGCCTTTGCAAGACAAATTCCTTTTTATGGCCTAAGCGTTACTATACCTTTAAAAGAAGCGCTGCTCCCATACTTGGATGCGATTGATCCCAGCGCCCTCCAAATGGGTGCCGTCAATACATTAGTTTTTAAAGATGGTAAAATTTTTGGCTTAAATACTGATGGAATTGGGGCCTTAAATGCTATTGAAACAAAATATGCCGTTAAAGGGCAGCAAGTGATAATTATAGGAGCTGGTGGCGCTGCTAAAGCCATCGCTTTTGAAGCTATGCGTCGCGGAGCTGTGCTCACTATAGTCAATCGCGATTTGCAGCGTGGCGCACAACTGGCCCAGCAGCTGCATTGTAATTTTAAAAGCTTAGCACAAATGTCACAATCTACCGCAGAGGGCTATGATATTTTAATCAACTGCACGCCTCAACCAGCGCCAATTGCCATTGACGATATTTTGCCCGGAGCCATTATTATGGATATTACGACTAAACCTAAAAATACCACCCTTTTAAAGCAGGCCGCGCAAAAAGGGTGTGCAATCATTTATGGCTATCAGATGTTTGTAGAACAAGCTGCCCAGCAATTTAAATTGTGGTTTGGCGATGAACTTGATCTGCAAAATATTAAAAATATTTTAACAAAAAGCGCTCAAGAACACTTATCAAGACACTAAACTATTTTTAATAGAGTTGTCTGACAATATTGCTTATGCTAGATAGTTTGAAAACTGATAAATCCACCTTACGCATAATTTTAACAAGTGATTTTTGACATAGCCCAAGTTATATATAATGAGTCACATTGCAGCAAATAGCCTAAGCTCTTTGCAAAATGCACCTCCTTATAGATGGCTGCGGATAGGTACTAAAGGCACTCTTCAAATTATGCTTAAGCTGAGGTTATAAAAAAATAATTACACTATAGAGATATATGTTTAAGAAAATTCCTTGGAAAACAATTTTATTAACTCTTTTTGTTTGGACAGCCTTCTGGGATATCAAAGATACGATTAATGA
>JABDGQ010000012.1:12787-40313 GCA_013285965.1 Chlamydiota bacterium
TAGAGATATATGTTTAAGAAAATTCCTTGGAAAACAATTTTATTAACTCTTTTTGTTTGGACAGCCTTCTGGGATATCAAAGATACGATTAATGACAAAAAGACTTTATTTATATTTAGATGGATATTTTCTGATAAAAATTATGCCAAAAACATTGAAATACAGAGCTATATTTTAACTGATGAGCAGGTAAGCTATATGCTGGCTCATCCAAATGAAAGTGTGCGTCAACCGACTAAAAAAGAACTTTTTTTAAAACCGGTAAGTGTGGTGTTGCGCCTCAGAAATCTTAATGGTGGTGTTGCACAAGGGAAGTTATCATGGACTATAACAGACCGTGGGTGGAATTCGGTAGATGTCAACAACATTCCCATAGACAGCAATAAAAAGCAAAAATTTAGTGACATCATCATTTCACTTGGGACACTAATAACAGATAGAGAAGAAATACCGCCTGATCCAGTTTCAATCAGATGGGACGAATTATACGTCTATCGTTAAACTATACAATAATAATAATCGATTAAAATTTCAATTCGAGATTAAAAATGTCTTTATCTGAACAATTTAGTCAAAATTGCATTTTGATTTACTTAACTCACCTTATGCACAATTTTAAGAGTGCTTTTAGCACCTCTACCCATCTATAAAGCATACACATTTTACAAAGAGCTTACCTTAATATACAGCTTGGGCTATTTCAAAAACCATTTTTTCAAATTATGCGTAAGGTGAAGCTATAAAAAAAATAATTACACTGTAGAGATATATGTTTAAGAAAATTCCTTGGAAAACAATTTTATTAACTCTTTTTGTTTGGACAGCCTTCTGGGATATCAAAGAAACCATAAATGGTGATAAAGATTTTTTTTTATTCAGGTGGATTTATTCTGATATAAACTATGCCAGGAATATAGAAGTACTTTCTTATATACTGACTGACGAACAAGTATGTTATCTGGTTTGCCACCCTGAAGAAGAGATTAATCAGCTCAATCAAAAGGAATTATTCCTCAAAGAAGTAAATCTTGTATTGCGAATTAGAAATCTCTATAGCGGATTTGTTAAAGGGAGACTTTCTTGGTCTCGCCCTGGAGAAGAATGGAATACGGTTGACGTAAAAGATATTCCCATACCCGGCAACTCAAAAAAATTTGGTGACATTATAATTGCCTTGGGGGTACGTATTGTCGGTAAAGATGATATGCCACCTGATCCAGTTTCAATCAGATGGGACGAATTATACGTCTATCGTTAAACTATAAAATAATAATAATAATCGATTAAAATTTCAATTCGAGATTAAAAATGTCTTTATCTGAACAATTTGGTCAAAATTGCGTTTTGATTTACTTAACTCACCTTATGCACAATTTTAAGAGTGCTTTTAGTACCTATTCCTACCCATCTATAAAGCATACACATTTTGCAAAGAGCTTAGGCTATTTGCTGCAATATGTCTCCTTATATACAGCTTGAACTATGTCAAAAATCACTTTTTCAAATTATGCTTAAGGTAAGGTTATAAAAAAAATAATTACATTGTAGAGATATATGTTTAAGAAAATTCCTTGGAAAACAATTTTATTAACTCTTTTTGTTTGGACAGCCTTCTGGGATATCAAAGATACGATTAATGACAAAAAGGCTTTATTTATATTTAGATGGATATTTTCTGATAAAAATTATGCCAAAAACATTGAAATACAGAGCTATATTTTAACTGATGAGCAGATAAGCTATATGCTGGCTCATCCAAATGAAAATGTACGTCAACCGACTAAAAAAGAACTTTTTTTAAAACCTGTTAGTCTAGTGTTGCGAGTAAGAAATCTTAATGGTGGTGCAGCTGAAGGACAATTATCCTGGAGCATGCCGGAAAAAAGGTGGAATTCAGTATATGTAAATAACATTCCTACAAATAGGAATACCAAACAACAATTTAGTGACATCATCATTTCACTAGGGACACTAATAACAGATAGAGAAGAAATACCACCTGATCCAGTTTCAATCAGATGGGACGAATTATACGTCTATCGTTAACTGTGCAATGATAATAATCGATTAAAATTTCAATTCGAGATTAAAAATGTCTTTATCTGAACAATTTGGTCAAAATTGCGTTTGGATTTTCTTAAATTTCATTTCACTGTGCCTTTACGCTGATACTCAGAGATTATTTCAATATGATAAACAAAATCAACTTATCACTGAAACAACAGCTGACGGTCAGAGCATTAGTTATGAATATGATTTCGCTGGTCGATTACTGAAAGAAAATATGCCCGATGGCACGGTACACTATCTTTATGATAAAAACGGCAATTGCACGCAAATGAGCGACAAGCACGGCATTACTACATACCAATATAATGGTTTTAATCAACTGATGACAATCATCATGTAACTGGAACAAATTGGTAACTCACCTTACCGCATAATTTGAACAAGTGATTTTTGACATAGCCTAGAGCTATATATAAGGAGATACATTGCAGCAAATAGCCTAAGCTCTTTGCAAAATGCGTCTCCTTTATAGATGGCTATGGATAGATACTAAAGACAATCTTCAAATTATGCTTAAGGTGGGTTAGTTATAATTATGCAGCACTAATCGAGGCTACAAAGATGCCCAATGAACACAACGCTAGTGATGCTACCTTTGGACGCTCTTCATACAACCAGTAACCCCATAAATTGCATAAAATGATGACGGCAATTGAAAATAGTGGGAAGATTAAACCGCGCTCAAGCGGTGTGGCCACTTGTGTAGCTTGCAAAAGAAAATAAGTAGAAGCTGCGTTTCCAATACCACTTAAAGCACCAAAAATGATTTTGCTACCTTTGCTTAAAAATGTATTTACTGGCGTTGCTACTGATGCCTGACCTTCTATATAATTTTTTTGTTTTAATCTTCTTTGATTAAGTAATACAAACGTTTGAAATATTAAGGCCATTCCAAAAAAACCAACCATAAACCATACATCGGCCGCATCGCTAGCAGAATTACCAGTGATTAAAAATCTACTTTGAAAAATGCATAAAATTAATATTTGTACAAAACAACACCCAAAGACATAACGGCGCCATTTTGTGGAATTGCTTTTGGCACTTTTATTTGAAAGTAAACCGGCAAACAAGCCAATTAAAATTAAAACCGTGCCTACTACCTGATGGCTAGTAACAATAAAACCAAAAGAAGAACCAAGTAGTAAAAATAACAAAATGTTGGGAAAGACTGAGCTGGCATTTTGAAAAGTAAACGTTATACCTGCCGAAGTATGCTGCAAAGCACGTGAAGTAATGGTCATCATAATCACATTCAAAATCCCTGCCCCACAACCAATGAGCAATATATTACCATCCCAAGAATTTAAAATTAAATCGGGCCTAATTAAAAATGAGCAGATAAAAGAGACAAGATAGTAGTGAAAAAGAAATTGATAAGCAGCTGAATTGTTAGAAGAACACTTACGAAAAAACAAATTTGAGAGAGATGCGCAACTTGCAGCAATGAGGGCAAATAAAATAGCATTCATAGTTATGACACCTCTTAAAAATTTTTAACCTATTTTAATTTAAAAACTCTTAAAAAGCAAATATTTAATTTAAAAATTAACTTAAATTATTGACTTTAGATACTATTTTATTTAAGCTAATTCCAAATCTAAATCAACAGTCTAGCAAGATTACTTCATATATGACTAGGATTCTTTTTTATAACCTGAATTTTGAGTTTTTTTTATAATTTCAAAAAATTTTAGAGATTAATATGTTACCCGATACCTCTTTAGTTCACAAACAGCACACTTGTCAAATAACTCTGGAAAGAAAAGGCAGCGCATTATTTGATGACTCTCACACAGGTCCATCCACTCCCACCGAAACTAAAGAAACAGCGGCGACAAAAAACAAAAAAAAAGAAAAAATCAGCAAAACTCAAAAAGCTCTAATTAGCTCATCATTAGGCTCGTCTTTTTCACTAACTCCCATAAGTGAAGAAAGTTTAACTCAAAGACACTCACTTTTTACAGAAAACTTCTGCCCAAAGCTAAATACCCAAGAATGTGCTTTAGCAGTAACTATTATACAGGGCAGTGCACCTTGCAAAAATATGAATTTATTTGAAGTTTTTATAGCTGATTTTTTAAATCAATGGAGATTAATCATTTCCAATGCCACTGCACTTAATGTAGAATTAATGAAAGAGTTAGGGCTATTTCATGCTAAAAATAATATTTACAATCAGATGCATCATTTATATCTTTATATATATGGAAATGAAAAAAAAGATTTAGGCATTGACGTACAACTGAATTATCATCCTAAATTTTTTATGAACGAATCCTCAGCGATAAAATGGTTAGAAAATTACTCCTGTGATTTACAAAATTTTATCGATAGTATCGAAAAAAGAAAAAAGCAACTCAGCAATTTAATTCCCTCTTGTAAAAGTATTAAAACGCTCCATGAAGTGCACGAGCGCTACAAAATAACATTAGTATTGCTAAAAAATCTACAGATTTTACAGCAAAAGGCACTTTTAATGGGGAAATTGCTAAGCACAGATAAAATTTGGGAACTTTTTGTAAATACAAAAATATCATCATGGACTGAATTTAGTAACGCTAGTGAAAAATTAATACCAGGCTCCCAATTTAATTTTCTCATCAAAAAATTTATTAGTATTAGAGGTTCTGTCACTGCCAACAATGTGCATCACGAAAAATATGTCCAAGTCATTGAACAAATGATCTCCGAAAAGTTTAGTAAAACATCAATTGCTAAATCTCTGGCAGCTTATAAAGATTACTCACACACTAGCGTTATTACACTGCTGTATCTTCTTAAATGCTTAGCGCGAGCACAAAAAGATCCGCTTTATAATCATCATACTTTTTGTAGGGATACAAAAATGAAATGTGCAAATCAATATCCTGAGCAAAAGGAATTTATCGCCTTTCTCCATTATCTAATCCTATCTTCAGAGTTAGAAGATAAATTGTTAAATGATCTAAACCTAACTATGAATGATCATTTTTTGATAGAATTAAAAAAATTTAATTTGACGATTCCTCAATCTTATATCAAAAGATTACTTAAAATGATCAGTTTGAGCATAAATGATGACTTAACTGATAATCTTTTACCTTTAGAGACCCACTCTAATCTTTTAAGAAAAATTCAAGTCGAGATTGTAAAATTAGTGCAAACAGCTAATCTAGAAATAAAAAGTTTTATTAGTGACCTACCACTTGAAAGCATCTCAGAGGAACTCAATATAGCTTTTAGTGATGCCTCTTTTCGTCTATCTCATTGTCTATTGGCCATTAATCCTATTTATGAAGCGCTTAGTAAATCTAAATTTATTATGCCTAAATTTGATTATATTCTTGAAAAAGTTTTGCAGATTATAAAAATAGCAAAGCAGGATGGTGAAATAGATTTTAGTGATATTAAAAAATTAAAAAGTCAGATAAGTGAACTTTTACAAAATTTATTATTTCCACTCTGTGTCAATATCATTATTGTAACTGATACTAAAGCCTTGTTTACTCAAAATCTTTGTGAGGATATACTAAATATTCTTCCCAAAGATATTTTACGAATTTTAAATCTCAAAGGCTTTGATGCTATTTTTTTAGAGATCAATCCACCCGCTACTATTACAACTACTCCAAAAGAAGTTATCACCACCCCTGCTGCAAACATTGTTACAGAAACACAAGCAGCTCCAAAGAATAGTACTACAAGTACTATTGTCCCATTGCCCGCAACCGCTTCTAAAAAAGAAAAAAAGCAAGTTTTAACTACACAAGCTTCTTTAACTGCAAAAACTGCATTAACTTCACAAAACATCACACCGCCAAAAAAAGAAATACCTGATAAACAAGCTTTTAAAGATGCTAAAAATAGGCGCACGATCGGTAAAATTTTAAGTATAGCAGATTTTGAATATGAAAAAACTGGCAGACATGACAATTTTCGGCATAGAATTACGGGAAAACGAATTCCCGTTCCTAATGATGTAAGTGATTTAGGTACACGTATGGCTCTTTTCCGTCTCATGCATGAGGCTCTAGAACAGGTTAAATAGCACCTTCAAATCTAGTTTAAAGAAGTCTATTGCTAAAGGAAGTACAAATTTAGCTCAATTCTAATTTATGTTAGTATAAAGCAATCAGTTCGTTCATAAAAAAATGACTTTTAAAAAACAGATTGAAAAATAATCATTCACTAACACATTCTTTAAATCATTGCAGTTATAGATCTGATCTAAGCAGTTAATGAAACTGCCTTAACGCTCATTTTAACAAGAAGCTTATGAGGATATATGTGGAAATTATTAGTTGTAGTGTGTATTGCTTTTTCAACAAACTTAAGTGCTGAAATAAAAATATTAGCCTTTTCAGGTAGCTCCCGCGAAGATTCGGCAAATAAAAAATTAATTCAAGAAGCAGCCAGTATTGCGCGAGAAAAAAAGGCTAATGTTACTGTCCTCGATCTTAAAGACTATCCTATCCCCTTTTATGATGGCGATCTTGAAACCAAAGAGGGTATGCCCTTAAAAGCCAGACAGCTGCGACAATTGATGATTCAAAGCAATGTTATAGTTATTGCCTCGCCTGAATATAATGGCTCGCTTCCAGCAGTACTCAAAAATGTAATTGACTGGGCGTCAAGAAGCGAAAATGGAAGTTATTCACTTGAGGCCTTTAAAGGGAAAAAATTTATTATTATGAGCGCTTCGCCTGGCGGTGGTGGTGGTGCTAGAGGCCTGACACACTTACGCACGATCTTAGAAAATCTCGGTGGCACAGTCCTTACACAACAATTGGTGCTTCCCGATGCTTATAATGCTTTTAATCCAGATGGGCACTTGAAGGACCCTAAATTAAAATCAGAACTGCAGCAACTTATGGAAGCTGCCGCCTAATTTGGCAGTATTTTTTGCAATAGACTTCTTTAAATCGTTCTTTAAATTATGTGTAAGGTGCATTAAACCGAATTTTGAAATAAGCCCATTACCCATTGCGGATCTAACGCCAGCCATAAGAGAGTGCTAAAAGCTAGTACACCTACAAAGACCAGTGGCAAGGTAGCGGAATAAATTATTTTGGTTTGTGTATATTTTGAAAAAATCAACGAGACAATACGTAGATAATAATAAGCAGCAAATACCGATAAGCATAAAGCCACCACTACCAAAAGATGATAGTTGGCTTTAAAAGCTACTTTAAATAGATAAAATTTAGCAAAAAATCCTGCTGTCGGCGGTATGCCACTTAATGTCAAAAGAGCCAACACTAGAATGGCTGCGCGCCATGGTGAGCGATAAGCCAGCCCATTTAAATCTGTCAACATTAATCCTTTTTCATCGCGATCAAGCTCAGTTAAAACAGCCAAAATAGCGATCATGGCAAAGGCATAAACAATAAGATAAAAACTTAGCGCACTTATTGCCTCACTAGTTCCAGCTGCTAGTGCTAATAACATAAAACCAGCTTGCGCAATGCCTGAATATGCTAAAAATCTGCGCAGACGATTTTGGCGCAAGGCGACAATATTAGCATAAATTAGAGTAGGATATGCTAACCATGCCATTGCCTGCTGCCATAACGCATCAAATCCTGCTAATTCTACTAAAAATACGCGCGCCAAGGCTACAAATGCAGCCGCTTTAGTACCAACTGCCATAAAAGCAATTACGGGTGTGGCAGCGCCACTGTAGGCATCAGGCGCCCACATATGAAAAGGGACAATGGCCGCTTTAAAACACAATCCTAAAGAAATTAATGCAATGCCACTTAAAAATAGAATACGTTGATTATGAGCAGCCAAGGTTCGATAGTGCTCGGATAGCCCGTCAAACTTTGTTGTACCAACAGCTCCATAAATTAAAGCAATGCCGTATAACAAAAAAGCCGTTGCAAACGCCCCCATCAAAAAATATTTAACACTCGCCTCGGCAGAAAAACGCCACTGTTTCATGTATCCACATAATAAGTATGAGGAGAGTGATAGCAATTCAATGCCAATAAATAAAGTTAAAAAGTCGGCGCTAGCGCTTATCAATAGCATTCCAACTAATGCGGAGAGTAAAAAGAAAAAATACTCACCCTGTGATATGACAAAATATTGCAAAAAAGAAGCCGATAGCAATGCAATAGCCAAGCTTAAAAACAAAAAAAAGAGAGTGAAAAAATGTGCAAATTCATCAAAGCGTAACCATGTCGTAAGTAAAGGATTGTCGCTGATATTAGACGGCCATGCTACAAAAATAGCTGTGATTAGTGCTAGCGCAGTTAAAATGGGAGCATAATGGCCTATTTTTTTGTCAGTTAAACTTTCCAACAAAATTAAAATCAAAGCCATCCCAAAAGTGATCAAAATGGGCGCCAGTGCCATGTAATCGATTAATTTCAGAGATTGCTCCATACTACAACACCCTTTTTATTTCCTTTATAATCACTTAAATACATTAAAATCGGCGATGTTCTGTGTGGCTTGCTCCGCTATTTGAACAATAGGTAATGGGTAAAGACCTAGTGCAATAATTGTCATAGTAAGAATACCTGCTAAAATTACCTCCAGCACACTTAAATCAGGCTTATTTGCGACATATTTATGATTTTGAAGAGACGCCGGTATGCCAAAATAAATTTTCTGCATCGCACGCAACATATAAATGACAGTTAAAAGCGTCGTAGCACCGGCTATAACAGCCACAAGTGGTTGTTGCTCAAATAAGCCAAATAAAATTAATAACTCACCAACAAAATTATTGGTACCAGGCAATGCCATATATGCCAGGATAAACAACAAAGTAAACCAACATAATTTTGGGAAAATTTTTGCAAGGCCACCAGCCTCTTGCATATCTGTAGTGCCTAATCTCTGTGCTAACCAACTCGATGCTAATAATAGCGCAGTAATAGTAATACCGTGATTAATGGACTGTAAAATAGCACCACTATGGGCAATTTGATCGACCATAAATAATCCAAGTAAAATAAAATTTAGATGCGAAAAGCTAGCATAAGCAAGTAACCGCTTGAAATCATTTTGCCACCAAGCGGCTAGCCCTCCATAAATTACTCCTACAATGGCAAGGCTCACTAACCATGGACTCCAGAGAACCATAAATGGATTAAAAAGCTCCCAACTAATGCGGAACAAACCATAAACACCTGCTTTAGAGAGCAACGCAGCTAATAAAATTGTGGCCGCTGTTGGTGCTTGATAGTAAGTATTTGGTAACCAGGCATGAAAAGGAAACATGGGTATTTTAACTGCAAACGCTAACATGAAGATAGCGCAAATCCAAGCTGCATGTGGTAATTGAGCAGCACTCTGTGCTAAAAGTGCAATATCAAAAGAATGATTTTGTGATAAGAAATACAAGGCCAATACCGCAGCAACCATAAGAGCGGAACCAGCTAACATATAAATCAGAAATTTCAATGCTATTTTGGGCCCTTCGGTATCACCAAAATATGCTATCAACATATATAGAGGTAATAATATAGCCTCCCAAAATATGGTGAATAAGGCTAAATCGCGAGCCGTAAAAAAACCAATTAGCAGTCCTTGCAACACAAATATTAAACTATAAAAAAAAGGAGCCCCCGCCGTCTTATTTTTTGGTGCTAGTGTTAAAGCCAGCGGAACTACAAAGGCGCTCAAACACAAAAACAACAAACTCAACGCATCAACATTTAAATGAAAATTTATTGATAAGGCCGGAATCCAGACGTAGTTTATTTCTGCACCTATCCAACCCACAGGATCGCTGAGCAATAAAATCAATGGCAATAAACTTAGTATAATTGCGTAGATTTTGAGATTTTTAAGGGCTATCGTTGCACCACCTAAAGTCACAGCAGCAGCCACAAATGGATAGGCAAATAGCAATAACAATTTAGACATGAGCACCCTTTATAATACCAAAAAACAAATTAAAAAAGTAGCCCCTAATACAATCCAGGCCACATAAGAGCGCGTTTGACCACTTTGCAGGCTTTGCAATACAATTGCAAATTTTTGAGTGAAAGTGCCAATCCATTGCAACATATAGGTAAATACTTGCGGCTCCAATATACCTGAAACAAACTTAGCACAGGCTTTTAAGGGACGCACAAAAATAAAATAATAGAACTCATTTATAAAAAAGGCTTTTTGGACAATCTCGCTAAATTTTGCTGAATTAACCCCTTTAGCAAACCTTTTGTAAGGTCTTGTATATATCCAGGCTACTATTAACATACTTGCGATCACACTGGCCACTACCACCGACTGGGTGTCAGTCCACTTCAAACCATTTTGCAGTTCGGCCTCAACGGGTGTTAAGATAATAAAATCAAGGAATTGTTGTAATAGAATCGCATGCTTGTAGTTGTACTCTAAAAAACCACCAAAAATATCTAAAAGGGCTAAAACTAAGGCTGGTATTAGCATTACAAGAGGCGCTTCTTTGGCTGATAAAGCACTTTCAGAGGCTCTGCCCGTAAAAACAAGGCAATAGGCGCGCATGCAATAAATAGCAGTTAAAACAGAAGCTACAAATGCTGCATAAAACAGCCAATTCAAATCTGCTGCATGCACTTGCTCTAAAATTAAATCCTTACTGAAAAAGGCGGCCAGTGGTGGTAAACCAGATAAAGATAATACTCCTAAGAAAAATAAATAATTAGTTTTAGGCATTCTTTTGGATAAGCCACCCATTTTAGACATTAGGGTATTTCCATGCAGCATATGTACCACATTACCTGCCGTTAAAAACAACAACGCTTTAATAAAAGCGTGTGTCGTTAAATGAAAAATAGCTGCATAAAATGCACCGGCACCACAAGCTAAAAACATAAAACCTAGCTGGCTGATGGTAGAATATGCCAAGACTCTTTTTAGATCGACCTGTGCTGTAGCGCATATAGCGGCAAAAAGTGCTGTTATACCACCCACAATCCCCACCACTTGCAACACTAGGGGAGTTAACATAAATAAGCTATACATGCGCACAATCAAATAAACTCCAGCTGTCACCATAGTAGCGGCATGAATTAAAGCGGAGACTGGTGTGGGACCCTCCATGGCATCAGGCAACCACGTAAAGAGTGGCAACTGAGCTGATTTTCCAATAGCACCAATAAAATATAAACCAGTTATGATTGTTAAAATATCAACAGATATTGCTCCACCTTTTTGCAAAATTGTGGCGATATGTGTAGTGCCAAAATAATAAAAGGTTAATACAATGCCAAGCAACAATCCAAAATCACCGATGCGGTTGATAATAAAAGCTTTTTTGGCCGCATAGGCTGCCGGCAATCGTGTATACCAAAAGCCGATTAGCAAATAAGAGGCTAAACCAACACCTTCCCAACCCATAAATAAAACTATTAAATCGCCCGCTAACACCAAAAGAAGCATGGCAAAAATAAAAAAATTCATACAAGCAAAATAGCGTGCATGATCTTCTTCTTCTTCCATATAACCGATCGAATACACATGGATAAGAAATCCTACACCAGTCACAATAAGGGACATCAATAAGGCTAATGCATCAAAGTGTATGGTAAAGGCAACATTAATCTTCTGCAAATGCACCCATTCAAAAAGAGCGTATTCAACTACCAGTGGCTCTCCCAAAATATGGCGCACTAATACAATGCCAAAGCATGCAAAGGCACTCAATATTGCACCACAGCCAATTATGTAACTTTGTTTACGAGTGCAGAAGCTGCTTATTGTCATGAGCAATAGAAAGCCTACTAATGGCAAACCTAAGGCAGCATAAACTAAATTCAACATGCTACCCTCTCAAATCATTGTATTGATCAACATCCACCACCTGTTTTTGGCGAAAAAGGTTGATGATTAACGCTAATCCAATCGCCACCTCAGCTGCTGCTATGACTAGCACAAAGAAAACCCATAACAAGCCAATTTGATTGCCCCAACTTTGAGCAAAATAAACAAAAAGCAAATTGGCGGCATTAAGCATCAATTCAATAGATAAAAAGAAAAGTAAAGCATTGCGCTTCACTAGTGCTCCAATTATCCCAATGGTAAACATGCTCAAGCTAATAACCATAATATAAAGCAGGGGCATTTAAGATTCCTTTTTGGCAAAATAAATTACACCCACTATGGCAAGGAGAATGACAAGTGAGGCTACTTCAAAAGGGAAAAAAAATTGGCTATACAGATCGATACCTAAAGATTGCACCGTGCCAAAGTTAGGCTTATCAGTATGCAGAGCAACAG
The DNA here is from genome assembly GCA_013285965.1 of Chlamydiota bacterium. Classification (GTDB taxonomy): domain Bacteria; phylum Chlamydiota; class Chlamydiia; order Chlamydiales; family Parachlamydiaceae; genus JABDGQ01. The sequence goes on from JABDGQ010000012.1 coordinate 25,058, forward strand.
TTGGTGGCAAAGTTAATGAAAAAACAACTGCCACTAATGTTAATGTAAGTGCAAAGGCCGCAAGTGCTAACCACAAAGGTTTACAGCGGGAAGCATATTTAATAATTTGAGCATGAGCATCTTGAAAAAGAACAATAACAAAAACAAAAATCACTAAAATAGCCCCTGCATAGATCAATAATTGCACCGCGGCAATGAATTGGGCTGATAATTCCAAATAAAATCCGGCCAAAGTTAGCAACACTAACAAAAAGAAAAGGCCTGAGTGCATTGGTTTTTTTGCTAAAATCACCCCTAAGGAGGAAAAAATTAACATTGCTCCAAGCAACCACTGTATAAAAGAAACACCAGCAAGAGCCATAATTATTATATTTCCCGTTTTGGATCGCGCCCAGAATCGCCTGGATTTTTTTCTGTTAGAATTTCTTTAGTAAAAATTAGCTCCTCGCGGCTTTGTGCCGACAATTCGTATTCATTGCTCAATACGATGGCCCCCGTCGGACATGCTTCTTCACAATAACCACAATAGATACAGCGGAGCATATTAATTTGAAAGTCAGCAGCATAACGCTCACCATGTGAGTGTACATCATCAGGTTCATTAGCGGCGGGTTTAACATAAATAGCTTGCGCGGGGCAAACAATGGCACATAATTCACAACCTACACAGCGCTCTAAACCATCATCCCATTTGGTTAGATAATGTCTGCCACGTGAGCGTGCTGGTAAAATTTTTCTCTCTTCAGGATACTGTAAAGTCACAGGGCGTTTAAAAGCATGTTTTAATACGATAAGCAATCCGTGCATCATAGAGATGATTTTAGAGATCGTATCTTTCACTTTACACCACAGTAAAATAAGTAGTTATAATTAAATTTATAATCGATAATGGGAGCAATATTTTCCAACTAAAACTCATCAATTCTCCATAGCGAAAACGGGCCATAGTAGCACGTACCCACAAAAAGAGAAAAACTACTATCGCTATTTTGCATATAAACCAGAGAATGGGAATATCAAACGGCCCCAGCCAACCACCAAAGAAAAAAGTAACCATGATAGCGCTGACTGCTAAAATATTGATATATTCGGCCATAAAAAACATGGCAAACTTCATACCGCCATATTCAGTATGGTAACCAGCGGTTAGCTCTTGCTCAGATTCAGGCAAATCAAACGGGGCTCGATTAGTCTCGGCAAAGGCGGCAATTAGATAAATGATAAAACTCAGTGGATTGGTCCAAATAAACCAATGTTCACGCTGCATCTGTACAATCTCAGGCAATCGTAAAGTACCCGAAGCCACTACCACAGTTAAAAGAGCCAAGCTCATTGGAATTTCATAACTAATCATTTGCGCTGTGGCACGCAATCCCCCCAATAAGGCATAGCGATTGTTAGAACCCCAACCTGCTAAAAACACACCGTAGACAGCTAAAGAAGAGACTGCCAAAATTAATAAAATGCCAACATCCACATTAGCGATATACAATGCAACTGTATGGCCCCAAAGCTGGATCGTGTCACCAAATGGAATTAAGACAAAAGCAAATAAGGCTGTAAATAGGGTAATGGCTGGCGCTAAAGCATAGGTGAGGGCATCGGCTCCAGCAGGCCTGAAGCTTTCTTTGCATAAAAGCTTGATACCATCAGCTAGTGGTTGCCATAAACCTAGCGGTCCCACGCGATTAGGTCCCAAACGCAACTGCATACGAGCCATCACAACACGCTCACAAAAAGTCATATAAGCCGCAGCACCCATTAATATCATTATGAGAACTATACTTTTGATTAAAATTTCTATGCTATTGCTCATTTTCAGCACGCTCCATTTTAATCCTAAAACCATTCCATCCATAAGCTTCTAAATTTTGCAGCGGCAAACTGTTAGCAAAACCAAGTGGTAACACTAGTGTTTGTGCCGCCACACCTGTATCATATTTTAGTGTGGCATTGATCCAAGCCCCATGTGCTGATAGACGCACTTTTTGTCCGTCGCTAATATGCCGTTTTTCCCCTTCACTTGGATGGCAACGGACAAATGGTTTCTTGGTTAATGACATTAAATGTGGATTATGCTGCATTCGGACACCATGATCAAAAAGCACCTGTGCAAAGGTCCCCATTAGCTCTTCTTCTGTATGTTCTGCAAGTAATTGTGACTGAATAGCAGTGTGTTCTGTGTGAGCAGGATAAACGACAGAAACTGTAGGATAGATAAATTGAGAATTGGTCAAAATTTGGGCAAAATCAGCATCAACAGCTAATTTATGCTGTAATTTTTGCGCCAGGCGAATGAAAATATCACCATCACTATAGATTTGAGATGGAATATTTTTAGCTGGCGCTATTTTTTGTAAGCGTCCTTCAATATTTATGAAAGTACCACTTTTTTCTACATAGCATAAGGCCGGCAATACCACATCAGCCTGCGCTGCAGTAGCAGTTAAAAACAAATCCTGCACTACCAAACAGCCCAATTTATCTCGAGCCTCTTGCCATACACGATTTGGGAATTTTAATGCTGGATTTGCCCCCACTACATATAAAAAATCCCATCCACTTTGCGCTGCCTTCTCCAAAACTTGTTGTGCATTCATACCCTCCTTCTCATGCAAGGGAAAACCATAAGGGGCGCAATCAGGACGCATGCCGGCTAAGGCCGCTCCACGACTATTATTCCTACCCTCTAAAATATTGATGCTAATAGAGGTTGCTTTTTGACGCCATTGACTTAAAGTATCTAGTATCGCGGAGCGCTGCCCATTATTGAGATACTGCTTACCCACAAAGATTGCGCTAGCACGATTTGATTTTATGACTTCATCAAGCTTTACCAATTCTTGCTTTAACATCGCTAATTCTTCTCCAGGTCGATGCACAAGAGTTTTGGTAAAATAGGGAGAAATTTCAGGGGTGAAGTGACCCATAAAAATAACAGTCGCCCCGGCATGCAAGGCCTCGCGTAAGCGCAACCATATGATTGGAAATTCTTCTGTTAAATCAACACCTAAAATAAGTACAAACGATAGTTTGGCACAATCACCAATCGTTATTTCCATGCCCGTTGAGCACTCTGCTTGACCATTGTTAGTAGTAGAGAATAAAGGCTCACCAATACGATGATCGATATGATTACTGCCGATAACTTGGCGCATTAGTTTTTGCAAAAGAAAATTTTCTTCAGTACTCAAAAGATTTCCACCAAAAGCTGCTAAGCGACCAACAGACTGTACATCTTCTATTTTCTTGGCAATATAAGTAAGAGCTTCCTCCCAACTAACTGCTAACAGTTGCCCATCAATGCGCAATAATGGAGTAGAAAGACGCTTGGGGTGTTCGGTAAACTCATAACCAAACCAACCTTTATCACATAACCAAATATCATTAAGGGAAGGCTGTTCACTTGATCGAGTGCGCATAATTTGACCATCACGGGCATCAAATAACATACTACACCCCACTGAACACAGAGTACAACTACTCTTAGTTACCTCATTATCCCAGGGGCGAGCTTTAAAACGATAAACTCGACTAGTCAAGGCTCCCACTGGACAAATCATGATAGTGTTGCCAATAAATTTAGATTCAACAGCTCCGCCACCAGCTGCACCAATTTCAGTTTTATAACCTCTTTCTAGCAACTCAAGAGCATGATCGCCTGCTACATGCTCGCTAAAACGAGAACAACGGGCACAAGCAATACATCTTTCGCGATCAAGCATTAGCACAGAGCTCATAGGTAGTGGTTTTTTGAAATGTCTTTTTTGTTCAAAAAAACGACTCATCCCAGGGCCATATTTCATAGTATTGTCTTGTAGCGGGCATTCACCGGCACGATCACATACTGGACAATCCAATGGGTGATTTATGAGTAATAACTCCAAAATTTCTTTGCGTTGTGCTCTCACCAAATCATTATCTGTGTGCACTATCATGCCATCAGTTGCCAAGAGTGTGCAGGCTGTCTGCAGTTTTTCCATCTTCTCTACCCCCACCAAACACATACGACAAGCGCCAAAGGGGGGCATGCGATCGTGATAACAGAAGATCGGAATTTCTATGCCTAGCTTGCAAGCGGCCTGATAGACTGTCGTCCCCTTAACTACTGAAAGGGAATGCTGATCGATTGTTATATTAATCAAGCTGTTAGCGTCTGTATTCATAGCTACTCATATGACGTTAAGTGATTTTTTATATGGATATGCAACTGACATAGGCGGTAGCTCACCGGCAGCTGGGTTGCGCTTTATGTAGGAAATAAACTCATCTTTAAACTCCGCAATGGCGCTAATAATCGGAGGAGCGGCACCGGCAGCAAATGCACAAAAAGAAGTCGCTGCCATATGATGGCAGATCTGATCGATAACCGTTAAGTCGTTCCACGTACCACCACCGGCACAAATACGTTGCAACATCTGCAAAGTCCAGCGTGTACCTTCGCGACAAGGTGTACATTTGCCACAAGACTCATCTTGGTAAAACTCCATCAGTCGTTCCGCCACTTTTACCATATCAGTCGAGTCATCAAATACAATGATCGAAGCAGTACCTAAAGCAGATTTTCGCGCCGTTAATGTATCAAAATCCATGCAAATATCCAAATCGTGCCGCGTCAACAGTGCACAGGAAGAACCACCGGGGTAGCATGCCTTAAAAGTTCTATTGGGGAACATTCCGCCAGCATGCTCTAAGACACTACGCAAAGAAATACCCATCGGAAATTCATAGCAACCGGGGGCCTGCACTTGTCCGCTAACTTGAAAAATTTTTGTACCTCTATTGTGGACTGTGCCAATTCCCTGATACCAAGTGGCTCCATGTTTAACAATATGTACCACGTTACAAAGCGTTTCAACGTTATTGACTATAGTTGGAGAGCCGTATAAACCAGCTACAGCTGGGAAAGGTGGACGCAAACGTGGTGTAGCACGGAATCCTTCAATAGAATTTAATTGCGCTGTTTCTTCACCAGCCATATAAGAGCCAGCACCAGTATGCACAATAATTTCTAAGTTGTAATTTGTCCCGAAGATATTTTTTCCTAAGTATCCTCGTTCCTTGACCTCTTTAATCGCCTGGCGTAGTTTGGCAATTCCTTCAAAAAATTCGCCACGGCAATAAATAAAGGCATGCTCTGCTAAAATAGCATAACTTGCGATAATGATACCCTCGATTAATTGATGCGGATCGCGCTCAATGATTAAGCGATCTTTAAAAGAACCCGGTTCGCTTTCATCTGAATTACATACCAAATAAGTGATCGTTCTATTGGGAGGCAAAAAAGACCATTTTTGACCGGTTAAAAAACCAGCTCCTCCGCGACCTCGCAAACCTGATTGTTTAACACATTCAACAATGGCAGCAGGTTCCATAGCCGGAATGACCTGTTTTAGAGTCTGGTAACCACCATTTTTTTCATACACCGACAGCTGGCACTGCTTAGGGCAATCAATATGTTCTAAAAGAACGCGCATTTCAGCCATCATCTACATCCTTTACCAATGGCCTAATCATCTCAGAAGCTTGTTTTAGAATGCCATCAAGATCATCTTTGTGTACTGGTCCAATCACCTCTTCATCCAATAATAGCATGGGAGCACGATCACAAGCCGCTAAACATTCAGTCGGTATGACTGTAAACTGACCATCGACATTAGTCCCTCCAGGCTTTATATTGAGTTTACAGCACAAATTTTCCAGTATTTCGTCGGAGCCGCGCAACATACAGGAGACATTTTTGCACACGCGAATAATGTGTTTACCGACAGGCTTTTCAAACAGCATGTCGTAAAAAGTCACTACCGCATGTACTTCATTAGCTGTAATCTCAAATAGGGCAGCAATTTCTTGTTGCACCTCTAGGGGCAAATAGCCTATTTCGGCTTGCGCCAAATGCAAAGCAGGTAACAAGGCTGATCGTTTTTTGGGATATTGACCTTGTAGCTCTAAAATAGCTGTAATTGTTTTCTGACTAAGCATTAACGATCAACGTCTCCTAATATGGGGTCTACACTAGCAATTGCCACAACGACATCTGATATAATGAGACCAGGTAAAATTTTCTTTAACACTTGTACATGCGGAAATGATGGTGAGCGTATGCGCAGACGATAAGGTTGATGAGCACCGTTGCTCACAAGATAACAGCCTAATTCACCACGCGCTGATTCCACACACTGATATAATTCACCAATTGGTGGGGCAATTCCTTCACAAATTAACTTAAATTGATGGATAACAGCTTCCATGCTGCGTGCTAATTCACGGCGAGGCGGCAAAGCAATTTTGCGGTCATTGGTTATTACAGCACCAGGCTTTAAGCGCTTTAAAGCTTGCTCAATTAAACGGCAGCTTTGTTCCATTTCTTGCATGCGCACCAAATAGCGCGCATAGGCATCGCCAGCAGCTTGCGTTGGTATATCAAAATCATAGCTCTCATAGCCTAAATAGGGATATGCTTTGCGAATATCATAGGCAATACCTGCCCCGCGAATAATGGGGCCAGTACACATGAACTGCTGACAAAGCTCTGGCGTAATAATGGCAATGTCTTGTAAGCGATTGCACCAGACGTAGTTATTGGTAAGTAAACTATCTAAATCGCTCCAAGTAGCCGGAAAATCGCGTAGAAAAGCTTTTACATGCTCTTCAAAATGCATATTTAGATCTACCGATAAACCGCCAATACGCCAACATGAAGGAAACATGCGCGCACCAGACATCTCTTCAAATAAATCTAAAATCTTTTCTCTTTCCACAAAACAATACATGTACACCGACGACATGTTAAGCTCTAGCGCACTAGTACCCAACCACAAAAGGTGACTAGCAATACGCGAGAGCTCTAATAATATTAAACGGATGGTGGCGGCACGAGGCGGTATTTCTAAATTTAGTAATTTTTCGACAGTCATGGCAAAGACTTGCTCTTCAGAAGGTCCTGAGAGATAATCTAAGCGATCTAATAAAGTGAAGACTTGATGGTAGGTGCGTGTTTCACATTCTTTCTCAACACCTGTGTGCAAATAGCCAATCACCGGTTCTGCTTTGAGTACAACTTCGCCGTTTAAATGTAACTTTATACGCAAAACACCATGCGTGGATGGATGTTGGGGACCCAGGTTGAGTTCCATAATATCGCCTGATTCCCACAGCTTCGTCAACTGATCTGCATGCAGCATATGTTGTCACTTACGGTTAATGATTCATTTTCTGATTTTCTTTAATGCAGATTACTTCCGATGGTATTTTTGGTTGCACACCAAAATCAAAAGCTACCCTTTCCTCAGTCAATGGATAATCTTTGCGCAAGGGATGTCCTTGCCAATCATCAGGCATTAAAATGCGCTGCAAATCTGGATGACCTATGACACGTATCCCAAATAAGTCAAAGAGCTCTCTTTCATACCAATCCGCCCCCCCCCCATATATCGACTACGGAAGGAAGTTCTTCATCGCGTGCTACATGAACAACGATGCGCAAGCGGGTCAAATTTTGTGGATTATGGAGCCAATATACTATTTTAGTGCGAGTTTGGGGCAATAAATAATCCACGGCCGTCAAGTCCATTAATACTGCATAACCACTATCTTGTGTTTCTTTAAAAAATATGAGCGTTTCTCTTAGCTGTGCTAATTCAATCTCTAAAGTGACCTCGCCCTGAAAATGAATTTCATTTAGCAGCGTGCGCGCTAGTGGACTTTCTTTATAGAGTTTTAAAGCTGTTTCGGTGCTCATGTAATTATTTTTTGCTTTGAAAGATCTTCATTTCGGGCTCTTTTTTGTAATAAAATCAATCCATCAAGTAAAGCCTCAGGTCTTGGCGGACAGCCTGCAATGTAAATGTCAACGGGAACGATTTTATCGACCCCTTGAATGATGGCATAATTGTTATAGACCCCACCACAAGAGGCACAAGCACCCATCGCAACGACAAATTTGGGTTCAAGCATTTGCTCATATACAGTGACTAACACCGGTGCCATTTTTTGGCTAACGCGCCCTGCTACAATCATCACATCGCTCTGGCGAGGGGAGGCTCGAAAAACTTCCATACCAAAGCGAGCCATATCATAGCGACTGGCCGCTGTCGACATCATTTCAATGGCACAACAGGCTAGGCCGAACTGTGCTGGCCACAACGAATTTGAACGAGCCCAATTGATTAATTTTTCAAGTGGTGCGACTAGAAGGGGTGTTTTTTGTTTATTTACTGCCATTGTAATCCTTTTTTGCGCCAGATGTAAGCAAACCCGATTAAAAGGATAGCCATAAAAAACACCATTTCATAAAAGGCAAACGATCCTAATAATTTGCAAACCACTGCCCAGGGATACAAAAAAACAATTTCCACATCAAAAAGCAAAAATAACAAAGCCACCAGATAATGTTGAATGGCAAAACGTTCTTGCATTAGATTTGCGTGCGTTTTAATCCCCGATTCATAGGTCATAAATTTGGCACTACTATCTTTAATGGAGGGGAATATGTATGAGACTGCTAAAACTGCGCAAGTAGCTATGCAAATCAGCCCAAAATATAGATATACCGGATAAAAATCAGACACGATAGACCTAAGGTTAAGGATAGCGAATCATCTGAGTGTATAATAAATATTTTTCTTACTGTCAAGTGTGGTGACTTTCAGCAACGACTAACCTTGCGAAATAAGTCTATTATTTAATAATTAATTTATTACATTAATTAAAAATTATTAACATGTTGATTGATTTTTAATAAACTATATTATATAATAATGTATTATAGTATTAATTTAATTAAGGATATTCAATGCATTTCTTACAGTCCGTTTTATTTGGATCGGAGGGTAATTATAATATATTAGGTGTCGAAGTTAAGTTTAAAAAAACACTCTATAGTTACAATTTAGGAGGTGTTGGTTTTCTTTCAAAATTGGCTACGGAATGCATCAATAATACCGCTTTTCAATGGCTTACACTTGGCTATATGCATGTATTAGTACATGAATTTAGTCATGGGATAGCATATAAATTATTTACTGATCGGATCGGAATAATTACTATTTTCACAAATAATTGCAGCGGGCAAATTTCTAATTCATATAAAAAATTAGATGATTGGCAAAGTAGCATTGTTGCCGTTGCCGGCCCAGTGGGTGATATCGCTTTTTCAATTTTCCAGCTCATCGCAGCCACGAGGCTTAAAAGCTATCTTTCCACACCTTTTGCCTTGCTTTTAGGTGGTGGAGCAGTGTTTTGGATTTCTGGTGAGCTACTTTATGCATTCGTTTCAGCTAAAAATAAAGATAGTGGTGATTTTGGCAATATTGCCAAATACAGTGAGCTGTACTTGATGCTAGCCAGTGTCACTATTATTAGCGAGGTCGCACTAGGCGTATTTTTAGCTATTAACCTGTCCACTTAGTCTTTGCAACAAATGATCACCCACGCGCAAAGCATTGGCAATAGCAGTCAGTGAAGGATTAACAGCGCCAATACTAGGGAAAAAGCTGGTGTCGACCACATACAAGTTATCAAGCTCATGCGTTCTGCAATTTATATTTAAAACCGAAAGTCTAGGATCAGTACCAAAGCGACACGTTCCCGCCTGATGTGCCACGCCAGCAATCGGAATATTTGTTTTTAAATAAAGATGACGAGGGATTAAATAATCTGGATGCATCCCTAAAAGATTAAGCATAGATTTGAGCTTTTCATAAAGCTTTTGCTTAGGAACTTGATTGTTAAAAGTGTAACTTAAATGGGTCTTACCATATTTATCAATCGTTATCCGATTATTCGCAGTAGGCAAATCTTCTGTCGTTAACCAAAAGTCAACAGCGTGATTAGCAATGGTATCAAGCAACATCATAGGTGCTAAAGCAGTTTCAATAGGTTTTTCACCTCTGTACATAGGCCCCTGTGATTTTCCTACCATCTGAATATTACCCATAGGGAATTTAAAATCAGGGCTGCCAAAGTAAAAATCATTTAGTGCTAACGTTTTCTGAAAATGAGTGGGGTTGGTCTCTTTTGATAAAGCTAAAACAGCCTGACTATTATGGAACATATAATTGCGACCAACTTGATCCGAGCCATTTGCCAGTCCATTAGGATGGGCATCATTGGCAGAACTTAGTAAAAGCTTAGCAGAATTTGTTGCCCCACAAGAGACGACTACGATAGCCGCTTTAAATACAGTTTTCTCACCATTTACTTCTACCACCACTTCCGTCACTTTTTTACCTGATGTATCAGTGTTTAACTTAAGTGCTTTGGCATTAGTTAATAATGTAACATTGGTATGTTCTAAGGCGGGCCGCACGGCCACCATTTCAGCATCAGCTTTAGCTTGCACTAAACAAGGAAAGCCATCGCAGGTCTGACAACGTATACAACGACTATTGGACAAATTTTTTTCATCAAGCATAATGGCGCAAGGTGCTGGAAAAGGATGATAGCCGGCCTGCTTGAGGTTATCATAAAGCTCTTGGATGCGTGGCTCGTGTGAAACTGGAGAGTACGGATAGGGTGTGCTATAAGGCGGTTCAGTCGGATCAATACCACGCTCACCATGTACACAATACATTTTTTCAGCTTGCGCATAATATGGTTCAAGTTCCTCGTAACTAATGGGCCAGGCTGGTGAAATACCATCATAGTGTTTAATTTCACCAAAATCTTCTTTGCGCAGCCGATACAGGGCAGCGCCATACATTTTAGTGGCGCCTCCTACAAAATAATGTACTTGTGGCTGAAATGCTTTTCCATTATGGTCATACCAGGTGTCAGCAGAAATATATTTATTATCTACAAAAACAGCTTGCGCACTCCAATTTTCAATTTCACGCGGCAACCAACCACCACGCTCAAGCAATAAAATTTTTTTCCCTGATGCAGCCAGACGATGCGCCAGGGTACCTCCACCAGCACCACTGCCAACAATAATTACATCGTAATCTGTTGAATTTATTTGGTTCATTTGGCCACATCCTTGTTTTCCTTCACGTTAATTCGCTTACCCCAATTAATCCGCGCGCTATCACTTCGATCAAGCATTTGAAAAACAGGAGCATGTGCAAAAAAATCCCAAACCCACGCTAAAAATGTACCAATTCTTTGACGCGCTGTCCAAAGTAATGTCAAATGCACGCCAAGCCACGCTAAATAAGACATAAATCCTTTTAACTCGCGTCTTTGTTTACCAATCTCAGCAATAGCTGCATTTTTACCAATCATGGCCATGATACCCTTATCCACATATCTGAACGGAGTGGGTTGTTTTTCATTTATTTGCGCTAATATATTCCTAGCAGCCCAATAGCCACTTTGTTTGGCGACAGACGCTAATTGCGGCAATGCTTCCCCACCTGGTCCAGGTATATTAGCAATATCGCCAAGTGCATAGATATTTGGAAAGCCCTCTAAAGAAAGATCTGGCAAGACATTGATCCTATCCCCATGTCCACGGCTAATTTTTTCATTTTCCGCAAGTGCTGCTGCTTTTAGCCCACCTGCCCAAATGACAGTACGGGTATTTATTTTATCGCCATTAGACAACAAGACATGATCAGGCGCTATTTCGTTTACCAGTAATCCTAAATGCAATAAGACATGCCGTTCTCTTAAAATTTTAGCAGCATAGTCTTGTGATTCCTTTGAAAAAGGTGCTAAAACATGAGAACTATGATCTACTAGGTGTACGCAAGCTTTGTTAAGAATTTGGATAGAAAATTCTTTTGGTAATGCGATATTTAGCATATCGGCGATAGCGCCAGCTATTTCAATACCAGTTGGCCCAGCGCCGACGATGACAAAATTAAGTATCCCTTGCTCGATTAATTGTCGATTGCGATCGGCATCTTCAAAAACAGCAATAATACGTGAGCGCAAACGCTCTGCATCGACAAGATTATAAAGAGGGAATGAATACTGTTCTGCACCTGTGGTATTAAAAAAATTGACTATCGAACCTAAGGCTAACACGATAAAATCACCCTGATAGCTTTCGCCATCCTCAGTGTGAACAATTTTATTTTGTAGATCAATAGCATTCACTTGCGCCATTTTAATATCGATATTAGCACTCCCTTCAAAAAAATGGCGCAAAGGAGTGGCCACACTTTCAGTGTACATAGCCGATGTCGCCACTTGATAAAGCAGCGGGGTAAAATTGGAATAGTTATTTTTATCAATCAGCGTAACATGAATGGCAGAATCGCGAATCAGCGCTCTAGCACAACTCATGCCCGCAAATCCTCCACCGACAATTACTACTCTTTTTTGCTGCATTTCTTCTCCTTCAAACATGTCCGATTTTGGCACTTTCTATTAAATTTGGCGGAGTGTGCAGTAAAGTGTATTTGCCATACTGATGAATAATTTTAGCTACTAAGGCCGTCCAACCGGTTTGATTGCTTGCCCCAAGTCCTGCACCGTTATCACCATGAAAATATTCGTGAAATAAAATATAATTACTCCAATGAGGGTCATTTTGAAATTTGGCAATTCCTCCATATAGAGGTCTTTGACCTTGTTCATTTTTAAGAAAAATGGCAATAAGCCTTTTTGAGATCTCCATAGACACATCCCATAGATTTAGCATTTTTCCTGACCCAACCGGACATTCTACTTTTAACTGATCATCAAAATAATAGTGAAATTTTTGCAAAGATTCGATCAGCAAGAAATTGAGCGGAAACCATATCGGTCCCCTCCAGTTAGAATTGCCTCCAAAGAGCGCTGTTGTCGATTCTGCAGGCTCATAGTCTAATTTAAATTCTCTACCGCCCAAATTTATAATGAAAGGATTTTTTTCCAAACGTTTTGAAACTGAACGAATACCGTAAGGACTTAAAAATTGCTTTGGATCAAGAATTTTGTTTAGAATTCGTGTAAGCTTTTTGCTATTAGTGAGTGCCAAGAGAATTCGATTCTCTACTCCCAATTTTGTCAAATCAGCAATATTTTTAAGTTTTTCAGGTTGGTTTTCAACAAACCATACAAATCTTTTGCGATAATTGGGAAAGGCTTCTACCATATTCAAATTATTAGTGGCAACGGCAAACAAAGGGATGATGCCAGTCATATTGTCTTGCTTTAGATTAAGGCGCCGACCATCAGCCATTATCAACACACCATAGTAAAAGCCTTCTTTTTTATCCCAAAGTCCATCCATTTGGCCTGATACATTATCGATGGCATCGGCAATATTGATGAAATGCTCAAAAAATTTTGTGGCAATATCTTCATAGACATGATCTTTGATAGCTAATTCTAAGGCAATCTGAAGACAATTCAAACAATACATACCCATCCACCCAGTGGCATCAGGTTGACCTAAAAAACCGCCCGTTGGTGGCCCCAAAGAACGATCGAAAGCCCCGATATTATCTAATCCTAAAAATCCGCCTTCAAAAATATTGCGACCAGTCGAATCTTTACGATTAACCCACCAAGTAAAATTTATGATCAATTTTTGAAAAATTCTTTCTAAAAACGCGCGATCTTCGCGTCCATACATTGATTGTTCAATCTGATATACTCGCAAAGCAGCCCAAGCTTGCACAGGTGGATTGGCATCGTCAAAATTCCACTCATAAGCCGGTATTTGTCCATCTGCGGCCATGTACCATTCACGAGTCAGTAGTAAAAGCTGCTTTTTGGCAAATTCCGGATCAATCATGGCCAAGGTAACAGTATGGAAAGATAAATCCCATGCTGCAAACCACGGATACTCCCATTTATCGGGCATGGAAAAAATATCATAGGCATCTAGATTAAGCCATGTTTTATTGCGTCCTTGTTTACGCTCTGGTGGAGGCTGTGGATAAGATGGATCTCCTTTTAACCATTTTTCTACATTGAAGTGATAACACTGTTTATTCCAAAGCAACCCAGCAAACGCCTGCCGCTGGATATTACGCATATCCTCTGTTAATGGATAAGGGGTGACTTGCAAATAAAATTTGTCCGCTTCCTTCTTTCTTATCACAAAAGTATGTGCAAAATCGGCACCAAAAGGGTCATTATGCTTACTGTTGCACAAACGTAAATTAACTACTTTTGTTTCTCCGGCAAAAAATTGCAGATCGTAAATCAAGGCAGCTTTAGTGCCGATATTATTTGGATTTATTCCCTCAAAAATGTCACTTACAATGCAGTCATTAATACTGTCTTTTACGTAAGGTGTGGTATTGGCTATATTAAATATTTTTTTTTGATTAGTTTCATTGTCAGTAAATAAAACTTTTTTAGCTTGTTGCGCATAAAGCCAATAATCTCCTAAGTGGCAATTAGAAGAAGCTTTCAATGTGTGCATGTGTGTATCTTTCTCTTCCAAGTTGATCTGTGGTCTACACAATGGTGTATCGGCAGTATTTCCCCAAGACCACGTATTGCGAAACCATAAATTAGGAAGAAGAATTAAATTAGCTGCTGTTTGGGCATGATTAATGATAGTAAAGCGGATTAAAATATCTTCACAATCGGCTTTAGCGTATTCAACAAAAACATCAAAATATTGATCGTCATCAAAGATACCCGTATCCATTAATTCATATTCGAATTGTTGGCGATTCCGGTGTGCATTAGTAATAACTAAATCTTGATAAGGAAAGGCCTTATGGGGATATTTATATAAATATTTCATGTATGCATGACTAGGCACATTATCTAGATAAAAATAGTATTCCTTGACATCTTCCCCATGATTGCCTTGATGGCCAGTCAATCCAAATAGGCGCTCTTTTAAAATAGAATCTTTACCATTCCATAGAGCCATGGCAAAACAGAGTTGTTGTTTGTCATCACAAATGCCTGCTAATCCATCCTCACCCCAACGATAAGCGCGTGAACGGGCATCTTCATGAGAAAGATATTCCCATGCTAAACCTTGGGCACTATAGTCCTCGCGTACTGTACCCCATTGCCGTTCACTCAAATAGGGGCCCCACAATTGCCAAGGAGTTTTTTTTAATCGTAGATCGGAAAGCCGTTTACCCTCTTCTGTAGCCTCGATTTGCAGATTCACAATTTATAATCCTGGGCTTTGATGCATTAATCCGCCATCCACAAATACTGTGGTGGCTGTCATATAGCTAGCTCCCTGACCTGCTAAAAATACCACTACATTGGCAATGTCTTGTGGCTTTGCCATGCGTCCTAACGGAATGGCAGCATCCAATTTTTGCAATAATGTCGGATCATGCATGGTGGCAGTGTTAATTGGTGTGGAAACAGCGCCTGGCCCCACTCCGGTAACTAAAATATT
>JABDGQ010000013.1 GCA_013285965.1 Chlamydiota bacterium
AAAACAAAAATTATGCTTATTATATGAGTGGAACTATAGCCGAAGGAGCGGAGTTGGTGAATACTGATCCTAATACAACTTATGGAAGGGGTTGTAACTTTTGGCCAAGTAAAGATCCACAGTGCCCCCCACCTATAAAAGAGATCATAAGTAAGGTTGAAAATTTAGGGTTTAAGTGTTGTGATGGTAAATTTTATCATGTTGAAACTGGTACAATCTTTTCACTCATATATGATAAAAATAAAAAAGAAATTGTAGTCTGTTTTTCTGGTTATGGTGGGCATGAATTTCTCAGAGATGAGAATGATGCCGACAAAGTTAATCGACAAGGTCTGCTAGCAATAGCAGGTGATTGGATAGGTGCTATTCCGCAGGCCTCATTGCAGGCCATTGAAATTGGAAAAATGATCAATGAGGCAATCAAAGATAGTGATATTAAGCCAGTTATGGTGGGACATTCGCATGGTGGTGGTTTGGCACAATGTGCCGCAGTTGCCAATGACTTAAAAGGGGTGACTTTTAATGCCCGGCCCATGGGAGTGGGAACAAGGCGTTATATAGGACAGCAAAAAATAGCCCAAAACGCTCCACAGATAACTACATTTAGTGGCAAGGGTGACTGGTTGACAGATTGTAAGGCATTAAATTTTTTAGCAGTGTTTTTTGAGCGCCTTATCGGAATTCCAGTGCCACGTTCAGTGGGTGAGGGGTATAAATTACCAAAACTTGAAAATGAAGGCTTTTTTGCAAGGCATGTTTTGTTTGTAAGAGCTTTTGATAAACTAGGTCCACCACCTGAGCAACAAACATTTTTATTTAAAGGGTAAGCTGGAGGATTAGTATATGGATAGATCAAAACAAATAGAGGTTGTTAAATCGTGGTTAAAAGATTTATCGGCAGTGATTGGGGCAAATTTAACTCTTAATGAAGATGGTTTATGTAGTTTTCAGGTAGGAGGAGATATCATTGTTATTGAAGTTTCGCAAGATTTCCCCATGGTCCATATCTATAGCTCATTACTAGCCATGCCGACCAATGATAAGGAATTGAGCATTGCCTTAATGATTCGGGCCCTGGAACTCAATGCCTTTCAAATTCTAACGCGTGGCGGTTCTATCGCCTTAGCTCCCGGTGGAGTTTTTTTAATGTATAGTGTTTCGACTCCGACGGCAGATGTTAACTCAGAAAAATTTAGCGCTATTTTAGGTGCTTTTTTTGAAAGTCTCGCAGAAGTCAAGAAAATGTTGTTAGAGGAAAGTGGCGCAGCAGCTCCCATGAATAAAGGGGCACAACGCCTTTCTTAAGATAGATCAACGCGCTGATTTTTATTAATTTAAAACTCAGGCGCTTAGTTTAATGTTTAGCGTTTAATGCTGGCTTATGGCAGTTTTAGCTGTCCATAAGATGTTTAAAAGCTAGTGCTCCATCCCTTATTGCTTTGGCAATAGTTGATTGAAATATTGTTATTATTAATTTATTCATAAGCGCAGCCGATATGCCTTTATCAACCTGTAAACGAGCTAATCTTTCTGCCGAGTAAATTGGATGAGCTTTATTTAGATAGAATTGTTTTTTCTCTTCTATTCTTTCCTCGATTTCGCGATTATATTCACTTATGAAGGTAGGATGGTAAGCGATAAAATTATCAGAGATGACGTAGGTATCGTGCAATTGTACGCAAAGTCCCGCCGAGACAAAAAAGTTACGCTTTGTCATTTGTCCAGTTAAAAGAGCCATGGCAAATTGAGCAATCGTCAAGAGTATCCCGCAAGCTGAAAGGAGACGCACATGTCTAGCTTCGGTGTAGCTACCTTGCTGCTCATCAGGCATATCTTTGCCTGATATAACATGCTGGGCATATTCGTAGCAATAGTTTATATCTTGTGGTATTGTGGCAAAACTATTAATATTATTACCTCAGTTATATTATTTTAAATTTAAAAGGGCACAACGCCTTTCTTAAGATAGATCAACGCGCTGATTTTTAGTAATTTAAAACTCAGGCGCTTGGTTAATGCTTAGCGCTTAATGCTAGCTTATTCGATAAAATCTGTAAAAGCTTGTTGTGCTCTATTCATAAAAGATTCTGCTCCATCCATAAAAGTTCCTGCTCCATCGATTATTGCTTTGAAAATAGTTGATTGAAATATTGTTATTATTAATTTATTCATAAGCACAGCCGATAGGCCTCGATCAACCTGTAAACGAGCTAATCTTTCTGCCGACTGGTGTGTATGAAGTTTAACACCAGCTATAGTTTTACTTAGATAGAATTCTTTTTCCTCTTCTATTCTTTCTTTGATTTCGCGATCGTATTCCTTTATGAAATCAGGGTGGTAATTGATAAAATTATCAGACATGACGTAGGCATCGTGTAATTTTATGCAAAGTGCCGCCGAGACAAAAAAGTTATGCTTCGTCATTTGCCCAGTTAAAAGAGCCATGGCAAATTGAGCAATCGTCAAGATGATCCCGCAAGCTGAAAGGAGACGTACATGTCCACAGAGGGCGTAGCTACCTTGCTGCTCATCGGGCATATCTTTGCCTGATATCCAATGTTTGGCATATTCGTAGCAATAGTTTATATCTTGTGGTATTGTGGCAAAACTATTAATATTCATATTATTACCCCAGTTATATTATTTTAAATTTAAATATAATAAAGATAGTAGCAAATCATTTAATTTATGTCAAGTAATTGAATAATCTAATATATAAAAAAATAACAATTAGCAACACCTTTTCATTTTATAACCTTGTTTTTTATAATAAAGTCTTTTAGCATATAGTACATGCGCCATACTTTTCCACTTTTTCAGTCACATTTAGATTTAGCTCACCACTATTGGACAAGGATTGTCCAAAAAGGTGCTGTGGTTATTGATGCTACTTGTGGCCATGGCAAAGATACTTTACGCTTGTGTCAGCTAGCCTTATCAAACAACTTAGGTAGAGTGTATGCTTTTGATGTACAAGAGGAAGCTATTTTATCCACCCAAAAATATTTGCAATTGCATTTACCAGACACTTATTTAGAGCGCTTGTGCTTACAACAGCGCTCGCACGCTACTTTTCCTGCACAAATTTTGCCAGAGAGTGTTTGTTTGATTGTATATAATTTAGGTTATTTACCTGGCAGCAATAAGTCTTACACAACGGTAGTGGACTCAACACTACAAAGTGTACAAAATGCTTTGCCTTTAATTAAAATAGGTGGCCTTATTTGTATAACCTGTTACCCCGGGCATAATGCTGGAAAAGAAGAGCAAGCCGCCCTCTTAAAATTTACGACTACCTTGTGTCCGAAAACGTGGAACTGCACCCATCAAACTTTTATTAATCGGCAAGCGGCCCCCTCCCTACTGTTATTACAAAAAAACACTAATCATTAAATATGGTTTTATGATGGAAGAAGATGTAAAAATTGTCTCAGATGCGAAAATTACTCCTTGGGAGGTAACCACTACCACGATTGACTATTTGAAATTAATTAAGCAATTTGGTTGTCAGCCTATCGATGGTGCTTTAATACAGCGCTTTGAGCGGGTAACTAAAGTGAAAGCACATCCATGGCTTTCTCGCGGGATTTTCTTTTCACATAAAGATCTTGATCAAGTGCTGGATGCCTATGAAAAGGGCGAAGAAATTTATTTGTATACTGGACGCGGCCCTAGTTCCGCTTCGCTGCATTTGGGGCATATGATTCCATTTATGTTCACAAAATATTTACAAGAGGCCTTTGATGCTATTGTTGTAATTCAGATGACTGATGATGAAAAATTTTATTTTAAAGAGGGGCTGCCACTAAGTGAGGCTAATCGCTTAACACGTGAAAATGCTAAAGATATTATAGCTTGCGGTTTTAATCCCAAAAAGACGTGGATTTTTTCTAATTTAGAGACAGTGGGTGGTTCACTTTATCGCAACATTGTATTGATAATGAAACAAACCTCCGGCAACATGATTCATGGCATTTATGGTTTGGATTTAAATAATAACGTGGGTCAATTGAGTTGGCCTTGTTTTCAGGCGGCGCCAGCTTTTAGTACATCGTTTGAAAATATTTTCAAAGAGCGACATATTATGTGCTTGGTTCCCATGGCAATAGACCAATACCCATATTTTAAGATGGCCCGCGACATTGCGCCAAAACTTGGTTTTAAAAAGCCTGCCACTATCCAATCCCGCTTTTTGCCTAGTCTTGAGCATGCACATGATAAAGCCAGTTCCACGGGGCAAAATGAATTGATTTTTATGAATGATTCACGTGATGCGATAGGTCGTAAAATTAGAGAAAAAGCCTATTCTGGCGGCGGCTCTACAAAACAAGAACATATCGAAAAAGGGGCCAATCTTAGTGTCGATGTGTCCTATCACTATTTGCTTTACTTTTTAGATGATGATAGTGAGCTTGAGCAAATTGCCAATGCCTATCGTAGTGGGAAAATGATGACCTCAGAGATAAAGAATAAAACCATTGAGGTTGTTTGGAAAGTGATACAGGAACATCAGCAAGCGCGCCAGCAAATTACTGAAGAAATTGTTGATAATTTTATGTCAGCTCAGCGCGAATTTGACCATACGCGCCATCCCAAATCAGAGGTGATTTTTGAAAAGCAACATTTAGGCTTTCATTTTGATCCATACTTTAATAAGCAATAAACGAGGTTTTTATGCATTTTTATAGTGCGGCAACTTGTGCAAAGACTAGTACAGGAGATAATTGTGCAGTATCAGCAGGTGAAAGTACAGCAGATAAAGCTACCGATAAAAAGGATGATACTACCACAACCTTGCTGACTAAAGATTTATTGGCAAAATACCCTCCTAATGCCAAAATTAAAGGCTTGGATTCAACTTTTGAAATTAAGCGTCTATGGCTATATAGCGAATGGGCAGTAGAGTGTCAATTTTCAAAACACATTCGCAGTTCTATTCCGGAACGCCAGTCCTTGGAACTACCAATCGATAAAGAGAATATCGCTTTAATTACTGCTACCTTTAATGAAGTTAGAGGAAAGTATATATTGTGGGGGCCGGAGAGAGAGAATGGTCGCTGGAAGAAAATAGAGGGCTTTTTACATATCGATTGGGTGAAAAGAAATGTGGAAGTGCTTTACCCCAGCCCCGATCGTTTTAATGTCGAAAGATTAGAAGGGTTGGTTTTTTGGAAGAGCCAAAGTGGTAAGCGCTATAAGTTATACGAAGGTAATCATCGTATTTCAGCTTGGTTAGCAGCGCAAACACCGCCTGTTTTGCCAGCTATTATTTTTATTGGTAAACCACAAAAAGTATCACAAAAGTAGATAAAAAAATTAAAAACCTTCCAGAGCAGATTGATAGTCGTTGTAAAGGGCAACTTTTAAGAAAACAGGCAATTTAATTGATTTTTCTAATAAAGCTGCGTTACTTAAATAGGTGTGTTCCGCTATTTGATGACCATCAATTTGCTCAATATTGCGCCATAAATGGCGTTGATATTGGGGAAATTTCTGCAAGAAAACATTTATTTGCGATGGCGATGGGTGATATTGATTAATTGCATTTCCCTCAAGTTTAAAATTTTTCCATCCCACAAAAGCTTGTCGTACTGCCAGAGGTAAATCTATGTAAGACAAATTTTGTAAATCGCTTGTTTTTTGAAAAGCTTGCGTATTTACTAATACTTTATACTCGACGGGAGCATTTGGCCATGCCTCTGGTAACCATTCAGGCAGGGCTTGTAAAAATTTTTCAAACTCTATTGCATTAATTTTTCTTGGTATAAATATTGGGGCTAGTAATTGTTTCCAATTGTGATAAAGCCAAAGTAGGTCAGGGGGTACCGTGGCATAACTTTCTGGAGCATGGGGACGCATACCAGCAAAATTGGGATGAAAACCCTCTAAGTAGGCTACCTTACTCTTATTATGCAGACGCATGAAACTGGGAAATTGCCACAAAAAAAGTGATAGATCGCGATTTGTCACTTTCAAAAAAGAATCATTAGCGATATTTTCTTGCAGCTTTTTTTGTTGCCAGTTATAAACGCTCACAGTCAGCAAAAGCATTAAAGCAAATAAAAAAAGGTTTAGCCAAAAAGACTTTGTGCATATCTGTTTTTCCTTAATAAAGTGCTTCTCGCTAAAATTCTCTTCAGCAAATTGATTTTTATGGCACAACTGAGATTTCATGGTCTTTCTTGCGGGCGTTAATAAATTGTTTGCGTTGTTGCACATTGCCTAAATGCAATACCTGACGATATTTTGTCACTGTGCGACGAGCGCAGGTAATACCCTGCTTAGTTAAAAGTGCTGAGATCTCCTGATCTGATAATGGATGCCCTTTATCTTCTTGTTGAATTACAGCTAAAATGGTTTGTTTTATGGTGGCAGAAGAGAGCCACTGTCCATCGTCGGCCACATATTTTGTGGTAAACAAGCTTTTTAGTGGCAGAATGCCACGCGGTGAATCGATGTATTTATGAGCGACAATGCGTGCAACAGTCGATTCGTGTAGATTCAGTTCATCAGCCACTGCTTGCATGGTCAGCGGAGAAAGCTCTCCGTGCACATCACAAAAAAAAGATTTTTGCTTTTCTGCTAACAATTGGCAAACACGCGCTAAACTTGAATAACGATGCTGTAAATTACGGGCCAGCCAACGGGCTGAAAGTATATGTTGCTGGATAAATTGTTTAGTAGAGGTAGGCGTTTGTTCGTCATTTAATAATTTAAAATAGCGTGGATTGATGCGCAATGTCGGTACATAATCTTTATCGACATCGACCATTAAATTTCCATTTTCATCCAGCCATAATTTACCATCAGGCACAATATAGGCAGCACTATTAGATAAAATTTGAGCACCAGGATGGATATTGAGTTTTGAGATATCATTGGCTATGGCTTCTTTTATTTGGTTGTACGAACAACCTAATTTTTTTTGAATTATGGGGATTTGATTGTGTACTAGTTGCTCGTAGTATTGGCTAACAATTTTATAAGCCAATGTTTTACTTTTATGCAAACAACGCAATTGAATAAGCAATGATTCGCAAATAGTACTTGCGCCTACTCCATAGGGCTCAAAAGTTTGAATTTCTTTAACAACACCTTCGGCTTGCGCTTTCTCTAAGCTGTGCAAATAGCATATCTCATCCAGCGAATTTTGCAAAAAACCCAACTCATCGATATAGCCAATAATTATCTCAGCTGTTGTTAACTGTGAGGGTGTTTCAAAAGAATCGCGCGCTTGTTCCATTAGCCGTGTATATAAAGAAGGTCGCTGTGCGATTGCATGCTCAAGATAGTTTTGTCTGTGCGCATCTTGTGTACAATATTGTGATTCATAATTATCAGATGAATTATGCTCATCTTCGTTTAATTGTTGCAAAACTTCCATGTCGCGCTGTTCGATCTGCAAATCACTGTCATCTTCTTTATTTTCATATTCCTGTTCATCGATTTGACCATCATAGGGCATATTTTCTTCCCAATCAAGTTCAAGGGCAGGATTAAGCATTACTTGTTCAGTGACAAATGTGTCCAATTCCTGTATTGGCAATTGCAAAACATGCAGGGCTTGTTGCATGTTGGCCGACATAATCAAATGTTGGCTTTGCTGTACTTGTTGCTTATGTTGAAGCTCCATTCCATTCTCCCTTAACTGAATTTCAAGATAAGCTTTTATGCAACTTATTGCTATCAAAAAAATATTTAGGCAAAATCTAGGCGAGTCTATTATTTACATGTGAGGAGGGAATATGCGCATCTTATCGTTACTATTAACTGTGTCAAGCTTTGCTCTTTTTATTAATGTCGATGGTGTAAATAAATATCAGGATGAACGCAACGGCGATTGGGATTATTATCAAAACTGGCAATATCATACCTCGCAATATCTCAAAGGAGAAACACAACCGCGTGCCTATAATGAGTCTTATGCCAGTGATAAAGTTAAACCAGTCGGTTATGATCCCGATGAGAAAGTAAGCTATGTAAACAGACAAACGACTATCAGAAACGCACCTGACAATCATCTTTACAATACTTATGGCAAGCAAAATCAATCTTACGTGCCACCCTACTATAATCAAAACTCTGTTGGTGGTGGTTATATTTATGGTAATAATGGCATGGTCAATGCAACTAGAAATGCTACGGCGCGCTCATATGATAATAGGGTAAGATACGATCAGCGTTATGATCAACCATATCAAGATAATTATGGATATGGAGTAAATCCGTATAATAATTACGATCGTACTGGTAATCCTTACAATAACTATGATCGCACTGGTGTTAATCCATATGACACTTATGATGGTGCTGGAGTTAATCCCTACAACACCTATCAGAACAATCAAGGCACGGCAGTAAACCCATATACTTCTTATGAACGTACTGGTGCTAATCCATACACTACTTATCAGCGCAACGGCATTGATCAGTATAACACCTATAATGGTTATAACGTGCCGATTCCATCAGTTAATCCTAAAGTCAATCAAACAGATGCTGTAACACAGTCTAATTATTATAGACCTTAAAACAAAATCTTAGAAAGCGATCTCGGAGTAGAAGCTGCTTATAGCCTAAACTGACTTTACGCATAATTTAAAGAGTGCTTTTAACCTAAATTTTGGTTTTTTTTGTCTTTTAAGTCAGCTTAAAAGACAAAAAAAACTCAAAACTCAAGGTTAATGGTAAGCATATAAAGGCTACCCCCCACTAGCGAAATTAGACTTCTTTTGAGATTGCTTTTTTTTGGAAAAATTTGGTATTAAAGATGCCAAAAAAGGCAATTTTAACAAATAAATGTAATTTCGAAAGAAGCCTATTTAAGAGCGGTGGTGGTAAATTTTTAAATAATTAGGGAGGTTAATTTTTTTGGTTTTTTTCCAAATAATTAATCACATCTTGAATAGTCTTTAATTTTTCGGCATCTTCTTGCGAAATTTCACATTCAAAATGCTCTTCAAACGTCATAATTAGTTCGGTCAGATCTAGCGAATCAGCGTTTAAATCTTCTACAAATGATTTATCTGGAGTAACTTCTTCGCGCTCTACGCCAAGTTGTTCCACCACAATATCAATAACTTCTTTCTCAATTGACATAATTTTTTCCCTCTTAAACTTATAATTTTGTTTATTTGCAAACCGCCGTTAAGCCGTTGTTTTGATATGCAAAGAGTTCCTATTTTCATGAAAATGACGAATTTAATCAAGTATCGTATTGCAATTTTTGCTACATCGGCCATTACTTTATCATTTCACATTACCATACCACCATCTACTTGTAATACTTGACCGGTAATATAATTAGCTAGTGGACTAGCTAAAAACAGGGTGGCATTGGCAATGTCCATAGGTGAACCTAAACATCCTAATGGAATATTTTGTAAAATTTGTTCTTTTTGCCCATCTGAAAGAACATGGGTCATTTTGGTTTGAATGAAACCAGGTGCTACGCAATTTACTAAAATATGGCGACTAGCTAGTTCTTTGGCTAGGGCTTTGGTAAAACCGATCATTCCAGCTTTTGATGCAGCATAATTAGTTTGTCCTGGATTACCTACAAGACCGACCACTGAGGTGATGTTGATGATTTTTCCTTTTTTGGCCTTCATCATATGACGCACAATAGCCCGACAGGTATTAAAACAAGATTTTAGATTAGTGGTTAAAACGCGATCCCAATCATCTTCGCTCATTTTCATTAATAGCTGATCCGCAGTGATACCAGCATTATTGACTAGAATATCGATTTGGCCAAAATCGGTGAATATTTTTTTAAAAACCTCTTCGACAGCTAATGTTTGGCCAATATCCACTTGATAAAATTGTACTTGTCTGTCTTGACAAAGTTTTTGAATTTCTTGCACAGCATTGGCGCCCGTAGCGCTATTGGTGCCTAAAATGGCAATTTTGGCACCTTCTTGCGCTAACTTTTCGGCGATAGCCTGACCAATGCCAGAATTTCCGCCAGTAACTACAGCCACTTGATTGGATAATGAATTATTCATAAAAATCTGTATTTAGTAGTGTTTTAACCTGAGTTTTTAGTAAATTATTTTTTGATTTTGTTGCCCTTTTCTAGAAAAGGGGAGAAAAAATCAAACTCTATTCAAAGTTTTAAGTGCATTTTGTTAATACAATGGCTCCCCAGGCTAAGCCTACTCCAAAGGCTGTCAACAAAAGATGATCACCAAGCGCCAGAGGGTGTTTTTCTGTTAATTCATGTAAAGCAATAGCAATGCTTGAAGCAGAGGTGTTACCATATTTGCGTATAGTATGATAAATCTTTTCTTCTGGTATGGCAAAACGTTTGGCTAATGCGTCTATAATTCGTTTATTGGCTTGATGCGGTACTAACCAATCAATTTGGTCTGCTTGTAAGCCTGCCTGGGTCAAACACTCTTCAGAAACTTGACTCATGCGGCGCACGGCATGTTTGAATACTTCACTGCCGGACATTTTAAAATAATGTTGCGCTGAGCTTACTGTTTCCTCAGAAGCTTTGTGTCGTGAACCACCAGCTGGGATCATCATCAGATTGGCTAGTTTGCCTTCTGATCCCAAAACTACATTATCAATACTTAGACCTTGTCCGTTAGCAGCCACTACCGCAGCTGCGGCACCATCACCAAATAATACACAGGTAGAGCGATCTTTGTAATCGATAAAGGCCGACATTTTTTCAGTCGCTATTACTAGAACATATTTATAGATGCCTGATTTTACATAAGCATTGGCGATTGACAGTGCATAAATAAAACCTGTGCAAGCAGCATTTATGTCCATTGAAGCAGCTTGTGGGGCATCTAATTGTGCTTGAATAAGATTGGCAGTGCTAGGCGAAATATAATCAGGGGACATGGTAGCCACGATAATCATCTCTATGGCATTCTCTTCTAAGTTAGCCGCCTTTATAGCTTGTTTTGCTGCCATTACTCCCATATCGGAAGGAAATTCATCAGCGGCAGCTATGCGCCTTTCCTGCATACCAGTACGCGTTACAATCCATTCGTCGGTGGTATCAACTATTTTTTCTAAATCGCGATTGCTCAAAACTTTGCTTGGAAGGTATGAACCCAATCCGATAATGCGCGCTTTAGGTAGAGACATTTTAGTGGTCATAAGTAGAACCTATCAGCAAGTTATTATAAAAATTGTTTTTGGTTTTCTTGAAATAACTTTAATTATTAGACTTCTTTTTAAACTACATTTATTTGTTAAAATTGTCTTTTTTGGCATCTTTAATCTCAAGTTTTTCGGCCCTTTATTGCCAACATACTCTTAAAATTTGGAATCAAATCTACTCAAAAAATATTAATTTTTCCAAAAAAAAAAGCCAGTTTACAAAGAAGTTTATTTAAAAATCCAAAACTCAGTTTTTTAGGAAATGAGATTGCATTAGTCTATTGTCCATAAATTATAAAGACTCATCGTGTATTTGACAATAGGCAACTTTTGGAGAAATATTTGGTCTAAAAACTCTTCTTACCCAAATTATACGTAAGGTTACTAAAATTTATACAGGTGGTTAAAACTTTCTATATAGCTCTAAATAAAAATAACTCAGTGGTATTAGCCAACTGAGCTATCTGTGTTTTAATCGCTTTTTAAGAGCATTTATTATCGTTAATTAAGGGCCCGTAACCGCGGTGCCTGCTCTTATTAGTTGAAAAGAAAGCGAGGCTGAAACAACTGGTGGTGGTACATTACTAGAGGAAAATATTGAAACGGTAGTATCACTAACATTGATGATAGAAATTTTTTGACCAGCCGTGAAATGATAAATACCATTTAAGGTTAGTTTTTCACCGGCATTATTAGTGAATTGACAGCCAGCATTAAAAGGTAAGGTAATGTTACTTAATGTTGCTGTAAAAGAACCTGTAGTGCCTGCTGCAACAGTAGTAGTACCTCCCCATAAAGCGATGGCAAAAGTAGGTGTAGCGCCGTCAGGCCCCCCTACTACGCCAAAAAGATTAACTAAATAATCGCCTTCCTCTTCTATGGTAAAGCTAGTAATATTGTTGGGGTTACCCGTGTCTTCTCCTATGTTGGACACGATTGGCAAAGTTAATGATGGATAGGCAATATTTTGATGGCCTGCTGTAGTAGTATTTGATTGAAATTCAATAATACCACCACTAGTAGCACTACCTGGGTCTATCGATAGAGTTTGATTGGTGTAAACAAATAAATATCCAAGTGTTGTCGCATTGGCACCCGTTGGTCCAGTGTTGCCAGTTGGGCCACCTGTTCCGGTAAAACCAGTGGGTCCAGTGTTGCCAGTTGGACCAGTTAAACCAGCGAGGCCTGTTGCACCAGTAAATCCTGTTGCTCCAGTGAAACCAGCGACTCCTGTTGCTCCAGTGAAACCAGCAGCACCAGTTGGGCCTGCCGCTCCTGTAAATCCAGCCGCGCCTGTTGCACCAGTAAATCCTGTTGCACCAGTGAAACCAGCAGCGCCAGTTGGACCTACGGCTCCTGTAAACCCAGTCGCGCCTGTTGCACCAGTAAATCCCGTTGCTCCAGTGAAACCAGCGACTCCTGTTGCCCCAGTGAAACCAGCAGCACCAGTCGGACCAGCCGCTCCTGTAAATCCAACCGCACCTGTTGCACCAGTAAATCCCGTTGCTCCAGTGAAACCAGGGTCACCAGTCGGACCAGCCGCTCCCGTAGCTCCCGTAAAGCCAATACCAGTAGCCCCTACGGCGCCTGTTGCACCAGTTGGTCCAATTAAACCCGGTATCCCTTGCGCCCCCGTAGATCCAGTGCTTCCTGTTGCGCCTGTAAATCCAGTAGGTCCAGTGTGACTACAGTGTGGCTTATGTTTATGATCTGGATCACAACTGTAATTATGATGAGAGTGTAATAAATTTAATGGCAATTCTTGCGCATACATGTTGCAGGTGAAGGAGGTGCTAAGGTAAATAACAAGATTTGTGAGCAGTTTTGTATTCATATTTTAATTGACCTCTTTGTTAAAGTTAATCTTTTGTTTAAAGTTTTTAACAACATAGATAGCTCTAGGCTATGTCAAAAATTACTTGTTCAAATTATGCTTAAGGAGAGTTGTTAAAATTGAGCTTTTTCAAGGTCGAGCCATCCAAAGCGAATGACTTTCGCCGCTTAAGTTTCTTAATTGATTTATTTGTGCCATACGATTGACTATTTATTCTTAGATGAAGCTACTGACAAATTCAGGTTTAGCAAATCTTAGAATATATTAAAATTTTTTTAATCGTATGTGTTAAACTATTTTGAAAAACGCTACAGATCAGGGATGTCATCGGGCAAGAAACCACCAGCTTGCATCTGCCACATATTAGCATACTGACCTCCTGGCCTATTCATAAGTTCAATATGCGAACCTTCCTCCACTACTCGACCTTGATCTAAAACAAGTATGCGGTCCATTTTTGCAAGAGTTGAGAGCCGATGAGCAATTACAATAGCAGTTCTATTTTGCATCAAATTCTCCAAACTCTCTTGTATATAATTTTCAGTAACAGAATCAAGCGAAGAGGTTGCTTCATCTAGAATCAGGATAGGAGAAGCCGCCAGCATGGCGCGCGCAATAGCTATTCTTTGTCGTTCGCCACCGGAAAGTCTGGCCCCTCTTTCACCGACTAATGAGTCATAATCATCGGGGAACTTTGAAATAAATTCAGTACAGTGCGCATGTTTAGCAGCTTGCTTAATTTGCTCTATTGTGGCTTCAGTATTGCCATATTGTATGTTTTCTGCGATCGAGCGATTAAACAGTATGGGATCTTGTGGTATTAGAGTAACTTGTTTATGTAGCGATTCTATAGTAATTTGACTAATATCTTGTCCATCAATTAATATTTTACCATTTTCAATGGGATAAAATCTTAGAATTAGGTTTACAAAAGTAGATTTACCAGCGCCAGAGTAACCAACTAAGCCAACTTTTTCACCACCTTTGATGTGTACGTTTTTATTTTCAAATAATTTTTTGTTGCCATAATAAAAAGAGACATTCTCAAAAACGATTTCCCCTTTAGACACTACTAAAGAGGGTGTTTCAGGGGGGTCTATAACATCTTTAGGATCCTGCATCAAAGTAAGAGCTTGTCGTGCAATGCCTACAGACTGAAAAAATTGTGGCATTAAATCACTGGCAAACCACAAAAGCATCATAACATTAAAAGTAGTGTTAAAGACCTGAATTACTTCGCCTGTGGAAACTTTATTTTCAAGCCAATAATAAATAAGCAAGCCATGCAAAGTAATTGTTCCGATCAGAAATACAATGGAAAGGGAGAGTAACATTAAGGCGATGCAATACTGAGCATGGTGATTGGCATTTTGCTCTAATTTTTGAAAAGAGTAGAGACGCAGTTTTTCAAATTTAAAACGTGAAAAAAGATTGACCGCAAAATTGTTGCTAAAGCTATCGACAATATTACCTGCTAGTATACTGCGTGTTTCACCGTGAATGTTTGAATACTTTACACACTTAGCTGTAAAAAAAATAGATGTAGCAAAATGGGCTGCAATCCATAAACCCAAAATTGTGGCAAAAAGGGGGTTAACTTCGCTAAAAAAAATTAAAACCAAAATTGAGGCGACAATCGCTGGAACAAACACCATTATAGTCTGCAGCATAGCCGTGATTTGCGTGGTCATGTCGCTGATTTTGTTTGAGAGACTGCCAGCAAAATGTGTATTAAAATATTGGGGTGAATGATGTTGAACATGATCGAACATAGCGATGCGAATGTTGGCTTCTAACTTAGGGAAGGCGCGTGCTCGCAAAAAATCACGATATCGAAAACAAACCTCGATCATTACCCATAAAAAAATACCTGCCACTACCAACCATTTTAAAGCATTCCAGGCATTGGCACGATCCATTTCATAATTAGTGAGTGTATCTATAATTAATCGCAAAAGATAAGGCCATAATGTTGAATCAAGAGCCCAGGCTAAAGAAAAGAAATAGATTAAGAAAAAACTCCACGGCTGCATGCAAACAAATTTCCAAAGAAAAGCGCTCAGAGTTAAACTATGCGAAGTTGTAGTGGGGGTCTTCATAGGCGTTGCTTCTCATTAGTTAAGGCATCTTTAACTGCGCCAATTTCAAATCAAATGTTGAAAACTACTAGCAGAATTTGCTGGGAAGTATATGTAACATTAATACTTTTTGGAAATACTTTCATTTTATCATATCAACATATATAAATTTTCGAAAAATAAAACCATTAGCCATCTCAAATATAGTTTTACATAACAAGGTATTTGTTTTAAACATGATATTAGATTTCTTTCGAAACTACATTTATTTGTATACAAACTATCTAATTTGTTATCTTGAATTGGCCTTAAGTAGTAGATGCTTAAACGTTGACATATTCCTTTAACCAAAGTATCATCACCACTTTATTTATAGAGGTGTACGATGACTAAATATTGTGAATCCATATATCAAACAGTACGATGGAAAACCCGTCCTGTAATGGTGGGTAATGTCGGTGTGGGTGGCGATAATCCGATTCGCATTCAATCGATGACTACTTCAAGTACGCGCGATGTTGATGCGACCATTGATCAGATTGTTCGTTTAGCTGATGTCGGCTGTGAGATTGCACGTGTTACTGTACAAGGGATGAAAGAAGCCGATGCTTGTGAAGAGATTAAAAATGGGTTGATACAAAAAGGTTATACCATTCCGTTGGTGGCCGATATTCACTTTTTTCCGCCAGCGGCGATGCGCGTGGTTGATTTTGTAGATAAAGTGCGCGTAAACCCTGGTAATTTTGTTGATAAACGGGCTTCATTTAAAATAATCGAATATGACGATGAAACTTATGCTAAAGAAATTGAAAAAATTGAAAATAAATTTACTCCACTTGTTGAAAAATGTAAGCGGTTAAAGAGAGCCATGCGCATTGGTACAAATCATGGTTCACTTTCAGATCGCATTATGAACCGCTATGGTGATACGCCACAGGGGATGGTGGAATCAGCTTTAGAGTTTGCCAGAATATGCCGACAGAACGACTATCACGATTTTATGTTTTCAATGAAATCATCTAATCCACAAGTTATGATTCAAGCTTATCGCCTTTTAGTGGCCAGTATGATGAACTTAGGGTGGGATTACCCTCTACATTTAGGTGTCACTGAAGCAGGCGAGGGTGAGGATGGACGTATAAAATCGGCTATGGGTATAGGCTCTTTGCTGTTAGATGGTCTTGGCGATACAATACGTGTTTCCTTAACTGAAGATGCTTGGCATGAAATTGATCCCTGCCAACGGCTAATTGCCTTTGCCAAATCTTATCAGGGCAGGGGAGTCACACCATTTAGTGAAAATCATCGCAATATCGCCATTATCAAACGTCGCCCTGTAACACTCCCAAAAAACATCGCTTTGCACCGCGATGGATCGGTCTTTGTAAGTGCTTGTGTCGCTGATTTAAAAACAGCGCCTACTTTTTATAAACAAATTGGTTGTGCTACTGAATTGGGTCATCCAAAATTGAAGATTAATAGCGTCGACGGTATTATTATCACTGAAATACTCTCTAAACAACTAGTTAGTACGACAATCGCACCCACCCTAAAAGCATTAAAAGATATTGGCGTAGGTATTTTATCAACTGATGTAAATAGTGGCGAATTGCCACTACAAACATTAGCTGAAGCACAAGTTTGGCATTCTAATCAAACTGCTAATGATCGCTTTGCTAATTACCCCAGTTATATCTCACAAAACCCAGCCTCGCCCAATCTAACCTCTCCGAGAACTCTGATTGTCAGAGATGAATCGCTGGAACAATACGAAATCATCAAAAAAGTTAAACCTGCATTAATTTTTTTAGCACCATCGACTGATAGAGTGCATTATGCGCGTCGTTTTTTTGATTGGCTTCAAAATGAACAGCTTCAAATTCCAGTAATTATTAGCTTTGCTTATGATTGCTCGAAAGCGGATCTAATTCTTCAGGCAGCTGCTGAATATGGAGTGTTGTTATGTGATGGCCTTGGAGACGGCATTTGGATTAGGGCAAATTCAGAGCTTGAATT
The DNA here is from genome assembly GCA_013285965.1 of Chlamydiota bacterium. Classification (GTDB taxonomy): domain Bacteria; phylum Chlamydiota; class Chlamydiia; order Chlamydiales; family Parachlamydiaceae; genus JABDGQ01. Next base: position 17,053 of record JABDGQ010000013.1, read on the forward strand.
CTTGCGAAATTTAAGTTTTAATATTTTACAAGCAGCGCGCATGCGTACCTCTAAAACCGATTTTATCTCTTGTCCAAGTTGTGGAAGAACGTTGTTCGATTTACAAGATGTTTCAAAGCGTATTCGCTTGCGCACCTCCCATCTTCCCGGTGTCAAATTGGCTATTATGGGTTGTATTGTCAACGGTCCTGGTGAAATGGCTGATGCAGATTTTGGTTATGTCGGCTCAAAGCCCGGGATGATCGATCTTTATGTGGGCAAAGAGTGTGTCGAAAAGGATATTAATTTTACTGACGCCGATGATCGTTTGATTGATTTGATTAAAAAGCATGGGCGGTGGGTAGAACCTGAGCTTGTCGAGAAATCAGCGCTTGTTGAAAAATGATCTAGTCATTACGATGAAAATTAGACTTTATATAGAGCATTATCAATGCTTTGCAGCAAAGTAGTTTGCTTTGAATTATCTTCCTGTAAAGCCTTTATCATAGATTGGGTGAGCTCTTTTCGAACGGGTGATAGAAAGTTTTCACTACTAGATGCGGCCAAAAATGCTTTGATAATTTCTTCTTTAGCATTAGCACCTGTTCTTAAGCGCTGAAATTCTTGTATACCAATCACTTCTTTAAAAACTCCTAGGATGGCACCATACTGGATATTAAAGTTTACTGCCTGATCCACAGTCGCAATTAAGCTTGATTTAACATTAGCTTGTAAATCGTTATTTAGTTTTTTTGCAAGGTCAAATTCTTGCTTTGTCATATTAGCTTGTTTATTATTTTCTAAGACATTCATCTTACTATTGAAGTTTGATTTTAATGATGAAGATATATATTCGGTGGTTTGTCCAGAAGCCAGGCCATCGAAAATGATTTTATCAAAAATTTCAGGATCAATAATCTTTCGCATTACATTAAAAGATAACAAACTCATCGGCTGACCAATAACTTGCCCCAATTCTGCTTTTATTTCTATAGAACGGGATTCAGGAGGAAGTAGATCCATGCCAAATAATTTGCGAAATGAATTTTGTATGCTGTTATTTTCAACTCTATGGCGTAGTACTTCTGCAGCAGTGGCAATTTGACTGGAAGGTTGAAATTTTTTAGAAGGGAATAAGGAAACTACTGTCGATCCACCGAGCGTAAACCCACCAATATCTGCACCAATTTTTTGAATTCCTGAAGTTTGGATAACTTTTATAGATTCAACTTCTCTTTCTTTTTGTGCTCGCAATACCGAGGCATCATCCTTTGCCGAAACCCCTTCTGGACCAACAAATTCTTTACTTTTGCTAGCTCCCATACTGCCAAAATCTGTGCCCATAGTAGCGTCTCCCACTCTAGCAGTCACAGCCACATTATCAACAGCTGTTGCGCCAATAAAGGCATGAAATGAAACACCACCCTCTTGATCGCGTACCATCATGATGTGACGGTCATTAGTAGCTAAAACTTCGGCCCGATGTTTTAAAGCATTGCGACTAACTGATCCTACACCACCTTGCACAGAGATGTAAGAAGAATCTTTTTTGCTTGGATCGTTTTGATAAAACTCAAGTAGAGCGGAAAGTTGTTCTTTTTCAGATACATCGGCAGTAGTGAGCATTTGCTGTAATGTCTTGACTGATTCTTGCCGGTTGAGCACAGTTCCATTAATGCTAGCGGCATAGTGATGAATATCTTCTGGAGCTAACCGCTGCACAAACATTTCCCAATCCTCTTTATTAGCTACCCTTGCCATACTTTCCAAAGTTAAGCGATCGGCCATGCGGTGCGCTTTAGCCGGATCGTTCTTTTTGATCTCGTCAAGATCTTGGGCAGTAATAACTGTTTTAAAAGATTTATTAATCACTTCTGGTTTGCATCCCAACAGTGATGACACCGAAAAACCAAATTTTGTGCTATGCACTGTTTCTTTGGCGGCGGCGGCGGCATTTTGCTCTGAATCCTCCAGTAATTTACCTACTAATTCAAAACGTTTACCAGCTTCGCCAGCTTTAACATGATAATTTGATAATCTATTAAATGAATTGGAGATGATAACGGCGCCACTACCTACTGTATCATCGATTTGTGTTTGAAACTCTTGTGCTTCTTTTAATAAAATTTCTTCGGCCAGGGGAGTCAGTTTGCGTTGAAATGCTAGATCTCTACTTTCTTCAGCCCTAAAATCGGTTACAAAAGTTTCTCCATAAGCGTAAAGCTGGCCCTGTAGATTCGATTCCAGTGTTATGTGCAAAGTTTTAAAAAAAGCGGCAATTTGCAAAGGGGTTACGTTTTTATCTTTTAATTTTTCACGATACTTAGTGATTTGCTGATTTAAGTAATTCAATCCTTTATCGATTAAATGTGAGTGGGCATAGAGCAGATCGATTTCACGGTCTATAGGCCCACCCTCTTTCATAAGTACAATATTGTGTTGGCTTAGTAACAAATGCATTTCTTCGGCCGTTAATTCTTGCCCTATGAGTGCTGTTTGTTCTTCAATAAGTGCAGTGGCTTTGGGAAGATCGGCGTAATTAATTAAAAGTATATCGTATTTTTTAAAATTTGTTTGTGTATTTTTAAAAAAGTAATCAATAAATAAAATTATTTTAAAAAAATTTACAATAGTTTGAAAAAGTGAGAAGGTTTGTTTTATGTTTTTTAATTCCGCCATCGAAATACGGGTAATTCGTTGATTTAATTCTAATTTTAATAAATCATTGATACTGTTATCTTTCCGATAAGCCACACTCAGTGCTTCCAAAATATCATTGCGTTTGATCATTCCAGCGGGACTATTGTCAGGGTAATGGTGGCTATAAAGAATTTTTAACCCTCTACAAGCGCCGATAATAATTTCGCGCTGATCTTGATTAAATTTTTGAGGATCATCAACCAGCTCTTTAGCGATTCCCTCTAATAAGGGCTTTAGTGATTGAAATTCATTCTCATCGTTTTTAGCGCCATTAGTGCGCAAAGCTGCACTAAGTTGTTTTAAATTTTCACTAGAAATTTCGTTTGTTCCTACCAAATTGTGCAGGGCGGTAAGAACATCCCATGCTGGTGTAGTGGGTATGTTGGCGCTACTGGTGGTAACTTGGTAAGTTTCACCAACGGCGCCTGGGTATGAATCTGATATATTCATAAAAAACTTAATTTTATAATTTTTATGCTAATAACATCTTTTCTTTTATACTTACAATTATATACTATTTTACAGTTAATTTAAAACTTTTATTACAATACGGCTATTTAAATTAAATTTTTTTTAAAAGCCATTAGTTTGGTAAATTATTTATGATCGAGAATAGTAAAATTTATTAAAGCATGCCAATGCCTATTTGAAAGAACAATTTTTTGAAAGGCAAACGTAATTATGCAAAGTGTACTAATTATTGACTAAAAATTTATTTAAAAATTCTGTAAAATACCTGCCCGTTTTAGAGCTATAAAGCCCACTTAAATGCATGCCTGGGACAGTATAACAATCTTGCTGTGCTCTTATGGCCATGCACTCATATGGGGCGTTCCAATCATCTTTTGGAATAATCTGTACAAGCGGGCATTGAGTATTTTTAAGTATGGCCTTGTAGATATTATCAATGATGGGTTTTAAATCTTTATCAGAACGATTTTCAGGAAATTTTAAACAGCCCGCTAATGCACAAGTTACTTTTATTTTTGGATCAAGCAATACAAATTGCCGGTCTGCAAAAAGCATGGCGCTCTTGGAGTGACCAATCCCTAAGACACCGACAAATTTACCCTGATGCTCTTTTACGATATTAGACTTCTTTCGAAATTACATTTATTTGTTAAAATTGCCTTTTTTGGCATCTTTAATCCTAAATTTTTCGACCATATTGCCAATATGCTCTTAAAATTTGGAATCAAATCTGCTCAAAAAACATCAATTTTTCCAAAAAAAGCCAATTTCTAAAGAAGTCTATTTTCAATTTTGACTATGGCTTCTCTAACAAGGTTGCCCTGAAGATAAAACTGCTCAGCATTTTCTACTCCTGGTATGTATAGACTAAAAATGGGTCCTGTTTGCCTCTGTGCAAGATCAATGAGTGGCAAAACACTGAATGGATGTCCATAATCACCATGACTGAACATAACCGGGGAGAAATCTTTGCCTGATTCAATTTGATCACAATTTCCATGAATATTCAGATAGGCCAATTTTGATACTTTTTGAAAAGTAGCTACAATGGGAATTGTTTTTATCTCTTGAGTTATATATTTGCGCCACACCCACAAAAGGCTTGCTGGCAAAACATGTCGTAGTGTGGCATAAGCTTCTGTTGCCACAATATCAATAACCTTTAAAACGTCTTTTATGATGTCATAGTCAAAAAAAGGTGTTGACTTGGCATTACTTACTCCCTGATTCATGAGTGCTACTTCATTTATATGTTTAAGGGCTGCTATTAAAAATTCCAAACATTAAACTGATATTAACAATTTTGTAAAAAAATATAAACTCAAAACTAAGGTTATTAAGCTTTAAAAGTCTAAGGAGATAAAATTATGTATATTTCAGCTTCACCATTTTCTCTTGCAGAAAACTTAGTTCAAAAACAGCCGCAATGCGCTGCACCACTATATGATAAAATGAGTAGTATTTTAGAGATACATTTGAGTAGAGATACAGCTAATTTGGTTGTAGAATATACTTTAAATTTAGAAGAGTTAGTTAAGAATGGTTTTTTAGAGCGTTTGAAAATGCTATTACTATGGGGGCACTTTCCAAGCCTTAAGATGCCAGCTATCTATTGTAGTATGTTAGCAGCAATTTTTGGTAAAGATGATGTTTTACATTGGCTTTTAGAATCTGGTTATTTAAAAAAAGAGGTGACCGACCTAAACGCAAATTTTTCCGTAATGCAAATGCTCTATTTTCAGATTGTCCGTTGTGCTTATTTAGCAGGGCATGAGCACATTTTAGCGGTACTCGTTAATTTTCCAGTTGTTGATATTCCTGATTTAGAATCGTCTGAAAAAGTAGCATTTTGTTTAGCAAGACAACCCCCTAGAGATATTGAATTGCGTAGTAATTTGATTGAAGCACGCAGTTATAAAGAATTAGCGGCAAATTTACAGAAAATTTTAAATACAAGTTACGGTTTTGATACTGTTTTTGGCGAAGATGCCTATGTCACATTTAGTGGTTGTAGTGTTTTTTTACTTGAGCAGGAGGGGTTTTTTGATTTTATCAATCTTCTTGAAAAAGAGAAAGGTGTGTGCGAATATTACTTACATAAAAGAAACTTATCGAAAGCTATAAAATTTCTTGATATTCCTTTAAAAAATAAAGGACAAGTGCGTGCAGAGAATTTACATTTGTATTTTGATGTATGCAATTTGTTTATTTTAATCTCAAAAAACGTGCATCTAATAAAAGAGCGTGAAGCTATTGCAAAATGTTTAATTTGTCCGCAAGCAAATTATTTTGCCAAGCTTGCTATCGCCAACCATGAGGCAAGCGATGAAGAAGTTTTTTATGCCCTTTTGAAAGATTATGTCAACTATCGTCTTATTCATCCCATGGGGGCGATTGATATCTTTAATAGAATTTAGATGAACTGTCAGATTGGCAAGATTTGCTATCTTTAATCCCAAATTTTTCGATCATATTGCCACTATGCTCTTAAAATTTGGAATCGAATCTACTCAAAAAATATCAATTTTTCCAAAAAAAGCCAGTTTCAAAATAAGTATATTTGATTTTTGAACTTTCTGGTTATCTAAAAATATTATATACAGATATCAAAGCCTGCAATTTACTACCCGTAACTAGAGCTTACTTTGGGGTGAAAGTAAATTGAAATAAATTTGGAGGGTGAATGAATTCTAACAATTTTGGAACGCGCCTAATCGGCGGTATCGTCATTGCATTAATTGGTTTTGCGATTTATATGAGCCAGACGCAGATTAATCCAGTTACTGGTGAAAAACAACATATTTCTATATCGCCAAAGCAAGAAATTCGCTTGGGTTTGGAATCGGCTCCTGAAATGGCACGAGAAATGGGTGGTGAAGTGCCATCGACAGATGCACGCACTATTGAAGTGCAACACATTGGTGAGTATATAGTCAGTCACACCAATGCCGCGCAGAGCCCTTGGAAATTTAAGTTCCATTTGCTTGCCGATCAAAAAACGATTAATGCCTTTGCATTGCCAGGTGGGCAAATATTTATTACCTTGGGTCTGCTGAATAAACTGCAAAACGAGGCACAATTAGCTGGTGTCCTAAGCCATGAAATGGGACATGTATTAGAGCGGCATTCGGCACAACAAATGGCTAAAAGTCAGTTAGGTCAAATGTTGGTTGCGGCTGCTGGTACTGCGGCAAGTGATCCTAATGGCTCTGGCGCTTCTAATAGCGCTACAATGATTGCGGCCATGGTAAACCATATGTTTCAATTGCGTTATAGTCGTCATGATGAGTCAGAAGCAGATCAATGGGGGCTAAAATTAATGGCACAGTCTGGTTTTGATCCACGCTCCATGATTAAGGTGATGGAGGTTTTAAAATCATCAGGAGGTGGTCATGGTGCAGAAATTTTTCAAACTCACCCTAACCCCGATTTGCGCATTAAGCAAATTGAAGCTTATTTAGCTGAACATCCACCCGCTGCAAATCTTTCGGAAGGGAAAAATCTTAGTGAGGTATTTCAAAAAAGTAGCTATTAAATATTTTAATCGAAATTTTGAGTTTTAAGTAAGAGTGATTTTTTAGTTAACGCATAAAATTGTTTACATTCATCATTTTGAATGATATATTGTTATAATAAATTTAAAGTTTTTTGCTAATAATAGTTAGGATAAACACACACTTAATTACTATCATTATAAGGAATGAAATATATGCAATTTTTATGCGAGCCAGCTCAAGCCATAGTGTTGAGTTATATTCCTATTGGTGGAGATGGAGATGAGGATATAAAAAAACTGAACCCCTCATATCTTTATGGCAAAGTGCGCCAAGATGTGACTAAGGCAGCAATAGAATTATCCGCTACTCAACGCTTACAAGAAATGCCTCTTTATGATTTCGTCACTTATGCACAAGCATACCCAGATACGGATGCCGAAAAATATTTGCGCGATCATAAATTTTCAATAATATACTCAGAAACTCAATTTGCCAAAGACAATCCTACCCTAACGGCCAAAGATTTTCTAGCAAGACATATATTTACCGCGTTAAATTCCTATAATGAATATAAAAAAGAGCATCCACACACTTCAGCTGAACGCTATTTGATAGATTATGATTTTGAGCAAAGATTGGAGACACTTACCCCTGATGAAATCCATGAAATCATGATTTTAGCCGAAGATAGTGCCCCTATCAGCTTTCAAAAAATTGCAGTAAACATCTCTTATGTGGCAAGAGAAATATTAGCGGAACTAGATTTTTTATTTGCTGCTAGTATTGTTGTTTGCAGTGGTACTATATTAATTGCATCATTTCTTGCTACATTTGTAGGCGTTATATTGTTGGAAGAATCAAAGAATTTTATTAGCATACGACGCATTTTTGATAAAAATATTGAATTAGCGATTACTGCGGTCGGTCGTTGTTTTTTTAAAAATTTTGATTATGAAGTTGTCGTAAATGTTGCCGGTCTTTGTTACTTAGCCCTTCAATTACCACTTATTCTTGCATTTTGTGCTGAAATGGAGGAGGAGAATGAGGGATATAGTCTATTATTTAATGCTGCGCGTATCGCTAGTTTTTCATTTTTAGTACTATCAAAAATGCCTTTGGTTTGTGTGGAATTTTATGAGGAAATCTTCTTTAGCGCCGTTAAGTGTAATTGGTTAGAAGCAAGTGTGAATGCTTTATCCCAGTCTTTTGATGAATTTTTTGATAGTAATATGGATACTATTAAACAATTTAGTGAAAAGCAATTGCTTAATATCCAAAATTATCAGAAGAACTATCGCCTCGAAAATGCCAAGGAATTGTGGGCTACAAGAATAATGAAACCTCTAACTTTAACATAGTGTTAGCAATCTGAGTTTTGAGACTTTTTGTCCTTTCAATTAACGCCAGTTTTGGATAGATATTAACCTATTAATCTGTATTTTGAGCTTCTTCCTTCTCTGAGGTATTTTAAAGGGTAAAAAAATCAGGTTTAGAATAATCACTACTAAAAAGGTTTCCATCATGAAAAAAATAGCTCTATCCCTATGCTTATTGTTTGCAAACTCACTACTAGCAGATCTTGTAATTGAAAATCAAAAAACCAATTCATTAACCAGCTTAAATGTGACATCAAAAAAAGTTTCACTAGACAATTTCGCAACACCTGTAGAAAAATTGCAAGCCATTCATTCTAGATTAGCACTACTTCATGGTAGCTTCTCTGAAGAGTATCCTGAACAATTAATGTCTGCGACATACTTGACTAAAGATAATAAGGTTCTTGAGATTGGTGGAAATTTAGGAAGAAATAGCTGTGTCATTGCTTCTATTTTAGAAAATGAAAACAATCTGATTGTCGTTGAGTCTTGCGTAGAAAGCGCGCAATTACTTACAGAAAATCGCGATTACAATCAATTAAATTTTCATATCGAAGCTTCTGCGGTATCAAAATACCCTCTTATTCAGTCTGGTTGGACTACTATTCCTAGCGATCTTGATATACCAGGATATTTCCGGGTTAATACTATCACTTTTCAAGATTTACAAAAGAAATATGACATACAATTTGATACCTTAGTGGTAGATTGTGAAGGGGCGCTATACTACATCTTAAAAGACGATCCTGAAATTCTAACAAACATAAAAACAATTATTATTGAAAATGACTTTGTCGATTTTACCCATTTGCATTATGTGCAAAATTTATTTACCCGCTATGGATTTCAGTTAATCTATAATCAAGCTGGTGGCTGGGGACCATGTTACAGCTGTTTTTATCAAGTTTGGAAAAAGTAAAATCGTTTTTCTCTAAGCTTATGTTATATCGTTGTCTACGCTGAAAACTGAATATGGGTAGGAAAAAATTAAAAGATTGGGAATGATTATGAGAAGCTTGCTTAGCTGTTGTTTTCTGTTCTTTTGTTTGATTTTTCTATCACTATCAGGCAACGAGGTTACCCCTGTGATCAAAGTATTTAGCAACCAAGAAGATTCTAGCTGGGCCTGCGCGAGATACTTGGTTGATCTGATAAGGACAAGACAAGAGGCTGGAAAACAAACTGTGTTGGGTCTTGCCACAGGGAGTTCACCAATACTGTTTTACAAAGCCTTTAAAGAGATTGTAAAGAGTGAAAATTTAGATTTATCTAATGTCATCACATTTAATTTAGATGAATATTGTGGGCTTGAGGGTTCGGACTCGCACTCTTACTATGCTTATATGTTTACACATTTATTTGACGACCTGCTTTGGTCTCCTGAAAATAGCACTGGTTTTCGTTTAGAGAATATTCATATTCCTAATGGCTATGCCAAAAAAGAAAATAATCTTACGGAGCTTGAATTAAAAAAGCTCAGAGAAAAATTCCCCAAAAATAAAAATCAATCCGACCAGAATTTGACGCTCCAAGAAGAGCTGTGGATATTAAATGAACGGGCCAACACGTATGATGCCTTGATTAGGGAGCTTGGCCCGATTAACTTTCAAATTTTAGGCATTGGAGTCAATGGGCATATAGGTTTTGCTGAACCATCATCGGATTTAGATGGGCGAACTATGCTGGTAGAGCTTTCAGAGAGTACTAGAGCCAGTAATGCACTATATTTTGATGATTTTATAGAACAGGTTCCTACGCATGCCATTACCATGGGGATAGGTACAATTTTGGAGGCTGAGTGTATAGCTCTACTGGCCTTTGGTGAGAGGAAGAGTAGCACTATCGAAAAAGCTTTAAAAACACCTATTAGCACACAAATACCTGCCTCAGCGCTAAGAAAACATACCAATGTAACTTTTTATTTAGATAATTTAGCTAGTGGCGATTTAATGCAACACAGTGTTATTCGCTATTATAACGGGAGGGTGTTGAGAAACCACGCTTTGCTTGCCGATGATCTATGGGTTAGGGCAGGGAAAGTTATAGCGGCGCTGCCAAAAGCTGATTTTCAGGTAGATTTGCAAGGATTAATCGTCGCACCAGGCTACATCGATTTACAAATTAATGGTGCTTTTGGCATCGATTTTGCTGCGCAGGCTGATAAAGTACAACAAGTAGCACAGCTTCTGCCACAATATGGCGTTACAGCATTTCTACCTACTTTAGTTTCCTGCACCAAAGAACAATATACACAGCTATTACCTTATCTACAACCGCAACAAGGTGGTGTTTATGGATCTTCTATTTTAGGAATCCATTTAGAAGGGCCTTATTTTGCTACTGGTAAACATGGGGCCCATAATCAAAGTTTAATTAGGTCAGAAATAGAACAAGACCTACAAAACTTTTATGGTAATCTTGCGGGAGTCAAGATGGTAACACTGGCACCAGAATTGCCCGGAGGGTTAGCCACAATTAAGTACCTCAAATCGCAAAATATTATTGTTTCAGCTGGTCATACTAATGCTAGCTACGAAGAAGCACAGGCAGCCATGGCAGCAGGTGTTAATATGGCCACTCATTTATTTAATGCTATGCCAACTCTTAATCATCGCCATCCTGGTATCATAGCAGCAGTACTGACCAATGATGCTATGTTTTATTCAATCATTGCCGATCATATTCATGTAAAACCTGCCATCCTTGAGATAGCCTGGCGCTCTAATCCAAAAGGTCTATGCCTAATCACTGATGCTATGCAAGCTTTGGGTCAGTCGCATGGCGCTTATTGTTTAGGGACAATGCGTGTGGATGTTGGGGCCAATGGAGCCTATATTGAAGGAACACAGACAATTGCCGGAAGTGTTTTAAGCTTAGATGAGGCGGTACGTAATTTTCGCAAAAGTACTAATTGTTCCATTGAAGAGGCAATAGCTGCAGCCAGCTTGCGACCAGCTCAAGTTTTAGGAATAGACAACAGTAAAGGGCAGTTGGAGGTAGGCTTTGATGGTGATTTCATTGTTTTAGATGACGATCTTAATGTGCAAGCTACTTTTGTGAATGGTCAGCTAGCTTGGCATGCATCCAACCTTGAGTTGGTGGATTATAAATAATACCTCCATCTATTTATAGTATCAAATAGTTCCATATGGTCATAGCGATTGTGACTAACTAGTATTATATATTTCTCAAAACTCGCTTTAGAACTGGCTAATAAATTCTGGTACGCTAATATTTACTCCAGGCAAATGTTGATAAAAAAAATCTTCAGGTTGGACTCTAATCATATACGACCAATGAGATAAGCCTGTAAGACTGTTTTCAGCACTATTCATTTGCATTAGAAAGAAATATTTTCCCCGTTCTTTTTTGAAGGTTCCGATACCATTAACAATATCAGTATTTTCTACATCGCCAGAAGTGGGATAAAAAGCAATATAAACATTGCCATCTGGTGTAATGGAACCTACAATTTCCCTATGAGAACTTGGAGTGCCATTAAGAGAAGTATAGGAGTCTCCAAAAAAATATCCTTGATTAAACTCGTTGATTATCCAAACAGTCTGGTCAGAAACAGGTATTTGAGAGTTATTTAAATGTTCATACGCCAACAATGTTGAGGTAGGAACAATCCAGACAGAATTTTCAATATGTTTTTTGTAGCCACAACCCAAGTTTTTTAAGATTTTACACTCTTTTATTTTGTCTTCAGAAAACAGAGATTGATTGGCTATAAAAAAACATCCGAACAAGAAGATTTTAGTTAATAAATTCATTGTTACCTTCTTTTTCACTCATTAAAATCATATTTAGCAATTTTAGCCAAGAGACTTCTTGCGAAAAAATAAATGGCCACAAGCAAGAATTATAGACAATAGTTTTAACATGTCAAAAACCTTAATTTAATTCGGCGCGATGTGTTTTTTTGGAATTTATGTTGGATATGATTTGAAAAGTGCTTTTGTAGCTTCCTAAAGATCTTTATATTTAGAAACTTGCTATAATCTATAAAAACAAGTTATAATTTTGTAATTTAAGTTTAAAAAGTTTATCTATTTATGAGTTGGTCGATACAAGAGCTAGTGCTTTCTATAACTTCATTAGGGCATAGTGGAGAGGGGGTTGGCCATCTTGATGGTTACACTATTTTTGTAGATGGAGCGTTGCCAGGCGAGATAGTCAAGGTTTTGCTCTATGAATGTCATAAAAGCTATGGTCGGGCTAATTTACTTGAAATAATCCAACCATCACCTAATAGAACGACGCCTGTTTGTCCACTTTTTGGAAAATGTGGTGGATGTCAATTAATGCATTTAAGCTATAGTGAACAGCTGTTTGAAAAACAAAAACGAGTGGATGAGGCCTTAAAGCGGATAGGTAAATTGAATGTCTCTGTAGAACCTTGTTTGCCCTCACCACTACAACTACATTATCGTAATAAAATTCAATTACCTGTAAAACAAAGTATTAATGGCCCATATACTGGTCTATACGCTCGCTCGTCACATGATCTAGTTAAAGTAGATCATTGCCATATTCATAATTTGATTGGTGAAGAAATTTACCAAAAAATTAAAGAACTGCTTTCTTCTTCAAATATAGAGCCTTATGATGACCAAAAAAAAACAGGTGAGCTGCGCAGTATTTTAATTAAAAGCTCGGTTAATCTAGGCGAAGTTTTAGTGGTGTTGGTGACAAAGTCAAATTATGTTAAAAATTTACACAATTTTGCCCAAAAGATTATGAGTAGCTCAACATTAATAAAAGGGGTAACTCAAAATATAAACGGAAACACCGGTAATGCTGTTTTAGGAAGCCAATATAAGTTACTTTGTGGCTCCATGTATATACGCGAATGCTTAAGTGATCTTTATTTTCACATTTCACCGGCTTCATTTTTTCAAGTAAATACCGGGCAAGCTGAGCAATTATATCAAAAAGCCTTAGAAATAAGTTGTCTTGATGGTTCGGAAAGTATTTTAGATGCCTATTGTGGCGTAGGCACACTTTCCTTATACTTTGCTCGGCATTGTAAAAAAATCGTTGGTGTAGAATGCGTTCCAGAAGCTATAAAAGATGCCAAAGAAAATGCACTATTAAATAATATTCATAATGCCAAGTTTATCTGCGCTTTTGCAGAAGATTACATAAAAAACATTCAAGTCATTGATTTAATAATTTTAAATCCACCTCGAAAAGGTTGCGAAAAAACCCTTCTTGAAAGAATAAAAAAAATAAACCCCAAAAAAATTATTTATGTTTCTTGTAATCCCTCCACTTTAGCGCGTGACTTAGCTATTTTGCATGCTTTTGGATACACTATTGAAATAGTTTATCCTTTTGATATGTTTCCCCAAACAGCGCATGTGGAGTGTCTGGTAAAACTAACGGCCAATTGTAATCATTAGACTTTCTTGTAAGGAGGATAAACATCTGTGATAGGGCCAATGCCGTTTAAAGAGAGCGATGAATTGCATTCACCAGCCAAAAGTGATTTGTGATCCCTCAATCCGCTAATATCGTTTCTTAAAAGATCATATGGGGGAGCCCCTTTGGTGGCAAAAATAGGGGTAGAGACGAAGTCAGGTTTTTTCCACTCAGTGACAATCATAGTTTTGGATCCTGTTAAATCCTTTATCTGCCTTTTTAATTCATTTGAGAGGTTTTCTTTATTTTTAAGTGCATCAGGTGTTGCGATATAGTGGCTTGTGATAACCTCTACATGTAAATTAAAATAGGCAAAATCTAGGACATTTACATACTCTTGCCAATCGAGATTTTGAGGAGAATAACCTAAAATAAAATAAATACTTCTTGTGTTTTCAAATCTAGTGTTGGTTTTTACTAAATTTGCTTTAAGAGCATTTAAATATTCTTGCAGTTGTGTACCAGTGTAAGCACCATCATCGAACATCAGAACATTGCTTAAAGGGGATGATTTCAAATGATTAAAAAGTGCTTCGCCAACAGCTAAAGTACTTCCTGAGCTAGCCTTTATTAAGCCTTTAGGCATTTTTTCTGATGGCAAAAAACGATAGGCAAGATCGGCCATCCATTCTTGACTTTTCTCTTCAACAATTAAAATCTGATATTCTCCCCAGTTCAATACTCTATCGCGGATTTTTTCACAAGAGCTCTTAATTGATTGGATAAGTTCGCTCAGTGTAATCACTCTCATATGGTGCATCACCCACCTTCCAGCATCTCTATATTCCTGTTCGAGAAGGTTAATTGCATCTAGTGTTGGATACAAGTTAACAATAGTTTGTTTTATGGGGAGTGCCGGAATAGGATGAAGTCCTATTTCTAAAGCTAATGGAGCTGTTATTGAAATATTTTTTTCAAAAAGTTTTAATCGTACCATTTCTCGGATTTTATGCCAGTGAGAGAATTTCTTAGCTAACTTTTTAGGTAGTTTATTTTGTAGTTCTACAATCGCTTGATGGTGTTTTAAGAGTGCATCAAGTTCAGCTGAGCTTGTATTTAAAATTTCAAGCAATTTTAAATAGTCTGAAAAACCCATCTTTTTATCCAGCGCCCATTTTTCTATATAGTGGGTGAGGAGAATTTTACATTCTATAAGCCTAAGGTCTTCACTTTTTGAGATAATAAGTTTTTCAATTTCGTCTAGTAACTTTAAACAAAATGTGCGAACTTTCACTCCTTCATGAATTAGAAGATCTTGAGTGTTTTGTGGCCCTAACATAGGAGGTATATTTACAACGACACCTTTTAAAGTTGGGAGAGGGATTTTTTTACGTGTGATTATGTAATTACTATCTTCAGCAACACTACATTCAAATACAGAATCGGCATATACAGCGAGCCCGGATTTCATGTTATGTCCGCAGATAGCAAGGCTGAGCAAATCAGCTTTGGCAATAAGGGTGGGGGTATCAAATTCTAGTGGAGAGTCTGTTACAAATCTAGCTAATTCATTTTTGTTTTTTGACGATTCATTTATCAAAAAATTGACAAAGATGGTTTCAATGAGAGCAGCTATGATTCCTAATACTGGAATTGCTTCTATTACAGCTATTGTACGATGTCCCCATTGACATATTATAAATTCGCTTTTATTTGATTCTTCCCAGTGCCTTTGTACCAAAGATCCACCCGTCAATGTAAAAGCACAAAACAACTTTTCGTTTGTAGTAAAATTTACCATATATATTAATCGTTATTGTTAAATAGCATAATTTTAATATAGTTTTGATTTTTTTGTAAGTAAAATCAAATCTATTTTGTGTTTAGTCGGTTATGTTTATTTTTTTGATTTAAAAAACTAATCTGCTTTGAAAGCTCTCAATAATGAAGAAAATTATAGCGTTATGGTTAAATAGCCAAGCGTAAAAAATCAAAAAATTTAAGTGCTTTACAAAATTAATACGTGTACGTACAATGTGTGTATGTAACTAAATTTAGGAGAAAAAAGTTATGTTTAATCCTACACTGGGAATTACGTTATTGTTTGTCACCAATCCGCAGAAAAGTAGTCTTTTTTATCAAGAAATTCTTAATCTAAAACCGATTGAAGAATCACCCACTTTTGTCATGTTTGCATTGAAAAATGGTATTATGTTGGGCTTATGGTCTAAGTACACCGCTGAGCCTCGAGTAGAAGTGGCTGCGGGAGCGCTTGAAATATGTTTTCCTGCAGAAAATGTAGATGCTCTTTATGAAGAATGGGGAAAAATGCATGTAACAGTTGCTCAAAAGCCTACCGACATGGATTTTGGGAGAACTTTTGTCATTCTTGACCCTGATGGGCATCGAATCAGAATATATAAGCTGTACGAGGAATAATAATTGCAAAATATTGGATAGGATGGGAGAAGCTTATTCAGAAATTCAGTTGAAAGATTGCCAAAATTTCGTTAAGCTTTTAGGAAATTTAAAAATTGAGGCGGTATGTTTTTAAGAAAATTGTTTATTTTAGTAATCACTCTCCTTCCATTTCTAAGCGAAGCTAAAATTATTGAAACGATTACCATTAAAACCGTTGTTCCTTTGATAGATGAAGATACATGGCTTGTAGTGGATCTTGATAATACAGTATTTGAAGGTAAGCAAGCCTTAGGGCATACTGAATGGTTTTACGATAAAGCTTACGCACTCATGAAAGAGGGAATGACTCTGGATGAAGCAACACGAGAATGTTATCCTATGTGGATTGAAATACAAAAAATATGTCCTGTAAAGCCTGTAGAAGATGTTTTTATCCCAGCTTTAAAAAATGTTCAGCAACGTGGAATTATTGTTATGGGGTTAACGCATAGACAACCATCACTTGTTGATTCTACCATTAGTCAATTAGCTTCACTGGGCTGGAGCTTTCAACCCACAGCTCCGGTAAAAAACATTTTTGCTGTGCCTTCGTCTACTCCAACAATTTATAAAGAAGGTATTTTATTCACAGGAGAATACAATAAGAAAGGAGAAATGTTCACCCGATTTTTGGCCATCATTAGTCAAAAACCAAAAAAAATTATCTTTATTGATGACAAAAGAAGTCATGTTGAAGACGTGGAAAGAGCTGTAACAGAACAGGGAATCGAATGCATTGGTGTGCATTATAGAGCAATTGAATATGCAGAAAAAGTTTATTACCCTGAAATAGCTGAGTTTCAGACAAAATTTTTAAAAACAATAATGAGTAATGAAGCTGCTATTTTGCTCATGCAAAATGAATTAGAATAAAACCCTAATGAAGGCTTAACGTTATTGCCCAAGCAATGTGGAATTGAATCATGAAAGAAGATATTAATTTTAAAAATGTCAGTATACATGACACTCCTGATCGTAGCCCTGGCTTTCTCATGTGGCATGTCAGTACTGCATGGCGGGCATCGATTGAATTTATTCTTAAATCGATGAATCTTACTCATCCGCAATTTGTCATTCTTGCAGCACTGGGATGGTTAACCAGCGAAGGGGATCGCGTTACACAAGCCGCTATTGGTAAAATGGCTGGTCTTGACCCCAACACAGTTTCTCAGGTTATCAGAGGACTTGAGCTCAAAGAGCTTATCGTACGTGAAAAATCTTCTGATGGGCGGGCGAAAAATCCCGTTTTAACAATAAATGGATCTGAAATTCTCAAGAAAGCATTACCTGCTGTGGAAGCAAAAGATGCAGAGTTTTTTTATCATCTTACTGAGGAAGAAAAAGAATATATGCTTGCCATATTTCATAAATTAATTCTTAAGCAACTCTAATATATCTTCTGTAATAGAGCTTTCATATTAACCTGAGTTTTGGGTTTATCTCTCTGTGACCTACTAGACATAGAATGAAAGGCAATTGAAAAACACTTTAAAGTGAGTTATTCTAAAGGTGGACGTCCCTTTAAGCATGAAAAAAGAGAAATCTTGAATGCAATTTTTTATTTATTAAGGACAGGTTGTCAATGGCGCTATCTGCCACAAGAATTTCCTCCATGGAAAACAGTTTATACATATTTTAGGGTTTTAAGATACCCTCTATAACTTATTTAAAAGGAGAAATCCGGCAATAAAAACTCTAGCAAAGATTATGCACGCTTTAGCACATTCATAAACGTAATCTAAAAAGTGCGTAGAGTTTTCCGGACTAGATTGGGTTTTAGGCGGTCCCATTTAAAAGAGCAATTGTTTCTCGCAAATTGCCATTTTGAAGCACTTCATCAGGTGTAAGATCACGTGAAAAATCGCCGCCTGCTACGAAAAAGTGGTCAATAGCTTTTGAATGTTTACCATAAGGATCAATATTGGTTTGCCACGGAGAATGCATACTAAAATTAAAATCTGAAAAACCCATTTTTTCATAAGCGACTACCATTTCGTCTCGTTCAAAATTATTATCACCGAGTGCAACTGTTATTTGGTTATCAACATGAATGTCATGAACATATTTTGCAAACTCTTCCCTTATAGGTAAAGTAGGATCACCAGGAATATGCGCATTGATAACTCTAATATCTCGACCATGACCTTCTCTGGTCCTAGAAAAAAGTGCATTTTGAAGAGGTCTATTGGGTACGCTAGGATATGAATCTCTTGTCACTCCAGATTGGTCAGAGCGATAAGTTAGTCTAGATTTATCAAATAAGATCACATCCTGGTCTACCCTAGGAGTTTCAAAACTTTTAACCATTTGCCAATGCGAAGGAAGCTTGTGTTGTAATGCTTCAAGGAAGGGAGCCCCACATTCCTGAAGAGCAACTACCTGTCCAGAATTCATCATTGAAGCAACCATATCTACAACAATAAGGTCTCTTTGTGTTAATCCATTCGACTGCACTACCTTGTCCAAATCACTGATCATAGACCCATTAAGCCCTTGAGAATCTTTTGTCGTTACCCATTCCATATAAGCGTTGTTTAGCACATTCCAACTTATGATTTTGACTCCATCTACTTCTATTCCTACTGGCAAGTGATCTGAGGGGAACTGCCATTTTTCATGCAATTCACCCACAACAACTCGTTTAACTGCATCTTCAATTTCCCATTGCCTTTGGAGTAGTTTGAAGTGAGAATAACCCTGATTAACTCTAACAGCTGCCATCAAAAGATTTCCGCATCCTTCTAATATACGCCCCTTCTTAAACTCATCTCTAGACGAAATCACAAGAGTTATTGCTTGCATTGCGAATGAAGCGATTGAGAGTTCAAGACCACCATGGCAAATAAGAACTAGATAAAATGCGTTATTTATAATTTTTGTTAGAGATACTAATGATGCTTCCAAATCTCCTTTTTTAAGGGATTGAACGAGGTCGCCTAATTCAAAAATAATATCTTGAGAAGTTGTTACGATCATCCCTATGGGATGAGCAAAAATTGTAGATGCTAAAGCAATAACAGCAATAGCTGTCTGTAAAACAGTAAAAGAAATTTTTTTGCAATTTTCTGATTGAATATCACTGATTAATTGATTAGAAAAAGTATAAATGCGTGTAGTGCCCATCACTAATGAAATAGGATAACTTAATGGTTTGTATAAACTTAAAAAAGGTAAAGCAACAAGAGCTACTTGTTTATAAATATTTGAAGATTCTTTATGAGGAACATCGATATCATTTGAGTATTCCCGATGATAATAGAGCGGATTAAAAGAACCCACTGGGTTTACAAAAGCTGTCATAAAAATCTCCATAATATACTAAAAAAGAAATTATAACATAAAATGTTATTAATTAAAACAAAAACAACAAAAAACAAATTATTTTATAAACATTTTAATAATAGACTTCTTTCGAAAGAAGTCTAATGCTGGTTAGTAGAGAAAAAATAGTGTCCGAATGCATAATTTGAAGAGTCCCTTTAGTACCTATCCGCAGCCATCTATAAAGGAGACACGTTTTGCAAAGATCTTAGGCTGTTTGCTGCAATGTCTCCTTATATATAGCTCTCTAGGCTATGTCAAAAATCAGTTGTTCAAGTTATGCTTAAGGTGAGTTAGTCATATCGGGAGGCTTTCTTTAAAGCTTTCCTTTATATTTTAGAGCTTTGTGCATCAGAAAAAAGTCCTCTATAAAACTTGGTTGCTTTGAGATTGACTGATCTCATCGCACTTTGCTGCCAATACGAAATCACTTTCAGATAGCCCATCAATTTTATGTGTCCATAGCTGGATTTTGACTTTGCCGTAGGTTAGAAGAATATCGGGATGATGTCCTTCTTGCTCAGCAATGGCACCAATCTTGTTAGTGAAAGCAAGAGCTTTGCAAAAATCCGAAAAGAGATACTCTTTTTCTAGATGATGTTCTTCGATTATCTGCCAATCATTGCCAAGCTGCTTATGCAGCTCTAGTAACTGACCTCCTTTTAATGGAGGTATATCTTTGCTACAAGGAACACATGTTTTTTTTGAAAGTTTGCAATTTAAATCCATAAAAGTCCTAATATTGGTTTGTTAATGATAAATTTTGAGCACATAAGTGGGTAGTCTTTTTCGATTGTTTTTGGAGGATGAAAACACAAAAATAGAATAGAGGTGTAGTTGCGACGCTAAATAAAGCTTTGTAGGCATAAGAAAAAATCATAATAGGTAATACGTGCTGCATCTCCATATTAAGCCCCCAATATAAAAAGATGATGTCGATAGCTATGGTATCTATCATTTGTGAAATGCATGTTGAACCGTTATTGCGCAGCCATAGAAGACGAGGGCCTGTCCATTTTTTAATCAGCGCATAAAATTGAATGTCAGCAAGCTGAGCAATAGCGTAGGCGGTGAGCGAAGAAAAAATACGCAATCCACTTAACCCCAGCACCATTTCAAATGCATTATGAGCATCTGACATATCTGTAGGAAGCCATAAAGCCAATTCGATGATTCCAAAACTTAGTAAATTCATTCCAAGTGCAATGTAGACCATAAATTTAGCTTTCTTGACTCCAAAAAATTCAGTGACAAGATCGCTTAGCAAGAAGGTAAGAGGGTAGGTCACCAAACCAGCTGGAATGCTAAAGCCAACATAGGGCAGTACGACCATCTTTGCAGAGATGATATTGGAAAGTACCACGATAACACAAAAAGCTGCACTAAGAGCGTGATAGACTTTTTCCATCGCTGGAAGTTTAATTTCATCTTTCATTTTTCAACCTCTAAAAAGGTCTGTAGGTCGGCGTCATTTACTTTCGGTTCTCCAGGGGCGACGTGGTCTAATTTTCCATCATTTAACCATTGTTCAAGTCGATCAACCTCTTCATAAAGATGCGCAAATGAATCAATCACAAATAAAAGAGGCTGAAAATGATCAATTTCAAATGATTGATTAATCACCCATTCGAGCTGAAAAGGAAGCCTTTGAACATTTGGAGATTCTACGCAATGTTCAATTTCACCAGCCGAGCTTAAAAGGCCGCTACCATATACACAAATACGCTCCCCCTCACGCATAAGCCCAAATTCAACGCTAAACCAAAAAAATCGAGATAAGGCTTGGATATTACTGCGGATTTTAGCCAGTTTTTCTTCGACATTGGTAATGTGCGCATGCCGCTTGGCTGCTATGTGAGCGAGTGAGCCAAATTTGACGAGTACATCGGCAAATGTTCTATCTGTATGCATGGGCACATGTCCTGCAATATCATGAAATATGTCGGGCTCAGGCAAGTAATTTAGATTATTGCTGTCTCTAATTGTAATCGTGGTCGGGAATTCCCTTTGCTTTAAGCTATCAAAAAATAGGTAGGTGGGCACATAACCACTAACTGCTTTTGCTTTAAATCCTGTTAGTGGCTCTAAAAATGCATTGATCTCTTCCATTCTAGGAATTCGATCAGGATTCAAACAAAGAGATTGAATCCCTTGCATGAATTTCTTATTGGCATATTTTCCCCACTTTGGACGCAAAAGAGCGTAAAGTTTTCTCCATGCATCTTGATTATTCTCATTGTATAGCTCATATGGCTGATGAATGAAGATTTGTCCCTTATTTTGGGCATTTTCGATAAACGAAGCTTTGGTCGTGGTCAAGCCATGACCTATTTCTGGCTGTTTCATAAACCCCTCTAAATTTAAAAATAAATTTTTTAAAAAATTAATTGATAACATGAAGTAGCTATAGCCACACACATGCTATGTTAAAAGTGTATTCCACTGCCTTTAAGACAGATAAATACTGAAACTAAAATTGATAATTAATAAGAATAATAGGAGGAATAATAAGAAGAGACAAAAGAAGAGAGACTAGAAAAAAGAGAGGACGAAGCTATCCTCAAAGGAGGAGCTTGGGTCGAAG
>JABDGQ010000014.1 GCA_013285965.1 Chlamydiota bacterium
ATCAATGCCGGGAGGGCCAATACGAAAGGCTTCTTTATGTTTTGATACCAAATCTTTGCAAAATAAGAAACAATTAAGAGTTTTGTTAATAAAATCTGCGCAAGAATTGCTTAAACAAATTAGTGAAAATAGTGAAATTCAAGAATTTCTGAAGGAAAGACCATTTACTATAAAAAATGTGCAAATTATTATTTACAATCAAGATAGTAAAGGAAACAACGTATATGATCCTGAAATTTTAACAGCAAGAATATCTAATGCTAGCCTCATTTATAAAACTATTGATTCTCCTATTTCCTTTAGTCTTAAAAATAAATACGAAGAAACTTATGAAGAAGCTTTAGAAATTATTGAAAAATCTTAATCTAATTTAACCAAGCCTATTAAAAACAAATGCAAAAGATGATTTAAAAAACACTGCAACAGAAACTGCGATAAACGAGAAAAAGGTAATATTGTTACACTAATCTCCGATGGAGTAAAACTATGAAGATCGTTTTATCAATAATAATTTTATTGTTTTTTAGTGGCTGTGATCGAGAAAATAAAATGCCTGAATATCAATTGTCAAGAGGCGAAGAGCTTGTAAATAGCATTTTAGCTAATGCCGCTAAAAAAATTTATAAAGAATATAACATTAGACCTTGTGGGGTTGGTGTATCGATGCCGGGAGGGCCAATAAAGGAAGTTACTTTATGTTTTGATACCAAAAAGCCATATACAAAAATGCAACTAAGAATTTCATTAATAAAATTAGCGCAAGAATTACTTGAACAAATTAATGAAAATAATGAAATTCAAGAATTTCTGAAGGAAAGACCATTTACTATAAAAAATGTTGAAATAATAATTTATAATCATGATGAAAAAGGTCTTACTTTAAAAGATCCACAAATTTCAGTAGCTGGTATAGCTCAAGGTGTATTGGATTACAGTAGCATTGATCCCGAAGATGGATTTAGATACAAAAATGAATATGAAGAAACTTATGAAGAAGCTTTAGAAATTATTGAAAAATCTTAATCTAATTTAATCATGCCTATTAAAAACAAATGCAAAAGATGATTTAAAAAAAGATGGCAACAGAGTCGGTGCGCTAATTGCACAAAATGTGCAATAGCTTTTTGATAAAACCAAAACACTCAATTTGTTTTTGATAGCTTAAAAATTGAAAATAATTCTATAATTTTGAATTTCAATCGCTCTGTCTCTCATCTAAAACTTTATTAAGGAGGAATAATGCAAAGTAATTTCCTGTTAGTATATGTGCTATTTTTATGCATGTTCATCAATCCCTCTTTAGCAATGGCCGTTGAGGCATCTCAAGAGTCTTCTACAAATTTGCGCATTGTAGAGCTGTTGCCAAATCTTTGTTGCCCATTGGCTGTTAATCCGGGCATCCCTGCTGATTTTATCGCTATGTCCCCAAACGGAAACTTAGATCCCTATGATTGGATTTATTGGGGACCAAAAGAGGTTCTTAAGAGTTATTTTGAAAACCCAGCCTCCCTAAAAGTGCCACTCATAAGGGTAAAATTAAGTGCGAATGTAAATCAAACAGGTCCTGACACGTTTTGTGGTATGGAATCAATTAAAAAAATGGATAAAAAACGCAAGGGATTGGCTTTTTTTGAGAATAAATGGGGTGATTATCCAGTTTTGGCTATGAGAAAGAGAATAGATGGAAAATTGATTTATTTTGCCTGGGTGGGATTAAACGATCCAGAAGCGGGTTGGACCTTATTATTTAACCTTGTGTTTCCAGATGAAAAAGATCATCCCAATAATGATGATCGTAAACTTTGGGCTAATTTCCTCAAAGAAACCAGCCCTCTTAAAGATGAGGATTATTTTAAAGCCTGTGGGCAGGATTTACAGGAGGGATATACTCTTGTAAATGTAAGTGGGGCCAAATTGAAATTGCTTGCCGAAAAGAGACAGCTTGATGGAGCTTTACAAGTAGTGGTTATTCCAGCAAGTACTAATATTGAATTTAAGTATTGTGACATGATGGAATGTCTTATGGGTGCTAAATGGAAACACGGTCAGCCTCTAGTAAAGGTTTTTGGAGAAATAACTGTTAATAACCAAAACATAAAATCTACCACTAATTATGTCACATCCATTTTCTATAAAACAGTACCAGACTTTTCATTAAAGAAAGGTGATGATAAGAATGCTTTAATTTTTCAAAAAAAAATGCCGCAGAATGAAAAAGAGCTAAATTCAACATGTCAAAATTCCTAAAATAAGCCTACCTCAAAATTATCTCTAATGTTGTTATTGATAGACAATTTTTATTGTTTTTAATTATTTTTTTTGATACGATTATAATCAAATTATTTAAAAGTAAATGTTGGAGGAATTAATGGTACGTATCAACAAAATAGATGGGGCGATAGCGCCAATACATGTTTATGCACCTGAACTATCCTCAACAAATATACCACAATCTGTTACAAAGATTATTCCCGATAACAGTGCATCTAGCATTGCCAAAAGTACTAAAGCACGTACTGAGATTACTTGGTATATGGATTGTCCTGTTCTTCCACAACCATATGTAACCAGTGAAGGTATCGATAAAGCTAGCACACCTTTAAGTGCGCTGATTAAATTAGGCAGCCACGATGTCCAAAAAAAATTATTAGAGCGTTGGGCTCAATCAAATCGCGAAATTGAAGAATATATGCGACAACTTTTGCACTCGCCCGCTTACATACAACTACAAGAGTTGCGTAATAAAATTAATCAGGGTATTGACCCTGTTGCATCTTCGCAAGCTGCAGCAAGCTATGCCTATCATATGCCGATGGCAAATAACGCCGTTACCGATCTACAGACAAAGCATGTCGATGAAGATTTAGAAGTCAACGCAACTTCACCTGCAAGGCCCCGTTTTCCGCAGAGCTCAACAGCTGAATTAATGTTAGTACTAGGAGCTACGGCTTTAGGAGGTGCTGCTTTTGCCAGTGGTGTAATGTCAAAATTACCTACTTCGGCTGTGAGTCCCGATATTAGTGTTAAGATAGTAGAAAGCATGCAACATTTACAAGTGTTGCTACCACAAATTAAAATACAAGATTTGGTTCCTATCTTTAATTTAATGGTGACTGGCCCCATTTATTATCATTCATGGAATAATTCTATTAACCAGTTTAAAGCCAAAGAGCGCCGCTACACTGAAGTCGCACAAAATTACGCTAAAGATATATTAACTATCGTACAAGATGCTGAATTTATGACAGCTGTCATTGCCTGGCGCTTACCAGAAGCTGCTTCATTGTCCAAACAAGATTTACAACGCGTTGCAACAATAATGAATGTATTTTTAGCGGCCTCTGCCTTGGCTATGTTGTATGCTACTGATGTAGGCAAGGCCAACGGACAGCAGTTTGGTGGCTTAGAGCCTCAAGAATTACAAGCGCTGTTAATGGGTGAGTTGGCAATTAAAGATAGCCATTTGAGCAATGCTCTTATTGCCACTATTAGTACAGCCCTTGCCGATTTGCCAATAGTACAGCGACAAATGATCGTGCAACATTTGTTACACTACTTATCGGGCGCACAATCTTTAAATCCACTACTTAATCCCGTCAAAGTAATCGATGATGTATTGCTATCAGCTGTATTTCATGAATCGATTGCTAAAAAAATTAAAGTTTAAATCTAGATAAATTTATTTATAAAAATATTAGTTAATATAAAAAATTAAATATGGAAGTTTTGTATGGAAGTAAATTCAAATGGTAGTTTTCCGCCTAGCTGTAACTATTATTCATGTGATGGAAGTATCTCAAGTAGTAGTAGTTCTAGTAGTTCTAGCAGTAGTAGCTCAAGTAGCTCAAGTAGCAGTAGCTCAAGTAGCTCAAGTAGCTCAAGTAGCTCAAGTAGCTCAAGTAGCTCAAGCAGTAGTAGCTCAAGCAGTAGTAGCTCAAGCAGTAGTAGCTATGTTAGCCTCTCAAGTGTCCCTGATTATGAAATCATAGATAGAATCACTGTCTTTAATTTCTTAAGATATTATCCATCGGCATTGAATTGTGTAACCAATGATCTTATGCTTCAAGCTATCCATAATAATATGAATAAGTATGGCAGAGCTTTTAGAGCTATGGAACCTACATTAACACCTATTCTAACTGTAAAAAAAATATGTTTATTCTGTGGAAAAAAATTTTCCACTGAAGTCGAACAAGGTGATAATGAAGCCGAAAAAGGAGCCGAAGAAGGTGATCATGGTTACGGAGGTGTAGAGGTTAAACCATTACTTGAAACTACATTTCGTCCCCTGATTCCCGATTCGCCCATTCTATTAAGAACTTTAAGTTCTGAATTTGCTAGTGATAATAATTTGCTAAAATTATCTGTGGCCATCGGCTTATTTGCCGAGTCAATTTTCCGCGAAATAGCCTCAGTCTCTTTATCTTTAGGATTGCATATATATGCGCTATTGGATGAAAACAACGCCGCTTTATATAAAGTACGGCTGAATATTAATAGATATCGCCCTATTATGGCATTAATCAATTCAATCTTTTGATAAATTTTTTGCTCATATGCGAATATAAGAGCAAAAAAATTTAGCGATGAAAATGTCAAAAAAGGCAATTTTGACAAGCAAATTGAATTTCAAAAGAGGTAACTAATTTTGTTTCAAATAAAATTAGTTGCTTCTGGCCATTTCTTGAGGGCAAATAAAGTGGTCAGTAGTTTGCACATATCAAGATGATCCTGACACGCCATTAACTCACGCGCTGAATGCATCGATAACTGTGGGCAACCAATATCGACTGTGGGCATGCCGGTGAGGGAGGCGTGTAATGGTCCAATTGTACTGCCACAGGGAATATCATTACGGCTGACAAAATGTTGTAGATTTATATTGCATAATTGCGCGGCTTGATAGATAGGCAAAAATGAGCTTGCGTTAGTAGCATAACGATGCTGTGCATTATGTTTAATGGTTATTCCATTTCCTAATAGTACTTGATGCTGTTCATCATGTTTATTGGCATAGTTAGGATGTAGGGCATGTGCTAAATCAATAGAAATACAAGTTGATCTATTTAAAACGCTAAATAGCTCTGAGCGACTAGCCCCGTAGCTTGCAAGGATTCGCTCTATTATTTGCATAAAAAATGGTGAAAGCGCACCTTGAGTTGATTGAGAGCCAATTTCTTCATGATCCCAAAAAATTACCATTTTCAGTTCATCTTGCAGGGGCTCTGATTCTTGTAATAAAGCAGTAGTTGCGGCATGCACACTGGCTAAGCTGTCAATACGGAAGCCAGCTAACATAGATGGTGGATATCCCACGATACGGGCTTTTTCCAAGGGATAAGCAAAAAGATCGTACGCAATTAGTTTTTTAACAGGCCATTTTTGTTGTAATAATGTTTCTAAAAAAGTAGTTGTCTTATCATTCTCATTTATTGATGGGTCATTTAGAGAAGCTAATAAGAATAAATGTTCTTGTTTATTTAATAATAATCCTTGTTCATTGACTTGTCTATCAAGATGAATGGCTAATTGTGGAATCATAAAAGAGTGATCTTCAAGCCTTACCAAAGTTTCTTTGATTTGATCGCTCTGATCTTTAAAAATTATCCGACCCGCTAATCCTAAATCGCGATTAAGCCAAGATGTTAGTAAAGGTGCTCCGTATACCTCTACACCAAGCAGCACAGACTGATGCTTATGTACTTGGGTAAAATGTTTTAATTTTAAACATGGGCTATCCAAATGGGAGGCGTATAAGCGTAAGCGCTTTGGAGTTAAATGTGGCGTGATAAAGGCGCAAAGAGCCGAACCGTTATTATGCAAAACATAATGTTTACCTGGTTCAATTTGCATCCCCTTTTCTTCTGATAATTCTTGATAGTGCTTTTGGCAAAGCTTCTTTAGAAGATAATTGGTTGCATGTAAAGCGGTTGGGCAGAGATCTAAAAATGATATTAAATCTTTAATAATTGGCGATAAAGTCATTTTAATAATCCTTTTAAACCTGAACTTTGAGCTTGTGGATAGTTTTAACCCATCCACAATATAACTCATTGAAAGCTCTGTTTTTAACTTTTCGTTAATTGCTTTTCTTATAAGAGGGGATGTTAAATACTTGTTTTTTTTCTGCTCTATTTACTTCCTCTTCATCTTCTATTTCACTATCATCAAGTGGAATAGCTAAAGAATCAGTAGTGTCAATCTGATCGCGTAACATGATTTCATCTTTCTGTTTAGTATTTCCATCATTTTTTAAGTTGCTTACTGCTGCCTCTACACAAAAACCTGTTACAAATGCACTTAAACATGCTATCAAAATATATTTCATTGCTAATATCCTTATTTTTTTAGCAAAAATGATTAAATGAGGAATTTTGAGATTTTGAAAAATCAATTAATTCAAAATAATCTGCTTCTTCACCTACATTCTTGAGTGTTTTTTAATTTACATTTAGCACCATTCAAACAAATAGTCTTAAATTAACTAGCCTCTGCTCTTTGTCTGATTTGCCGTTAAACTGGCATTCATCAAACCTAAAGATTCCAGTATATGTTCATCCTGGATTTCCTGGTATAACGCTAAATCAGCAATAGTGCGTGCCACGCGTAAAATCCGATCACAGGCGCGTGCTGAGAAGTGCATAGCGTCCATGGCGTTTTGTAAGAGTCTCCAACCACTGCTTTTAAGAGTACAATGCAATTTCAAGTCGGCTGCGCTCAATTCAGCATTGGTTTTAGAGCTTTGAAAGCGCTGATGTTGTACTTGACGAGCATTGATTACTCTTTGTTGGATCTTATTTGAAGATTCAGAGGGTGGTTGTTGTAATAAGTCGCTATAGCGCGTTATAGAATCTACATCTACTTTGATATCTATACGATCAAGCAGTGGTCCTGAGAGTTTATTTTGATATCGCTGTATTTGCAATGGGCTATCTTTACAAGCTTTGTCAGGATGCCCTAAATAGCCACAAGGACAAGGATTCATAGCTGCTACAAACATTATATTAGTAGGAAAAGTAAAATTTCCATGCGCGCGACTAATGGTAACTTTGCGGTCTTCTAAAGGCTGCCTGAGTACTTCTAAAACAGAACGTGAAAACTCTGGCAATTCATCTAAAAATAGAATGCCATGATGTGCTAACGAGATTTCGCCAGGTCGGGGATTACTTCCACCACCAATTAAGCCAGCATAACTGATAGTATGATGCGGTTTACGAAAAGGTCTTTGCGTTAATAATGTTTGTTTTTCCGAAAGTAGCCCTGCAATGGAGTGAATGCGGGTGACTTCAAGTGCCTCTTGGATATTCATCGGTGGCATGATGCTAGGTAATGCTTTGGCCATTAATGTTTTACCGCAACCTGGCGGGCCACTCATAATTAAATTATGACCACCAGCGGCTGCAATTTCAAATGAGCGTTTAGCATGTAGTTGTCCTTTAATGGCACTAAAGTCTACTAATGGCTCCTGTGCGTTACCAAAAGCATCGATTTTTGTTTTGGTTGGTGTAAATTTGGCAGGTTCACGTACAAATTGAGCGGCTTCTTGTAAATCGGCAATACCATAAATATCGATATCCTGTACCAAGGCGGCCTCATCTGCATTACAGGCTGGTAATAAGACCCCTTTTTTTCCTTGTGCGCGTGCCAACATGGCAATGGCCAAAGCTCCTGCTAAGGGGCGCAAATGGCCACTGAGCGAAAGCTCTCCGACAATTAAATAATCAGTTAAGTTGATGTGTTCTTTTAACAAGCCTGATGAACGCATAAGTCCTAGCGCAATGGGCAAATCATACAATACGCCCTCTTTTTTGAGGTCGCCGGGGGCTAAGTTAACAGTTGAGTAAATGCTACCTAATGTAAAGCCGCTATTTTTTACAGCCGTTAAAACGCGATCTTTAGACTCACGCACAGCCGTATCAGGTAATCCGACGATAACCAACGTCAATTTATCTGACGTGGCAACATCCACCTCCACTTCAATTAGTACGGCTTCTAAGCCGATTAACGAGACACATTGTAGACGTGAAAGGGCCATAACTTAAAAACTCAGGTATATACTTTGTTAAAGCCGGTTTTCATATAAAAAAGAATTGTAAGGTAACTTAAAATTAATAGGTATATATATTTAATTTCTTTAATCAATAGTCAACTGCAGCTTAAAGCCATGAACAGATGGGACAATTAACTGGATTGTGCTGACGGGCTTTACAATACTGCCTTGCAAAAGTAATAATCTGTAAATGTAGTTTCGACCACTCACTTTCAGGAAAGATAGCTTTTAAATCTTTTTCAGTTTGCCAAACACTTTTGCCATTACTCAATTTCCAACGCATAGCACAGCGATGAATATGGGTATCCACTGGAAAAGCTGGTTGATCAAAGGCTTGCGCCATGACGACGGAAGCGGTCTTGTGCCCAATACCGGGCAAACTTTCTAAATCGGCAAAATTGTTTGGCACTATTCCATGATAATGATTCAATAATTTTTCCGATAACTGCCAAATAGCTTCCGATTTGCGCTTTGTTAAGCCACAGGGGCGAATAATATTGGCTATCTCTTCTACTGATAATTTTATCATTGCAGCTGGTGTACTGGCTTTAGCAAATAATAGAGGAGTTATTTTATTAACGCGCGCATCGGTACATTGTGCTGAAAGTAGCGTGGCGATCAATAGTGTGTAACTATCTTGATGCAACAACATAATTTGCGGGGCCGGATAAAGTTCATCTAAAATGCGCTTAATTTTATCTACGTTTTCTTTTGGTGGCATCAAATTAGCTTGCTTAAATGTTTATTCACTTACCTATGCAAAATTTAGAAAAAATGGCCGATAAAATGTCTTCGGTGATGTTTGTTCCTAAAATTTGACCCAATTCACTGAGTGCTTGACGCATATCAAAAGTCAAAAATTCTGGCGAAGTATTATTTAAAAGACCATTTTGTACAGCGCGCGCAGCTAGCGCTGCTTTGACTAGAGCTTCATGATGTCTTATATTGGTAATCATTACTTCATCTTTCGCTGGTGGGTGTGCTTGCCAGAGTATATCATCAATAATTTTATGTAATTTTGCCAATCCTGTACCATCTTTGGCCGATATAGTTATGGTAGCAGGAAAATGATCCAAATCTGGTGGTGATAAATGCGCTAGATCATTTTTATTCCATACAATAATAGTTTTATCTTTTGGTACCAGTTGCAGCAATTCTTGATCCGATGATGTTAGACCTGCTTGAATATCCAAAACTAGTAATATCAAATCCGCTGTTTGCATAGCTTGCTTTGAGCGCCGAATGCCTTCTTGTTCAATAATTTCAGCTGTCTCACGTATGCCTGCAGTATCGCTGATTTTTATATTCAAACCATTTAAGCGCATGTGATCTTCTAGTACGTCGCGTGTTGTACCTGCATATGGCGATACGATAGCTCGATCTTTGTCAAGCAAAGCATTCATCAGTGATGATTTGCCCACATTAGGCGATCCAACCAAGCATAAAGCTACGCCATCGTGCACAAGCCTGCCATTATGAAAAGAGGTGGCTAAGTTTTCCATCTGCACACAAATAATTTCCAAATCATCGCAAATCTGCTGCGCACTCGCAAATTCTAAATCTTCTTCGGGAAAATCTACCCATGCTTCAAGTATTGCTGCAGTTTGTGTAAGTGCTTGTTGAAATTGGGCTATAGAGCGGGATAATTTGCCTTGTAGTTGATTAGCTGAGGCGTCTAATGCCATTTCATTTTTAGCACCTATTAGTGCTTGGACAGCTTCGGCTTGTGCTAAATCAATTTTACCATTTAGAAAGGCACGCAATGTAAATTCACCGGGTGCTGCT
Organism: Chlamydiota bacterium; assembly: GCA_013285965.1. Classification (GTDB taxonomy): domain Bacteria; phylum Chlamydiota; class Chlamydiia; order Chlamydiales; family Parachlamydiaceae; genus JABDGQ01. Next base: position 9,836 of record JABDGQ010000014.1, read on the forward strand.
GCCTGTGCTCCCGCGGCTAAAATTGTCTCAAAAACGCGTCGCGTGATAAGACGTCCACCATGGCAATGAATTTCTACCGTATTCTCTCCAGTATAAGAGCGCGGTGCTAGCATGACTAACAAAAGCACTTCATCTACTATGGTTCCATTGGCATCGCAAATTTTGCCAAAATGGGCTGTATGCGATTTATATTGATGGACCGGACCGGAAAAACATAGTGCAGCAACGTCAATTGCACATGCCCCAGAAATACGCACCATTGCCACCCCACCCTCTCCAGGTGCTGTGGCAATAGCGGCAATTGTTTCTTCATGACTGTAACTAGGATGGACAAATTCCATGCAAAAAGCTTACTCCATTATAATTCACGCGATAATGTACGTGTGTTACGTCCTGGAACACTCATCTCTGTCCCATCAGAGAAATGTACTGTACATGCTTCTTCATCGCCATTAAAAACAGTATAATGCCGTTTTTGATCATTTTTAAAAATAGCATATAATGCAGTATCCGCGCTGATAGTCTCATCAACACTACCCAATTGATTGATTGTATGTAACCAATGATATGTATGTGCTAACGTTTCACCAATTTCGGCCTCATAATTAGGGTGTTTGTTTAATTGCTCCAAAGCGCCTTTAGTATCGTATAGTGCCTGCATGCTCATATGAATATCGTTCCAGGCATTGCTTTGTTTTCCATTATTGTGCATGAAAGCTTGGTTGGCTTGTAAATAATTTTTATACCTTCCTAAATAAAGCATAGCGGGGGTGATTGGTAAAAAGTTTATTCCATGCAATTCCGAGACGCCACCATCCCACCAAATAGAGTAAGCACCCCCATTGGACCATAAAATTCCCAATGTATTAGGTTTATATGCACTTGGAAAGACAGCATGATCGACATCAAACCAATATTGGGGAATAACAGTAGTTAAGGTACTATATAGATAAATGCCCAGATCGCGTAGCCCAGCATTGCCAGTTACTGTACCCCACAAAACAATCGCCTGCGCAAAATTAATGCTTTCTGACGATGATTCTTCGTTATTACCTGCACCAAAACTAGCTGTCCCAGATGCCCAACAGTGACCAGCATATACATCAAAAGTGCGTAAGAAAGGAAAATGATTGTCGAGTCTATCATTATTGGCCACATCCTTAATCAATACCTCTACCATGCCACCCCATTGATCATGCTTAGCCCATTCCGGTTCATAGATAGCTACGATAGCTGCTGCCATAACGAAATAAGCATAGTGAAAGTGATGGTCATTTAACAATATATCACTGCCATAGCTAGCAGGATAACCAATCAAAGTATTCCAATTAGGATTATAGAAGAAGTGTTGTTTTTGCTTTCCTGAAAACCAATTTTGTAGGCGCTCTTTTACTTCCGCTAAAAATAAATCGCGCGCTTGCACGTGTTGTAGTTGCTCAGCGATGGGAATAAGATGTGCAATGCGACATAAGTTTTTACCCATCCAGTAAGTGTCAGTGCCATTTGAGCTGTTTTGCCAACGTGATTTTACAGGTTGCTGATATAGCTCATCGATAGCTTTATATAATAATTTAACATTATAGCCATCTATATCATCCTTGGCCACATCTGGTAAAAAAGGTAACGTCCCATAATAAGGTAGTGTTACAGTAAATTTAGTGCTCTGAATGGTTTTCATAACACCACGTGATGAGTTGTATTGAAATGGTAACAGCGTGGCATTACTGTGCATCCATTGATGGCGATATAACGCCACTATAGGTTTGTCAACATTGTTCTTAAGTGAACCAACTTCTTTTAAAATGGTTGAAATATTATAAGTTGTCTCTACTGATGATTGTGCGGCATTATAATGCCAATTAACAGTTGTATTTGTAATAAAGGCATAAGCATGTTGTCGGAAAAATTCTAGTGTTGCTGAGTTGGAATCTGGCATTATAGCGACTGAATAATAATCTTTACCTTTCAGATCTAGTTGTAATATTTGCTCTTTCACTACCCATTCAGTGCCAGCGGGTGCAAAAATACCATAATGATGACCATTGATGGTCAAACCGACAACCTCTTTTTGTTGGTACCATATTTGCGCTGAGCCAAGTAAATTGATTAGCACTGCTCCTTTAATATCCTTTACATATACAAATGGACTACCTGATGTCATTATGAGAGACATTTTTTGCTGTTGTTCTGATAAAGTAGCCGTAACGCTCCAATCCGAATAACTATCCACTTGTATATTAGCTTGTTGCAATTTTTGTAATCCTAAAAGTAGATCCGGACTGTGATGATAATGATATTCTTGCATTTTATGACCATGATGCGAAGTATGCATTTGTGAGACTGAGACTCGATCAGGGTAGCCTATTTCTAACCCTTGTGCCCGCGCTTTGAAAGAAAGTGGATGGGCGAATAGGTTTTCGGATTGCGCACTAAAATTGAAAGGCCAGATAAGTGAAGTCCACCATTTTGTAGTTTGCACTGGTTGCGAAAAAAACAAAGAGACACTTGGTTTGACAGATTGATGATGTTTATTCTCAGGACCCCTGCCGCTTGCTATAGTATCGGTGATGTAGCCACCTTTTCCTACTGGAATAAACGATGCATGCAAATCAATGCTATGCCAAATTAAAATAGCAAAGTAAGCCAAAAATTTTGTGATATGAAAAGGTGATATTTTTATCATAATAGTTTTTTATTCTCTCTGTAATTCTATCAGCGATTAAAAAAGTGTTCAAATGATGCATGATAGTTACAAATAATAAGCTTAATATTATATAAGCATCAATCTAAAAGAATTTGTTGCTGACTTTTAATCAGTGCTTAAAATCTGCTCCAAAAGCATCAATTTTTTCCATCAAAGCGAGTTTTGAAAGATCTCTAGTGCATCAATAGTGGATGGCTGATTTTATTTTTTGATTTTTTTCTCAAATAGGATAGTTCTTTGGAAGAGCTGCGCATTTGCTTTTGCAGTACATAAACAGGTTTATTATAATCGCCTTGAATAGATATAGTGAAAAGATCGATAATTTTAAAAATTAAGTTATACTGTTTCATGCGAATATGCACTGAGAGTCTTCCATCAAGATCTATCCAAGAGGGTGGACTAGCTTGCGCTAGATTAAATTTGGAACCTCTTCCATCGCTATAAACATCTTTAAAACGAGTCAAATAAAGGCGATTGTCAACCAGATCAAAATCAATTATTCCCTGTACCGGATTTAAAACGTGTGGATCAAGTCCTACTCGTAAAATAATTTCGGCAGGAATTGTCAAAAGGGGGTGGGTAGTTTTGCGTGTAATATTGTGAAAATATAGCTCTCCAGATCCTTCCCAAGTATTTAATGCCGTTAATTGACCGGTTAAATTGTGTAATTCTAAATACTTTATTTTTAAAGACGAGTACTTACTATGGTTAAACGTTGTTGATTCGGTCGTTTTTTGCAATGCTGCAGGATATAGATTATTGATCGATAGAAACGGAATACAAAATGACCAAGTTTGCTTTTGTTGATCATGCCAAGCTTTGCAGTATTTTATCTGCAAACAACCGGCCAAATCGGAGAGTGTGCAATTTGATAGTTCTATAAAGCCAGGCTGATAGAGGCAATGTGCATTGAATTTATCAAAACAATATCCCTGTAAAGTAATATTTTGACAACTCAAAATGCCTTTAAAAATAATTCTTTCTAAAATATCAGCGCCATACCACCCCAAATGTATTTTGAAAGTGCCTTGCAAGCTGCATAAAGTTTGTAGTTGACATTTTAAAATTGTAGTTGCTATGGCAGGTGTACAGATAGGTAAGGCTTCTTGCAGATCAAATGTTACTTTGCCACTTAATATCCCCGATTGTCCATTAGTTTCATCAGCATGTAGATCTACGTTACAGCCTGAAAATTGCCCTTGCACTGATGAAAATTGTAAAGGTAAACCAACATGATTTTTTAATGAGATTTTTAAAGGATGGGCAGTGTTACTGCCATCAAATAGTGAGCATGTTACTTTTTCATAAGGCCAGTCGCTTTGACCATAGACTCGATATGGATAACTTTCGCAGTAAGAATTAGCACAAAATAAAAGCCTTCCATCTTGCATTTCTAATACAATTTCTTTGAGAAGACGATCGTTACCATTAAATTGATAGGTGCCATCTTCTAGATATAATTTAAAGGATGTTTTTTCCTTATGCTGTAAAAATGATAGCTGTCCGGCAAGCAAATTTTGCAATTTTAGCTGCGCTAGTAACTCTTGTAAATAGCAAGGTAAGTTAAGATTTAGCTCGTCAATAATCTTTAAATGGCTTTGATTAATACTGAAACGACCTTCGTGACACTCTAATTGAGCTGTCGATGATCCTAAGTGCAGTTGCTTGAGAGTCATAAAATCACCCTCACTATCTTGTAGTGCAATATTTTGCAGCACAATGCCGTTAGTTTGATTAAAGCTTAGTTGAAAAGGTTGTTTAACATGAAAAGTTGATTTTCCGCACAGCACATTTGGTGCTATTATTTTTAAATCTAATGCTAATCCTTTTTCAGCAGAACCCAAATGCCAATCAATTTGTCCTTCAGCTTCTACAATTCCTCTCAATGGTTTGAAAGAGTTGCCAAACCATTCTTCAAGCATACTTAAATCTATTTTACAAAGATGAATAGCGCTTGTCAGCAAATATTGTTGCGGTGAATACAGAGCACTCAAGCCAATCATTAAAGTAGAGCCGTAATCTATCCCTTGATTAGTGCCATGGCCAATATCACGATCAATATCTGAGCTAATTCTGCGGTCGATTCCAAAAAAGGGAATTCGCCACTGATCGCCATCTTCGCTAAATTCTGCATAAGCGTGATAATCATCCCATTGCAGATGATCTAAAATCCATTTTTGTGTCTGTTTGCGACCGATAATTAAGGCATTGTGGCGACTAGAATCTGGTTGTAAAATATGCTTTCCCTCTATTTGAAAAGCATAACTGCGATCAGAAGGTTGGTAATGTATGTGTAAAGATCCATGTGCAAAAGTAGGTAAATGTGCTCTAAATTTTTCAATCATGGATTGCGAGAAACATAACAATCCTGTTTGTCCAAAACGTTGTGTTTCTTCTGCTAACAGACGGGCCAAATCAAAATGTGATTTACATTCAAGGGCAACTAGATCGGTCCAATTTTTAAAGCGACATTCCCAAAATTCTGGATAAAGGCAGCCAATGTGGGAGTGATTACAATCTAGCGCAATAGTTTGCGTATTGTCCATTTTAGTAAAGACTGAGCCGGCTAAACGCATTACTTCATCGGCTTGATCTTGTATGCTAACGTCAAACTCGATATTAGGATGAGTTAGATTACTTATACATAAATGATGTCCTGTCAACCACATATCTTTAACGTGATATGGTTTACCAACCAATACACTGCATTGCAAATCAGTAATGTTAATGTTTTGCTCTTGATGATCGTAATGAAAAAGGGCATCAATGCCTTTAAAGGCTATTTGAGAATCGTGCTTAAGGATGGTTCCATTCATCAGCACACCATTGAGATAACCTTTAATAAGGTTATTTTGTGGAGTGAAAAAAAAGTGCAATTGCATTCCTTCAGAACCTAGCGCTATATCGCCATCGATCTCGATTTCTTTTAAATCCGGTACATTGTCTAAATGTGCTAATAGACGTTGCAATTGTGCTGTTTTTCCAGTGGCATTTTGACATGTAATTATTAATTCAGAGCAGTTGTGGCACTGCTCAGAATAATCAAAAACCAACTGTCCTTCAAAATACATCCCCTCACACTGAGTTTCCAAAGAATCTATTTTAAGTTGTTCTGCTGTAATAGACACGTTGCCGTAGGAATTGTAAAACAGTAAATTTGATTTTTTGCATTTGTAAGAGGCATCCTGCAAAGAGAGTGTATTATGAAAGTTTTCATTATGAGAGTCTAGATGAACAACGCCACTTACTTTTTCCAAATTATTTGCATCTGTGGCCGGTGTTGTTAAGGAAAAGGAAGGATGTTCAATAATTAATCGATCAGTGCCATAATGAAGATCAAGTGCTCCATCGATTGATAGTTTAAAATCAGCGTAGGTATTTTCTAAATCATTTTTAAATTCAAAAATAGCAAAGTTAGGGTAATGTTTTGCTAAGGCCTCTTTAAAAGCATTGCAGCTGTGCGCATTTAATTTTGGAATAAATATTTTTAAATTTTGATGCGGTTGAAATGTTTGATAAAAAGTTATCTCAAGAGGTGATTGATCATTTTGGTGCTCTAAAAATAAAGTCCCTTCTGCAAGAAAATTATGGCTAATATCAACTTTACCATCTAATGACCAGGGTAAGATATGTTCTAATAGACAGCTGTGCCCGTAACCCTTTATTGTGGCCAGATTTTGATCGCTAATGATTACACAACTGCCTGATAATTCGTGCTTTATAAAATGTTTTTCATTTAAAATTTGATGCTGTATTACGGCTGGTTTAATTAAATCTAATTGACAAACAGTGCTTATTTTCTCAGCGTCTATCAGTTTATTAAATTGCAGAAGAGCATGTTCTAGATGGCATTTAGCTGCATTGAGGGGGCGATCTAGTATCAAATTTTCTACAAAAAGTTGCCCTTCGATTAGTGGTGCTTTATCCAACAACAAATCTATTTTAACATCACCCTGTAAGGTGCCTGAGGAAATGCCAATATCAAGTTGCGATTTACCAAATAGCTTCATTAATTTGTTTATATTAGCAATTTCAACATGACGACATTGCATGAGCCATCTGGTGTATTTACTATCGATAGATAGCTCTTGCTGCAGCGACAATTGATTTTGTGCATCATCTAACTTAGCATTAAAATTTAATTGAGCGAAGGTGATTTTATTAGCTGAGCCAACAAAATCAAATAGCAACGTTTGCTGCATATCCTCAAGATCCTTCCACTTGAGTTCCCCATCCAGCACTTTCAAGGTGGTGTTAATGCGTAACCATTGATTACCAGACTTTAAAAGCGATTTCAAGTTATTCCAAGCTGGTGTAGGCAAAGTTTTCAGATAGATGCGTGGTGATTGCGTAGTAATCAAAATATCTAAAGATCCCTCTTGCCAATTCCAGCTAGGCTTTATACTGAGAAGGTGTGTAGAAAACCACAGATTAGAATCTGTTCCAAGATTGGCATTTGTAAAGACAATTTGATTACTTTGTATTCCAAAGTCTTCATAGTTGAATTGACAATTTCCATAGGGATGGAAACAGCTATTCAAATATTTGGATACGAAATAAGGAATTGATTGGTAAGCTATCAACGCCATCACAATTGATGCTAAGCACAGACAAAGCATGCTTTTGATCAGACGGATAAACATAATATTTTTTCTCTAAAAAAAAGTAGAAGATGGATTTACATCAATAAATAGTTTCACTTGTCGAGGCAAAGGTTCTCTAGCTTGAATTGCGCTAATGGTAGGCGCTAAAATATACATTGTGGGGCCTCTCACTAAAAATTGATAACGATGGTGATCTTTCACTTTAGCATAACCACAAGGGATGACAGGATGCAACTGAAAATCATTTGGTAATGAATTTGTCAAAGCTGTATGAATTTTTTCCGCTATTATTTGTGTTTGTTCGCTATCTTTACCAGAAAAAACTAACTTTGCAATATGTTTATAGGGGCTATAGCCAAATAATTTTCTAACAGCAAGCTCTTGATTATAAAAACCTATATAATCTTGCTTCGCTGCATGTAAAATGGTGCTATTGTCAAGTAGCTGTGTTTGCAAAATGACATCACCAGCTTTTACACCGCGCCCTGCTCGTCCTGCTACTTGTGTAATTAATTGAAAAGCAATTTCCGAGGCGCGAAAATCTGGAATATTCAAACTAGCATCGGCATTGAGAATACCTACTAAAGTTACCTCGGGAAAATGGAGACCTTTAGCTACCATTTGAGTGCCGATTAAAACATCAGCTTTTCCAGATCCAAAATTTTTTAATAAATTCTCATGACTACCTTTGTGACGCGTAGTGTCAGCATCAAGGCGTATGGTACGAATGGAGGGAAAAATAGCATGCAAAGAACGTTCAACCTGCTCAGTACCAGCTCCGCGGAATTTTAAAGGGTTTTCTTGTTTGCATTTAGGGCAGGTATTTGGTGGTGGATAAATTTGATAATTACATAGATGACATGATAAACAATTTTCGCCAAAATGAAAAGTCATTGATATGTCACAATGAGCGCACTTGACTGTGTGTTGGCATGCTGCGCAATGCATCATGGTGTGATAACCGCGTCGATTGAGAAATAGAATTGTTTGTTCGCCTAGTTTCTGACGCTGTTCAATTTTAGTAAGAAGAAGATCAGAAAAATAGGTCTGTCGTTTTGCTTTTTCTATTTCTTTTTGCATGTCGACAATGGTAATTTGTGGCAATGTCGCGCAATCTGCACGTTTATGTAAAGTACTGAGCGTATACTTACCTTGTTGAGCATTGTAATAGCTTTCTAAACTGGGAGTAGCGCTGCCTAAAATAATGGTGCTGCCTGTTAATTTTGCACGCATAACAGCAACATCGCGTCCTTGGTAGCAAGGGTGGCGATCATTTTGTTTATAGGATTGATCATGCTCCTCATCAACAATAATTAATCCTAAATTGCTTAGCGGACTAAAAATAGCCGAGCGAGCTCCGATGACAATCTTGGCTTTGCCTGTATGAATGTTATGCCACTCATCATTGCGCTCCCCAGGACTAAGACGGCAATGCAAAATAGCTAATTTCTCATGAAAACGGCTACGAAAGCGCTCAATAGTTTGTTGAGTTAATGCTATCTCAGGCACTAACATCAAAGCCCCTTTATTTTGTTTTAGGGCATTATCAATGGCTTGTAAATAAACCTCTGTTTTTCCACTTCCTGTGATGCCGTATAATAAATGAACTTCAAAAATATTTTTTTCAAGACTGTTATTAATTTTAGCAAGTGCAGAGGCTTGCTCATCATTTAATGATTTTGGTTTTGTTTGAAAGTATTCCTCATCCACAAGAGGTGAACGGTCTATGCGAACAGACTCTAATTTTAAAAACCCATTTTTAACTAATGTTTGTACAGTACTACGCGAGCCTTTAGTTTTTTCAAGCAGCTCTGCTAGTAGCATCCCTTTTTTTACTGGTAACATTGCCTCTAATATATTTGCCTGGGCTGGTTTTTTTAAGCGTAGATTAGTGCATGCATTACATAGCTCTTCTCTACACTTAGCACGCAAAACAAATTGTTGATGTTTAAAGGCCATTCCTTTGCGGACTGTGGGAGGTAACAGCATGCTGAAAATTTCGCGCAAGGGTGAGCAATAATAACGAGACATCCACATGGCTAACTGCAATAGATCAGCACATAGGAGGGGTAGTTCTGTGGAAATTTCTTTGATTGGCTTTACGTTTTTGTAAAGACTATTATCTTTAATTTCAACAACATAACCAGCTGTCAATTTATTGCGCACCAATACTTTTACACGATGGCCACACTTTAATAGATTCTGTTGCTCAATAGTTATGCCATAGTCCAAGGCTTTGTCAATAGCAACATCTAAAACAATTGAGGCATAAGCTACAAATTGATTGTTATTCATTAGTGGAAGGTTATTTTAAGTGGTTACAAATGGCGCGCCACAATAACGATTTAAGTTGCGGACGGTGAAAATAATGTTCAATCTCATCAAGTAAAATTAAAGGAATAGCATTTAAAAAATATTGATCTGACCCTTCTTTTCTAAATAAATGTTTTAAGTTAATCTCATCGCGCAGTTGCTTACTAGATGCTATAATGAGACGTAATGTAGGGTCACTGATAAAATTTTCCCACCCATGTATTTGCTTGATGGTAACTGCACTAATCACTTGGGCTTGATGGCCATTTAATAATATGGCTTTGTTAATATTTTTTAAAAAAGATAAGGCATCGGTAGATTCGTCAAAAGTGATCAGGACAACTGGTGCTACGGCAGTCAGCTTACGCCAGCAATTTTTTATTTCGATAGCTTCTTTATCACTTGGAATCTGTTCATGGAGGGCTAAAACGGGCATTATTTTTTGAAGCAGTTGCCTAAATTGGCGATAGTTTTTGGGTTTGAATTCTCCTAATGGAACAAGATCAAAATGTTTAGCATGTTTTTCTGACAAGATCACTTCTTTTTTTGTCGGCACAACAGCGCTACTTTGATTTGAAGCAACTTTTAAAGGTGTCGATTGCACCTCTTTTAATGGTATTGATTTATTTTGAGATGGTGGCAGCGCGTTTTCCTCTGAAATTACTACTTTTGTTGTAGTTGATGATTGCCAATAAGCCTCAGGCATCTCTTTTCTGGTCGAGTTTGTATTGATTTTAGAAGGGTTATCTAAAGGCTTATCAGAGCTGTTTTTTGGTTGAAAAAAAGACAGATTTTCTTTATCGACCACTTTTTTGCTGCACGGGGAGTAATTGCGTGTTAAAAAAAGTTGTGATAGGTTGCACAATTCAAGATAAGCTGTTTTTAGATCTTTCATAACTTTAAAAATTGCAGTGTTGGCGTATGCTAGGCAATACAGATTCAAATCCTCTTTTACTATAGCGCTCAAGTAATAATGTCAGAATTTGCTGAATGGAAAAAGGGGATGCAAAATGTTGCTTAAGAAAATCTTTGCCATAAATTTCTATTAAAATTTCTTTATGTCTCATTAAACAAAAAATCACATTTTCATTATCCCAATAGCCATGAAAGATTTTAGGGAAAAAAATTGTTAGTTGATTAAAATAATTCCAAAATAAAGAAAATTCCGTCTGCCCATATGAATTAATTTTCGAGTTTTTTAATAGCTGTTTTTCTTTGAATAATTCAATAATATGTAACACAGACAGCACTAATTGAGAAACTATATTATAGAGATTTTGATAAACAAAGTTTTCGTATCCAATGTTATTTACAATTTGCTCGCAATAGATTTTTAATTTTTTTAGTGAATTATTATGATTAATGGATGAAAAAAATAAAATTGGAAAAGTAGTGTGCTCGTTAACCAAAAAATTAAACAAAGGCAGAATATTATCTGTGCAACAATTTTCGTTAGTAGTTAGAGATTTAATTTTGGTAGTAACTTGGAAATTTTCAATAAAAGCTACTAGAGCTAATTGTAACAGAATGGCATTATCATTGCCGTAAGGTGCTGCTAAGGAATTTGTCAAAGTATTCACAGACATTCCTTGCCTTCAATAATAATTTACAAAAAAATTTAAGAAGCTTTTGTAGAATTCAACGGAATTTTACAAAAGCTTCAACGTCTTAATTTTTTATCAACAAAGCCTTAAATCAACTTTTTTTGTTGGTATTGGCTTTTGATGATGGAGCATTATTAGACTTAGTTGGCTGCTGCTTTTGATTAGCACCTGGCTTTTGTGGAGTTTGTGGTTGCTTCTTATCCATGATAACCTCCCCTTAAAGGTGATTTTTTAATGTTTCGTTGCGCTGCTTTAAAATAAAATCCATTTTTTTTATCCCAAGCTCAACAACTAATCCATCAAGTGTTTTTGATGAACACACACTATCTATTCACTGTTCGCACATCGTTTGTCAATAAAAAAGTTTTATAATTAACAAAAATTTATCAATAAGGGAGTGAATTTCATAAATCAAAGCATTGCGTTACCAGAAAACTATTAAGCTCAGCAATCAATTAACAATCTTTACATGCCAATAATTGGCTTTCATTTTCATCTTTAGAAGGTTGTTCGCAAGCTACAGCATTGTCAGATTCAGAAATAGAATCAGCTTGTTCTGGTTTATTTTCTTCGCAAACTAACAGAAGTTCTTCGCTTTTCTCTGTTTGTGTTTCTTCTGCTTGTAAAGCAAAAGAACTAGCTGTTGCTAAAAATAAAAATGCTAAGAGTTTGTTTAACATAAATAGCTCCATGATTTATTCTAGACTTCTTACATGGTTGCATTTGCCTGTCAAAATTGACTTTTTGACATCTTTAATGCTAAATTTTTTTCAGCCATATGCTTACATATGCCTTAAAAATTTATAAATAAATCTATTCAAAAAACATCGATTTTTACAAGTAAAGCCAGTTATGCCAGAAGTCTATTGATTAATGATTACATTTTTCTACAAAACGGCTTAAAAAGCTTACGTCAGTTTAAATACGCATTAATAAAAAGTCAAACCAAATAAATGGCTTGAAAAAAGTGCCATCTAAAAGATTTTAGAGATGCATTGTTTATATAAGTGCGTATTGCCTGTGGTGATAGATGTGAAAATTTCACTATCTCTGCATCGCTTAAACGATATAATAAATGTTTGGCCTTTTTCTTATCCTCTAATAATAAGTTCAATTTATATAGACATTTTTTGTATGTATAATGGCGATAAGCAAGGCGCACACCGGCCAAGGTAATTAATAAAAAAGGGATGCTATGCAGCCATATGAAGAGATGCCAAAAATCTAAATATTCCAGTGATATGAATAAAAAAAGATCTACGCCGACCAATGCACTCAATGTAATTATAAAAAAGACACTTTCTCTTGCAGATTCCACAATGGGACCTAAAGCTTGACGCCACCATTTTTTGGAAGTTTGATAGGCAAATAATTCTTCGAATTTAGATTCTGGGTAGGCCATACGACCAATATGTGCTAATTCATGAGTGACTATTTCGGTGCGATTATAGATACCCAAATAATTAGATCTTTTGTAAAAAGAACCCCTTAATTGAATAAAAGCAGCTAATGGTGCACTATCACTTGTTTTAAAAATCCATGCACAACCACCGTGCCAGGGCATCAGTTGATAATTGCTGCAGCAAACGAGGACCCACTGGGGGTAAATGCCATACAATTTTTCAGTTACTGACCAGGCTTCCTGTAGCAGATGAGGACTTAATTCATTTTTATTCTCAAACAATACTGGTATCTCTGCAAAATCTAAATTTTTTTTTAAATGCAGGCAATAATCTATTCGAGCAACAAATTGAGCCTCTGATTCATCTAAACCTGGAAAAAAGCCTTGCCTATTCCAAAGCTGCCAATTTTGCACATCACCCTTTGTACAGGCATGATAGTTCATTTTTAGTTTATTAGACCTCTCTTCAAATTATGCGGTAAGGTGAGTTAAAAAGAGAACTATTTCAATAGCTCGTTAATATGTCTGTGTAGACAATTTTTCACAATATCTATCATTTCAATTTTAGAAGGACATACAAAGCTTGGCAGAGCAAAATCTTCACTTGCAACTTCTAGCAACCCTAATTGTATTGCAAGATCATAATCCTCAGCCAATATTGCTTTTACTAGTAACATAGTAGGCACGGAAAGTGGCATATATTGATCATATATTGATCCATCTATAAAGGCCCTTTTTTCACCATGTTGATTGGTAGTAAAATCATAAGTTTTATCATTGTGTTCATGACCTGAGAGATAGGCACCGCTAGAGGTATATTTATTTTTGCCTAAACGGAAAAAATGTAAAAATTCACGAGATTGATTTTCTTCAATAGCGCAAAAAACGACATCATTAAATGCCATAAAGTCAGCGTCGTTTACTTGTAATCCTGTAAGAGGGTCGCCAGAAAGTAATCGTACGTGTCCTTGTTGAATTCTGCCGTTCATTAAATCAGATATTGGGTAACCTTGACGAGTGCGATAATAGCCAATTTTATTTTCTAAAATAGCGGGACCGGCAATGCTGATTACCTGAGAAACAAAATATTTACCATGTGTTAAAAAATATCCAATCGCTACAACATCACGCGCCGTTAATGTCCAGACAATATCATCAGCGGATTTAATTGGATCTATTTTTTGAATATGCAGTGAATGATTAGCGATAGGGTGCATGCCTTCAGCTGTGTGAATGTGCACATTTTTAGCGTTAATAAATGCTTGATTATCTGTATGGCTGCGACATACCAAGTGAACATTGCCATTAGACAATTTAGCTAAAGCATCCAGCCCTACTTGAAATTCTTTTTCATATCCAAGAACTTGCAGCTCTGCAGGAGGGGTTAATGGTGCCGATTCAATTGCTTTTATAAAGATAGAGCGGGGTTGTTTAGCACTATTTGCCAACGAGTTGAAGGGCCGTTGTCTAATATGGGCAAATAAACCGCCCCGTTTTAGATGGTCAAGTAAATCGGTATTGGAGATGTTTTGTAAGGAAATTTTTGGAAATTCCATAATTTCCTCTTGAGAAGCAACCTCAATAACAATATCTAATAGTCTTCGTTTAACGCCGCGGCGAATCTCGTGCACAATTCCGCAGGCTGGGGAGACTAAAAAACGACCTGGAAGAGCCTGATCTTCTAACAGCGGCTGCCCTAACTGAACTTTGTCTTCCAAGCGAACTAATAATTTAAAGGCTACCTCACTGAAATGGCGTAAATTTAAGCTAATATAACGAGGCTTTGATAACTCTACTGGATTGCCCCATTTAGTTGGTTGTCCTTTAATAGGAATGTCAAGACCTTCTTTAATTTTGATTTGCGCCATAACAACCTTATTTAACTTTTTATTAAAATTTTTTTAACTTTTGGCATTGATATGCTCTCATAGCTCTTGCTTGTGCTCGTTTGGTAAAGGTGGTTTAGGTGAAGATAAACCGCTCCCTGAGTCGATAACGCGAATTTTAGCTTTGCCAAGTACTCCATGAATTTGTAGCCAATGGGGAAAATAAGCATTTCCAGATTGTGGTGTATAAATTTCAATAGTTTTTCCAGATAACTCGCTTGCATCGCGAGGCCATTTGGTACGCCAGGCATCAAAGAGTGTGCCAGGAATACGCGATCCTTCTACAATCATTTGTGGCTGCCAAATTGCACGCATATCAAACTCATTATCAACTTTAGGACCTATTTTTTTGCGCATGTTTTCTGGTATTTTGATCAATTTAAGGTTAAGTAATTTTGATAGAAAATTATCATTGTCAGGAATTTCATACCAATTTTGTTTACTAAAAGAATAGTAGCGAATCATTTTAGCTGTTTTTAAGTCAATCTCATACATCACCCAATTCGTATGGCCCGGTGCATTCAGACGCACCCACTCTTTCCAGCTAAAATCAGCAGACCGTTTAATCTCTGGAGTCGAAATTTCCTCAACGGTCAATAAATTATCGCGTTGTTGACGAATGTGCATAACGGTATTGGTATTATTGAAAGCAATAACAATATAATCACCGGGATTAGCTTTATATAGATTATCGCGCAAATATAAATCTTGCGCAAATACACTACACTGGGCAAATACACAATAACTTATAAATAACTTCAACGACCAAATCCATTTAATTATCATATTTTTTCCGGCATAAAAATAAGAATTAAGTTGCATAGCTAAAAAAACTCATGTTTTTAAGATTATGCTAACTTACTTTTTGAATTATTTAAAACTCAAAATGCAGGTTAGCAGCCTAAATAGACTTTTTTGGGGGGGAATGAGAATATTCAATTCTAGTTTCTAATTTTTTTGCTTTTTTACTTTAGTCAAAAGGGTAAAAAATTAGAAACTTAGGGTTATTTTTAGTTGTTTACCTAAGTTTTTAATGCCCTAAGCCGCTGCAAAAGGGCTGATTGGGCAAATTCTTGCTGATAAGCGGCAATGATCTTTTCTAATCCATGTTGCATTTGATCCATTTGAGCATAGAGCTCTGTCTTTAGTTGCTCTCTATTAGATTCCAATTCTTCAAGAAGTTCTGTTTGTTGCATTCTTCTTATTTTTTGCCTACTATCACTTTCAAGAACAGCTATTTTACGTGCTACAGTAGCAAAAGTTTGTTCGATTTTCTCTACTACATCCTCAAACGTCGATTCATTTTCAGCGAGGCTGGCTGCATCAAACAAACTGTTTGTTTGCGATAGCGCATCACAACAATTTATAATCAGTTTACGTCCACTATCATTTCGATAACCGCTAATCTCAGCGATATTGATTTTTAGATTGCGATGCGCTGATGCTTGCTCCTGGATCATTTTTTCGCGTTCGCTTAGTACTAAAGATAAGGCTTGGGCAATTTGATTTTTGATAGCATGGTCATCATTTCCAAGACCATTATGTATTTCTTTGAGGTTGTGTATCATCTGATGATAAACTTTAGCATCAACATTGATTTGTTCTTTTAGAGTGGTCAGTTTTTCAAAAAAAACTTTAAAATTTCCAAATGCCTGATCATTGAAAACTTCATTCATTTTATTTAATTCTTCGCATTTTTTCATTAATTGCGCAGCAAAAACTTGGCAAGCATCTCCTACCAATGTTACTAAATCTATAGGTGTAGCTATGTCATCTAAATTTAATTGTTCTTCGACAGATGGAAGATTGTTGTAAATCTCTTGCATTTGAACGACTGCTTGCTCGATAACGGGATTAGGTTTAGGTATTAAATCCTTTAATTGTTGTATAAGGGTAGTTTCTTGTGGATATTTGATCGCATAGAATGCAATGATATTTTTTAATCCTACGATCATCTGCTTCATCAGTCTATGTGTCTCCAATTTTGCTTGCGCTCTTTCAGATTCAAATTCTCGATAATCAGAAGATCTTTTTGTTTTTTTCTTATATTCTTTAGTAAATGAACCTTCGTTTTCATAACTAGCCATTTTTTTTGTAATGGCTGCAAATGTCTCTTCTATTTGTTTTACTATAGCGCTAAAAGTTGGCTGGTTTTGGGTATGATTTTGATCAGCAAAAAGAGGATTGAGTTGCTCCAAGGCACCAGCGGGATTAATTATCAATTCTTTATTTTGAAATTCGCTAATGACAGTGCTGTTTATCATAATATTAGCTGAGGCACACTCATTTTTTAACAATTTTATTAGTTTTTCGAGCTGATTTTTGGTAATCAGATCCTCATTCCCTAGTTCATTATAAGCATTTTGCAAAGCATTTAACATTTTATGATAAACTGCCGCATCGATCTCTATTTCTTTTACAAGCTCAATCACTCTATCATAAAGTAATTTAAAGTTATTCAACTTACCATGGTTATAGTCGAGATGGAGTTGATTGATTTCTAGACATTTATCTGTAAAATTTTCTGTAAAAACTTTATAAGTACGCTCAATTGCACCAATCAATTCTGTACTCATGTTTATATTTTCTAAATTTAATTCATTATTATTAACTAGATTGTAAAGTTCTTTAAGTTTAGCTAATGCTTTATCTGAGACTTGGTTAACTTTTTCTATATCAGGTGTGTTTTGCTGCTGGTGAGAAACGATATGTCCAAACCACGTTTTAATAGTGGTAAAAATTGATACAAGCGAATCTCTTATATAACCTATACAATTTGAAATCATATAAAAGCACTCCCTAATAAATATTCTCTTAAAAACCTAATTATAGCACTAATTAAACATATTTATCAATAGAAGTATAATAGGCTGAAAATAAAATAAATATTAACAACAATTTAATTAATAAAATATTTACTTGTTTTTAAAGCCGCGAAATAGACTTCTTTCGAGATAAGTCTAATATGCTTAAATTTATGAAAAATAACTGGTACTACCTAAGAAAAATTTATTGGCGAATCTCAAACTCTAATTTCCAGCGTCGACCATCATCTGCCACACACCAGAGTTCTAAAGCTCCTAATTCTGTGACTTTTGAGGTAAGATGAACCCATACTGTTTTACCTTCGATCTCTTGTTTGTCTAGAAGAGCTTCAATAGGTGATAACTCAGTTAATTCTTGTTTATAATTATGCACAACACAGCCGACTTCTGGAGAAGTACCGTCAGAAAGTAAAGCTGTTCCTCGACTAAAGAAACGAAAAGTGGCCGATTCTCCCACCACTAAAGCAAATTTTTGTTTTTCAAGTGTCCGCTCTTCACCCTCTTCCATGCCAAAGGGGACTATGCATACAGCACGAAGAGTCGGTTGTATTGAGGGTACAGCGGGCATCGCTTCTTCAACCCCTAAAAAATAACTACGGCTAGTACCGCTGCGTATGCGAATACCAGTACCCTGTCGTGCTATGCCATAATAGACTGCACCGCGGCTAACAGCATAGTCATAATCAGCTCCACTTAATTCTTTGACTTTTGGGGAGTGAAGAATTTGGGCCCAATTATTAAGCAGTGTTAAAAGTCGCTCTCGTAAAGCGGCAGCCTTAAATGTGCCGCCGTTGAAAAGAACTTTAGTGGGCAACATAAATTTTTCCATATCCGCAGTGTCTGTTTCTCCACTCAATGATAAAAATTTAGCCAGCTGGCAGGCAATCCGTGCATCCTGAGCATAGGGGAGGCCGATTTGCTGCATGCCCATTCTTTTTTGTGTTTTGGATCTTATCTCAGGGGAGACTAATGGAATAAAACCCTCTATCAAAGTGGCGTAAACTTCAGCATACGTTAGTTGTGTATGCAAAACATTAGCCATAAGACGGCTACTTCTCCCCAAGAGAGTGATTTCCACATTATCCGGTGGTTCTGTACTAAGCAAACGCTCTTTTGCATCTCGACATTGATGTATTAGCTCTTGCAGTTGCCAGCTATCGATTGTTACTCTATTTTGTTCTTCTAGTTTTTGCTTACATAGATAGGCTAAAGCTAAATCAAGATTGTCGCCACCAAGTAATAAATGATCGCCAACAGCCAATCTTTGAAGCTGTAAGGAGCCTTTATCTTCTTGCACACTAATTAGACTAAAATCGGTAGTACCCCCTCCAATATCTATTACAAGGACAACATCTCCCACTTGTAAGTACGTGCGCCAGTCAGTTTCATGTGTTTGTAGCCAAGCATAAAAAGCAGCTTGTGGCTCCTCTAATAAAATGACTTCTGGATAATTGGCATAGCGTGCAGCTTCTTGTACTAATTGTCTTGCACTTGGATCAAAAGAAGCTGGTACTGTAATCAATACCTGCTGTTTTATAAATGGGCTCTCAGGCATAGCATGATCCCATGCCGCTTGCAAATGTTTTAAAAGTTCTCCGCAAGAGTGCATTGGGCTCATCTGCAAAGATGGATCTTCGGCTGTGAGTGGGAGAAGTTTACTGCGCCGATCAACACCACTGTGACACAACCACGATTTAGCCGAAGAAATGAGGCGATTAGGTTGCTGTGCACCTCTTTGGCGTGCATATTCGCCAATTACATACGACTGCTCACTTTGCCACGGCAACTCTTTTGTTTTAGTCTTGAGCTCTTCTGCTAAAGGATAATAAATAAATGAGGGTAATATAAATTTTTTGTCATCAAATTGTTGCCCGCTAATTTGTGGAATATTACACAGCTCTATAGATGATGCCTCTAGCCTCTCTGTGTTGGTGGCATAAGAGAGTGTGCAATTAGTAGTTCCTAAATCAATGCCAATGATGTATGAAAGGGTTTCCATGTATTTTATCCTTCTTAACTCACCTTAAGCATAATTTGAAGAATGCTTTTAGTCTTTATGCGTAGTCTATTGCTAGGCCATGTCAAAAATTACTTGTTCAGATTAGTAAGGTGAGTTTTTAATTTCTACTTCGGCAGGGCAAATAATCTGTGCATTACCTTCTTGCATTACTTTTGGCAGAGAAAGTTTATGTGCTTTCCAACCTCTGTGCATCAGAGAACCGTTAAATGGTGGTGTGCCTTTGACATTACCGAAAACTTTGATTTCTTCTGCTTGGTAACCTCTAGGAACCTGAATTGTTGAGCCTTCAGGTTCATCTCTTAAAGGGCGAATAGTGATTAAATCTTCGATAATCTTTCCACAATCTTGATGTATTTTGCGTGCTACTGCACCAACTTGCGCATCAGAAAAAGGGGTTAGATCTTCTTTAATAAAATCGATAAAGCGGCCAGCTTGTTGCATTTGAAAAATTAAGCGCAAATGCGATTGATCTGGTGTACGAACACCTTTAGTCGTTGTTGGCACTTGCGTTAAAAAAATATGTGCTTGCTGAGGTTCTTTAAATGCTTTAATAAAAGCTTTAATAGCTAATGATAAGCGTGTAAACCACGATTCTTTTTTGTATTGAGTACTCATCTAAAAATAATACCTGTAGTTTAGTAAATTTAAGATTTAAGCTTCAGCTTTACATGCTTGCAATACAGAACATATTTGTCCAGTTTGTATTAAAATAGCTAAAATCAATACTCCGCCAAAAAAAACCAATAATCCCACTAATAAAGGTTTACCACCCCAAATACGAAATTCGTCAGGGAATTTAAGCTTATAACGCCCTATCCAGACCATTAACACCGGTATAATGCCATTAATAATGGTATCTCCTAATCCCCCAGAAATATCTAGAGCATTTACAAATACGCGTTCAAATTGTGCCAAAAAGAAGGCTGTAGGAACAATGATTAAGGCCCCTAAAATGATTTTTCCTTTGCCGTGACTATCGATCTTGAGACTATCGCCAAGGAAATCAAATAGTCCCAATGTCATTCCTAAAAATGAAGTTGCTAAAGCAAAAAAAGTGAAATATTCGCCCACCATTGCCAACCATTGATTAGAGACATGGGCTTGCATAAATTGAGTAACGGCCGTATCTGACTCCAAGGCTTCTATTAAACTATGCGGACCGGTAAGAGGGATAATCCCCAATATGACCCCTTGCCAGAATAAATAAACAATAAAGGTAAGTGTTGTTCCACCAATAATGGCTATGCATAAAGCTTTGCTATTACGCTTTAAGTATGGTGTTAAGCTTGGTAGCATAGTTTGAAAACTAAAAGAGGTCAGAAACAATGGTATGGCTAAGTAGGACAAAGACCACTTTTGATGGTATAAAAATTCATTTTTGATCTCTGGAATGCCAGCCGCTATCAATGCTATATAGGCGGCAATCATAGCAATAAATAAGGTGCTATTTACTCTACTGACTAAACGATTACCACAAGTGATAACTATTCCTAATAAAAAAATAAAAAGAAAGCTTCCCCAGGTCTTAGCAATCGTAATGCCAAACCACTTGGCAAAAGCATAGCCAATTAAAACACCCCCCGCAGCTGCATAGGCAACAATAGATGCATAGCAAATAAATAAATAGACAACCCATGTAATGATTTTTCCAATGGGTCCCAAAATTGCCGAAGACATAGTGAGGATATGCGCCCCTGCATGCATCCATAAATTAACTTCTAAAAGTAAAAGGGCTGAAGCGGTCATAGCACACCAACAAATCACCATTATAAAAGTCGAAGGCAAAAAACCGCTAATACCGGCTGTGATTGGCAGTGCTAACATACCCCCACCAATGCAGGTACCTGCAATCAAACAAATTGCACTGAATATTTTAAACGCTTCATTGTCGGTTCGCTGCATTAATTTGAATCTCCTTATACAAACTATAAGCTGAGGTGCAATGTTAATTTATATTCACAAATATTTCAAACTAATTTTTTAATTTCTTTTTTTTATAAGATTAATAGATTGAATCAAGGCTACATTTGTAGTATATATTTGTGCGGTTGATTTTTGTAACAAAGCTAATCAAACAATTAATTTATTTATTACTTTACTAATTTATTTAGAGGTTTTTTATGCAAGTGGTAACAGCGGGTTCAAATTCTCTTTTTGATTTTCATAACAAACCTTTAATCAATATATTAGAGCAGATTAAGCAACCAGAGCAATTTGCTTTTTTTAAAAATAACCCTGATAAATTAATACAGTTAATGCAGCAACAAAATTTTGTACCAGATGCGCAATTTTTTGAAGAATTATTGCAATGGGGT
Organism: Chlamydiota bacterium; assembly: GCA_013285965.1. GTDB lineage: Bacteria > Chlamydiota > Chlamydiia > Chlamydiales > Parachlamydiaceae > JABDGQ01. Next base: position 31,509 of record JABDGQ010000014.1, read on the forward strand.
ATGCAAGAACATGCTGCTGATATATTTGCTTTTATGATAGCCATTGCTGATCTAACTAATTTAAAGACTATTAGTCAATTAGAGAACTTATCCACTGATGCCAAAAAAAGTAGCAACTTATATCAACTGCCTTTGGAAGAATCCACATCCTACGGCCTATTGGAAACGATTGAAAATAATTTAAAAAAAGTTTTCCAGGCACCGCTGCAATTTATTCCTTCATTATTAAATATTTTTCTTGGTGCTTTTGATTTATTAAATGCCCCCAAAAGATATATGAGTTTGTGGGACAAAAATGTGTTACTAGATGTAATTTACAAATTTTTTAAAATACCTTATCACCTAGCACAAACTATACAATCTATGTTTGTGGTAACAGCACGTGTATATTTGATAGGTGTGAGTGCTATTTTTACAAGCGGAGTGGCCTTTATTTTTTTTAAAACAGTTAATCCGCGACCATATGTTTTAGTTGGTTGCAATAGGGTGGATGGTAAAGAAACTAAAATAGGGCAACCTAAGGCCATCAAAGATATTATTGCCGCATTATTAATGGGATTAAATCCTGTTATTATTGGCCCTTCTGGTGAAGGAAAAACCAGCTTGGTTAAGTATTTAGTACAACTAAAAAATGAAGGTTGTTTACCTAAATTAATTGCCGATATGGATTTTCATGAATTAGATTGCATGGCTATGACCTCAAGCATGTCATTTGGTTGTGGTGAATTGCTAGCCAGTTTGCGTGAACAAACACGTGGACATGAAAATGGCCTATGCCTTGTTTTTGATGATATTTATGAATTATTGCGAAAAAGTGATGCTTATGGAGCATTGAAAGCTAATTTTTTGACCGATGAATTAGAGCGTCCGCGCTTTTTGGCCACTATGACGATTGATAATTATCAAGCCATGTTGAAGACAGATACTGATGGTTCGTTTGAGCGACGTTTTTTTCCAATTTTACTAAATGAAATGGATGTCTCACATAATCAGTCTTTTAACCAAGCTAATAAGAGTAGTAGATCTAGCAGCGCAATTCAAATTGGTAGTGAGGATGAACACGTTGAACTAGTATTAAATGAATTAATAAAACGAGAAGGTGGCCAGATACCTATTTGTGCAGAAGCTATAGCGCGCATACTTGAAATTTGCAAAGAAAATAAATCTTTTTTGACAAAAAATGGTGTTAATTCTAAAGCTATGCGCTTACTAGCTGTAGCCATTGGCTTGTGTAAATTTAGCTATGAATCTACTTTTTCAATCCAATTGCAAAAACTGCAGGCTAGCAAAAATTGTCAAATTAGTAGATTAAATAGAAGTGTTATTAGTCTTGCCGATGAGAATCAAATAGCATTAAACAATAAGATTAATAGACAAATTAATGAATTGGAAGAAGAATTGGCTCGTCAAAAAATAACGGTAGCACGAATTAATGACCTGCTAAGTCAATGTCACACTTTAAAAATTACTTATTTTAATTTGTCGCATGCATTAGCTAAAAATGTTACCTTGAGTGAAGCTGAGCAAAAAATGTATCTTTTATATAAGATATGTAACAACAAAATGAAAGCGTACGTGTCAAATTATATAGATAAGCATCACAGTGTGGATTTCCCTTTACAAGTAGATGTAGCATTAATTAATCACGTATTTGCACAACATATGCACATTCAAGAACGGCTTAATCCGCAAGTATAAAAAATGGCAAAAACTGGTGTATTATTGGTCAATTTGGGGACACCGCGCTCTCCCAATCCTGCTGATGTTTTTACTTTTTTAAATGAATTTTTGACCGATGCACGTGTAATGGATTTACCATGGCTCAAGCGTCAATGTTTGGTGCGTGGGCTGATAGTTCCAGCTCGTTATCGTCAATCTGCCGCTCAGTATAAACAATTATGGACAAAAGAAGGCTCTCCTATTATCGTGCACGGGCGTGCTGTGCAAAAAGAATTGCAAAATTTGTTGGGATCAGATTTTTGCATAGAGCTTGCTATGCGTTATCAAAATCCTTCGATTGCTCATACTTTAGATCTTTTGCAAAGTCAACATCTTACTAATTTGATAATTCTGCCCTTATTTCCACAATATGCTTCTGCCACTACGGGTTCGGTACATCAATGTGTGATGCAATATTTAAAAAATTGGGCGGTATTGCCTCGATTAGTATTCATTAATGAATACTGTACCCACGATGGTTTTATTAATGCTTTTGTGGAACGAGGCAAATCTTATGTGCAAGATCGTTATGACCATATCCTTTTCAGCTTTCATGGCTTACCGGAAAGTCACATAGAAAAAGCGGATTCATCAAAAAATTGTTTGAAGGAAGGGTGTTGTCAAAAACGTTCAGTGAGTAATTTTTTGTGTTACAAAGCACAGTGTAACGCCACAGCTCAAAAAATAGCGGAGCAATTAGATTTGCAAGCATCACACTATACCATATGTTTTCAATCGCGATTGGGTAAAAAACCTTGGATCCGCCCATATATAAGTGAGGTGTTGCAGCAATGTGCTGCCAGAGGGGATAAGCGCATATTAGTGTTTAGTCCTTCTTTTACCTGTGATTGTTTAGAAACGACCTGTGAAATAGAAATAGAATATGCACACTTGTTTAAAGAATGGGGCGGTAAAGAGTTGAAATTGGTGGAGGGGTTAAATAGCCATCCAAGTTGGATAGAGGCGCTGCGCTGTATGATTTTAGAGCAACTGTAGTATATGGAACAAACAGATTAGATGAAATGATAGAGCAAGGGTATAATCAAACCCTTGCTCTTGCGTATCATCGATTAATGAAGATTATAAAGAGCCGCGGTAATTAGAACGACCTGATCCGTAGCTTTCGCGTGGTTCTCTTCTTTCAGTATTGCGATCTCTTTCTTGAGCTAAGCTGATACGAAGAGGTCGGTCCACTAAGGTTTTACCGTTTAGTTCACGGATAGCTGTAGCAGCTGCATCGGCTTCAGCCATTTCGACAAATCCAAAACCTTTAGATTTTCCTGTCATTTGATCGATAACAATCTTGGCGCTGATAACTTGACCATATTGCTCAAAATGAGCTTTCAATTGCTCTTCTGTTGTTTTCCAAGATAGGTTACCAACAAATATTTTCTTCATAAAATTCTCCATAGAATATAAGTTAACAAGGGGTCTAATGCGTTTTTATTTGGTTCCCCTCGCTGCCAAATAAAAACAAATTGTGCATACACTGCGGTAATATGCTTTACGCATAGTGTAAAGAGCATTGGGGAAACAAAGGTATCTCTATTTGAGATCAAAAGAATTGAATCTAGCTTATGCCATTAGCCTGGATGGCTAACAACATTTTTACAAGCCTCAAAAGTATACATATGAACCTCTTTGCGCGACATCACTGCATGCGTAAAGGGTGTAAATCATTTAACCGTGAAATCACCTCAATAAAATGTACAGCCTCATTTTAGCATATCATCTATTTTTATCTACTAAAATCATTTCACAAAACAAAAAAAAGTATAGAAAAAGCCTTTATGAGCTTTTTAGATAGTTCTATTAAGTTTTAAGCTAGGGTGAGCATTTTTCACCCATTTTTTGTCCATAAAATGTGCAAGCATTGCTTATGCAGTTATATCTGCGACTTGTTTTTTTTAATTTGTTGTATAAAAAAGAAGATTTCTGTTATAAAACACTTTCTTCATGCTGGCATAGCTCAATTGGTAGAGCACCCGACTTGTAATCGGACGGTTGTGGGTTCAATTCCTACTGCCAGCATATTTTTTTGGGGGTGTCGCATAGTGGCAATTGCAAGGGACTGTAAATCCCTCGACTCACGTCTCCGTTGGTTCGAGTCCAACCGCCCCCAAATCACTTTCTAGAACATATTTCATCAAATAGTCTTGTTAGCTTAATTCCCATCATGGGACGCTAGTGGGACAGCATTAATTAGCTTCTCCCAACACTTTTTCTCTCTTAACTTCATATTCATTTATACTCTTTTCCTCCAAAATGATGGGATTTTTTCTCAGTGTTCCATGAGTGTCCCTATTTCATGTTTATAAATCGTAAATC
>JABDGQ010000015.1:0-4352 GCA_013285965.1 Chlamydiota bacterium
ACCAAAAAGAGACTGCGGAGGATCTTGAAGATGCTGATTACGAAGCTATAGGGAAGAGTTTTATTGATGGCATGCTGGCTTTGACTAAGATGGCCTTAGGAGCTTAAGCTCTTCACATTTCAAGACGAGAATCTCAGAAAGATTTGTTTCTAATCTGACAACTCTTTGCTTTTTGAATTTAATCAAAAAATACTAATTAAAAATTTTATAAATACTATTTAGTTAATTTGATTTGATTTATTTGAAGTTATATTTTATAATTTATCCAATAGTAGTGATTTATTTATAATAAATACAATAGCAGTGAGATTTTTATATGAATAGTTTGATAAACAAAAAGATTGAAGATAACCAATTTTTTAATATCGAAGGTAATGAACTAACTATTGGTAGCAGCAAAGAAATTGGCATATTGGAGCTTACTAACTTTGTGGCAAAAAGTGTCTTTGATAAATTTAATGAGATTAAACCTAATGAGATGCAATACGGTGCACTACAACATAACTTAAAATTTATTAAAACAAAGATCGATAAACACAATAATGCTTGGCCTGTTAAATGCGCTTATTGGCTGGGTTTGAATATCCTGATTAATGGACTTGGCCTGGATAAATATAGTTTTTTTTGCCAATCTTAAAACTTGCGACACTTACATAATCGACAGTTTCATTGATGAGCAGGTGATAAAAAATTTAATAGCCGAAGGTTTTCATGAGGAAGTAATCACGAGGATTTTAGATTTTATTAAGAACCCTGAGCAAGATTCCCTTTCACTTGATAATCCTTTTTTAACTAAAATACCGACCATCATATTTACACATCCAGCTTTTTCCCGCCTTAAGAAACTAGATTTTTCTGAAAATCATTTGATTACTTTGCCAGCTGAAATTGGTAAGTTGACAAATTTGCAGCAATTAAATCTTAGTGGAAATCAGTTGACTACTTTGCCAGCTGAAATTGGTAAGTTGACAAATTTGCAGCAATTAGATCTTAGTAGAAATAAATTTACTAATTTGCCCGCCGAAATTGGCAATCTGACTAATTTGCGAAAATTAAATCTTTCTAGAAATCGGTTGACTACTTTGCCAGCCGAAATTGGCAATCTGACAAATTTGCAGCAGTTAAGCCTTGGATCAAATAAATTGACTACTTTGTCAGCCGAAATCGGCAAGCTGACTAATTTGCAACAATTATGTCTTTCTGGAAATCAGTTGACTACTTTGCCAGCCGAGATTGGCAATCTGACTAATTTGCAGACATTAAGTCTTTCTGGAAATCAGTTGACTACTTTGCCAATCGAAATTGGCAATTTGGCTAATTTGCGAGAATTAAGTCTTTATGGAAATCAGTTGACTGCTTTGCCAGTAGAAATATGTAGGCTGAGAAATTTGCAAAAATTATATCTTACAGGCAATAGATCTTTAACAGGTCTTCCTACTGAAATTTTAAGATTACCTCAAACATGTACAGTGGAACTAACAGGCTGCGACTTATCACAAACCGTATTGAGCAATTTAAGGCAAGCTACTAGTCAGCCCGACTATTATGGACCTGCTTTTAGTTATTCTATGGAAGAAATAGTGGAGGTAGATGAGCGCACTGCGGAAGAGTTGTTAAAAGAACTCTTTCAAAAAGTTAACCAAGCCTATGATCCAACATTACTAAAGCACATATCAGAAAATACAAGTGGAGAAAACGTTAAAAGCTTGCGTACTTGGCTTTCTAGATTATCTTCAATGAAAGACTATCAATCAGAGCAACCTTGGCTACCTACTAAAATTTTAAATTTTTTAAATTTAGCGATAGAGGATAAAAATTTTAGCGATAAATTTTATGCCATTATCAATGGAGCTGCTGACACCTGTGGTGATCGAATGGCTCTCTCAGTAATAAACTTAGGGGTGGCTTATCAATTAACAAAACCAATGGAAATAAAGGCATTAGCTGAGTTCTTAAAAAGAGGGGTGTGGGCGATGGACCTTTTAGAGCAATGTGCTCGTCAAAAAGTACCTACACTTAGATTATTTGATGAAGTGGAGGTCTATTTAGGTTATCCCGTGATGTTAAAAGATAAGCTCCAATTACCAATCGATATTAAAGAGATGCTTTATTTTCGCTGTAGTGCTCTAACAGAGAACGACTTGAAGGTTGCCTTTGATTATGTGAATCGTACTATTAGCAATAAGGAAGTATTCTATGGCTTCCTCAGTAAAAATGAGTTTTGGTTAGCTGCATTAGCTAAAAACTATAGTACTCAATATCAAGAGATTGTTAAAGAAAAAGGAAGAGCCGAAAGTTTTGATGATCCTGATTACGAAGCTATAGGGAAGACTTTTAATGATGGCATGCTGGCTTTGACTAAGAAGGCATTAGGAGCTTAAGCTCTTCACATTTCAAGACGAGACTGTCAGAAAGGTTTGCTTCCAATCCGACAATTCTTTGCTTTTTGAATTTTGTCAAAAATCCTAATTAAAAATTTTATAAATACTATTTAGTTAATTTAATTTGATTTATTTGAAGTTATATTTTACAATTTATCCAATAGTAGTGATTTATTTATAATAAATACAATAGCAGTGAGATTTTTATATGAATAGTTTGATAAACGAAAGAATTAGAGGTGATCAGTTTTTTAATATCAAAGATAATGAACTAATTATTGGTAACAGTAAAGAAATTGGCATATTGGAGCTTACTAGCTTTGTGGCAAAAAGTGTCTTTGATAAATTTAATGAGATTAAACCTAATGAGATGCAATATGATGCACTACAACATAACTTGAAATTTATTAAAACAAGGATTGATAAACACAATAATGCTTGGCCTGTTAAATGTGCTTATTGGCTGGGCTTGAATATTCTGATTAATGAACTTGGTTTGGATAAATATAATTTTTTTGCCAAACTTAAAACTTGCGACACTCACATAATCGACAGTTTCATTGATGAACAGGTGATAAAAAATTTAAGAGCCGAAGGTTTTGATCAGAAAATGATCACGAAGATTTTAGATTTTATTAGGAGGCCTGAGCATGATTCATTTTCACTTCATAATCTTTCCTTAAATAAAATACCGATTATTATATTTATACATCCGGCTTTTTCCCGCCTTAAGACACTAGATCTTTCTAAAAATAAATTGACTACTTTGCCACCTGAAATTGGCAATATGATTAATTTGCGAGAATTAAATCTTAATAATAATAGATTGACCACTTTGCCAGCCGAAGTTGGCAATCTGATTGATTTGCGAGAATTAAATCTTCATGGAAATCAGTTGACTGCTTTGCCAGCCGAAATTGGCAATCTAATTATGTTAAGTAAATTACAACTTTCTTACAATCGTATAACTGCTTTGCCAGCTCAAATTGGCAATCTGATTAATTTGCTAGAATTAAATCTTATTACAAATGAATTGACTACTTTGCCAGTCAAAATTGGCAATCTAAACATGTTAAGTAAATTACAACTTTCTTCCAATCGTATAACTGATTTGCCAGCTGAAATTGAAAACTTGACTAATTTGCTAGAATTAAGTCTTTATAGAAATCAGTTGACTACTTTGCCAACCGAAATTGGTAAGCTGACTAATTTGCGAGAATTATATCTTGCTGGAAATCAGTTGACTGCTTTGCCAACCGAAATTGGCAATCTGACTAATTTGAAACAATTAAATCTTTATGAAAATCAGTTGACTGCTTTGCCAACCGAAATTGGTAAGCTGACTATGTTAAGTGAATTAGATCTTTTTGGAAATGCGTTGACTACTTTGCCAACCGAAATTGGCAATCTAAACATGTTAAGTAAATTAGAACTTTCTTCCAATCGTATAACTGATTTGCCAGCTGAAATTGACAACTTGACTAATTTGCGAGAATTAAATCTTTATGGAAATAGATTGACTACTTTGTCAGTCGAAATATGTAGGCTGACTGGTTTGCAGCAATTAAATCTTTCTGGAAATCAGTTGACTGCTTTGCCAACCGAAATTGGCAATCTGGCTAATTTGCAACAATTAAATCTTACGAACAATAGATCTTTAACAGGTCTTCCTGCTGAAATTTTAAGATTACCTCAAAGATGTACAGTGAATTTAACAGGTTGCGACTTATCGGAAACCGTATTGAGTAATTTAAGGCAAGCTACTGGTCAGCTCGGCTATGGTGGACCTGCTTTTAGTTATTCTATGGAAGCAAGAGGTGTGGTAGATGAGCGTAGTGCAGAAGGCTTGTTAAAAGAACTCTTTCAAAAAGTTAACCAAGCCTATGAGCCAACATTACTAAAGCGCGTATCAGGAAATCCAAATAACGTTAAAAGCTTGCGTACTTGGCTGTCTAGATTATCTTCAATGAA
>JABDGQ010000015.1:4452-33153 GCA_013285965.1 Chlamydiota bacterium
CAAGCCTATGAGCCAACATTACTAAAGCGCGTATCAGGAAATCCAAATAACGTTAAAAGCTTGCGTACTTGGCTGTCTAGATTATCTTCAATGAAAGATTATCAATCAGGGCAACCTTGGCTACCGGCTAAAATTTTAAGCTTTTTAAATTTAGCGATAGAAGATAAAAACTTTAGCGATAAATTTTATGTCATTATCAATGGAGCTGCAGACACCTGTGGTGATCGAATGGCTCTTTCAGTAATAAACTTAGGGGTGGCTTATCAATTAACAAAATCAATGGAAATAAAGGCATTAGCTGAGTTCTTGAAAAGAGGGGTCTGGGACGATGGACCTTTTAGAGCAATGTGCTCGTCAAAAAGTGCCTACACTTAAATTTTTTGATGAAGTGGAGGTCTATTTAGGTTATCCCGTTAGGTTGAAAGATAAGCTCCAATTACCAATCGATATTAAAGAGATGCTTTATTTTCGCTGTAGTGCTCTAACAGAGAACGATTTGAAAAATGCCTTTGATTATGTGAATGCTACTATTAGCAATACGGAAGCATTCTATGACTTCCTCAGTAAAAATGAGTTTTGGTTAGCCACATTAGCTAAAAGCTATAGTACTGAGTATCAAGAGATTGTTAAACAAAAAGAGACTGCCGAGGATCTTGAAGATCTTGATTACGAAGCTATAGGGAATGATTTTAATAATGGCATGCTGGCTTTGACTAAGAAGGCCTTAGGAGCTTAAGCTCTTCGCATTTCAATATGAGACTGTCAGAAAGGTTTGCTTCCAATCTGACAAGTCTTTGCTTTTTGAATTTCATCAAAAAATCATAATTAAAAATTTTATAAATTCTGAATTTAGTTAATTTAATTTGATTTATTTGAAGTTATGTTTTACTATATATCCAATAGTAGTGATTTATTTACAATAAATACAATAGTAGCTAGATGTTTATATGAATAGTTTGATAAATAAAAAAATTGAAGATAATCAGTTCTTTAATATCAAAGATAACGAACTAACTATTGGTAATAGCAAAGAAATTGGCATAGCATCTATTACAGATTATTTGGCAAAAAATATATTTACTGAATTCAATCAAACAAAATTAGAAAATAATCAGTATCAGGTGCTATACTATAACCTCGAATTTATTAAAACAAAGATTGGTAAACACAATAGTGTTTGGTCTGTTAAATTGGCTAATTGGCTGGGTTTGAATATTCTGATTAATGGACTTGGCCTGGATAGGTATAGTTTTTTTGCCAATCTTAAAACTTGCGATACTCACATAACCGACAGGTTCATTGATGAGCGGGTGATAAAAAATTTAAGAGACGAAGGTTTTCAGGGGGAAATAATCACGAGGATTTTGGATTTTATTAAGAACCCTGAGCATGATTACCTTTCACTTGATAATCTTTATTTAACTAAAATACCGACTATCATATTTACACATCCGGCTTTTTCCCATACTAAGCTATTAAATCTTTCTCAAAATCAGTTGACTACTTTGCCATCCGAAATATGTAGGCTGACAAATTTGCAGCAATTGAATCTTAATAATAATAGATTGACCACTTTGCCAGCCGAAATTGGCAATCTGACTAATTTGCAAGAATTATATCTTTATGAAAATCAGTTGACTACTTTGCCAGCCAAAATTGTCAATCTGACAAATTTGCAGCAATTCAATCTTGGAGGAAATAGATTGACTACTTTGCCAGCCAAAATTGTCAATCTGACAAATTTGCAGCAATTCAATCTTTCTGGAAATAGATTGACTACTTTGCCAGCCGAAATCGGCAATCTGACAAATTTGCGAGAATTATATCTTTATGAAAATCAGTTGACTATTTTGCCAGCCGAAATATGTAGGCTGACAAATTTGCAGCAATTAAATCTTTATGGAAATCGGTTGACTACTTTGCCGGCCGAAATTGGCAATCTGACAAATTTGCAGCAATTCAATCTTGGAGGAAATAGATTGACTACTTTGCCAACCGAAATTGGTAAGCTGACTAATTTGCAACAATTAGATCTTTATGTAAATCAGTTGACTGCTTTGCCAGCCGAAATTGGCAATCTAAATATATTAAGCAGATTGGATCTTGAACACAATAGATCTTTAACAGGTCTTCCTGATGAAATTTTAAGATTACCTCAAACATGTACAGTGGAATTAACAGGCTGCCACTTATCGCAAACCGTATTGAGCAATTTAAGGCAAGCTACTGATCATCCTGGCTATCGTGGACCGATCTTCAGTTATTCTATGGATGCAAGAGGTGAGGTAGATGAGCGTACTGTAGAAGAGTTGTTAAAAGAACTCTTTCAAAAAGTTAAGCAAGCCTATGAGCCAACATTACTAAAGCGCGTATCAGGAAATCCAAATAACGTTAAAAGCTTGCGTACTTGGCTGTCTAGATTATCTTCAATGAAAGACTATCAATCAGCGCAATCTTGGCTACCGGCTAAAATTTTAAGTTTTTTAAATTTAGCGATGGAAGATAAAAATTTTAGCGATAAATTTTATGCCATTATCAATGGTGCTGCTGACACCTGTGGTGATCGAATGGCTCTCTCAGTAATAAACTTAGGGGTGGCTTATCAATTAACAAAACCAATGGAAATAAAGGCATTGGCTGAGTTCTTGAAAAGAGGGGTCTGGGCCATGAACCTTTTAGAGCAATGTGCCCGTCAAAAAGTACCTACACTTAGATTATTTGATGAAGTAGAGGTCTATTTAGGTTATCCCGTGATGTTGAAAGATAAGCTCCAATTACCAATCGATATTAAAGAGATGCTTTATTTTCGCTGTAGTGCTCTAACAGAGGCCGATTTGAAGAATGCCTTTGATTATGTGAATGGTACTATTAGCAATACGGAAGCATTCTATGACTTCCTCAGTAAAAATGAGTTGTGGCTAGCTGCATTAGCTAAAAGCTATAGTACTCAATATCAAGAGATTGTTAAACAAAAAGAGACTGCGGAGGATCTTGAAGATCCTAATTACGAAGCTATAGGGAAGAGTTTTATTGATGGCATGCTGGCTTTGACTAAGATGGCCTTAGGAGCTTAAACTCTTCACATTCATATGACTTTTCAGTTTTTGAGACCTTATCAAGCGAGCCTTTAATTGAGATTTAAACATTTTTTTAATTCTAAACATTGCTGTCTCGGCCAATGATCTCATGATAATCATGGCAAATTTTCCAAAGCTTTCTCACTATCTTATCAGCACATTTTGATCATATTGCCAATAATAGACTTCTTTCGAAATTACATTTATTTGTTAAAATTGCCTTTTTTGGCATCTTTAATCCTAAATTTTTCGAGCATATTGCCAAATATGCTCTTAAAATTTGGCGTGAAACCTATTATGCAACAAGGCTACTTCAAATTAAACCTATGGTCTTTGTGAAACAAGGCCCATTATAAATGTATGCTTATTGTTTTAAGAAAATTACTATTGCATTTAAACACATGTTATATTATAATTTATTTATAAAATGTATAAAGTTTAAATAAACAAAGGAGATAATTATGTTTGGTTTCACTACATACTTTACATCAAGCGCTAGTACTACCACCCCAAATACCAATAATGATGAGCAATCATGGAATAGAGCGCTGGGAAATCCATCACAAACTGAACCTTCTCCTCAAGAAAGATTTAATAACTTGGAGAATATAATTAAAACTGCAGGTAACAACGTTCAGAATCATCTTGATAGGCGTGATAACAATGTTAGAGCAGTTATTGCAGAAATGCGTGCACGTCGTGAAAATGGAGAATCATAAGGACATTACGGTTCTTTAGGAGCCGTAAAAATTAAAGAACATAAAAACCTGAACTACTCAACTTACGCGTAATTTGAATAAATGATTTTTGATGCCTATACATAGACACATTTTGCAAATAACCTAAGCTCTTTGCAAAATGTGTCTAACCTATAGAAGGCTTTAGATAGGTACTAAAATTCTGCCTAAGGTTGAATTTTAAGTAGCTATTGGATTGGCTCTGTTTTTCAGAGCAGGTGCTTGCCTAGCTTCTTTATAAAATTGATCGTACATTTTAGCAGAATTTGCCCTTATTCCCTGAATTTTATTTTCTAAACTTTCTAAAGGGACAGTAAGACGAGAGAAGGCCGTATCCACATCTTCTGCATTCGCTACTAAAGTTGAACTTTCTTTAGTGAGCACCTCTGCCATTTTTATTGCTCCCGGACTTGATTGCACCTTTCCAGCAAACAAACCTAATAAAGCTGTTACATAACCATTTTGACGTAAAGCATTCACTAGTCCATCAAAAAAAGATTGATTTTCAATTAATGGCTCGCCATTGGCAGCTGTCAATTGTTTAAATGGACCAACTTCCTGTGTAAAAGTTAAGAACTGCATTCTTCTCATTATCGCTTGGCTTTCTTGATCAATTTCATTAATCATATCGGCGGAAAGATCATCGCTTCCAGGATTCGCAGAATCTTTCCAAATTTCCATTTTTTTTACTCTTTCAGTAGCTAGCTTGTTTGCCACATCTGCAAGCAAACTGGTCACCACAGCAGGTGGTAAAAGATTTTTTAATATTAGTATATGTGGGACAACTGCTGCAAACTCATTGACAGCTACATTAGCTATTACCCCCATTAAAGCTGCTACAGCGGCTCGTTCAAGTTTAGGTAAACCTTGTTCTAGCGGCGCAGTGCCCTTTGCAATTACTCCCTCCATTCCTTTTTCAAAATCTTCAATACCACTAATGACCGTTTCAACTTCTTCTTTTATGGCTAATTCAGCTTCTTCATAATATTCACGAACTTGCTGTACTTCATTTATCAAACGTGTTTTTTCGGGACCATCTGGCAATTTAGCATATTCTTCGAGCAATAGTTGTTCTTGTACATAACCCGCGGGAAGCTGACTGGCATGCTCACTCCAAATACGTCTGAGCCTTTCTTTATTTTCATGCAAAACATTCATGTCTGACAATGTTCTATTGCTCAAGTCTGCTCTAGTTTGTTGACGAAGCTTAGCCGCTTCTGTCATAGTTGCAGTAACTACACCAATCGCTACCTTTTCACCAACTTTTTGCATTTTAGAGGGTATATTTATACCACGTCTTGTTGCCAATTTTACCAAACGTGCACTCGCTCTTGGGGCAGCAGCCGTCATTGCTATGGTAGTCAAAGCAGCCCCACCTGCTACACGTGCCAAATATGTTAAAGAAGATTCTTTTCCTACACCGGTGTTTGGAAATGAATACCCACCTACGCCTCCAACATCACCAACTTCTCTAGTAGCCATAATCACCCCCTAATAAAATAATTCCACACATTAATAAACTTTTAACTATAAATTTTATTATATAACTTTCTACATTATTTAAACAATATAGTTCAAATTAATATTTAAAACAAAATTAAGTAGGTGGTGTAAAACAAACTAAAAACAAGACTTTATATATTAGATTGGTCAATAGAACTACAATTTATACAGTAAAATCAATTTTTGCCATACTATATATTAATATAGCATTTGTGTTTATATATTAATAAAGTTATAACGCTTTATTAAATCACTATAGAAATAAAACATGTTTATAAAAAATGGTTAGTGCTAAAATTTTTGCTCCTCCCGAAAAAACAAAGAACAAAAAGCAAAGATCCAAAATCAAGAAAAAATAGCGATCAAATTATATCAAATAGTTAAGATAAACATTAGCACAGTTGTTTATTATTGTGTTTATTTGCCATTTATGTTAATATGGTTACGTATAAAGTTTATTGGGAGTGAAAATGTCAGCTATAAATATGGTTATAAATAGTTTCTATACTGGGTTGCAATTTAGTGAAGGTGTAGGCATTAGATTTGGTACACTCTGGCAACAACGGCCTAGCTTTGTGCAAGATGTCTCGATTGCTATTAGTGCTGCTTTGGAATCATTGCGTGCCTTTAATTTTATCCAACCACATAAGTATGTTACTTTAAGCTTTCTATTAGATAGCACTAATACATTTGATTTGGTTGATGCCATAGTGACTGTCTCAAAATTTTCATTAAGTTTTTTCACTATACAATCTAATGAAGATGCAAAAAATGAAGATGCAAAAACAAAAAAACCACAAGAACAAGAAACGGCATTGTTAAAAAAAATAGCCGATTATGCTGATCTTACCTGTAAGATAGGCGTTATTTTAAATTATGCCGATCAATGGAAAGCCGTTGATTTAAGTGCCATGGTACGCAAATTTGATGGTGTACCCGTTTTAGAACATCTTAATAAATTATCGCTGGGTAAAGTGATTACCGGAGCCGTAACAGTTTATTGTCTAGTTAGCTCCTTGAACACTATTATTAAAATAGCCCCATTGGAACCTAAAAATCCTGATCATAATTCACTTATTTATAATTTAATGGGAATGTCGATTTACCAAATTACTGGAGCAGCCTTCTATGGTTACATTACATTACTTGGTTCACCACACAGCCTGACCACCTGTGCATATCGAACATATAAAGTAATTTATCAACTTATTACTAATGAACCAAAAGGAATATAATTATGTCTCGCACTACCATCTCCGACATGCTCACTAATTTCTGTTCCATGAATGGCTTAGACGCACTTAGCCGTACTATGCTATTATTGCCTCAAAACTTGTGTGGTATTGATACAGACCAAATTCATGACACCTGCTTTGCTATTAAAGATTTAGTAAGTAAAACTAAACTTCTTTCGAAACTACCTGATTGGATTGGTACTAGTAACAACGAGCACCATTTACAATGGCCACAAAAAAAAATTAAAGATTTAGATAATGTTACTAGGCCAAATTATGTGGTAACCTTTTATTCGGTGGCTGGTTTGTGCGATGCCATAGATTTATTAAAAACCTATTGCGATATTAACATTACCGCCCCCCTTTATGAAATTGGTGCTACAGTAGCTAATAATTGTGGACGCTTTAGTGTTTACGCAAACCAAGTTGTAGATTTGGCAAAACTTAAAAATATTAAAGATTTTTTTGTAATCTTAGGGGCTACTACTAATTTATATGAAAAGCTTTTCAACACTTCAGCTTTGAACAAAAAAAACGACGATTCGCTATCGACACAAATACACTTTGCCGCCATTGTTACAAAAACAGTTGCACCAATATTTTTAATTGTACTCAGTCGCTTAGGAGCGGATCAAAATATTCTTTACTGTGCCAATGCTGTCTCTACTTTTTCTAGAGTTGCAGCTGTAGCCTTACAATAGACTTGTTTGGTTTAATAGCTCACTTGGGAAATTTTTCCCTGTGAGCTTTATATGATGATGATTGAAATTTTAGTCTTTTTGAAACCTGATCAAAATTAAATGGCAACATCAATAAATTGTTGCATATATAATTGCGCGTAATGCTTTTGTTGCGAAAGCTCTTCGGCACAATGATAGTATAAAGTCAACTGCCGAAAAAGCTGTCTTTTTTCCCATAAAAGCGCTTTATCCATCCACCCCCCTTGGAGCGCTATATCGCCACTTAAGACATGACTAGCCAATGTCCAAGAACGTGGATAGGTAACATGCAGCAAGCCTGTAAAATGAACATGGGCGATTTCTTGTCCTTCTGTAGCTTTCAACCAACAACCATATAAAAAGTGTATTAACGTATTGCCTTTATTTAAAAATTCTATCGGATATTCATAAAATAAATCGCGCGCCTCTGACCATTTTTTTTGTAATAATAAGGCCCAAATACGCCTGACATTAAAGGCTACTTGATGATGATTCAATGAAGAGATACAAGGGGCTAAATAAGGCCAAGCTTCTTCTACTAAATCAGGTCGATAAGCATCGAGAGCTAAATCCATAAAATAAAGCAATGTCCGTTTCTGGAAACTATCAATACTAGTAAAAGTATCGTTAAAAAGATTATCAAAACCGTTTTCAAGCCCATCGCTGTGCAAAGCTAACATTTTCGCTAAATTTGCAGTCATAGAAGGAGAATCTATCACTAGTTGATCAATTACCATATTTAATTTAGCTTGAGCAAATTTATAGGCTCCTAATTCAAGCAAACAAGCGCACGCGTTGCCAATTGCTAATGCTGATGTTGATGTTGATGATTTACCATTCTGAATAAAGGCATCGATCACCTCTCCTAAACTATGTGGTTTGACAAGCCAAAACGATAAGGGTATAATCAAGCGGGTGATTTGCTGCGGACCATTTTGCCGTTCTTCCTCGATAATAAAAGGGAGCACCTCCCAGTGTTTTTCTAAACTAGCGCACAAGCGTTGCGTATGGGCATCAATTGCTGAAAATGGAAAATAACAGGCAATTAGTAACACAAATCGATAAGTACTAATTCGCTGATAGCGAGATAAGGCATGGGTGCGTGATAAAATTTGTTCTTGCAAAATCGATAATAACGGATGTCTTGGATAGCGTCTGTACGCCAACTCAAAGCATTTAATTTCTTCGACATCTTCAGAAAGGGTTTGATAAACAAGTGCTTTACCTAAATATTCTAGCGGTCCACTCAAAGAACCGTGTAGTTTTTCAAATTCATCTAGTGCCATTTCCAAATAAAACGATTTATCAGTTTCGTTTTTGGCCTGCTCAATGAAAGTTAAACCAGCGCGAAACAACGCCTCTCTCCCTTCGGTGCGATCAGGGAACGAATAGGCGATACGGCGATACTCACTAAGAGCTTGTGAAAAATCGCCATGCGCCAAAAAGGCATCGGGAACGGCAAGACAATTTACCATTAAGTTAAGATTCCCTATGGCTACACTGAGCGGTTCTAAATCAAAATAATCGTCACGAGAAATAAATCCTATGTGTGTACCCATAAGAGGTAGATGAGTAATATAAGAGAATTGCAAAACATCATTTAGATATAAATGAATACTCCTTTCAATTTTTTCAACTCGTATACACACCCATTGATGACGAGGTAAAAAAACATCATAAGCATGCATGACCTCTACATTGGAGCGAAATAAGCGGGTCGAGCGATTTAAATCCGACGCTAACCATAAGCAATAACCGTCATTGATAGATGTCCGTTCGGCAATTTCAGGGACGCTCAATAAAATACCAATTCCCATTCCCTTATCTTTCAAATAAGCCGATGTTTCTATACGTACATTTCCAGCAAATGATTGTTGTGAAATCATCAAAGTCACCCATTCAGTTTCCTCAGCTCCTCGCGTTATGGCAGTATAGCCAGGCATTAAAACGTGTTCTTGAAATTCCCAATCATTTTTATTTTTAATATCTAGATTAGCTATGTGAAACCAATCAGAGCGCCCTTCTAAATAATTTTCAACATCCTTAATTAATTCATCGACAGCCTGGTATCGATCTTCAGGAACATGGGTTAAGCAGCGTGCCACTGCTTTAGCAAGGATACTGGGTACATCACGATAGGGAGCTGCCAAAACTGGATCTATCCACTTTTCTTTGGACCATATTTGGCGAAATTCACTTAAGGTTGTTCTTTTAAAAGGACTTTGCAAGGTTAAAAGCTGATATAAAATTACACCCAAAGCATAAATTTCGCTTTGAATTGTAGCAGGATTGCCCAAAGCTCTTTCAGGTGACATATAAGCAACAGTGCCGACAACTTTTCCCAAACGAGTTATGTTTTGATTTTGGAAATCGACAATATTATCATCTGCTAAGACCTCTTCATTTTCACTTTGCACATGTTCTAAGAACTTTGCTAAACCCCAATCAAGGATAAAAACTTCACCATATTTACCGATCATAATATTTTCAGGCTTGAGATCGCGATGTAAAATCTTTTTGGAGTGTGCATAAGCTACCCCCTGACAAACCGTCATAAAAATTCTAACCAACGCGGGGATCGAATTTTCTAAGTGACCAGCTAAAATACCGTTTTTTTCTTGTTGGCGTGCATGGCGGATAATTTGTTTTAAAGTTTGCCCTTCCAAAAAAGGCATAGTATAATAGACAGAGGCGTTAGTGGAGGCAATGGCATAAATAGGGATAATGGCAGGGTGAGTTAATTGACATGTAATATAGGCTTCTTTTAAAAAGCGACGACGAATTTGGGGGTGCTCTAACAAATCACTACGAATCCTTTTTATGGCAATGCGCCTTTCACACTGTTTATCAAAAGCTAAAAAAACCTCTCCCATTCCCCCTTTTCCAATTACTTGCAATATCTCATATTTTGCAGAAAAAGAATCGACAGGCCTATTTGTAGCAAGATTTATAGAATTGCCACAATAGGGACAAAAACGCCAATTCTTTGATGGGAGCGCAGTTTTTTCTTGCAATTGAGTATGACAAGTGGGACAGCTAAAATCTATCTGCTCATGAGTGGACATTAGTTATCTTTAGTAGTTTATATATCAAGCACCGGTGACTGGGGTTTTAGCGCCTGCAAATATAATTTATTTATATTTTATTTAGAGCGTTTATGAGTTTTATGATCTCATTTTGGATTATCGATAATTTCGACATTTTGATTAGTTTTTCTAAATAAATATTCTTTCATGATTAAAAAAATTCCTATTCCAATTAAAATCAAAGGCAACATCGAATAAGTTTGGCTGGTAAAGGTCAACATGGCTAGGATCGCAAGCAAAAGCAAAGAGAGAAAAAAGGCACTTTTTTGACACGACAAATAATAACGCACCGCCGCGCTTATGCCAAGAGCAAATAAAATACCTGGCCACCAATATTGGGTGTAAAATAATAATCCAAGTAAAATTAATAAGACCCCATTTGCAATTGTATTCGCTTGACGTTTAGAGAAATAAGAACAAAACATATTGCCCCATTAGTTTAAATCTTGTTCAATCCTTGATCCATCTGATAAAACACAACTTTCAAATAAAAGTAGTTTCAAAAGAAGTCTATTGAATAATACTACTGAAAAACTTTTGAAAAGAAGTTGTTTGTCGCAACCCTTCCAACCAATCATCATGTAAGAGATCTTCTATCTCTGGTAAGGCTTCAAATAAGTATGCCCGCTCTAAATACAACATAGCTTGTTCAAAATGTTGATTTATTGAATATAAGCCAGCCAATTGATAATAGGCTTGTGTATTACCTAAAGAAGCTGCTTGCATTAAATGATGCTCAGCCCTCCGATATAATAAATCGGCCTGCTTGGTATCATGCGTATCTTGAATTAAGAGTCCCAAATTAACTAAAGTAATGCCAAAATCAAGTTGAATCATTTCATCTTCGGCATATTCGTCGATTAATTGTTCAAAATGTGCGATAGATTGAAAATAAGGATCTACTTCATAAGTTGTTTCACCAAGATGTGAAAGGGTCAATGCAACATGATAACGAGCTTGCGTGAAAGTTGGATCAACTGACAAGATTTGTGTAAAAATCTGTATAGCTTTTTCAAGATGTTGAGGATCATCATTGAGATTCCCTAAAACATCAAATGCACATCCATAGTGATGAATCCATTCTAAGTGCATATCATTGGATGTGGCCTGTTTAGTTATCTGCATTAACGCAAGCTCTATTTTTTGAATGGCTAGCTCAGCATAAAACGCCTCTTCAGTCATCTCAGCTTGCCTTAACAAACAAACGCCCCAATCATTAAGTAACTGAGCTACCTCTTCACCACCATATGCAAAAGCCATTTCATAACTATGAGCAGATTCTTCATAAGAGGATAGATCTTGCTTTAATTCACCTAATTCAAACTGAGCAATCGCTAAACCATACCACAACAACGAATGATATGGTGCTATTTCAAGGCCACTGCGAAATTTGTCAATGGCGGATTGGAAGTGATGTGGCTCTAAAAAATATTGTCCTAATTCATTGTAACAGGCGCCATAAAAATACCAAGCATTGGGATTTTGTGATTGTATAGCAATAACCTGCGCAATTTTGCTTTGTGCAGAATTAATAAGCTCAAGTCTTTCTTCTTGGCAACCTAAAGCTAATTCAGCTTCTGCCCACTTTAGTAGTAATTCCGGATAATTTTGATCTAATAGATAAGCTTGTGAAAATTTTTCCAAACTTGTTTTTAGATGTTGCATATCCTGCGTAATTTTTCCCAATTCCATATGCAATTCACCCCACTTTATCCACACTTGGGGTTTATCAGAAAAAAACTGTACCAGTGCAGCATAATTAGCATTAGCATATTGCAGCCATTTTTCAGTGTCACCATAAGTTGCTAAATTTTGTAAACAACAACCACGATAAAACCAATTTTCAAAGGTTGGTTTGTTTTCTAAACTAATTGCTAAATCTAAAATTGTTAATGCTTCTTCAAAATAAGATTTTCTGTTTAATAAATCGGCAGCAGTAATTAGACAGTGTGCATACTGGGTTAAAAAAGAACCATTTTGATAGCCAAAATGATAGGCTTGTAGGTATTTTTCTAGTGCTTGTTGATATTCAATAGGTTCGCCTGAGATTTTTGCCAATCCATAATGGGCAGAACCCCATTTCCACATTAAGCGTGCTGATAATTCTTTATCAAAAATCTTTTGTTCACCGTTTTTTAAAATGTGCCAAGCCTGCAAAAAACGATTATTAGCTTCTTCAAAATAATTTTCTTCTAGCTTCACACAGCCTAGTGTTGAGTATACTTCACCTAAGGCAATCCAGGCATCCAACAATAAATTATTACGATCAATAGCACTCTCAAAAGCCTGTGAGGCTTTTTTCAAACAATTAATGTTATCTGCTATTGCAGCATATGCCAATCCTTGCTGATAAAAAACATCAGCGGCATCAAGTGAAACTTTTAAGGCCATATCAAAATTTTCGGCAGCTTTCTCATGATTCTCTGACAAGTGTTGTGCTCCTTGTAAAACCAACAATTGAGCCAGCAAACCACGCTCTTCAAGCGTCAGCGAAGGCCAAATGGAAGGGTTTTTAAAATTTTGCAATCCTTCAAAGGATCGTGAGCATTGGATATCAGCCAAACTCTTGCGAATGAAAGTCATTTTATCCTAAAAGCTAGTTTTTTAATTGATTGTAACATTTAAATCGTTTTTAGAGAAGTCTTTCCATGAAATCAACTATAAACTCAAGATTTAGGTTATAAACGATATTTCATGCACAAATTATAATAGCAAGAATGGGTTAGCAACCCATTCTTGCTGATATTTTATCAATTTCAAACTACTTGTTGTTAGTTTTTCGCCGATTTTAGGAAAACAAATTTAAATTTAAATTAAAACAAAATTATATCAACATGGATAGAACGATAAATAAACACGTTGATTCAAAGGTATAAGGCAACTATGCATATTTTATACTTTGTTTAAATGCATGAAATATTGTATCTTTACGTATCTATGGACGATCTTCTTTATAGACGACCTTCTTATAAATTTTCATTTTGCCACTATTTGTTGGTATATCGATGGCTAAAAATTTTATCGAATCATCGCTGATACAACCTGACAACACTTTTGAAGAACCGTTGCGCCCGCAATATTTACAAGATTTTGTTGGGCAAACCAATGTTTGCGATTGCTTAGAAGTAGCTATCGGCGCAGCTCTACAACGTGGTGAAGCATTAGGACATTGCTTATTTAGTGGCCCGCCTGGTCTAGGTAAAACAACTTTAGCCAATATTTTGGCAAAAGCTATGCAAAGTAATTTAATTACTACCTCTGGACCTGTGATTGAGAAAGCTGGTGATTTGGCCGGTTTACTAACTAGTTTAAAGACCGGTGATATATTATTTATAGATGAAATTCATCGTCTAAATCGTACTGTAGAAGAATTTCTCTATCAAGCTATGGAAGACTATGTCATTGATTTAATGATTGATAGTGGTCCAAACGCTAGAACTGTACGAATTAAATTAAATAAATTCACATTAGCTGGGGCAACTACACGTCTAGGTTTATTATCTGAACCATTGCGAAGCCGTTTCAATTTTACTTATCGATTAGATTATTACGATCATAATACTCTTGAAAAAATTATTCAAAGAACTTCCAGAATTATCAATATTAGCATTGATGCAGATAGTGCCTTTGAAATCGCACGAAGAGCGCGTGGCACACCTCGCATCGCCATTCATTTGCTCCGTTGGGTAAGAGACTACGCACAGATGCGAGCCAACAATAGAGTCGATTTAAGCGTTGTACAAAGCGCTCTGCAAATGCTTTCAATTGATAAAAGAGGGTTAGATGATATGGACAAAAAAATTTTACAAGTAATGATCGAACTTTATCAAGGAGGCCCCGTAGGGCTCAACA
The DNA here is from genome assembly GCA_013285965.1 of Chlamydiota bacterium. Classification (GTDB taxonomy): domain Bacteria; phylum Chlamydiota; class Chlamydiia; order Chlamydiales; family Parachlamydiaceae; genus JABDGQ01. The sequence goes on from JABDGQ010000015.1 coordinate 18,662, forward strand.
CAATAGCTGCTTGTGTGGGAGAAGAGGCTTCTACTATAGAAGAGGTCTACGAACCATACCTAATCATGGAAGGTTTATTAGAAAGAACAGCACGCGGCCGAAAAGCAACACCTTTAGCATACCGACATTTAGGCGAAGGTTAATTACTCTCAAAACTTGCTTTACTAAAAAAATGTTTTTTTCTGCAAGTTTTGACAAAATTTTGAGAACATAAAATAAAATGAATTTTCAATTAGGAGAATTAAAAATTATGCTGCGATTTTATTCGTTATTATTAGCTATGTTTATTTGTTATGCACCACTGCAAGCTTCCTGGTGGAATTCTATAACAGATTACTTCAAAAAGCCCGAAGTACAAGTACCTGCTATTAAAGTATTAATCAAACACGACATACCAAAAGCTCAAGTAGAAGTTAAAGGAGAATATAGTTTATACGATCCTTACGATCAATCTAACAGTAATCAGTCCGAAGAGCATATTAGTAGCCGCTATGCTGGTAAGCAACGGTATATGGAAGCATTAAGCGATGGTTTAAAATGGGGCGAAGTTTTCCCCCGTCGTCATCAAATACGCATTAAACCTGATACTACAAACACTGTTATTTTAGTAGATAATCTAGAATACCCTGGCTCACTTTACGTTTATGATATCGGCGGCACTATTAGCATAGTTAATCAAGTACCCATTGAAGATTATGTAGAGTCGTTGTTAGCAGCTTATCAGCCATTGCGATTAGATACAGAAACATTAGCAGCCCTTGCAATTGTAATACGCACCAATGCTTATGATCAATCACTCAATCCAAAAAATAGTAAAGGATTATGGGCTGTTGATGCTAATCAAATCGATTATAATGGACGATCTGTTTACTATAACGAAATTGATAAAGCTGTACGTGATACTAAAGGCATGATTATGAGTCGCACTGGCCTTTATGAAGGACATCCTACTCCATTTACAGCGCGTTTTGGAGACCACTTAATGGGAAGCGATTCTAAAAAAGGGCAAACGGCTGCAATTTCAATTGAAGAAGCTAATCGCATGGCCAAAAGTGGCGAACATGCTGCTCAAATTTTAGCAAAAGCTTTTCCTGGCACGACCATTATGATGATACCTGGATCTTAGTTTTTTAACTCACCTTACGCATAATTTGAAGAGTGCCTTTAGTACCTATCCGAAAGCATCTATAAAGGAGACACATTTTGCAAAGAGCTTAGGCTATTTGCTGCAATGTGTCTCCTTATATATAGCTCTAGGCTATGTCAAAAATCATTTGTTCAAATGTGTAAGGTGAGTTTTTAAAATAGACTTCTTTCGAAACTGGCTTTTTTTGGAAAAATATCAATTTTAACAAATATATGTAATTTCGAAAGAAGTCTAATTTCAAAAGAGGTCTATTGTACCATTAGGACAATAGCACTGTAAGAATGAATGCGTATCGTGTAAAGGGATTGGATAGGACGTTGTCCCTGATCATAAAAATCGTCTGGTGGCAAATTATATGTATTTACCACCCAATGCCATCGGTGCTCATCTTTTAATCTTGGCAACTGTATATTTTGAAAATTATGATTGGCATTAAAAGCAATATATAAATGTGGTTCCCCATCCTCACCATTTAAAGTAAAGGCTACTAATTTATTGTCATCCTCCCATTGCGCCTGAGAAGGATGTATACCGTGCCAAGTAATATCTTTTGTTGTTAGAAAATTACTGCGCATAAATAATGGATTTTGTTTTCTGAATTGAATAATAGCCCGATAAAAGCGATAGAAACCCGGATGTGTATATAAATTATTCCACAAGAACCAATTTAATTGATTATCTTGATTCCAACTATTATTGTTTCCGGCACGACTATGTGCATATTCATCACCCATCAGGAGCATAGGAACACCCTGAGAAATTAATAACGCAAGATGTAAATTACGCATCTGACGTTCGCGTAAAGCTACAATTTTTTTATTGTCCGTAGGCCCTTCTACACCACAATTCCAACTCTCATTATTATTGGTTCCATCTAAATTATTCTCTCCATTATTGGTGTTGTGCTTTTCATTATATGATACTAGATCAGCTAACGTGAATCCATCATGTGCGGTTACAAAATTCACACTACAGATTGGTCTTTTATCAGCACCTCCATAAATGTCTTGTGAACCGCAAAGGGCGGTGGCAAAAGCTGTTCTTTGATTCGAATCCCCCTTCATAAAGCGCCGCACTACATCTCTATATTGACCGTTCCATTCCGACCAACGAGCGCCTCGATAAAAGGAACCCACCTGATACAATCCAGCAGCGTCCCAAGCTTCAGCAATCAATTTCACGTTAACAAGTACCGGATCAAGCGAAATAGCTTCTACAATTGGAGCGCGATGCAACACTGAACCATCGGTGGAACGGGTAAATATCGAAGCCAAGTCAAAGCGAAAGCCATCTACATGCATTTCTGCCACCCAATAGCGTAAAGAGGCAATAATCAATTCCGACGCTACTGGATGATTGCAATTAAATGTATTACCACAGCCTGAGAAATTTAAATATTGATTATTGGCATCGATCATATAATAGGCTGATTCAGAAATAGGACGAAATGAGGTCGCAGGGCCATTTTTTCCACCTTCGGAGGTATGGTTATAAACCACATCTAAAATAACTTCGATCCCCTCTTTATGACACTCGCGCACCAAAGTTTTAAATTCATTTATAGCCTCATCATGTGCAGTTTGGTACGCATAACGAAGCATGGGAGAAAAAAAACTTACGGGGGAATAACCAAAATAATTATATAACGGTTTTCCGGTAATTGGATTATTAAAAGAAACTTCTTTTTCATTAAATTCATAAATAGGCATTAATTCTATGGCATTAACACCTAATTCTTTTAAATAAGGAATCTTTTCGATTAAGCCTGCATATGTACCTTGGTGACTTACCTTACTAGAGGCATCTTGAGTAAAACCACGCACATGCATTTCATAGATGATTAACTCTTGCCGCGGAATTTGAGGAGGGCGATCATTTTGCCAATCAAAATTTGTAGGTGGAATAACTTTTCCCAAAGGTTGATAGTCCACATTATCGGCCCACACAGCCCGTGCACTAAGCGCTTTGGCATAAGGATCGAATATTAAATTACCTGATCCATTTGATTCTTGAAGACCATCATATTTATGCAGAATGCGATAACCGTAAACAGTAAAGGGAGCTAAATTTTTTATTGCAATATGCCATATATCCCCGGTTTTGTTTTGATCGGTATTAAGCTCAATTTCACGCAAAAGCTCGCCGGTTTCTTCTTTAAATAAGCAAAGCGAAATTTTACTAATATTAGGTACATAAATAGCGAAATTAGTGCTTTGTTCGGTAAAATGTGCTCCCAATGGATATGATAAACCTGGTAAAACTGCTAGATTATTTTCGGGAGTACTGTTACTGCTAGTTATATTTGTATTGATCATGTTTTATCAGTTATTTCCTAGCTCAAAATTTGATATTTGACATGCATTTAAGATTTTTTCATTCCTTTGAGATATGCCAAAAGCTTAAAAAGCTTAAGTTGCGGTTATTTAACTGATTACTGTTATTAAAGAAATTCTTAATATTTTTCAAAAATAATGTATTCACACAAAGATTTCAATATAAATACTACAGATGCTAACGAGTGTCCAAAAAAAAAAATTTAATAAAAAAACCTAAATCGAATTTAAATATTAAAATATTGATTGTGTTGTAATTTTTATCATTATGAAAGATAATTCTCCCATATATAAAATTAATCAGTTAAAAGGATTCAAATTATGCTTAACGTTTCCACTACTACCATAGAATCGGCGCTATGCGCTAGCGGATTGTACGCCTTAACCCAGGTCAATCCCATAATAGGCGCTATAATGTGTGTCTCTACTAGTTTAATTAGAAATCTAAATGAAAAACCATTTACTTTGGATAGAGCTATTAGCGCTTTAGCCTTAGCCATTTTTAGTACATACGGAATATGTTGCGCAAACGGCATTCATGTGCGTGGAAAAGAAATTGCCACCTCACTGGTTTTTGCCTTAGCATCTATATTGTCAGTTGATATCTTTTTTACTAACAAATTCCAGTTACGTGGCCTGTTTAGTGGAAATAACTGATATTAGCCAGATATATATAATCTTGCTTATTAAATTTGTATAATGTGAATATGATATCTTTGGTAAAAAAGCACTGAAACGACTTCTGTTGCAATTTTGATCTCATTCAATTACACTGAATTTTTAGGTGCAATTCAAAAACATTAATGGTAAAATAAAATTAACAAAGAGCGATGAATCCTCATCTAAGGAGCGGTTCGTCTCATTTTAAGGAGGTTAGTATGTCATTACAACACGCCAAGGATAATTTGAAAGAATTTGGCAAAGAATTAGGACTAGAGGGGTTAGAATTTGATGAAAATAACACCTGTATTTTAGGCATAGACGACGAATTTTCATTACATTTAACTTATGAGCCAAACTCTAAACGTCTTTATTTATATTCACCTTTGTTGGATGGATTACCTAGAGATGACAAAACACGCTTAAAACTCTACGAAAACCTACTAGAATGGTCGATGCTGGGCGGTCAAATGGCCGGCGGTGGTGTTGGTGTAGCGGTAAAAGAAGAATTAATATTGATGCATTGCATGCTCGATATGGAATATGCCGTATCTTCTGCTTTACGAGCCTTTGCTCCGTTATATGTTGAAACGGTTGAAAAGTTGCGCAAAAAATGTCGCGAAATTTGTGAAGGAAGAGAAGACACCTCTACTCCGACAACTCCGACAAAACCAACTACTCCGGGTATTCCTACAGGTAGACCTGGTCCAATGCTCAGGGGTTAATTTTTTAGTTCTTAATTTAAACGGCCGATAGCTATCTGACTATGATTGTTAGCAGATATGAATATTGAGGCCGTTTTTGTTTTTTAGTTATTTGCATTTACCAAATTTTCTGTGAATGCATTTCTTTAGATGTATTAAAGTCAATAATTAGGATGGCTATATGTTATTTGCATATGTGATGGGAAATTTAGGGAAAGATGCTGAAACTCGCATAACATCAACTGGACAAAAAGTAACCACTTTCAGCGTAGCCGCGCGTGCTCGAAAAAACAGAGAAGATGTGACAATATGGGTACGAGTGACAGTGTGGGGCGATCGTATATCGGAAAAAATGCTCGGTTTCCTCAAAAAAGGGGCCGGAGTAGTCGTTTCTGGACAATTATCTTATTCTACTTATATTGACAAAGAAGGAAAAACACAAGTTAGTTTAGAAATGACTGCTGAAAGCGTTAATTTCAATCCTTTTGGCAAAGGCGAGCGTGCACATGATGGTGAGTCGCAAACTTCCGAATTTACTGCCGCTACTCCTTATGCCGGTTCATCTGCTTCTACATCGCGCGCTCAAGGAAGTCGTGCTGGACAAGAGAGCAACTTTGCACACGATATAGATGAAGATACCCTTCCATTTTAATTCAGAACTTGACCTTATTTTATGAAGTTCTAAAAGAAGAGAATTTTGAAATTCCACCCGTTCTTAAATACACAAGGCGGATTTTTAATTAAGGATATACAGTTATGGAAATGAAACATGTCCAAAATATAGTAGAACGCACTGATGCCGATGCTCTTGTAATTCCTTTCTGGAAAGAAGGTAATCAAAAACAAGCAGCCTTTGACATGGATAAAGCCCTAGATAAAACTTGGCATAAACAAATAGCCTCTGTTTTAGCAAGTGGCGATTTTAAAGGCAATGAGGGAGAATTTGTTTACCTATATGTCACAAATGGCTTAGAAAAACGTTTAATTTTATTGGGGTTAGGAGAAAAAGATCTTATTACCGCTGAAACATTACGCCGCTCCTTTGGAGCTCTAATACAAAGCTGTATTGCTAAACAATTAAATTCATTAAATATCGCCATACCACAGTTAGAGTTTATCCATCAGGATATTTTATTAAATGGCATCGCTGATGGAGTATTGTTAGCTAATTATGTCTTTAATGTATGGAAACACAATGATACAAATGAGCAAAGTGAAATTCAAACACTCAAAAAACCGCTAGAGAGAGTCACTTGGGTTGGTATTGACGATAAAATGTTAGAAGTTATTCAACAAGCTGGAATCGTTGCTAAAGGGGTATACTATGCCCGCGATTTAGTTAATGGTAATGCCGATGAAGTGACACCACAATATTTAACGCAATGTGCCAAAGAAATCGCCAAAAAAATTCCTGCTATAAAGACGACCGTATTTGACAAAAACAGAATTGTCAAAGAAAAAATGGGCTTACTATTGGCTGTTAGCCGTGGAGCTGCTGTAGATCCTGCCTTTATTATGATGGAATACCGGGGTGATCCTAAATCAAGTCATCATACTGTGATTGTCGGAAAGGGAGTTACTTATGATACCGGTGGATTAAACTTAAAACCGACTGGTGGCATTGAAACTATGAAATGTGATATGGCAGGCGCGGCCGCTTGTTATGGTATCATTATGGCTGTGTGCCAATTGGGTCTTAAATTAAATGTCACCGTGGTTATTCCCACCACAGAAAACAGCATTGATGCTAACAGCTTCAAACCTGGCGATGTCTATGAGAGTTATTCAGGAAAAAGTGTTGAAATGACCAATTCAGATGCGGAAGGACGATTAATTTTAGCAGATGCCTTAGCTTATGCAATAGCCAAACTAAAGCCAACTCGTTTAATTGATATAGCCACATTAACTGGCGCTATCGAAATCGCATTGGGTTCTGAGGCCTCAGGATTAATGAGCACAGATGACGCTTTAGCTGGTCAATTAGTAGAAGCGGGTGAAAAGACTTATGAACGTTTATGGCGTATGCCTTTATACGAAGAGTATAAAGAAAGGCTAAAATCCGATATTGCCGACATCAAAAGTTGGAATGGACGTTCAGGTAGCTCTAATGTAGCAGCCACCTTCTTGCGCTATTTTGTTAAGCCCTCTATTCCATGGGCGCATATTGATATTGCCGGTACTGCCTATGTATCGGAGGCTAAAAAATATGTTCCAAAATATGCAACAGGAATGGGTGTGCGATTGATAGTTGAGTTTTTAAAAAATGATAAAAATGAATCATAGTGTGTATGATAAAAGCCAATAAATTGGATTTTATATGCAAATGATGGGCTCTGACTTTCAATTTCGTGAAAAAATCGCAATCGCTATTCTTGGTGCCAGTAGTTGGCTTGGAGTGCAGTTAGTACAAAAAGTATCTGCACATCCTTGGTTTACAATGGCAGCTCTTTGTAATGAGCAAAATAATGAGCAAAATAAAGAAAGGCAGAGCTTGCTAGAAAAAATAACGCCCTTTACATTAGCTACAGAGATGTATGAGCCTTCAATACCACTTTTGCTACCATTATTGCCTGCTCAGAAATATCCATTAGTATTTTCGACTTTACAAAGCGAGCAGGATTTTAATATTGAAAAGCAATGGGCCGACAAAGGATCTGTGGTCATTTCTTCACCTTTATTACCTCATGCAGCAACATCAGAGCTTGTAGTATTAAAAGCTATTGAGAATGATCAAATAGCACGATTAAATCGACCAGAGGTTAATGCTGGACTGCTCATTGCCCTTCCATCACCATATGAGCATGCACGTATAGCACAAGAGATCATTTCATGCGCAGAACTTTTAGTACGCTACGGCAAGATTTACTGGTGATGCTGTGAAATATGACAATCTAATGGCGTTTCAAAAATATCTAAAAGATAAATCAGAGTTGATTAGTAATGTTTATCTGGTTTCATCAAAAGATGATGACGAACGAAAAATAGCTGTTGAAGCTATTTTAAAAGCCATCGAACCATTAGACTCCAAAAGAGCTTTTGCTATAAGTGCTTTTGATGCCAACCATTTAGATATTGATACTTTGAGTATGGCAATTGATGCTCCCCCTTTGTTTAGCGATAAATCTATTATATGGTTGCAACAAAGTGAAAAGTTAACCAAACCCATCCAAGAAAAACTACAATCTGTTTTATCAAATCCACCAAAGCAACTATATCTGATTTTTAGTACCACAAATCTTTCTAAAAACTCAGGTTTTTTTAAAATAATACAACAGAATGGTATTATTTTAGATTTGGTAGAGCTTAAACCATGGGAAAAAGAAAAATTGTATGCCGATCAGATTTATAAACAAGCCGAGCTTAATGGAAAGAAAATAACATTGAGTACCTGTCAATTATTTGTAAAGCTAGTGGGCTTAGATCAAGTGGCATTGCAGCAAGAATTTGAAAAATTAATTTGCTTTTGCCTAACAGAAAAAGAGATCACAAGCACTGCCGTTAAACAAATATGTCATAAACAAAACACAGATTCAGCGTGGCAGTTAGGGGAAGCACTATTTTTTAGAAACACCAAAACCGCCTTACAGATTGTCTCAGAGCTGCTATTGGACAAACAAGCTTTTTTGCCACTACTGCGTCAAGTACGTTTTCAGTTTCAGAGCGCTTACCAATTGAGTATTTTACTAAAAAATAATACCAATATTAGCGATATTACGGCTGAATTTCCTTACATGAAAGGAAAGATTTTAGAAAAAAACATTCAGCAAACTCAAGCTTATGGTGGGTGTGCTGTTTTTAAAGATGCATTACTGCGCATAGACATGATCGAAAACGATGCCAAAAATTCAAAGGCTTCTGATCAAGTTTTGGCAGAACTTTTAGTTTTATATTTAACTCAACATACACAGAATTTTTAACCAACTTATTAATAATTTTTATGCACGACAAACCAGCCCTTTTACTCCTTCCAAATCTTATTGGGGAACATCGACATTCTGAACTTTTTTTACCAGCAAGTGTAGCTAAGGCGCTCCTTACTATCGATGGCTTAATTGCCGAAAGTGATAAAGAGGGGCGTCGTTATTTAAGCCGCTTTGAAACAAAAAAATCAACTTTAGAAACACCTATTGCACTTTTTAATGAACATACTCCTGATAACCAATTGGATTTTTTATTAGAACCAATCGCCTCAGGCCAACGTTGGGGGCTGATCTCCGATGCTGGATTGCCTTGTATCGCCGATCCAGGTTCTAAATTAGTTTTAAGAGCACGTCAACGTGGAATGCACGTTCAAGCTTTTGTAGGTCCCAGTGCCATTTTTTTGGCATTGATGTTATCTGGTTTACCAAGTCAAAAATTCTTCTTTCATGGTTACTTACATAAAGAGCCAAACAAAAGAAAAGAAGATATACAAAGATTAGTTGCTCAAGCACGCTCTGAACAAGCGACACAATTATTTATGGAAACACCTTATCGCAATCAATATACTTTAACTACATTGATCGAGACACTTGGAGAAAATACTTTACTGAGTGTATGTTGGGATATAACGATGCCCACGCAAGGTGTATTGACACTTCCCATTGCACAGTGGCGCAAGGCGACGTTGCCTAATTTAGAGAAAAAACCGGCCGTTTTTCTTTTTTGTATTTAATAACCTTGGGTTTTGAGTAAATTTTTTGAGAAATTTTGAGAGTTTATTTATCGAAAAATTTATCAAAAAGATGACAAAAAGAGCCATTGCAACAAGCAAATAAACTTTTGCAATAAGTCTAATACATAAAATGAGTGGGCATGTTTCTTAACATTTTGCATCTATTTTCTGCGACGGGCGAATATACTATGCTCATCGTAGGGGTCATTGCCGTAATTTTTTGCGGACCCCCAACTTGGTCGCTGATTCGCGACCAGATGTTTAATATTGGGGTATTATCTTTGCCAGTTGTCGCTATCACTGGATTTTCTACTGGGATGGTATTAGCCGCACAAGCTTTTTTTCAATTATCGGATAAAGGATTAGCCAGTGCCACTGGCTTAATGGTGACAAAAGCTATGTTAGTGGAACTTGGGCCCGTTTTAACCGCTTTTATGATTACCGGACGGGTCGGGGCATCGATGTGTGCAGAGTTGGGAACCATGCGCGTAACAGAACAAATCGATGCTTTAAGTTCTATGTCGGTAAATCCTTTGCGTTATCTAATTGCTCCTCGTTTTATAGCAGGAATATTAATGATGCCGCTATTAACAGTATTCAGCTCACTTATGGGCATATTAGGAGGATATTTAGTGGCGGTTGGCATTTACCATATGACTCCAAGTTCATTTTTAGATCCTCTGCCTTTGCACGTAACAAACTTTGATTTTGTCAGTGGCATGATTAAAGCAATTATATTTGCTGCCATTATTGTAACAATTTCTTGCTATAAAGGGATGACTACGCGTGGAGGTGCAGCGGGAGTAGGGCGAGCAACCACTAGTAGTGTTGTCATATGCTATTCAGTGATTTTAATAAGCAATTTTTTTATTACTTTGGGATTAAATAGTTCATATATGTTTTGTTGTCAATTAATTGAAAAGCACGCATCCAGATGATTCGCGTACACGATTTGTGGAAAAGTTATGGCAATTTGGAGGTTCTAAAAGGACTTTCTTTGGATATTTTTACTGGCGAGACTTTAGTAATTCTTGGTCGCTCTGGAGTAGGAAAAAGTGTTCTATTAAAACAGATCATTGCCTTAGAAACTCCTGATAAGGGTTACGTTGAAGTAGATGGACAGCGTATCACAAACGTTAATCGCTATGGGAGTAATTCAGAAATCCTCAAACAAATGGGTATGCTTTTTCAAGGATCGGCTTTGTTTGATTCTATGAATATTGGCGAAAATACTGCTTTTTACTTGCGCCAACACAATCACACATTGACAGCAAAAGAAGTTGAAGAGCTTGTTGATAATGCTTTAAAAATGGTAGGGCTAGAAGGGACACAGCAAAAATTACCATCAGAGTTGTCTGGAGGGATGCGTAAAAGAGCCGCTTTAGCGCGCTTGATAGTTTATCGACCTAAAATTATTTTATATGATGAGCCGACAACTGGATTAGATCCGCTGACGTCAACGCAAATTAATGAATTGATGAATAATATCAAAGTACAATTAGGGGCCACTAGCATTGTAGTTACCCACGATATTCGCTCAGCACTGGAAATTGGCGATCGTTTAGCTTTTCATAAAGATGGCAAAATCGCCTATGTGGGTGAAAAAAAAGCTTTTTTTGAAAGCAAAGAGACGATGATTCGCGATTTTATCGATCATGCCATTATCGATAAAAGTTCTATTGAATACTACACTTCTAAGACAAATATTTAAATGGTTAACATGCTAAATATAGATTTAAATTTATTAGACAAAGCGTTGGGTTGCACATGAATAACTCTGGACTAAAAAATATCATTATTGGAATTTTTGTCATAGCTTCGCTAGCTGTCATTGCTTTTATGCTACTTTTTTTACACCCTTCTGTGGGAGATCAGGCCAAGACATTACACGTTCGTTTTGCCGATGTCGATAAAGTAACCATTGGCACACGCGTTACTTTTGCTGGTCGCCCGGTGGGTGAGGTGGTGGCAATTAAGGAAATACCTGACGCGCGCGCGCAAAGACCACATGATGGCGATATTTATATGTACGAATTAACTTTGAAGGTAGATTCAGGTGTAAGTGTCTATAATAGCGATGAAATTATCTTACGCACTTCAGGGTTGTTGGGAGAAAGAAATGTAGAGATCAATCCCATGCCGGCGCAACCGGGTCAAAAATTACAAAATGTCGATAATCAAGTACTATACGCTTCACAAACTGGTTCAATTGACGCCGTTTTCAAACAATTCGGCGTAATATCACATAAAATTGACCAAGCTTTAGAAGATGTGCATGAGATGATAAATGAAATAAATAAAACCCATCTTTTTGACCATTTGGGAACTAGTATAAATAATATCGTCGATATAACTAATGCTCTTAATCAACCAGAACGCTATAAAGAGATTATCGATAATGTTGTCATATTTTCTGATGGCCTTAATCGCTCAAGGTTAAATGTTGATGTAGCGCTCCAAAATATCCAACACTTAATCGATCGATTTCATAGCAGTTGGACAAATGTCGATGAAACTGTGCAGATGACTCATAATCGCTTACAAAATTCTTGGAATACTATCGATAATACTTTGCAAAATGTGAATAATGTTTCGGCGCACATTGCTAATGGAAATGGGACAGTAGGAGAATTATTAGTTAACGACGATTTCTATTTACGGCTAAAATCGCTATTGCATAAAGGTGAAACTATCATGAACGATATTAATAGTTATGGATTGCTGTTTCAGCAAGACAAACGTTGGCAACGTTTGCAAGCGCATCGCTTGCGCTTACTTGAAAAATTGTGCACCCCTGGTGAATTTTCACGTTACTTTAATCACGAATTAGAGAATATCACGGCTTCTTTAGCACGCGTCTCGGGAATATTGAATGAATCTAATTGCGATTTTCAAAGTTTAATTTATAATCCAGATTTCACCAAACGTTTTGCCGAAACATTGCGTCGAGTAGAAAATGTTGAAGAAACATTAAAACTTTACAATGAACAGGTTATATATCAAGGTGACTGAAAACTCAGGTTAAAAGTAAAATAGACTTCTTTCGAAATTGGCTTTTTTTGGAAAAATTGATGTTTTTTGAGCAGATTTGATTCCAAATTTTAAGAGCATATTGGCAACCAGGCCCGAAAAATTTAGGATTAAAGATGCCAAAAAAGGCAATTTTAACAAATAAATGTAATTTCGAAAGAAGTCTAATTAAGATTAAAAGGAATTGCAATGGAACATATGCCTTATTCACAGATTCAAAGAGGCACTTTTTTGATCGCCACACCTGAGATAGATTCTGGTTTTTTCTTTCGCGGCGTTTTATTACTCTGCGAACACAATGCTAGTGGTTCATTTGGTTTATTGGTAAACAGAAATTTAGATTTAGAATTACCAGAAGAAATTGTTAACACTAATCAGTTTGTCAATCCCCGCATTGGCATACGTGCTAGTGGTCCGGTACAAACTAATCAAATGATGCTTTTACATGCTTGCGATAAATTGGAGCAACAAACGCTCAAAATTAGTGAGGGTATTTATTTAGGTGGAGACTTACAATTTTTACAAGAGAGCATCACCGATCGCGATGGCCCAGCCATTTATTTATGCTTTGGCTACACAGGCTGGGGTGCCGGACAGCTGGAGCGCGAATTTCTGGATGGACACTGGTTTTTGCATTCTGCTGACAACAAGTATTTGTTTGACACCCCTCCTGAAAAATTATGGCAAGCACTATTGCGCGATATGGGTGGCAAATATGCGACTTTATCGATGATCCCTGAGGACCTCTCCTTAAACTAATAGGCTTCTAATGTGTTTCCAAAACACGCTGTACCCACAAGTCTTTGGCAAGTTCATGACGCCATTGTGATCGTAAGTCTATTATCTTTTCTGTTATTCTTTCTTCGCTTTTCATTAAATAACGACAAAATAACCGTGCATTTTCATTAAAATTCACCGCGTTATTAAACATTTCACCTAAGTTTTTCATCCAATTTGGTGGATTAAGTATACTAAAATAAACATCCGTAGATAGTGGAACGATAAGTATAGGCTTTTGCGTTAACAGTGCAGAAACGTACATCCCTATACGAAACACATTGAGCGTTTCATTGATTTCTTCATGATTGGCAGGTCTGTGCCGACCAGTTGCCATCTCCAATTTTATTTGCAAAGCTATAAAGGCCGCTTGAAAAAACAAATAACATAAAGTAGCAACCTCTAGCATATATTTATAATTAAAGTTTTCAACCAAACGACTGCCTATTGCTGTTATAACCAATTCTATATTTTTATCAAAAATAAGACGCATATTTTTAAAAGTGTCTGATTTTTCAATATTTAAGGCGGCCACGCAAATACCACCAAGACAACAAATGACTGGTAAAATTATAATCGCTCCTCCGATCAGCCCCATACAAAAAGGTAGCAATGTTCTAAAGATATCTTCTATCACATAAGAGATCATGATTGCTATTTTTTGAAAATTTAAGGAGGCATTTTCTTGTGCTAATTGCAAGATGGCACTTTTTTCTTCTTGCGTGCACTCTGCCATTCTTTGCTCAAAATCATATTCTATGAGATATTGTTCGGCCCTTATACTCGGATGATCTTTTTTATAATTGCTGTAGATATCAAAGGCTGTAAATTTATGTTGCAACAAATAATCTTCAGCAGATATAGCGGTATTTTTCTTGGAAAACTCTGTATCAGTATAAATTATTGAAAATCTTTGGCGCAAGTATTGGCAAGCATCCATGTCAGGATACTTCTCTTTGTAAGCTGCATAGTCATAAACATTGGTTTCTTTTAAGCGTTCAAGGGCTGATGACTCTACAGCTTCCCGAGACATAAAACGGCGGAAATTGCCATAATCAGGGCCAGGTGTCAATGTTTTAATATCGCCTTCAAGGGGGACATAACTCAATGCTATACATTGTAATTCATTAATTAATGGTAACATAAATATCCTAATAAATTATTTTTAATAAGTTAATTGTATCACA
>JABDGQ010000016.1 GCA_013285965.1 Chlamydiota bacterium
ATTTTGGCACCCTTTTGTTATAAAGGAACATGCGACACTCTGCTGTTCAACATGTGGTTAAAAGATTTTCTTATTCCAGAACTCAAGCCAGGTCAAGTTGTAATTATGGATAACGCAACTTTTCATAAGTCAGATACGTCTCGAAGGCTAATAGAAAAGGCTGGTTGTAGAATTTTATTTCTTCCCGCCTATTCCCAGACTTAAATCCTATTGAAGTTTTTTGGGCAAATTTCAAGAAGAAGGTTCGCTTAACTTTATAGAGAGTTAAGACTTTAGCAGAAGCTATAGATTTTTCTTTTTTAAGCTTTTTATGAAAAAATCAAATTTAAATCACTATAAGAACCTGTTCAAAATCTTAGATAACATTGGAACTGTCAAATCGAACATAAAGTAACCTTGTTTCGTGATGGAAAAAAAGTTGCGTTATAAAGGTTTGCTTTTTTTTGCTAAAAATAACCAAAAATTTCATAGAAAGCCTAAAGTCGAGGCAGGGTATTCTCTAAGACAACCTTTACATGAAAATATCATTGCTGCATTAATTTTAGCATGATATTTTCTACCCACTCTTTTTCATTAAGAATTACATCGACTTGTCTTGCCTGTTTTTCGTATTTTTCCTCTAATTGTAATGATTCGGGATGATTACGATCACAAGCATAAGCGACTTGATGGCGAGTAACCAAAGTATAAGTATAGTAATCATTCCGAACCTGTAATATCCGCCAAAGATCATCAATTTGTTTCTGAATTTTTAATATTTTTTTGTAATCTTTTACACAATTCAGCAAATATTTTTTTCTATATAGTTGTTCTCTATTTTCATAAAGTTCTGAATTATGATTTCCAAAGCCAAGTAATATTCCAAGCAGAGCGTGATTGTTTTTTAATAGTTTTCTTATGTCGGCATTTGGTTTTTCAATCTGTTCAAGAAGTAGTTCAGCAGAAAATTTTTCGCCAAGAACTCGCTTAAA
This sequence comes from Chlamydiota bacterium, assembly GCA_013285965.1. Lineage (GTDB taxonomy): Bacteria > Chlamydiota > Chlamydiia > Chlamydiales > Parachlamydiaceae > JABDGQ01. Next base: position 972 of record JABDGQ010000016.1, read on the forward strand.
AGTAGTGATATGATTTTGGATTGTTTCTTTAAAGATCGGTTTATTTATTATAAATATCATCTCATTTCCATTAAATTTTCTATTTATTAATAAATATTTTTCATTGTTGAAATAAGATTGATATTTTTCTAGTGCTTTCCAAGATTTTTTTAAAAGACATTTAGGTGGAAAATAATATAACATTAATGAACGTACACATTCATCAATTCTTATGACACTTAGCTCCTCTTCTAAAGGAACAGGATCTATAATGGCTTCTGAAAATGACATAGGTTTGTCAAAGTAAACTGTATACGCAAATGGTCCTAATTTAAATAGCCGAGTAAATATTGTTTCAATGTCTTCTTTGTCTTCTTTAGAAATGCTATCGAAAACAAAGTTTTCATTTCGCACCTTTTGCGTAAGATGAGCATTAGCATTAAGACAAAAAACGATACCAATAAAACACCAAATTAATTTTTTTTTAATTTTTATAAAGTTCATGGCATTCCTACAGCAAATTTATTTAGCGAAAACGTCGCTCCTAAAACCTCATCCTATGCGGTTCATAGGATGAGTTAACTCGGCATGTGGCTTATTAAATCACCTTACACAAAAAAAATGCAGATGAAGGAATGGATCCTTTGAATTTTAATTGACCAAAAAATGCTGGTAATATTAGTAAAGCATGCTTTGAGTTTTTTGAATCAACTGACACTTCCAAAATATCTCGTTTCTTCATTTTGCCACTTTGGCATAGGGTGAGTTATTAATTTATTGCTCACCAAGTTTTTTATTTTCTTATAATTTAACGCGTTTGTTAGCAGGACAAAGCGGCAAATGATCTCGAAGAGTGCCTTCATATGCTCTATTACATTGTGGACACCATCCAATTCTAGCATCAGCGCTTAACAGTGCGTATATTCCATTTTCATCAACAGCAATTCCTCCAATCGGAATGAGATTTCCATCTGTGTCGATGTAAATTGAATCTGAGGAGACATATATTGAATCAGGTTTTACATAAAGTTTACTATCTTCGTCAGGAACGTAATTAGCGCAACATTGTAAGCTTAACAAGCACCCAAACAAACTCATAATTATTTTTTTCATAAATCCTCCTTAAATTTTAAAAAAATCGAATCTGCCTATAAATTAAATATTTAACGCAAGTTTTGTATAAGCCAGCTTATCCAAAGTTCGTCTACCACAACATCAACCTCTTTCTGTTGTTAAAACCCGCAGCAGGAATTAAACAAACATCATCAAAAAACACCCCATAACCGACAGGAAGTGTCTTTGCAGTCATAAATTGCCAATCACGCATATCGCAGAAAAACATAAATTGAACCATTAGAGGTATCTATTTTTTCTCCACAGAAAATTCATCTCTTTGTCCTTAGCAGTAATTGTGAAATGTAGTCGTAAATGTTAACAACACATAAATATTTTTTTTATTTTCTCTTCTCTAGCTTGATTCGACCGTGACAGATTAAAGAAATATAGTAAAAAATTCAATATATTTATAAGGTTAAAGAAAATGGTAAAGTTGTATCAAAAGCTTCCTACACTTGCTTAAAAATCGACTTAGAAGAAAAAAGATGTGCTTAGAATTTTGGTTGGCGATGCTTAAGGAGCTAAATTTTGACTTAAAGTATGTACTGAACTGCAAAATCGTGGTATAAAAGATGTGTTAATTGGCTGTGTTGATGAGCTAAAAGCACTACTGGATGCAATAAAAATGGTATTTCCAGAAGCTGAGATCCAACTCTGTATAATTCATATAATTGGTAACTCCATTAAATATGTCACTCATAATTGCAACAAAGAATTCATGACGGATTTGAAAGATGTTTACAAGCCATCCACAGAAGAAATTGCCTATCAAAATGTAGAAAAGAATGGGATTCTAAATATCAGGATCGTTTTTAATAAGGGTCTTGTTGCATAATAGGCTTCACGGCATACAAAATATAAAATATTTATCTTGACTAGTTGTCAAATTTACACTAAAAAATTTAATTTAAATCATTACGCTATGCTCAGGTAGTTATTTTCATATTTTACCAAAAAAGACTTAAGAGAAATTATAGAACAAGTGAACTCTAATGCAATGTGAATTTATTTGGGCGGGATGGGTTTGCATTATACTGCTAATTTATTTAGCTTACAGCATGTTATATCCTGAAAAATTCTAATTTGGTGGCAAAGTAGCATGGCAAGTGGATGGCTATTAGTAATTTTTATTGCTCTTCTTTTGCTCTCTGTGCCCATATTAGGCCGGTACATGGCAGCTATATTTGATAGTCAAACGCAGCTTCCATTTTTTATTAGGTGGCTTGCGGTTTTAGAAAATCTAATTTATCGCCTGTGCGGTATTGATCCAAAATTAGAAATGAGCTGGCAAAAATATGCATTGTCACTACTCTATTTCAATCTGCTTGGTTTATGTATACTTTTTTTTATCCAAGTGGGACAGTTTTGGTTACCGTTGAATCCAGAAGAATTTATTGGGATAGCGCCGGTTTTGGCCTTAAATACAGCTATTAGTTTTGTCACTAATACCGATTGGCAGGCCTATGCTGGCGAAAATAGTTTGAGTTATTTTACGCAGATGATGGGATTGACTGTGCAAAATTTTCTCAGCGCAGCTTCCGGTAATGCCACATTGCTTGCCTTGATTCGCGGTATTAAACGTCATTCTACAACGATGATTGGAAATTTTTGGGCCGATTTAACGCGTACGATAGTCTATCTTTTGTTACCTCTCTCAATCATTTTTGCAATTTTTTTAGTTCAGCAGGGTGTGATTCAAAATGTACAACCTTATGTCCATGCTAATACAATAAGTAGAGAAAATCAAATAATTCCGATGGGTCCAGCGGCCTCACAAGTAGCCATTAAACAATTAGGCACCAATGGCGGAGGCTTTTTTAATGCTAATAGTGCACATCCCTTTGAGAATCCGACACCACTTTCTAATTTTTTTGAACTTTTTGCCATCCTTTGTATTCCAGCCTCTGCAACTTATATGTATGGAAAACTTATTAATTCTACCAAGCAAGGTTGGGTCATTTTTTCAGTAATGCTAGTTTTATGGTTTGCTGGCGTGGCCATAGCTATTGCTGCAGAAAACACTTTAAATCAATCACTGGGAGCTAATCCAGTTTTAGAAGGGCAAGAAGTGCGTTTTGGTACGCTACAAAGTATAATGTGGGCCACTTCTACTACAGCTAGCTCTAACGGCGCTACTAATAGCATGCTTTCAAGTTTATCGCCCTTAAGCGGTGGTGTAGCAATGTTCAACATGATGATTGGAGAAATTATATTTGGTGGTATTGGTGTAGGATTATGTAGCATGCTGATGTTTATCTTTTTAACAGTATTTTTAGCTGGTTTGATGGTGGGTCGTACCCCTGAATACATGGGCAAAAAAATTGAAAAAAACGAAATGCAATGGGTAATGATTGCCATTTTAACCCCTTGCGCGTTAATTTTGTTAGGGGCAGGTTTTGCAAGCACTCTTCCAGAAGCTCTTTTAAGTGTAGCAAACGAGGGACCTCATGGTTTATCTGAAATTCTATACGCATTTTCTTCTAGCGCAGGTAATAATGGGAGCGCCTTTGCTGGCATAAATGCTAATACTACTTTCTATAATTTAGTATTGGCCCTTATCATGCTTATTTGTCGTTGTGCTATTATACTACCAAGTTTAGCTATCGCCGGCAGTCTGGCACAAAAAAACATCATGGCTACCTCTTTAGGTACTTTTGCAACGGATAAAATTCTTTTTGCTATCGTTTTATGTAGCGTCATTATCATCATGGGGGCTTTGACATTTTTTCCTGCTATTGTTTTAGGACCACTGGCGGAACAAATTTTAATGCTGCGCGGGCGGACTTTTTAGTTTAAGGGTCAAATTATGCACGATTTTAAAATCGCCTTAAAAATATTTTTATGTATGGCAATTTTGACCGGTCTACTTTATCCTTACTTTATCATCTATATCGCTCACACCCTAATGCCTTACCAAGCTTATGGTAGCCTCACTTACAACAGCGAAAATGAAATTAGTGGTTCTCTGTTAATCGCCCAAAATTTCAACGACCCAACCTTTTTTTGGCCCCGCCCATCGGCAATTAACTATAATCCAGTAGCACCTTCGGGCGGTAGTAATCTAGGTCCTACCAGTAAAAAACTCAAAGAGATTATAAATGTACGGACGCAAAAATTAGGTACTAACGCTCCAGTTGAATTGTTATATGCCTCTGGAAGCGGGCTTGATCCACACATTAGCCTGGAAACTGCCTATTTTCAAATTCCGCGTGTGTCCAAAAGTCGTCAAATTTCACCAGAAGATTTGAAGAAATTAATAGATTCACAACCAGGATCAACCATCTATTTTCAAAAAAAATATATTAATGTATTGCAGCTAAACCAAATGCTTTTGCAAGCTAGCCCTTAGTTGAATGCTCGCTTATGGAAAGAATCAACTCTTATAAGAACCATTAAAATTTGTTTTACTAAAATCGAGAAAACGTTTATTATAAAAATAAAATATATTTTTGCTTAATTAGCATTACTAAAAAACTGAATTTTAATTTTTTTTACCCTTGCGATTCACGCAATTCAAGGACGAAAAACTCAAAATTCAGGTTAAAAAACGCTTACAACTAAAAAAATCATGCCAATACAATTTTCAGAATTTCCGTATTCTATCTATTCAAATATGAGCGATGCAATTCAAGGTGCTTTTTATAAAACCTGTGAATGGACGCCACGCTTGATTTGCGTGAGCTTGGCTGGTTACTACAGTTTGGGTGTGGCTTATTCTAATGGATGGATGGCCCAAATTGATAGCATTGCTATTCCTATTTTACGTCGCTATTACGGTTATTTTGGAGTGGGGGCAGTCATGCCAGTATTTCAACAATATTCTGCTATTGGAGTAAGATTTCTCGCTGCCACTGGTGCCTCATTTGCATACAGTGTATTGGAAAAAGTAGCCATAACGATATATAAATTTTCTATCCATTACATTAGTAAAGCATACAATTATTTAACCACACCTTCATCGCTCTCGGAAAGCTCTTCGGAAGACACTACCTCACCATAGCCTTAAAACTCACTTTATACATATAAAAAAAAGGGGATAGAATTTAATCTATCCCTCTTTTTTTTCAAAACACTACAGGTTTTGTCTTAACAATAATTAAGATCCACAACCTGTTGCAGAACAGCCAGAGCCGCATGCTGGTTTGCATGTGTGCTTATAGTAGTATTTTGGTACCCATTTGCAGCATTTTTCGCAATTATATTTTGGAACATAGCTGCATGAACATGTTGTGTAGTATTGAGGAACTTGACGTGTGCAAGTTTGTGAATAGTATTGTGGTACCATGCGACAGCATTGCTTTTCATAGCACTGAGGTACCATGCGACAACATTTTTTGTAACAATATTTTGGCTCGTAGTGGCAATGCCATTTGTTATAATAGCAAGGCTCATAACGGCAATACAAGCAATAACAATCGCCCATTGGTTTTTCACATGGTTGACCGGAATCTGCTTGGCCATAGCCACCTTCAGACTGGCCATAACCACCCATTGGAGCCCCTGCACCATATTGATCGCCACCACCTTGATAATCGCCTTGATCACCTTGGTATCCTTGATCACCTTGATATCCTTGCCCTTCGCCACCATAATTTTGGGCCTGAGCAAAAGAGACCATGAACACGCACAAGAATGAGAAAAGTAAATGCATTCTTTTCATCTTATAACCTCCGTTAAGTTGGAATATCGCTAGCTCACATTGTCAAAATTTGACGACTTGCGTCTATCTTGTAAGTTTAGTACACAGCCTAGGCCTGATCTACACTAGATCGAGTTTAGATGTGTACGGCTTGTTAGATCCCAATCTGAAGTGTTTGCGAATTTTTATCAAAAAAAATTTTCACTTTTAGTGATTTTTTTTGATAAACGAGGCATGTATTAGCCTTGTTTATGGGCTAATAATTGATTTGATATTCCTAAGCCAGCCGTGTTTATAAAAACCATACTTTGTAATCAAATAAAGGCGGTAACAAATGTTACTTTTGGCAATTTTTAGGTAAGCATTAATGGATTCTGATTGTTCTTTACTCAATTTATTATGAAATTTTTCAAAAAAAACAGCTATTTGTGTAAATGTATTGTTTGTTTTGTAAGGTGGATTGCGTAGGTATTTAAAATATCCACTTAAGCTGTATTGATGTGCCCCTACACCATTTTTTCCATGCTGTCTATATAATAAAGTAGATTGTTCAAGAAAAGTAATTTTACCAAAAGCCAACGCTACCAAACCAATCCACCAGTCATGCATTATAATACCTGCTGGTAAAGGTTTTGATAACTCAAGCAAACTACGATTGATCAACATAGTACAACCTGTGATAACATTTTGACGCATTTGTCGATTGAATGTAGTATGCTTGCGAGGTTTTAAATGAGAATAATGCCAAAAAGATGGATCAATTGTTTGTAACTGTCGGTCAACCACAGCTAAATCTGTATAAACTAATAAAGGGAGAGAAGATCCATGTTGCTTTTCCAATTCTTTCATTTTAGATAATGTGTGAGTAATTTTATGAGAAAGCCACACGTCGTCGGCATCGGCAAACATAATGTAATCAGCGCGCGCATAGTGCATCAATTTGTTAAAATTGCCTAAAATACCTAGATTTACAGACGCTGTATATAGCTCAATTGCATCAGGATAATTTTGGCGAACTTTTGCAATGACCTCTAAAGTATTATCGGTGGAACAATCATCGCTAATGATAATTTTAAAAGAAACTCCTTGCTGTACCAAAATCGAAAGCAATTGCTCTTCGATATATTTTGCACTATTGTAAGAAGCCATTAAAATCTGAAGTCTAGGCAATAAAACTTGCTTAATTGCTGATGAGGGGGATGTATTTTTAAAAACGCTTTTATTGTAAAATTCTGACATAACTTTAGATTTGCTTGGAAAATAGGCGATTCTACGAATAGGCACTAAAGGCACTCTTTAAATTATGCGTAAGGTGAGTATATAACCTGAGCTGTAAATTTTTTGCCAGTTTTGTATTAGACTTCTTTTTGAAATTAGCTTTTTTTTGGAAAAAAAACTCAAAACCTCGATGTTATTAGGATGTTTTAGCGTGCAAGGTAAGTTGCTTTAAATTATTCCCATCCTTTAACCTATGCCTTAATCACACATACTACTCCAAAAAAGCAGCCGCAATTTATTTGCTTTTTTGCAGTACTCACTCATTGAAAGATTACCTATATGACATTATACGACGAAAATGCAATTAAAACTTTAGATCCACTTGCGCATATTCGCCTTCGCTCTGGCATGTATATTGGTCGTTTAGGGGATGGATCAAATCCGGATGATGGCATTTACATTTTACTCAAAGAAGTTGTGGATAATAGCATCGATGAATTTATAATGAAGCATGGAACTTCTATTATAATCAATCTGGATGACACAAGTTCTTGCATTAGTGTACGCGATTATGGTCGCGGTATCCCTTTTGGAAAATTAATCGAGTGTGTGAGCACAATCAATACAGGTGCAAAATACAATGATGATGTTTTTCAATATTCAGTTGGTTTAAATGGCGTTGGCATAAAGGCGGTGAATGCCCTCTCTAGTCATTTTTTAGTACGCAGCTATCGTGATGGCAAATTTGCGCAAGCAAGTTTTAGTGCTGGAAAATTACAAAGTCAAAAACAAGGCACAACAGATGAAGCCAACGGCACTTATGTTGAGTTTATCCCCGATAACACACTTTTTAAAAAGTTCCATTTTCAAAATGAGTATATCTTAAAGCGGCTTTGGTATTACGCTTATTTGAATACAGGATTACAAATCGTATGGAATGAGACCGTTCTTTCATCAAGTAACGGCTTACTAGATTTGATGAATGCCGAAGTAACTGAAGATAAGTTATACGAACCGTTACATTATCGCAGTAGTCACTTAGAGTTTGCTTTTCTACATACACACAGTTATGGAGAAAGTTATTTTTCTTTTGTCAATGGACAATATACAGCCGATGGGGGTACGCATCTCTCGGCTTTCCGCGAAGGGCTATTAAAAGGAATTAATGAGTTTGCTAAAAAATCATTTCAAGGTGTCGATGTACGCGAAGGGGTGATTGGAGCAGTATTAGTACGCATCAAAGAACCAGTTTTTGAGTCGCAAACTAAAAACAAATTAAGTAATGCTGATATTCGTCCAACGCTTATACAAGAAGTTAAAGAAGCAGTAATAACTTTATTACATCAATTCCCTGATACTGCCAATTTAATAATCGAACGGATAGCATTTAATGAAAAGTTGCGACGTGAGCTTGCTGCCGTCAAAAAAGAAGCCCGCGAGAAACAAAAGAAAATATCATTTAAAATTCCTAAATTACGCGATTGTAAATATCACTACCAAGATCAATCGTTTTATAGTGAAGCGACGATGATTTTTCTCACCGAAGGTCTCTCGGCAAGTGCTTCCGTAGTAGCAGCACGTGATCCTTTAACGCAAGCCGTTTTTTCATTGCGTGGCAAACCGCTTAACGTCTTTGGCATGAAGTTAGAGCAATTATACAAAAATGAAGAGATGTTCAATTTAATGAACGCCCTTAACATCGAAGATGATATAGCTAATTTACGTTACAATAAGGTAGTTTTAGCAACAGATGCCGATGTCGATGGCATGCATATTCGCAACTTATTAATTACTTTTTTTCTTACCTATTTTGAAGGCTTGGTTCTAAACAAACACCTATTCATTTTAGAAACACCTCTTTTTAAAGTCCGCAATAAAGAACACACTCTTTATTGTTATTCCGAAGAAGAGCGTGCTAAAGCTGTTATACGCCTAAAACAGGGGGTAGAAATTACCCGCTTTAAGGGTCTAGGTGAAATTTCACCACATGAATTCAAACAATTTATTAGCAGTAACATCCGCTTAATTCCAGTAGTGGTACACGCCTTTTCTGATATTAAAGCCTCGCTTCAATTTTACATGGGCAAGAACACCCCTCAACGCAAGCAATTTATTATGAACAACTTAATCCATGAATAAAATGGAAGATATTAAACAATTAATGCGGCATCATTATCTACAATATGCCTCATACGTTATTTTAGATAGAGCTATTCCAGATATTGTCGATGGATTAAAACCGGTACAGCGCCGTATATTATATATGTTATGGCTTTTGCACGATGGAAAGCTACATAAGGTCGCTAATATCGCCGGTCAAACTATGATATTTCATCCACATGGTGATGGACCAATAACTGAAGCACTGATCAATATTGCCAATAAAGATTATCTTTTAGATAAACAAGGTAATTTTGGCAATTTATTGACAGGGGATGCTGCTGCCGCCTCTCGTTATATAGAGTCGCGCCTCACTCCACTTGCCACTGAGACACTATTCAATCCCGACCTTACCAGCATGATTCCTTCCTATGATGGACGTCATATGGAACCAATAGTACTGCCAGCCAAGATACCTTTATTATTGATGCAAGGCGCTGACGGTATTGCTGTTGGTATGTCTACCCATATTTTCCCACATAATTTTATTGAATTACTAGAAGCGGAAATAGCCATTTTAGAAAAAAAACCTTTTTTAATTTTACCTGATTTTCAGGCTGGCGGCATCATGGATGCTTCACAGTATGATCAAGGGCGTGGTCGTATTAAATTGCGCGCCAAAATGGAATTAAGAGATGCTAAAACTATTGTGATTTTGCAAATTTGTCATGGCACCACTACTGAATCTCTCATACACTCTATTGAAGAGGCTGCTAAAAAAGGGAAAATTAAGATCGATTCTATTCATGATTATACGGCCGAGCACATTGAAATTGAAATTAAGTTACCACGCGGTCAATATGCAGAAGAAACTCTAAATGGACTTTATGCCTACACAGAATGTGAAGTAACACTACATTCGCAAATTGTAGTTATTAAAGACAACCACCCATGTGAACCAGATGTCAATGAAATATTGAACTTTAACGTGGTAAAATTACAAGAATACATACGTTGCGAATTAGAAATTGAAGAGAAACGTTTACAAGAGAAAATATTTTTCTGTGCTTTGGAACAAATTTTTATTGAACAACGCCTTTATCGTGAACTGGAAGAAGTAGCAGCGGAAACAGACATTCATGGGATTTTGAGTGCGGCACTAATTCCATTTCACCATCTACTATGGCGTACCCCTAATGCCGATGATCGCGAACGTTTGTTAAATATTCCCATTCGACGAATTTCACGCTTTGATACTTCTAAAAATCAAGATGCTATGCAAGAGCATCATACACAATTACAGCGTGTACAGAAAGATTTAAAAAATATACCAAAAGTTACCATTGCATATCTACAAGCATTAATTAAAAAATATAGAAAATCCTTTCCACGACGCACTGTCATTGACACTATTGCGCAGATCGATACGCGCGCTCTTGAAACTCGTCAGATAAAAGTTGGTTTTGATTCTGAAACTGGCTTTATGGGGACTAAAATCAGCACTCCTAATACAATTGAGTGTAGCAATTTTGACAAACTGCTGTTCTTATTTGGAGATGGCACATATCAAATCGTTAATATTTCAGAAAAACAATATATGTATCATCAAAATCAAAAAGTAATTCACTTTGGCATAGCCGATAAAAGCACTGTTTTTAGCATCGCTTATCGTGATGCTGCCACACAATTAATGTATGCCAAACGTTTTATTATCGATAAATTCATCATTGATAAGATATATTGTTACGTGGATGAAGGAATGATGGTAGAGTACCTTTCTGTTTTGCCTAATCCTGTGGTGAGTTTAGAATTGATAACCAAGGGTCGCCAAAAAAGCAAAAATGTTCAGTTCTCTTTTACAAAAGTTCAAGTAAAAAATGTTACGGCCAAAGGAATTCGTATCTCGCCACATATAATTCAACGAATAGAAACTGCTTATCTCCCTATTTTATGATTATTATTTGCACACCAAAAAGCAATTATCAGAAATTATGGGAAATTACAGTCGATGGACAATATTGGAAAACTATACACCAATCTATTTTTGGCAAACAACCCATAATGCCACAGGCTGTTGACATGGCGCAGTTGCAAGAATGTTTTGATGAATTAGAGTATCAACGAGTAAAGCGCTACACTCTCTGGCGTCTTGGCATGCAAAGCTATCATTCAGCGCAATTAACTAAATTATTGCGTGAGCGTTGTGTACAGCAACATAATATTGATCGTATTTGCACTTTTTTACAATCAGCATCTTATATCGATGATAAAAAATGGGTCGAAAATTTAATTAGCCGATTGAGCCAACGTTATAGCAAACGTCTGTTAATAGCCAAACTGCATAGCAAAGGTCTGTCTAAACAAGAATGTGAACTTTTCATACAAAAATTGTGTACTAGTGAAAGTGAACTTGCAGCCATTAAAAGACTTTTAAAAACCCGTTATCACAGCAAAAACTGCGCCATTCCAGCTCAACGACATAAAGTGATTCAATCTTTACAAAGACGTGGCTTTAAATATACACATATTCTCGCGGCTTTACCAACACAGGAGGAGTGTTTTGACGCTGACTAATCGTTAACTACCCATAAATCATCTTTTTTATCTAAAGAGATCGGTTTGCTATCGGTATGACTTGAACCACCGTAAGGTCCTTGATTATCACCAGTGGTTTTATATAATATATAATCCCAACAATGTAATATACTATCCCCAAAGCCGCGTCCAAAAGCAGAATTTTCTAATTGAAAAAAAGTTACATCCGACGGCCCTCCATTGACATCTTGCTCTAGCACCCCAAAAAGAACTTCATGTACCCATGGTCCATTAATTCCGTACTGTGTACTACCTTCCTTAGATGGATGACTAGAAATACGAGATTCGGCACCTAGGGCAGACCATTTTTCGTATAATTTCCCTCCATCGTTTATCCGTACATGTGCACCTTGTAAAATTTCCGCTAATAAATTGGCTTTTCCTTGTTTGTTCATACTGCCTGTTGGAATTTCATTTATGATATTTACAACATCTTCTAATACTACCAACTCATTGTATGAAGGTATTTCTTCGTTAAATGTTTGCTCTACTTTGGCACGTAATGCTCGGTTCTCTTCCGTATCTTCAAGCCCATTTAAAATGGCAAAAACTTGCGATTTTAACTCTTTTTGCTTATTTAATTGTGCAAGAAGCTCTGGTTCTATATTAGATCTCCTAGCCATTGATATTGGTTCTAGATTCATATATACCTCCCCAAACACATTAATGCAATTATAAACAGTTACAGTATAATTATAATAATAAACAAAATAATATTACAACATACTAAATTAACAGAATCTAAATAATTAAATTACCAAGAAAATAAATTGTTTCTTATATTATTAAGCATACTTGCCTATTAAATTATAATATGTTAATATAAACCTTAGATTTAAATATATATATTTTGTTTTTTATTAGATAAGGAGATTTATATGGAACCTGCCAACGGTAGACCGCCTGTACAGAACACTCAGAATTACGCTGCTGGCGACGCTCAAGCAAATCCAACTAAAAATCCCATTAGCGATATAGCACGTAAAAAAATGGCCAGTTTAACTCCTCCTGTAGTTAAACCTATTGGTGAAAATACTCTCTGGCGACAATTGCAAAATATAGCTTTTGAATTAGTTGCCAAAATTAATTACTTATATTTGAAGATCATTACCCAAAATGATCCAGATAAAATTGATTTGCATAAAAATTTAGCAGATATAGCACAAATCCTCAGACCTTCTTTTTTCACACGTTGGTTTGCTCCTGAATCACAGCAATTAGATAAAATGGATGTCTTCCAGTTGGGAGCCGTATTATTTAAAATTGAAACCGCCCAAGAATTGTTAAAAAAACCAGATTTAATATCTCCGCAAATAGTAGAGCAGTTAAATGATGATCAAGCAAAAATAAGAGAATCGATTAATAATCAATTAACAAAGAATTTTGGTTTATTAAATCAAAAAATTGATGTCGCTTCCTTCAACATCGCTACTTTTGTAAAACTGCGAACTGAGATTGATCACTTATATGCACAAGTGATGTACACAAACAATCTATCAGCTTTTGCTCCCGTTGGCACTGATGATACCGTTAATCCATTGACTACACAAATTCAACAACTTAATGAACAATTACAAAAAAATTATATAGCAAAACTAGATAATCACCAAAGTCATTTTGATGAAAAACTTAAAAGCAATAAAAATAATTTAACGGTCGAAAATTTTGCCACCTTAAGCCAAGAATTAGATGCAGCGTATGCTCAAAGTTTGGGGATGGAGGCATTATTAGGCTGCGAACCCAAATGGTCAACTCATTACTTAGAGCAACGCAAAATTATTGAAGAATCTTTTAAAAATTCAAAGACTCTCAAAGGTTCCATGGATGGCATAAAAGCTGAAATAGATGCTTTGACCAAAGGCAATTTGGGTATCAATGAGTCTCTTGACCTACAGAAAAAATTACAAGCTATTTGGCAGTATAATTGTTATGCGATTCAACATGCCGCTATACGGCCGGATCTACAATTGACTCCCGCGCAACGTGAAACCTATAGCGAGTGTCTGTTATTAGTTAACGCACATTTGGCTGTAGCAAATACTACTCCTCAGGCGGCCACTGTAAGTTCTACAGGATTAGTTAATTTAGGCAATACTTGCTGGATGAATTCAAGTTTACAATCGCTTAATGCTAGTGGTTTACTTGTTCAAATCATAGCACGTGCTAATTCCGATCAACAATGGTTAGAAAGCCACCCTTATCATCAAAGATTGATTGCATCTATTAAACCAGAGGAAGCGCAAGGATTGCCTGGAAACTTGCCCGCTTTATGGCAAACTTATAAAACTAACTTAAGTATACGTCCTTTACTGTTTGGATTAAGCGATGACTATGCTCTGCACCAAGAATTAAGAAAGACTGGCGCTTATGGAGCTCTACAGACTATACACAGAGCTCTCAATGAGCCAACAGATATTCAAAGAGGAGAATTAGGTGCTGCTTTACAAACGTTATCAACCTCTATCTGTGCTGTAAAAACTTTATCAGCACCACAGGCAGCTCCTTGGATTCCAGGTAATCAGCAAGATGCTGAAGAATTTGTAAACTTGCTTATGCGCGTACTCAATTTCAAACCTGTGACAATGCAATCCTCTAGCACTTTTACACTTGATAATATACAACAGACAAAGCAATATCCAATCGAAGCCACTACTATTTGTCAAATTAATTTTTTATCCGGTACCAATAATCTACAAGAACTATTCAATCTAAACTTTGAACCGGTTAAAAACGAAAATACACCGCTGCGCGTAAACGATCGAGTAGTCTTAGAATTTAATCAAAAATCAAATCTCACTGCTTTGCCAGAAATCCTGCCCTTGCAAATGAAACGTTTTGTAGCCGGTGGTGCTAAAAATACCACCAGAGTTGGTTTAAATCCCGATGATGATGGAAATTTCAAACTCAACGCCGCTACGGCTCTTGAAAAGAATAATGGAGCTGTAGCTTACAAAGCGGTTAGCTTTGTTTTACATATGGGTGGCACTGGTGGTGGACATTATGTGAGTTATTATAAAAAAGATGCGCAATGGTATTATGCCAGTGATAGCGATGTACATCCAGTAAATGATATTAAGCAAGTGCAAAATGCATTGAGTGAATCTTACATGATTTTTTTCCAAAAGGAAAGCACATCGTAAAACTGCAAAAATTTGCAACTCACCATACGCATAATTTGAACAAGTGATTTTTGACATAGCCTAGAGCTATGTAAGGAAACACATTTTGCAAACAGTCTAAGCTCTTTGCAAAATGTGTCTACTTTATAGATGCTTTCGGATAGGTACTAAAGGCGCTCTTCAAATTATGCATAAAGTGAGTTTGTAATTAAAACGGCTCACTTAACTGCTACTTAGCGGCTAAGCGAGCCGTTTTTTATACTAGGCTTCTTTGGAAACTACATTAGACTTCTTTCGAAATTACATTTATTTTGCTGTAGGTCGTTTTCTTTCACCTTCAGTAAGATGGCGCTTGCGCATGCGAATAGAATCTGGCGTCACCTCAATTAGTTCATCATCTTGGATATAATCAATAGCCTGTTCGAGTGTAAATAGACGGGCGGGTGTGAGGATAATATTTTCATCACTTCCTGAAGCTCGCACGTTTGTCAATTGTTTTCCCTTGATTACATTGACAACTAGGTCATTATCGCGACTATTCTCACCGACTACCATTCCCTCATATACTTCATCTCCAGGTTTGACAAACAAAGTGCCACGATCTTGCAAATTAAAACAAGCATAGCCACTAGTTTTACCAACAGCATTAGATATCAATACACCGCGCGGACGACCAGGTATAACACCTCTCCATGGCGCGAAATGTTCAAATATAGCGGTCAAAATGCCCAAACCACGTGTGATAGTCAAAAACTCATTTCGATAACCCATTAAACCACGTGTGGGGATCAAAAATTCTAATGCAGTAATACCATTCTCATTAGTATCCAAAACCTGCATTTCCCCTTTACGGCGCGACAACTCTTCAATTACATTGCCTGAATACTCTTGAGGTACTTCTATATGCACTCTTTCGATGGGTTCATACTTGATGCCTGCTTCTTCTTTTATGATGACGCGTGGCTTTGAAATGCTAAATTCATAACCTTGACGGCGCATAGCTTCGATTAGTACTGCCAAATGCAATTCACCACGACCTGAAACAGTAATTTTATCATCTTCAACATCATCATCAATGCGCAAAGAAATATTAGCACGCTTTTCATGTTCTAAACGATCACGCAGCTTGTTCATAGTAACATGTTTACCACTGCGACCCACAAAAGGACTATTATTTACAGTAATATCAACTGAAAGGGTTGGCTCATCCAATTTTATGCGTGGCAAGCGGACAATCTTTTTAGGATCGCATAGCGTATCGCCGATAGTAACGTTAGGTATGCCAGAGATGATGATTATATCGCCGGCGCCCGATTCATCTAATTCGACTTTTTCTAACCCTTGGTAACCTTCTATACGTGTAATCGAAGAACGGGTTTCAACGCCATTCTCATCGATATGAATAACCGATTGTCCTTTTTTTACAGTGCCATTTAGGATTCTTCCACAAGCCTGTCTTCCAACATAATCGTCATAAGAAATAGTCGATACGTGCATTAAAAATGGCTCTTCAAAACTTCCTAGACGTGGATGTACGGCATAGATAATCAATTCAAAAAGTGGTCGCATATCTTTATGCATATCATGCAGATGATGAATGGCAAAACCAGATAAACCTGAAGCATAACAATAACGAAAATCTAATTGTTCATCAGTAGCACCTAATTCAGCAAAAAGATCAAAAGTTTCATCTAAAACACGATCAGGAGCGGCATGTGGGCGATCGATTTTATTCAATACAACAATAGGTTTTAAACCCATTTTAAGCGACTTAGATAATACAAAACGGGTTTGTGGCATAGGACCTTCTTGAGCATCTACGAGTAATAAGACTGAATCCACCATACCCAAAATGCGCTCAACCTCGCCTGAAAAATCGGCATGCCCAGGAGTATCGATAATATTAATTTTATAATCATCAAAAGCTACTGAAGTTTGTTTAGCAAAAATCGTAATACCACGTTCTTGCTCTTGATCGTAAGAGTCCATCATTCTTTCGCGTACTTGCTGATTATCGCGAAAAATATTAGATTGTTTTAATAATGCATCTAGCAAAGTCGTTTTGCCATGGTCAATGTGTGCTATAATGGCAATATTACGTATCTTATCTGGTTCATACATAGACATAGTCTTTCTTATGGTAAAATTTTTTTGAAAAACCTAAGATCTCTCTCTCTCATTGAAAGTAATAGGAGTTGAATGATAAACTTGCTCTTTATAATAAATCAAGTTGAAAATGATTGTAATGAAAATCGATCTGCATTAATAATTTTCTACGGCAATAAATCAGTTTCGACTTAAAAAGTATTGAAAATAAGTGCATGCACTATCCTAATACTGATAAAAGAAACCTAAAATTCAGGTTAATTTAAATGTAATTGAGGGTTTGATGAAAAAAAATGAATTTGATACCGAAGAAAATTTAGATGATGGCGTCATCGCTGGTAATCTGATGGATTCTCCTACCAGCCAATTAGACGATGTGCTCACTCAAAAACTAGAAATAGCCTTTAATCAGCCTGCCTCGCAATTCATTTTACATGATATTGCCAAAATTGCCAGCGAACACGATCCCATCGATTTAGCTTATGCCGTAAGCCGTCTACCACCGCCTGCGCGTGTTGTTGTCTATGAGAATCTACCTGATTTAAATTCAAAAATTATTTTCATGATCAATACTGGTAGCAATACACGCAGTGCCATTTTTCCGCAGATCAGCGATGATGAAATTAAGACACTATTACAAGGTATGCCACCAGATGAAGCCGCTTGGTTACTAGACGACATGTCAGATCGTCGTTTAAGACGAGTATTTGAGTTGCTTGAGAGCAAAAAATCAATGCGCATTCGCGAGCTTTATAATCACGATCGTCATAGCGCTGGTCGCTTAATGACCAACGAATTTTTCTCCTTTCACCTCAATGTTACAATTGGCGAGGTAGCCAATGCTATTCGCAATAATCCCGGTATTGATTTAACACGTCGTATTTTCGTTCTCAACGATCAAGATGAATTGGTTGGTTATGTACCGATGCGAAATTTAATTGTAAATCCATCTTATGTCTCTGTTAAACAGATTATGCGACCAGTGCTTCATCAAATACGTGCCGATGCCTCGCGCGATGAGGTGGTGGATCTGGTCGAGCGCTATAAAATACCAGCACTACCAGTGACCGATGATGCCGATCGCTTAGTGGGTGTAATAACATACGAACGTGTGGTCGAAGCACTGGAAGACATCGCTGATGAGACCATTGCTAACATCGCCGGAACAGCCGAAGATGTTAGTGAGCATGAGGGGATTTTGAAAAGATTAGTATGGCGAGCACCCTGGCTAATTGTCACTTTATGTGCTGGTTTAGTCACCGCCGCTGTCTTATCGCATTTTCGCGATCGCGATTGGTTTACTTTTGTGGCCTTATTTGTACCTTTGATTGCCGGTATGTCAGGCAATGTGGGCATCCAGTGTAGTACCATTTTAGTACGGGGTATGTCCACAGGTGAGCTATCGCACGGCTCGCGCCGCAATGCGGTTAAAGGTGAATTAACCATTGGCCTTTTAATTGGTATAATTTTTGGCATCGCTTGTGGAATTTTTGTTTACTTATCAAGTCATTTTGATATCGAATATACTGGCTCGCAACCAATTATTTTAGGTGCAATCGTTAGTTGTGGATTGTTAGGTGCTTGTTTGATGGCTACGTTTTTAGGGACACTGTCGCCATTCTTTTTTGCCCGCTTTCGCATTGATCCAGCTGTTGCCTCAGGCCCTATCGTCACTGCTTTTAATGACGTGCTATCTACTCTAATGTACATACTGATTGCCAAAATGATTAGTTCATTTTTTGGTATCTAATCTACTTAATTTTTTCGCTGAGCCATTTTGACCAGAATCGATACTATTCGTACTATCAGTTCTCTCGTTTTTAACTCAATTCTTAGACAAGTATCTTGTAAAAAAAATAATGTTATGAAATAGTAATTACATCTTATATAATAGACTTCTCTATAAAGAAGTTTAATTACTATTTTTGTAAAAAGAAACGATATTTCATGTTTGAAACCTGCTTAGCCAAAGAACAAAAACTTAAAGAACTATTTGCAACTTGTACGACAAGTGAAGCAAAATATGATGCGATTATTGATCTAGGCAAGAGCTTGTCGCCATTGCCTGAACATTATAAAACAGTTGAAAACCTAGTAAACGGCTGTCAAAGTCAAACATATTTGCATTCGTTTTGGAAAGGTGATAAAATTTGTTTCAATGTCTGCTCTGATGCATTAATTTCAGCCGGTTTAGCGGCCTTACTAGTTATAGTATATGACGAAGAACTCCCCGAAGTCATTTTCAAACATCAGCCGACCTATCTTGAAGACTTAGGTATTAGCGCCAGTCTTTCACCAAATCGTGCTAATGGTCTTTATAGCATTCACTTGCGTATGCAACAGGATGTGATTAAGCTTTTAACAGAAAAAAAGTAAAAGTTTAAACTCAAAACTCAAGCTATTAGATGTATTAATAAAGTAAAGCCTACCATTAATATCACACTACCAAACAATCTCTTAAGATATTTTTCGGAAAAATATTTAGCGATTTTTTTCCCAATCACAACGCCACAAATGCCGGCTATAGATATAAATAAAATAGTGCTCCAACTAACCTGTACTTGCAGGACATGCAGTTGCATTAAATGCATAATGCAACTGGTAATGGCATTCAAGAAGATTATTACCAGGCTGGCCCCAACAGCAGCTTGCATCGATATACCACGCAGCGCTATAAGGGCTGGCACAATCACAAAACCACCACCAATGCCAATAATACCTGTTATGACACCGGTCCCAAAGCCAAAAGGACTCAACCATTTATTTGAAAATCTCCACGGCATCTGATTTGGACTAAATAACATCAAAACGGCAATTAATACTGACATACAGGCCAACAAAATCATTTGCCACCATGCACTTATATAAAAAGAAAAATAGCTGCCGCTATAAGCTCCTACAATTCCGGGAATACCAAAAATAAAAACACTCCGCCAATCTATTTCTGAAGTTTGCATATATGTCCATGTACCAAAAGCGGCCATTCCGGCTACAATCGCCAAAGACTCGGCAATAGCCAGTTTCTCAGGGCGATGTAAAATTAAAACCAATAGCGGCGTCATCAAAATAGACCCTCCCGCCCCCATCATCCCTAAACTAATGCCAATCAATATTGCTCCACATAAAGTCAACACAGCTAACATTTAAGATCCTTAAAAATATAGAAAACTTTTGTCATTAATTACATAATTGTGCATAATACATGTAGTTCAAGGAAAAAAAAAGATAAAATAAACTCATTTTAGAAAAAGTTTTCTTTCAATTAATGTGTAAAGCAAGATTTATTTTTAAGGAAAATTATGCTTTTTGATGGTTCTTTAGAAGTAATTACAGATTATATTTTATTTGTAGTTTGTATTTTCATTTTACTTGGTAGTGTTTTTATTACCTGTCAAATGCGTTTTGTGCAGGTACGCTGTTTTCCACAACTATACCGAATGCTTAAATCCTCTTTTGCTCGCCGTCACACTGCCAAAAATGCCCATACGATTTTACCTCATCAAGCCCTATTCACATCAATGTCAACGACTTTAGGTATATCGACTATTGTAGCACCTGTGATTGCAATTAAATTAGGCGGACCTGGGGCGTTAATTGGATTTCTTCTAACCGCTTTTTTCGGCAGTGCAGCTACGTTTACAGAAGTGAATCTCTCGCTGCAATACAGAAAAAGGCTTAGTTGTGGTACCATTATGGGTGGACCGATGCAATATTTGTATCACCTAGTTTCGCCACGCATGGCTAAATGGTATGCCTTGGGTTGTTTTGTTTTGATGGCAGTTTGGTCTGCCGCTCAAGCCAATCAACTAGCAGCTATATTAGATTCCCCTCTTCTGGGAACAATGCGTATGCCTACCTACCTATCAGGAATATTGATCGCCTTGTGTGTAATTTTCACTTTAACTGGTGGCATTAAACGGGTCAGTGCCCTCTCCTCTAGACTTGTCTCCGCCATGTTTATATTATATTTAAGTGCCTGCATGTGGATTTTAGTGAATAATTATGATCTAATTTTGCCAGTCTTGGGGCAAGTATTTCATGCCGCTATTTCGCCTTATGCTCTAGCTAGTGGCACTTTAGTTGGTGGTGCCGTAAGTGCATTGCGTTGGGGTATTTTCAAAGGCATTCAAACTTGTGAAGCAGGCCTTGGGACACAATCAATCCCTCACTCCATGGCTGAAATCCAAAATGATACAGAACAAGGTTTATTAGCTATGCTATCGACCTATACTTCAGGCGCCCTGGCTTTTCTATCTGGATGTGTGGCCCTTATTACCCAAACATGGTTAGATCCTAATATCCCTTTAGGCATTAATATGGTGGCAGCCTCTTTTGAAATTTATTTTGCCTATGCAGGCATTATCATCATTGCCATTTGCGCTTTGCTCTTTGCTTTTGGTACAATTCTAGGAAACAGCTATAATGGAAGCCAATGCTTTGGTTACTTGACACAGAACAAGTATATTAACATCTACCTGATTGCTAGCGCTTTTGTTATTTTTTGTGGGGCAATAGCTGAAGTTAAAATAGTTTGGTCTTTAGTAGATGTAGTATTGGCAGCTATTGCTATTCCACACATGTGCGCGCTTATTGTCTATGCTTATCGCAATCCTATAGCAAAACAGACCCTTGCACCTGTACCAATTCCGGTTGACAACTATACACCTATGCAATAGAATTCCCTACAAAATTTATTAGATTTAGTTTCTCAAATTAGCTACTCAAGCTAAATTTCCAATCATAGAAGCTTAAAAATAAATCTGATGCATTTGTATCTTTCTATTACAAAATGTTTAAGGTAGCTCTTATGTCAAATGACCCTCGACTGCAATTCAGTTGCCAAGAATGCGATGGCAGCATCCATTTCTCTTTATTTGAATTAAATAGAAATAACAAAACCTTGACATGCCCCCATTGCCAAATCAGCTATGATTTTGGCGATGAAAATCTGCAAAGGCAACTTCATCTATTTGCTAATTTATGTCAGCAAATTCATCTTTCTGCAGAAATACTATCATGCACTTCTGTTGGTGTAAATGTCGGTGATCGTGAAGTTAAAATTCCTTATAAATTGCTCCTTACACGCTTGAATCCGACCATAAATTTAACTATGGATGGGCGCTCTTTAACCATTGCTTTCCGCATGGAACCTACTTTAGCTCCTATACATTAACCCTTTTTCGAAATTAGATTTAATTTGTAAAATATTTATTTAATTTACATTTTATTATAAAAGCTATGATCACATTTATCAGAATATTATCATTATTTTTTTGAAATTTTATTCAACGTAATAAAAAACTATTTTTTAAAGCTCATATTTTTTAGAATAAGTGGCATAATGCATGATAACCTGAGTTTTGAGTTTTTTGCCCTTTAGACTATGATTCCAAAGACTTTGACGTAGTCCAAAGGGCAAAAATCAAAATTAAGGTTGATATTGTTATTCATGCATAAATTCTCAATTACAATAATTTAAAGGTATATATGCAAATATTAGACAGATTAGATGGAGCTATTCCATATTGCTTTGGCAACGGCCTTTTGGGTACAGCTTGCACAGGTTTAGTGAGAATTCCAGCCTTTATGGCTAACATCGTAGCAGTAAGCATGGTTGCAGAGCTATCTTTTAGACTTTTAGGCGAAATAAAAGGCTATTTAGTAGGACAAGGTCAATTAGATGGATACATGAACTGTTTGGCTGACAAATTAAAATCTTTTGGTTTCAGACCATATGAAAATCGTCAAGACTGGACCAATCAACAATTAGTTATTGGTGCCATCGCTATGGGTGCTTTAGCAATATTTGGTACAGAATTTGTTAACTTAGTAGGCGGCAGAACCCCAGATATTTACAACATTTTCTTACCATTCTTTGGCCCAATGCGTATCGATCCACGTTCAGTCTACGATACAGTACCAGAAGCATTACGTAGATTACATTTAATGTAATTTAGAAAGAAGTCTAATGGGCAAGCTTTGAGTATAAGTTCAAGCTTGCCCATTTCTTTAGACTTTCTAATAACCTGAGTTTTGAGAGAAGTAATGGCAAGGAGGATCTAATGCATATTGTTCATATAGCTGCCGAATTAGCCCCTTTAGCCAAGGTGGGTGGCCTAGCTGATGTTGTGCTAGGGCTTGCCCGCGAATTATCCTGGAAAGGGCACGATGTTAGTGTCATCATCCCTAAATACGATTGTCTTGACAGTACGCAAATTTACGATCTAGCTGTCGACACCGAAAGTTTTATGTCTTTTTACCAGGGCGCCTGGTATAGCAATCGCGTTTGGGTAGGTTATGTAGAAAACATTAAAATTTATTTCATCGAACCACACCACCCTAGTTCATTTTTTCACCGCGGTTGCTTTTATGGTTGTGAGGATGACATTGATCGCTTTCTTTATTTTTGCCGCGCCGTCATAGAGTTTATGTATAAACGGCCATTAGTGCCTGACATAATCCACTTACACGATTGGCAAACAGCCATTATCGCTTGTTTATGCGAAGAAATGTATCGCAACTTGGGCTTTGTGAAGCCCAAAACTATCCTTACCATTCATAACATGGAATATCAAGGAAAGTGCTCTCCTAATAACTTAATGTCTATTGGTTTTAGGCCTGATTCAACAATTTATAATAATATTAAAGACAATATAGTCACCCAGCAAATAAATCTCTTAAAGTCAGGTATTGTATATAGTAAATTTATTACCACCGTTTCCCCTAGTTATGCCAAAGAAGTCTTATTAGTGCCTGGTGGGTGTGGATTAGAGAGTACTATTTTAAAATATCAGGATAAATTTCAGGGTATTCTCAATGGTGTTGATTATTCTTATTGGAATCCTGAAATTGATCGTTTTTTGCCATCTCATTTCAGCCCCGCTACCTTAATTAATAACTCGGCCCATAATCACAAAAAGCTTTTAA
>JABDGQ010000017.1 GCA_013285965.1 Chlamydiota bacterium
CATAAATGATTATTTGGGCAAAATAGCTGGTAATTATCTGAGTTATAGAACTATTTGTTATTTAGGGTTTATATCTTCAACCTTTATTGTTATTTTTTTCCCATTGATATTTTTGGTACTAAAAATATTCGATTTATTTCCGAACAATTCGAATGTTTACTTCAGTGACAATGCGACGCAAGAAATGCAACAAGAAGTCATTGAAATTATCAACAAGCTGAACATGGCAAATTTAGATGTGCATGATAAAAAATTAATTGAATCCGTTTTGGAATTCAAAGATCGCATTGCACGTGAAGTCATGGTTCCTCGCGTTTCCGTCTTTAGCTTACCCCATGATGCCACTATTGAAACAGCGGCCCTTAGTCTTGATCGTGAAGGCTATAGTCGTACTCCAGTCTATCAAGATACTTTAGATAATATCATTGGTGTGTTGATGTATAAAGATGTTTTAGCTAAATATCTGGAACAGGCTCGTAGCGGAAATCTATCCATCCTGCAAGCTCCTATCTCAAGTCTTGTAAAAAGTGTTCTTTATGCGCCGGAAACAAAAAAAATAGCCCATCTATTACAAGATTTTCGCAAACAACAAGTACACTTGGCCATTATAGTTGATGAATATGGTGGTACGGAAGGAATTATTACTATCGAAGACATATTGGAAGAAATTGTAGGTGATATCTCAGATGAATATGACCAGCAAGAAGAAACTCTTTTTATGCCATTACCTGAAGGTGGATGGATTATTGACGCTAAAATGAGTATTTTAGATGTCAAAGAAAATTTAGGAATCGATATACCACAAGATGGTGACTATGATACCGTAGGAGGTTTTATTTTTCATGAAACCGGAACTATTCCAGAAAAAGGTTATATAATTATTGCGCCAACATTTGAGATAAAAGTACTCCGCTCCAATGATCGCATAGTTGAAAAGTTACAAATTCGTCCCATATCAGATATTGCATCCTATAACACAACACCATAGATGTTTAGTATGTCAGATAACATCTTAATAAGGATAATATATTCATGAACGACGATGATTACGCTGTTTATCTATTATTTTTTTTATTGGGTGGCATCTTAAGCGCTATATGTGTGTGGCTCTATTACTACATAGCTTTTCGTGGATTTAAAAATCTATCTAACCAAATCATACAGCAAGCCGAGCAAGATGCTGCTAAAATTTATAGTAGAACCGAAATCGAGCTAAAACAAAAGCAAGTTGATCATAAGCGTGAGCAAGAAATATTGTGGCAGCAAGAAAAAAAAAAGCTCCAACAGGAAGAAGAGCGCATTACGCAACGTGAAGATAAGTTAGAAAATAGAATGAATTTAGTAGAGAAAAAATTATCGGATATCGAAAAACGTGAAGCTGTCCTTGTCGGCCGTAAAGCACAAATTGATGAAGAAAAGAAACAAAGTGCCGAAATTCGCTTAAAATTACTCGCTGAGCTTGAGAGTATTGCAGGATTAAATTCTAGTGAAGCCAAAGAAATACTTTTAGCCAAATTAACGCAAGAAGTCCAATTATCAGCTGCAAATTTTATTCGTAGAAGACGCAAAGATGCAGAAGAAGAAGCTGATAAACAAGCAGCACGCATTATCACCACCTCTATCAATCGATTAGCCGTATCTTGTACCTCTGAAACAGCTTTGTGTACTGTTGCCATTCCTAATGATGAGATGAAAGGGCGTATAATTGGTCGCGAAGGGCGCAATATTAGAGCGTTGGAAAAAGAAACCGGAGTAAATTTTATCATCGATGACACGCCAGGAGCCATTGTCATTTCAGGATTTGATCCGATCCGCAAATACATTGCCAAAATTGCCCTAACAGAACTTGTTCAAGATGGACGTATTCACCCCACACGCATTGAAGAGTGCGTTAATAAAGCTAATCTCAACATTCACAAACAAATACAGCAGTATGGTGCTGACGCCGCATTGCGAGCAGGTGTTTTAAATTTACACCCAGAGCTGATTAATTTACTTGGAAAATTAAAATTCCGCTTTAGTTTTGGACAAAATGCACTTGATCATTCACTAGAAGTATCTCATCTAATGGGACTAATGGCTGCAGAATTAAAACTTGATGTGCGTATGGCAAAGCGGATAGGACTTTTACATGACATTGGCAAAGCTGTTACTCACGAAATAGAGGGGTCACATGCTGTAATTGGTCATGATTTTTGCTTAAAATATGGCGAAGTCAAAGAAGTAGCTAATGGGGTAGGTTGCCATCATCATGAAATGCCCCCATTGACGATTGAAGCAGATCTATGTAGTGCAGCCGATGCTATTTCAGCGGCCCGTGAAGGAGCCCGTATTGAAGCTGTAGAAGAATATATTAAACGTCTAAAAAATTTAGAAGAATTAGCACTTGAATTTCCTGGCGTTGATAAGGCTTACGCTATGCAAGCGGGGCGCGAAGTTCGAGTGGTAGTCTTTCCCGATATTTTGGATGATGCAGCCGTGATTGCTTTAGCACAAGAGCTGACGAATCGCATTGAACAAAAGCTAAACTATCACGGAAAAGTTAAAATTACTGTTATTCGCGAAAAACGGGTAATCAATTATGCTATGTGATTAAAAACATGAATTTTGAGCTTTAAAAAAAACTCAAAACTCGGGTTAAAAAGGATGAGGCCATGCATTTTGGTAAGATAATTATCTCTTTGTTATGCACAGTTTGTTGTTTACAAGCCACAGAGCCAAAGTTGCTGCAAACAAGCGATGTAAAAAACATTATGCAGCAAATTTTCAAAAAACATATCGAAAAAAAAGAGATGACTCGTAGCATTTTAAAAAACGCGCTCATAATTTACATAGAGCAATTTGATGTTAATCGTCTTTATTTACTGGAAAGTGAAGTAGTCCCCTATTTAAAGCTATCAGATGAACAACTAGAATTGGAAATAAAAAAATATCAACAAAACGATTTTAGCTTATTTAGACAACTCAACCAATTAATCCAAACTGCCATTAAGCGCTCGCAAAAAATGCGCAAAAATATTGAAAACAATATTGAAAATGGCCAACTCAAAGCGCCAGGTAGCATACAACATACGGCGCAAGATTTACAATTTGTCACTACACTAGCTGAGTTAAACGATCGAACCACTAAAAATTTATGGATGTTTATTGAAAATCAGAAAAATAACCATCACGATTTAAAACAATCAATTGCACTCTATGAAGCTAACAAACATAAATTTGAAGAAACATATTTGTTAGAAAATGATGCAGGACAATCACTACCATTACCTGAACAAGAAAATTTAATTAATATTCACATTATTAAAGCGCTTGCCAATAGTATTGACTCACATACCTCTTTTTATGAAGCAAGTGAAGCTTATGACCTGAGAATACATTTGCAAAAAGAATTTCGTGGCCTTGGATTGGTTATTAAAAGTGAGCCACCAGAAGTAATTGTGGATAGTATATTACCTAATAGTGCAGCAGCGCGTAGTGGTCTGATTAAACCCGGTGATATTTTATTAGCCATTGATAACGTTAATATTGAACAACTCCCCTTTGATAAAGTAATTGAATCTTTACATGATCAAAAAGAGAGCAAGCGCACATTAAAATTAAAACGAAAAAATAAACTAGCCATTCTTGATGAAACTTATCAGGTAATATTACAACCAGAATTAATCCTCTTAAATAATGACAGGGTCGATGTTAGTTCAGAAAAATTTGGCGATGGTATTATTGGTAAGATTACTTTACATTCTTTCTACCAAGGTGAAGGTATCTCAAGTGAGCAAGATGTACGCGATGCCATCAAAAAACTGCAAAAAGAAGGCAATCTCAAAGGTCTAATTTTAGATTTGCGCGATAATTTAGGAGGTTTTCTATCACAAGCCGTTAAGGTGGCAGGATTATTTATTAGCAATGGTGTGATCGTCATTGCTAAATATGCACAAGGTGAGGAACATTTTTATCGCGATGTAGACGGTTTAAGTGCATATGATGGTCCTTTGGTTATTTTAACTTCTAAAACTACTGCTTCAGCTGCGGAAATTGTAGCCCAAGCGTTACAGGATTATGGTGTTGGCTTGGTAGTGGGTGATGTGCATACTTATGGCAAAGGCACTATTCAAACACAAACAGTTACTGATAATCAAACAGCCTCTTACTTTAAAGTTACGGTAGGAAAATATTACACTGTTTCAGGTCATACGCCACAGAAACAAGGTGTAAAGGCTGATATAGTAGTGCCAAGTCATTGGGATCATATTGAAGTTGGAGAAACCGATGATAGCCAAATCAACCCTAAAAATGACATTATACCGCCAGCATTTACCGATCAGTTGCAAGATGTAGCTACTAGCATGCGCGGCTGGTATTTAAAACATTACATTCCTACGTTGCAAAAACGGATAGTGACTTGGCAGGAGCTATTGCCGATTTTGCGCAAAAATAGCGAATATCGTATTACTCAAAATAAAAACTATATGTTCTATTTGAATGGGGGTTTGGATCAAAATAGTACCGATAACGAAGAAGAATGGAGCGGTGCTGATCAAAAAGTTAAAAATTATGGTGAAGATAATTTGCAAATGCAAGAAGCTGTCAATATTCTTAAAGATATGATTTTGTTGCATAAAACCGAGCTTACTTCCCCTAATGCGCCTCAGAGAGCGATTAAAAGTAACCCAGATTAAAAGTAAATCATTTTTATGAATGAAAGTTTTCGATAGCGTTAATTTTATTACTATTTAGCAAAAATAAGATTTTCAAATCTGTTTTCGGTATAGACAAAAATGATTTCATCGAGGTAGTATGAATACAATTCTTTTCTCCAAGGCATTTTGCAATGCAACCTAACTTTTGCTATTTGTTTCTCCCTTGCAAAAAAAGCCATTTTTATATCTTGAACTTTTATAAGTTCTATTTTCCAGGCAAACATGAATAAAACTAATTTAAAGAACTCTTTTGCTCCACAACAACAGCAGAAAATTGATGAATTGGTAGCCATTTCTAAGGAACAAGGGTTTATCACTTATGAAGAAATCAATGACATCCTTCCAATGTCATTTGATTCAGCTGAACAAATCGATCAGGTTTTAATATATTTGAGTGGCATGGATATACCTGTGCTCAATCAATCTGAAATTGAAAAACAAAAAGAGCGTAAAAAAGAAGCTAAGGAAATAGATAGTCTACCTAAGCGCTCAGAAGGCACTCCTGACGATCCAGTACGGATGTATTTGAAAGAGATGGGCTCAGTGCCATTGCTGAGTCGCGAGGAAGAGGTCGAGATTTCAAAGAGGATTGAAAAAGCGCAAATTCAGGTCGAACGAATTATTATGCGTTTTCGTTATGCTGGCGCTGAAGCGATCGCTATTGCCAATTACTTATTGAGTGGCAAAGAGCGCTTTGATAAATCGATCACTGAAAAGGAAGTTCTCAATAAACAAGAGTTCATGCAAAGCTTACCTCGTTTGTGCCAATTATTGCGTGAAGAAGACAATTTATTAGAAAATTTATTGATTCAGTATGATGATCCCAATCTAAAAAAAGTTGACAAAGCAAAATTAGCCGACTCTATTGAAAAATGTCGTATTCGTACGCAAGCTTATTTGCGCCGCTTACATTTACGTCATAATATCATTGATGATTTTATCGAAGTAATTTTACGCTCCTACGATCGTTTTTTATTTTTAGAAAAAGAAATTAACGAACTTATCCCACGTGCTGAGCATAATAAATTTGCTGGCGCGAAATTAGCTGCGGCACGCCGTAAACTTAAAAAACGAGAATTGGCCGCTGGAAGACATATTGAGGACTTTAAGAAAGATGTCAAAATGCTCCAACGTTGGCTTGATAAAAGCCAAGAAGCAAAACGGGAGATGGTCGAATCTAACCTCCGCTTAGTTATTTCGATCGCTAAAAAATATACTAATCGCGGTCTTTCCTTTCTTGATTTAATTCAAGAAGGAAATATGGGTCTAATGAAGGCCGTGGAAAAGTTTGAATATCGGCGCGGGTATAAATTCTCTACCTATGCTACTTGGTGGATTAGACAAGCTGTTACCCGTGCAATTGCCGATCAAGCACGCACCATTCGCATACCTGTACATATGATTGAAACTATTAATCGCGTATTGCGTGGCGCTAAAAAATTGATGATGGAAACGGGACGCGAGCCCAGCCCTGACGAATTAGCCAAAGAGTTAAACATCACGCCAGATCGCGTTAGAGAGATCTATAAAATTGCGCAACACCCTATTTCATTACAAGCAGAAGTTGGTGATGGCGGAGAAAGTCAATTTGGCGATTTCTTAGAGGATATTAGTGTCGATTCTCCTGCCGAGGCGACTGGATATTCTATTTTGAAAGATAAAATGAGTGAAGTATTATCTACATTAAACGACCGTGAACGGAAAGTGCTCATTCAACGTTTTGGTCTCTTGGATGGTAAACCTAAAACGCTTGAAGAGGTAGGTGTGGAATTTAATGTTACACGCGAACGCATTCGTCAAATTGAAGCTAAAGCTTTGCGTAAGATGCGCCATCCCATTCGCTCAAAACAGCTAGAAGCATTTTTAGATTTGTTAGATAATGATTAAACTTTGTGCAAGCGTCCTTTGATATAAAAATTAGACTTAAGCAGTGAAGTTTAATAAAAGTTTATTTTAGTAGATGATAGGATGGAATCTTATCATTGCCAAATTGCAGAGATCTAATATTGGTTAGTAAGGAGCGGTAAATTATGTTAAAAAAACTCACTATTTTTACAATGGTATTGTCTTTATTTGTCGGAAGCCTGCGCAGTGAAGAACCAAATGCGCCAGAAGCCAAAGCTGAACAACCATCTGCCGATGAAAACGCAAATGCTTATTTTGGCAATGATGCGGCCTCTTACATGTCTATGATCCTTCCCATTGCCGCCTTAACTGTAGCCGCCATTTTAATTGCTACTACAAATAGACATCACCATCATCGCAGTCATTGCTCTTCCAGTTCCTCACATAGCTCCTCACGCTCGCACCACCATCACTCACATTGTTCTAATTGCTGTAATCGCTAGTGATCGTAATTTACATATAAATGTGATGAAACTACAGATGATTTTTTGTACAAGATTGCAGAGATTGACGATCTGGACCATTTTTTTAGGGCTAATAACACTACTATGTTTTAGCACTGTGAAGGCTGAGAATAGTAAACTCCCTTGTGTAATTGTCAGCGTAGCACCACATAAGTTTTTTGTAGAACAAATCGCTGGTCAAACTTTACAAGTGTATCTTATGGTACCCGCCGGCGCCAGCTCGCATACCTATGAACCGACCCCTAAGCAAATCATGAATATTAGCTGTGCAAGAATTTGGTTTGTAATGGGTGAATTTTTTGAAAATCGCGCTTTAAACGCCTTAAAAAGCTACCATCCTGATTTGGAAGCAGTCGATTTGCGACAAGGTGTAGACTTAATATATGCAACAAACTGCTGCAAACATTGTTGTCAAGGCAACATTGACTTACACATTTGGTTAAGTGCTCGTCAAGCACAAATTCAAGCCAAAACTATAGCTCAAACCTTATCGCGCCTTTATCCGCAACATGCAGAACTGTATCAAAGTAATTTTAATGCTTTTCAAGCTAAATTGCGTGCTTTGGATGGACAAATTCAGACACTTCTAGAACCATTAACAAACAGAACTATTTGTGTCTCCCATCCTGCTTACGCTTATTTTGCGCGCGATTATGGATTATGCCAACAAGCGATTGAAGTCGAAGGGAAAGATCCTACTCCACAACAAATGACAGCCTTATTACAACAAATCAAAGCAATAAACACGCACACCATTTTTATTCAAATGCAATATAACAATAAAGCCGCTAAATTAGTAGCGGAAACTATAAACGCCAAATTAGTCACCTTGAATCCCTATGCCGAAGAATTTTTGGCTAGTATGTTAGAGATTGCACATGCCTTTGCCAATCAATAAAGGCAGAGATGACAATGCTCTCATTGCATTGCATGAGCTTAACTTTGCTTATCAAGGAAGCTACGTTTTAAATGATGTTTCTCTAAAAATTTTTCCTGGCGAATTCATTGGAATTATTGGCCCTAATGGCGGTGGAAAAACCACTTTATTGAAATTAATTATGGGCTTTTTAAGGCCTACTACAGGCACCATTCAAGTGGCTGGCAAAGCAGCTGGCATTCAACAATCACATGCTGTTGGCTTATCATATGTACCGCAATCAGTCCGTTTTGATCGAGAATTTCCCATTTCCGTGCAAGAAGTTGTTTTAACAGGATTATTAACTAAACTAGCATGGCATGGATGTTTTGGCCAAAAAGAAAAAAGCTTAGTACATGATACATTAAAACAAATGAATTTGTATGAATTGCGTGACTGCGCCTTTGGAAAACTTTCCGGTGGCCAAGCTCAGCGTGTTTTAATCGCGCGTGCTCTAATAGCAAAACCTCATATTCTAATATTGGATGAACCAACAGCTAGCGTCGATAAACAATCCGAAACTGACATTTATCACACTTTAAAAGCATTAAAAGGATCTATGACTATTTTAATGGTTACTCATAATTTACAAGCCACGCTAGAATACGTAGAAAGAGTATTATGTGTACAAGGTAACGTATGCGCACTAAAACCTGAAGAAGTTTGCCAACATCTAGCGATTGGCCTCTACCACTCCCCACAATAAGGGGCTGATTTATGCCATCATTTTGGGAAGCTTTAATTTCAAATCCTCTTTTATTAGCAGCTTTTTTGGCCGGCCTAGCTGCATCCGTTGTCAGCGGTATTGTCGGATCATATGTAGTTGTCAAGCGTATTGTTTTTATTGGCGGCAGCATATCACACTCAGTGCTAAGTGGTATTGGCCTATGCATTTGGTTGGAACGAGTACATGGTGTGACGTGGCTATCTCCTCTCTATGGTGCATTAGTCGCGGCGATTGCATCGGCGTTGATTATGGGTTGGATTCATTTAAACTATCGCCAACGTGAAGATTCAGTTATTGCAGCCATTTGGTCGATTGGGATGGCCATAGGTATTATATTTATTACCCACACTCCCGGTTTTAATGTAGAATTGACTAATTTTTTAATTGGCAATATTTTATGGGTATCTAAAACCGATTTATATATATTAGCCGGGCTTGATATTGGCGTTATTATCATCACACTTTGCCTACATAATCGCTTTTTAGCTATTTGTTTTGATGAAGAACAAGCGCGTCTACAAGGATTACCAGTACAAACTTTATATTTACTATTACTGACACTAATTGCCGTATCCATAGTATTATTGATTCAAGTAGTGGGAATCGTATTAGTTATGACCATGTTAACTATCCCCGCGGCCATTGCCAATTTATTAACCTATCGCATGTCGCATATGATAGCATTGGCTATTATGATTAGTTGCCTTTTCTGCGTTAGTGGAAATGCCCTTGCTTATTATTTAGATTGGGCCACTGGAGCAACGATTGCTTTAGTAGCTGGTCTAATTTATGTAGCTAGTTTAGCATTAATTTGGAATAAAAAATTATTTACCTGGCACAAGTTGCCATTATTAGCTAATAAGGAATAGACTTTTTTTCGAACAGATAAATGTAGTTTCGAAAGAACTCTAATAAAGAAAATAGGAATCTAAAATCACTTCTAGATTCCTATATGTGGAAAGAGAGGGATTTGAACCCTCGATACCCTTTAGGGGTATGCGTCCTTAGCAGGGACGTGCTTTCGGCCACTCAGCCATCTTTCCTTAGCTTAGAAATAAAACACTAATACTAATCACAACCATATTTCTATGCAAGAGATAATAACATTTGTGTTTAGAAAATTATGCAAAATAAACGCCATTTAAGCCGGAGTTAACATTCTTTGTATCCATAACTCTTTGGCATGCTCATATCCATACTGCAATCTACAATCTCTAATATTTGCTAATTGCGTGTGGGTGACATCTTTATTTTCTATAATTTCCAGAAAAATTTTAAGCACTAGCGTTGCCACTTCACAAGAGACCAAGCTCGATAATATTTCTCTTTGCGATAAGATAGCGGATGAATAGCTCAAAAATCGCCATTTATTGATTTGCTTTTCTAGTGCTTGTTTTTCATTACCATCTGGTGTCGTCATATGATAAATCTGGTTCATAAACAATTTAGCTAAAGCCACTAAATTAAAAATAAGAGCAATATCTGCCACCAGTTTATAATTAAAATTTTTAAAGACCAGACTAAATAAAAAAGTAGTAATTGATCTTACGTTTTGATCGAATATTTGACGAATTTGTCGAAATGTGGTTGATTCTTCGACACATTTTTTGAACCCCAGTGGAATAAAAATACATCCACAACCTCCAACCATCATAAAACTTATTTCCCAATTACTAACTAGTACTTCAATAGCTGAAAATACGAACAAGGCAATGCGCGTGGCAACATTATAAGATTGCTCATTTTCAGCTAATTGCACTACAGTCATTATTTCTTGATCGGTGCAAGTTGCCATTGCCACATCAAACTGATATTCTATTAAATAACGCTCGGCTGAAAAGTTTGGATGAGTTTGTTTATAGGTATTGTAGGCATTAAAAGCTGTAAATTTATGCTGCCCAAGGTAGTCTTCTACAGACACACCTTCATTTCCTTTATATGAAGCTAGCACAGAAAGTTTGTGATAATTAAGAGCCTGTTCAGTTGCAACGCTAAGAGGACTTAATTGATAAGCACTGTAATTATAATGCAATTCTAATTGACCTAAACGATCTTTGGCAAATGTTTCGATCTCTGCCTCAGACATTGTGAGGCGATTTTTTGCATAATCAGACGCAGGCTTTAATGTTTTAATATCTTCTAACAAATTAATTGTATTAAAATTCATACAACTCCATTATTTTAAATAAATAGGTAGATTGTAACAATAAAAACATAAAAAAGCAATACAATATCAAATACTTATTAATAAGTAATCGAACTTTTATTTTTCGTCATGTAAAGAGTCCCACCTAACAAAAAAAAACCAAAGCTCACGCCAATCAGGTTGGATGTTTTTAATCATGTCTAAAAGTACTGATATTTTTGATTTTTATAAAAATATATTGTCACTGTGAGAGAAATATGGTAAAAGTCTAATGTCTAAACCTCAATAAGGATAAATATGAAGAGATTGCAAACATTACTCACAGCATTTTGTGCTTTTGGTTTTATTATGGGATTCAATAGCACACAAGCGAAATGTCACGAACATCGTTGCCATGAGCAACACTGTGGACATCATAGCCATGATGAAGACTTTGGACCTTTTTGCCCTGTTCATGCCGTCTTAGAAGCTTTTCAAGTGGAAATTTTACAACTAGGCATGCCAAATATTTCAAACGGAATTCTTTATTTTGGCAATACGCCAGCTAATGGAAATTATGGCTTAGTAAATTCTCTTACTAATAAAACAGGTTATGTTGCTACTATTTTTATAGCTAATCCTGCTGGTGCTGCCCCAAATGATGCGCAATTTATTCGCGTGTCCACAAACTTAACGCAAGGGAGCGCCAGTGCTGTGGGAACATTGCTTGATCCAACTAGCCTAGCTTACGCTGCTGTTTCAAATGGCAATGATTTTTATGGCGAAGTTACACTTTTTGGCAATAGTTTTAATGCCGCTTATTCTCCAATTGAAGATGCCTCTGGTAATATATTGGGAGTATTGTTCGTAGGGCGCCCGCTGAGTGGAGTTCCAGGTTGTACTAGCACCCCTTAAGTCTATAAGCTTCGGATTTAGATTAAAGTGGATTTAATTGAAATAGATATAGGGTGTAAGATTTTTATTAGACTTCTTTTGAAATTGGCTTTTTTTTGGGAAAATTGATATTTTTTGAGTAGATTTGATTTAAAATTTTAAGAGCATATTGGGAAATATGGTCGAAAAACTTGGGATTAAAGATGCCAAAAAAGACAACAAATAAATGTAGTTTCGAAAGAAGTCTATTGTACTTTTTTCCTTTAGAAGCTAGATAAGATTTAGCAACTCACCTTACGCATAATTTGAACAAGTGATTTTTGACATAGCCTAGAGCTATATATAAGGAGACACGTTGCAGCAAATAGCCTAAGCTCTTTGCAAAATGTGTCTCCTTTATAGATGGCTGCGGATAGATACTAAAGGCACTCTTCAAATTATGCGCAAGGTGAGTTAACAATATCGCTCTAGGGATAAAATCAATTTTCTGATACAATAGAAGTATGGGCCCCTTTGGGGGTGTCATGGTTTCGACTAGGAAGTGAAAAATTGGTTGCATGCGGAGGGCATCGGTTGGCCTCCTAAAAAAACCGGTAAAACAATTAAATGCCGAACCTAATAATGGTAAGGTGTTCGCTCTTGTTCAACCTAAAGCTAACAATTTTGTTGGCCAACAGTTGAAATTAGCGGCATAAGCTGTCCATAACTTGATTGTTGTGGTAGCTCGATAGCCTAAAATTGGATCAAGGATTTTAGAATCTATCGTTTATTTTCTTGATATGAAAGCTTAATTCGCCACTTCTAGGATTAAGTTTTCGAGATTAAATGAAGTAAGCTAACCTTATTGGCGCGTTCTGCATAGAGGTTAGTCATTTTACAGAACGATAAGCATGTAGTGGCTAATTCGTAATTTGCCAAGGACGAGAGTTCGATTCTCTCCACCTCCAATTGGTTGGATGGTCCTTATATCCAATCATAGTAGAAAATGCTCACGGACTTCCGTGAGCATTTTCTTACCCTCTAATTTTAAGTTCTGAAACACCAAATTCAACAATTCACGTTTTTCATCAACTTCAGAACTTTCGAAGATTTCTCTGGCACGCGCCGCTAAATTCAAGACCATATTCGCTGTGATATAGAAGTTTTGGTCTGCTCTTTCATGATTCTTCATCTCTTCGGCAATCTCAATCTGACGTTTTTTGTATTCTCGAACTTTTTCGAGATAGAGCTTCTCGTCAATAAGTCCGTCCAGCTTATCGTCATAAATCTGGCTTAATCTCTTTTGGATCTTATCTCTTTCTTTTTGAAGAGAAGTAAGACCTTCTTGATGAAACTGATTCTCTGATTCATGAATTTCTTTGAGGTATCTGGTGACGCTAGTTATTTGCTCTTCACTCAAAGCGATTTGATCCAGGTATTATGATAAAGTCTTAACCAGTTCCTCTTCCTTTACATAGACTCGCTTGCAAATTTTCTTTGCATTGGTACAGCTATAGTAAACATAGAGTCACTTATGAATTTCAGGGGTAACCACACATCCGCAATCAGAACAGGTGATCAGTCCTTTAAAGATGAATGGCTTGATCGCCGTCTTATGGGGTTTTTTATGAAAGCCATTAATCACATCTTGAACTTGCTGGAATAAAGCTTGTGAGAGGATAGATTCATAGCAATGTTCAATGATCCCATACTTGGTATCCATCATCCCACAATAAAAAAGCTTTTTCAAAATTTTATTGATTTGAGAGATCGCCAGCAATTCACCCTTCTTAGTCCTCAAGCCCATTTCAGTTGCTGCTGTTTTTAATGTTTGTAGAGAGTGATTCCCTGTGGCATACATTTCAAATAGCTTTCTAACAAAAGGCGCTCGGTTTGTGTCAGGAACAATTGTCTTTTCTCCTTTATCATTCGTGACATGCATATAACCTGTAGGAGCCAAACACATCCATACTCCTCGTTTTGCGGCTTGCTCTTTGCTACGCTTAATGTTGTCACTTAGCTGGAGAACATAGCTACGAGCAAACATTACACCCATATCCCAGCGCAAAATATCAGAACTATTTGATCTGAGATTGAGAACCAATCCCTCACGCATGAAATGGATTTCTACTTTTCCATCTTTTCTGAGGTTGTCAAGGACCACTGATTCCTTAAAACTGCGTTGAACCCTATCAATCGTATCAGCGACTAATGCAATGGTTTCCCTTGACTTGCGTATACGTTCTAAAATTTTTTCAAACTCTTTACGGGTACTTTTAGTCGATGATTCGGTAATTTTAAATACTTCCTCAACAATAAGACCTTTTCTTTCGGCATACTCTCTTAAACGACGTTCCTGAGCAGGAATAGATTGTCCTTCCTCTTGTTCTTTGCTTGAAACGCGAGCGAGTAATAGAGCCTTCATTATTTCTTTGTCCGATAAGCTTGTTGGGGATGACTTGATTGATGAGGAAATGTGTATTCGAGGATTCCTGATTCAATCATACTTTTTAAATAGACTTCTTTTATATATTTTGGATTTCTTTTTAATATCTCAGAGAGTTCTTGAATGCGAAACGGACGTAAAGAACAAAGATCTTTAATTAAAGATTTAACCGTTTCAATATCAGATTTTTTTCTAAGATTTTCAATTTTTGATTTTAAATCTACTGGAATGGAAGCAAATAATGGAGATACAACCTGATCAGCGGAACTAGGTAGGTTGGAACTCAAGCTAGGTAGGTTTGATTTAGAACTAGGTAGGTTTGAGTCTAAGCTAGGTAGGTTTGAATTCTGAAGGTTATGCTTTATATGAACAGTTAATAATTTGCTTGTTGGAACATAGTAGGTTGCATTGCTTCGGCCCTTTTGCTTCAGAAGACCCAAATCTCTCAATCGTCGCAAGCTGGCACTAGCCGTCAAAGTTTCTACACAGTTAATGTTTCGATAGTCTGCATTAGTGATTGCTCCCATTTCTCTAACCACTATAAGAGTTCGAGCTTCTTCATCAGTCAGATCGAATTCTTTAAAATTTTTAAGCCATTCAATATCTTTCTCGTCAAAAAAATGATGTGTCAGTAATGTCAATGTGAACTTATTAACTGTTCGATCGGACTCAAAAAATGGAACAGATAAATTAGCTTCACGCATTGCTTCACGCATTGTCCGAATTCCTGTGCCCTTTACTTCGGCAATTTGTAAGTCATGCAGCACTTCAGCAATCTGATCATTACGCGTTATTGATCCAGGGAGTCCAAGTTGATCCTCAGGTTTCAAAGAATAGCCAGGATTCAAAAATTCGATGCGATTCGCATAGCGGATAATTTGAATTGTTTGGCCTGCTGTATAATCACGATGCATGACCGCATTACACACAGCTTCCCTAATCACAACATCGGGTATTAGAGGGATGTCTTTACGAAAGATACTGTTTGGCTGCATTGAAAAGGCTTGAGGAATATCTCGCATAATATTGGCAATCACACGCGGGATCGCCAAAACAAGAGCTTCGCCAAATTCATAACAATGCGAATAGCGTTTTTCAGGATGCGGCACCCATTCTCTTCCCTCGACGGTGATATAATCGATTCTTGATGAGATAGGAAACAATCGACGCAGAGCCATTTCGGTACCGAATAGAATGATCCCTGACACGGTAGGTTTAATCACATTTTTGATCTCCACGGCCGCTCTTAAAGCAACCATGAGTTCTTGGTCATTCCATACAAGCTCTTTAGCCTTGGGATTGACTTCTTTTCGATACACTCGGTAAGCCGCGATGGCTTGTTGGTCGAAATCTTTCCAGGATGCCTCCTCTAACACTGTTTTATCAAATTTCTTCTGAGATCTAAGTTGGTAAAGCATGTCCAGGTCATCTCGGGTGCATAATTGATCTGTGGGTCCAATTCTGCGATAAGCTCCTTTCTCAATTCCTCGGCTTTTAATGAAAATGGGTTTTTCATAGGTCTCAGCTTCAGGAATATACGCAACAATAATGGGTCCTTCTGGATGCAGCAGCACGTCAATAGCAGGTCGAATGGGTTTATTGAAATTTTGACGGCATAAGGTCACCAGTTCACTTTGAAGTTTATCAGGATTAGAAACCCCAGTTACTTTATAGCGAGGAGCTTTATTCGAATCGTTCTTCGTAAGCCCGAGAACTAGATAGCCACCACCCAAGCCAGGTTCGTTACTGAAAGCAGAGATAGTTTCTAACGCGCTATCTCCAATTTTTTCAGCCGCTCGTTTGACCTCAACTCTTTCTGATTCGTCGCTACTCTGAATGAGATTCAATAGTTCTTCAAATTCTAGTTGATCCATGAGATGTCCTGGTAAATTATTTAGAGGTGCTTGAATTGCGAATTGACTTCAGAAGATTCTCAAGATCTTTTTTCTTATAGAGACGATAGCTATTTATAGGATTGCGATGGGTTGATAGCTTTCCTTGCTTTTCCCAGTTGCGTAGAGTGCTAGGTGAAATACCCAAATATGCGGCGGCTTCGTTGATCTGTAGATAATCGTCAATCTTCTCCATGATGATTTCCTCCATTATTGGATTAAAACAATATCAATGCTTATATAACTTTGCAATCAGAACCTAAACACCTGTCTAAAAAACCTCAATTGGACTGAAACCATTCTTCTTGTTCAAAATCGAAATCACCTCTTTGAGCCAATCCATATAAAATCAAAACCTCTTTTGTTGCCTCAAAATCTCCCATAAAATGTCTTTCCCATAGAGCTAACTTTTTTGCTAAACTCTCAGGCATATGAGGACATTCAGATCGCATCTTTCGTAGATATTTCAAATGCAATTTATTTTCTTTTTCTATATCAAAGTCTATGTCAAGAAAGCTTAAGTCATTCCACATAAATAAAATCCTCCAAAGATCTGAGAGACTTTCTCAAGTCATTGATCAAAATTCGGCATTCAATGCGCTTAGCTTCTGCTGTTTTTGTGCAGTGACCATGTTTTATTACCATTGAGCCACCATGCCAATAACATCGACCATTAGACATTGCAGCTTGCTGACAAGGTTTATGATGATTACTTCGTGCTTTAGCTCCGCATCGAGGTAGTCGTCTGAAATCAAACGCCATGGGCTATTCTCCTTTTTTATTTGTTAATTCGATTCGATGATTGTTGGATTTTTCTCGCGATAGCGTTGAAGCATCTCCAAGGCTTGATGACTTAAGCGAACCATCATCATCCCGTGCCCTTTACTTGTTCCACAATCGCTAGCTAATGCATTCATCCCTTGAAGATGAAGAGCTATAAATTGGGCAGCTAAAATAGCTTCAACGGAGTCCTTGGGTTTCACACTTCGAATTAAAGCAACCACTGCATCGAATTCCTTACCATTCACTTCTACATCAGATTTATCATCAATGGACCAGGGAGATTTTTTGTTATCATAAACCACATTTAAAGCCCGCCTTACCAATAGTCTTGCGATTTCTTGATTATCACAATTTATTGCCTCAACCAAAAGAGTGACTTGGTTTGAGATAGCTATGTCTTTTTTAGAGGCGGTCATGAGTTTCTCCCTAGTTCTTATTTTTTAGCTTAGATCAAGGAACTGACATCACTGCCAACACGCATGTGTCAGTGATGTCAGTTCCTTGACTTATATTTATAAATTCTCCTGACTCTTTCTTATGCAGGGATGAATACGCAAAATCTTTACATTTTGCTCTATCGATTCTTCCCTTAACCAACCAAAATCAATTAGAATTTTAATGCCTTGGTATACGATCTCCGATGATTTCAACTGAGACCATTGTTTCCGATAAATATCACGAGATGAAAAACCATCTAGAATATTTCCCTTTTTGATTCGATCTAATAAGGCTCGTGCAGCTTCCATTTCAGGGTCTTTAGCAGAAGAATAAAGACGATGCGCGTGGCTTTCTAAATACGTACACCATGCGACAGCTTGAATGGCTGCTTCACGGCTAACAGAAGTTAAAGGTTGTTTTTTTGAAAGAGTCTCTACAAGATAAATAATTAAAGCAATGCTTGGCATAAGTGAACGATACTTTGCAAGATGACTTTCTAAAGAAGGAAGAAGTTCTCCTTTTCTTAAACGCAATTCTAGATCGTTGCGCCATGCATTGAAAATTTCTTGAGCTTCTTGAGAAAAGCGCAAAGCAGGAATTTCTCCTTCCTCTAACCTATGATGATCAACATCAAGCCGATCCAATAGCTTAAAAACCTCATAAGCTTGCATTTTAGCCTGGGTATCAGGAAAGCGATCAATATTTTTCCAATTTTTTGGAGCATCGGGCCACACAGTCATTTGAAACCGTTGAAGAAGCCCATCATCACCTGTACCCCCTGCTGTAGCTTGATAAACATACGAACTGATAGGCCCTGGTTGGATTCCTCCCAAAATAGACAAGCATAAAGCTGGAATATGCAAGGAGCCTCTTCCAATCCGATCTACAGTAAAACTGCCTGTTCCATTCCATGATTCTAGATAGAATGAACGATCACCTTCTCGTCCATAGCGATCCAATGACGTCAGCCAACCCATCAATTCATCTCGATGAACCAATATTCCTTGAGGATTCTGTAAAAGAATTTGTCCTAACATTTCTACAGTGCTATCTTCTGTTTTATAACGCTTAAAAATTGGTTCATTAATCATTGATTCATGATAGCTATTGATCATCCCTTCTAGTTTGGTATTATCCTTTTTTGCAGCTTGTTTCAGTTTTTCTTTTAATGCCGCTTTTTGGGCATCTATAATCATGTTTTGCTTCTCAAAATGAGATTGTTGTGCTTTATATTCTTTCATCGATTCCAAAATTAATTGTTCGAGTGGCTTCATGACTTCGGCAATAGCAGGCGATTTAAGGAGAGAAGGACGAGCAATCACCGCACCCCAGAGATTAGCAACAACGATCCAATTGTCCATTTGTTTTGGATAGATACCAAGCTTTCTTCCGATTAACGATCCCAAGACCACAAATAAAGCAGCGGCTGAAAAATCTGGAGGAATTTGCATTCGTTCGGCAATATCTAAAATCCAATATTTCAAACAGTTCGGAAGAAGATCTTCATTAAATTCCGCAACATACCGAAAGTGTTTTAGATGAAGGGCCCTTTCGAATGAATTATCATTTGAGAGCCATTCTATTTTCAGATAACGTGATAAGTCTTATGGGGGATGTTTTTGTATTCGCGCATCTACCACATGGATGGACTCGCTACGAAGGTAAAACATATGTCAAAACCAATGGCTCTTTCAAAGAAGTCTCATTGAATGATTTATTTCCACAATCCAGCCAAAAGGAATTTATACGGAACTATTGCGAAAATTTTTTCAAGTATCATGGCAATGGTAGCTACTTTCGAGGGACTGATCCACTTTGTGATCACCTAGATCAAGAATTGATTAAAACATTTGTAGTGGATAACGAATCTCTCATTTTAGTTTTCCAGCCTTATACCGTAGGTGGATTGGGTGATGTTCCCTTTACAGTTAAAATTCCGTTCACTGAGCTAATTGGAAAATGGCAAGCGGGCAATTCACTGGAAAAGCATCTACCAATTACTAAAAACTTTCTTTCTTCATGGGATAAGAACGACTGGATCAGCGATATCCAAGAAGATCATTCGATTGCATATCAACAAAAGACGAACACGCAAAAAGAAAAATCCTTAAAAGATTTTCGCGACACACAATTGAAAAAATCAGACACAGCCCAATTTAAAGATGCTCTAAGTGGCTTTGCTAATATAGACCTAGCAGAAATAATAATTTCTGGTTTAATAGGATCTCTGTTTGGGGGAGCGATAACACTTTGGCTAACGAACTGGAAAGAAAAGAAAGAAGGAAAACTCAGATTTAAAAACCGCTTAATGTGTTTGGCTTATGAATTACCAACAAACTTTACGCATGCAGGAAATATTCAGAGTCCATTTCGCACAAAAGCCTTGGAAAAAATGGTTTACGATGAACCTCTCATTCATCAAGATCCAGAGCTTTTTAAAAAGGCAATTGATTGTTTAGGCACAGCCCAAATTTTATCTACGGCCTCGCCTTACCACCCTGTTTTGAAGCCTGCTGATGGCCAACATTTAATGCGCGATTTAGCTGAGTACATTTCTTTCAAATACGGCATCAAAGGAATACATCAAAATTAACATTTATAAAGCCTTGCTAATTAGAAAATTGAATCTCATATTTATAAAATAATTCTGGAAATAATTTACATAGACTAATAGAAAGAAAAAATATATTACTAATCAATGTTTTTATAATCAGAAATTGAAAGATGATAAATCGCCACAGATATTCCATGAAACACTGTATGCTTAGATATTTTCATTCCTAACTTTACAGCGACTTTAATCGAGTCGATGTTATCAGGATCGACAATTGCTATCAGCTCCTTCAGTCCAAGCTTCATAAATGCGTAATCAACAATGGCTTTAGTTGCTTCAATTGCAAACCCTTGTTTCCAATAATTAGGATGAAGCCTATAACTGATTTCTATTTTTTGTTCGCCATCGACTTCTTGTTTTAAAAGGCCTGCATAGCCAATAAGAGTGTTATCTATTTTACGCATTACTGCCAACATTCCATAGTCTTCATCTTCATAAAATGAGATGTCCTTATCGCATATCTGCTCTCTGGCTTTTTCTATTGTTATTGGACCTTTTAGCGAGAAACGCATGACTAGAGGATTGCTTATTATTGAAATAAGGACTTCCTTGTCAGTCTCAATAAAAGGTCTAATCACTAATCGTTCTGTAGAAATTTTCATTATTTTCTCTAACTTTAATACTGTGTGTTTTATGAGAATAAGTTATCTTTTTTGCTTCTAAGAACGCATCACTTTTTTTCTAAAAAAGAGAATGATCATCGAGTCGTTTATTTTTTTGTTTTCTCCTGTAGCTATATAGCCCATTCTCTCATAAAGATAGACGTTCCGTTTTTCTTCAGCGATTGTGGCTAATTCAAAGAAATCTATTGCTGGAAACATATCTTCGATAAGCTTTAAAGCCTTTTGAGCAATCTTTTGATTTTGAAATTCAGGGTCAATAAAAATGGGGCCTAAAAATAGAGTTCCAGGATTTGTATGTTTAACAACAATTCCCCCAACCAAAATGTTATCCTTTAAAATCTTATAAAAACCTTTT
>JABDGQ010000018.1 GCA_013285965.1 Chlamydiota bacterium
TTGCAGCAAACAGGTTTTATTACCCCATATATTGGCACTTTTTTGGGTTTTTCTGACTACATGCGCAATGCCATTCGTATGGCTGCCTTGCAAAAGATTAAAGTGATATATCAATTTACCCATGATTCCATATTTTTGGGTGAAGATGGGCCTACGCATCAACCAGTGGAACATCTATCCTCTTTGCGAACAATTCCAGGATTACAGCTAATTCGTCCAGCTGATAGTAATGAGGTTCGCATGGCCTGGATCGCTGCATTGCGTTATCAGGGGCCT
Organism: Chlamydiota bacterium; assembly: GCA_013285965.1. Taxonomy (GTDB): domain Bacteria; phylum Chlamydiota; class Chlamydiia; order Chlamydiales; family Parachlamydiaceae; genus JABDGQ01. Next base: position 277 of record JABDGQ010000018.1, read on the forward strand.
ACTGCCATTATTTTATCGCGCCAAAACCTTCCTGATATTCCACAAACACAACTTAACTTTGCCACAGGGATGGCTAAAGGTGCTTACATTATTCAAAAAACTAACTCCAAAGCAGATTATACTTTAGTTGCCAGCGGCTCTGAGTTAATGCTTGCTTTAAATGTTTCTGTAGAGTTAGCAAAAATGGGTAAGAAGGTACAAGTCATTTCAATGCCCTGCTGGACCTTGCTAGAAAAGCAACCTGTTGAATATAAAGAGAGTCTATTTAATGATGACGGTGGCAAGTATGTGGCCATTGAAGCTGGCGTAGATTTGGGGTGGCATAAATATATTGGTAGAGATGGCATATGCATTTGTTTAGAATCATTTGGTGCTTCAGCACCGGCCAGTGCTTTAGCACAAGAGTATGGTTTTACCGTCGCTGATATTTTAGAAAGGATTTTATAATATACTTCTTTTCAAAATGGGGAGAAAAGACATTTTAAGTACAAGTTAAAAAGCCCATGAATTTTTGAAAAAAAGCCTAATTTATGCAAGCCAAATTCATTAATGCTTTACAGGGCTGTAATTTGCAGGCCCCGCCAGTGTGGTTCATGCGTCAAGCTGGCCGTCATTTGGCTTCATATCGTGCCTTGCGCGATAAATATTCATTTTTAGAGTTGTGTCATAATCCTGATTTTATCGCCAAAGTTACACTGCTACCTTTAGAGAATTATCAGGTAGATGCGGCGATTTTATTTTCTGATATCCTCGTCATTTTAGAAGCTGTCGGATTAGGTCTGCATTTTGAGGAGAAATTAGGACCGATCATCGATCGTCCTATTGCAAGTGTCAAAGATATAAATGAACTACCTACCCATATCGATATAAGCAAATTACAATATGTGGCGGAGGGAATCAAAGCGCTCAAGCCGCGATTGAAAGTTCCATTAATTGGCTTTTGTGGAGCTCCTTTTACTGTGGCAAGTTACATGATCGAGGGAAAAAGTAGTCGTGATTTAAAAAAGACTAAAAGGTGGATGCTTGAAGATGCTCAAAGTTTTCATTTATTATTAAAAAAAATAGCTGATTGGTCTATTTCATACTTAAAAATGCAAATTGTTGCTGGCGTTGATGCTATTCAAATATTTGATTCCTGGGCCAATACTTTGGCTTATAACCAATTCTGTGAGTTTTCATGCGATTACATTGCCTATATAATCGAGGCTTTGCGTTCCACAGATATTCCCACAATTGCCTTTTGTCGCGGCTCTTCGGTATTTGCCTCGCAACTAGCCACTATAAAACCAACATGCATAAGTCTTGATTGGAATTGTAATATTACCGATATTCGCAAGCAAGTACCCAGGTCTATTGCCTTACAAGGTAATTTAGACCCAAGTATTCTCTATGCCCCACAGGCGGTAATAAAAAAAGAGGTTAAGGATCTGTTAAATAAAATGGCGGGGGATGGCGGTTTTATTTTTAATCTTGGGCACGGTATCCCACCTGATGTTTCCGAAGAAGCTGTTAAAACTGTTGTAGAGTGTATTAAAGGGGGCAGTTGATGCCGCGCCATTTTTTGGTGCTTGGCGCAGGTATTTCGGGTTTAGCAACGGCTTGGTTTTTAAAAAAACAATTAAATGCTGACGATCAGATTACTATTGTTGATCAACGTAGCACTGTTGGTGGTTGGATAGAGACTCAGTGGTGCGATGGTTTTTTATTTGAGCAAGGGCCGCGTAGTTTTCGTTTGTCTAATAGCTCGCAAGCGTTATTTGAAATAATTGAAGCTTTGGATTTGCAAAATCAAATCATTTTTCCATCTAAAGCTGCACAAAGGCGCTATTTATTTTTAAATGGCCGCTTAAAAGTTTTACCAATGCATTTATGGCAAATTCCTTTTTTTTATAGTACCCGTGGTTGGCTGCAAGCAGTGCTTTGTGATTGGATGGCAAAGCGCAGGGAATGTGAAGATGAAAGTGTGGCCTCTTTTTTTACTCGTCACTGTGGCAAAGAGTGGTTAGAAAAAATCATCGATCCTATGATTTCAGGTATTTATGCAGGGGACACGCAAAGTCTTTCGTTAAAAAGTTGTTTTCCAGAATTGCAAAAATGGGAACAACAAAGTGGTTCTTTGATTAAGGGTATGTGGCAAAACAAAAAATCACAAATTAGCTTGCCACCTCTCCCTAAAAAATTTGCTAAGAGCTCTCTTTTTTCTTTTGCAGGTGGCATGCAAACTTTGCCTAATGCTATCGGTGCGCATTTTAGTAATAGCTTGCACTTAGGTTGCACTGTACAAGCTTTACATGCCCATGCTGATCATATGGTTGTGCAATTAAGCAATGGCCATAGGATACAAGCAGACCATGTTATTTCTACCATACCACTGCCAGCATTACATAAAATTATCTCAACATTGCCTGCATTTAATCTTAGATTTGCTTCAGTTGTAGTAGTTAACATTGGTTTTAAAAGTAAGATAGCTGATTTAAATGGTTTTGGTTATTTAGTACCTTCAAAAGCCAATACCCCTGTTTTAGGTTGCGTTTGGGATTCAGCAATATTTGAACATAAAGATTGCATGTCACCAAATGTTCGTTTAGGTATGATGTTAGGGGGGATGCATCATCAAGATGCGATTCATATGAGTGAGCAGGCTTTAGAGAGCATTGTGCAAAATGCCTTAAAAGAACATATGGGTATTTATCAGACCCCTGACATCATTCAAATCCATAGGGCCAAAGATGCCATAGCGCAATTTGAAGTAGGTTATGCTAAAAACAAAGAGGATTTTTTGGCGGCTACTAAAAACTTATTTCCCCGTTTAACAGTTAGTGGCAGCAGCATTTCGGGAGTAGCTATTGGCGATTGCATCGCACATGCAAAGCAAATAGCTAAAGAATGTGCATGTTAACCTGAATTTAGAACAGAGATTAATAGACTTCTTTCGAAATTGGCTTTTTTTGGAAAAATTGATGTTTTTTGAGCAGATTTGATTCCAAATTTTAAGAGCATATTGGCAACTAGGCCCGAAAAATTTAGGATTAAAGATGCCAAAAAAGGCAATTTTAACAAATAAATGTAATTTCGAAAGAAGTCTAATAGTCTTTTTTCCATTTTAGCGATGTGCGCATTTGACCATTTTTACTCATATCCTTCTCGGCTTTAAGTTTAAGGTTGTAGCGCAAATTAGCTTCAATGGCAATGCGATTGTTTATATCTGTGATACTTTTATTGATGGAAACCAGAATATTGCGCGTAATGTATTTTCCAACTTGCAAAGAGAGTTCATTACTTGCTGTGTCAGCATCAAAATCAAGACGATCAATACCAATATTATTGCGTAAACGAGTAAGAAAATCATCACCCTCATCTTCGCTTGCCTGTAGAGCTACAAATGATTGTGTTAATTGATCGCCCTCTGCTTTGGTGATATCTGAGATGCCGCGATTAAACAAAATATAAGATAGTATTTCGCGCTGTGAAAGTAGTGGATTGGAACGAAAGCTAATAACAGGCCTTTCTATAGGACCCTTCACAATAATTTCTACCCGGATCTCTTCAATATCGCGACTAGCAACAATATAGAGACTAGTTTTTTTGCCGATAAAATGAATTGAGCCCTGTGATAGATTAAAGTCTTTGCCATTAAATTTATAATCACCACGCACAATGCGCAAAGTACCATTAAATAAAGGGGTGGTAGAATTGCCACTAATAGCGATATCACCTTTCCATTCCGATGACATATTACGGCCAGTTACCACTAATCCATTTGGGGCCTGTAATTGTATGTCTAAATCAATGACAAAATTTTGGATGGGGGCTTCTTCTTCTGTGGGAGGCACAGCTCCTTGAGGCACATTTATATAGCAAACATCGACTGTTTTTATTTGTCGCGGCAAACTTTCTTCAAGATGGACACTGGCCTCATCGACAGTCAATGTCCCTTTTAAAAGGGATTGCTTTAAGTTACCACTCCACAATAGCTTTCCGCTAGCAGAAAGATTGGCATAATCTGCATCAAATAGATTTAGATGTATGGGGCTGATGTGTATTTCAAAGGGATAGTTTTGCTCGGAGTCTAACAGAATTTGGCCATTGGCACTAATCAGCCCTTTGGTTTGGTCTTGTGCAGAAAACTCACTCAAAATTATTTTGTTGCCATGGGCATTAAGGTGCGCTTTGATATTAGTAAATAAGGCCCCAGTTGGAGTTTCATAAGAGCCCCCTGATATATCAATAGCTCCTTGTATTTGAGGATTATGAGGGGAGCCTGAGATCGATAATGCAATTTTAACGTGACCGTTTAAACTAGTGTCATCGTTTTCAAAGGTGTTTAAAAGGGCGGAGAGTTCGTTTTCAGAATACAAATCTACTTGCCATGCTTTTTTATCAGTAATATGCAAACCAGCTGGATCAAGGCTAAAAGATAAAGGTAAGGTCCCTTTCATTTCGATTGATTTAGATCCAATACCGCTAATCGAAGTAGTCAATGCTACCTGATTGCCGCTTAATTCTAATTGCATTTCCCCCTTTAATTGCGGAGAGTGGTTTAAAATTTGTTTGGCAATTTTTAATTCATTAAAATTAATTTTTAACAAACCTTGCGGTGACTGTACTGAACCGTGTAATTGTAATTGAGCATCAACAAAACCACTTACAGGTAGCTGCGGGAAAAACAGTGCCAAAGTTTGCAAAGCAAAGGAAGAGGCCTGCAATTGCGCATTAATTTCGTCCTTTTCTTTAGTAAATGTCCCTTGAATACGGGTTTGACCAAATTCAATATCCAGGTTTGACAAATGGATGTTTTGATCCTTATATTTCACACTCAGAGTTTGACGCATGTTAATATTTTCTTTTTCGATTTCTCCTTGAAGTTTATTGATTTGCAAAGCAAGTTCATCGCGCCAATAGTAGCAAAATCCTTCCGTATGCAAATTAATAGCTTTATCATTCACATCTATTGAAAATGGCCACTGTGATTTTGTGGCATCAATACTAAGCGTGCCAATTAATTCATCAACATGCCCCTCTACCGCTTCAATATTTTGTAGCCAAGCTTGTAGCTGGCCTGTAATAGCTGTTTCATAAGTTCCTATAAACTGACCATGTGTCTGTGCCATAGTACCGTAAGCTGACTGTAGTTGTTTGGCCTGCCAATCAATTTTAAAATCCGGAGAACTTAGATTTTTTAAATCTAAATATAGCCCACCACTAGCTTGTAGTAAGTCTATGGTGATATCTTGACATTTAACTCCCCTAGCTTTGCCAGCAATGTAGGTCTGAAAAATTAGATCGGCTTGATTTAAAGCAATGAATTGTGCCTCAAAATCACCTTGAGATAGGTAGCAATCGTTATATTGTATATTTTGACTATTTATATTTATTTGCGCATATTGTGACAATTGATTGGTATTTGTTTGAAGGCCTCGCAAAATTAGGCTAACATTCACTTTTCCATATAACGTTCCAAATAAATTTGGTGATAAATAGGGGGCGATTGAATTTATCTGCAAATTCTGTGTATCAAGTGTTCCATAGCATATATGCTCTGGAATTGAATAGCGCAAGGAACCATAAAAGAAGCCATCTGGTATTCGTCCTTTAAGATCGGAAAATTGAATACTGTTCAGATCGCTTTGTAGTGATGTTGAAATCTCATAGGGGATTTCTTGAAAAACCCCTTCTGCTTTAACTTTAGCAAACCAGAGCTGCTCTTTACTATGGGCCTCTATTTTAATTTGTTGTTCTTTTTGTGATGACATACCATTTTTAGCTACTAGTAGCAGCTGAGTGGTCAGATTTTGTTGTTTTGGATCATTAAGTAGCGCACCATTTAAATCAAAAAAAACTGCTTCTTAAATAATTTTTTATTAATTCGTTTGAGATGTATTTTGTTAATATTTCATCTCTAAGATGCAGATTTTTAATTTCAATCTCATCGATTTTAAAATAAACTGGCCAATAATGAAAAAATTGCGCTTTAGTATTGGAAGAAGCGTTTTGCGCAAACTGGTTTGGCAATGCTATTACCTCTAACCCCTCCATCGAAATTAAGCGACAGTTCAATATTCCTTTTAGTAAATCGGTACAATGAAAAGCAATGTTTAAGCTATCCACCGTGGCAATATTATGGTCGCTTTCTTGTAAAATTATGTTTTTAAATTCAACATGGCATGGCATTGAAAAATGCATTTGCTCTAATTGCACTTTTAGCCCTATTTCTTTTTCTAAGTAAGGCAATAACAAAGCAATTGCCTCTCTTTGACCTGAAGGTGTCTGAAGAGCTATAAACAGTGTTAAAATAACAATTAAAATTAAAACGGCACAAAATTTGATAATTTTTGTAACTATTTTGAAAAGTGCTGTCATAAATTTTTCCAAAAAAAGTCAGTTTCGAAAGAAGTCTATTCAAAATACAGGTTAAAAAGTTTGTCCAATGCTAAAATAAGCTTCCAGCGTACGATCAATATAACGATGACGATGCCAATCGCTGCGGCGTCTATTTAATGGAAATGCAATATCAAGTCGTAGTGGTCCAATCGGCGTATAATAGCTTAGTCCCAAACCAATTGATTGCAAAAAACCTTTTTTAAAGTTTGGCCAAGGATGTCGGTAGACATTGCCCAGCTCATAAAATAAAACATAACCAAAGTTTTTACCAAAGCGATTGCGCAACTCAACTGTGTAAATAAACATAGAGCGCCCTCCCAATGGTTTATTATGCCTTCCTAATGGACTGACGGTTGAATAGCGATAACCACGCAATGTGGTGGCCGAACCGGCATAAAAACGCTCTGGCGGTGGTATATTATGTTGATTAGCACCAATTATCGATCCCACTACACATTTGACCGCTAAGGTATGTTTATTGTCGTCTGAAAGTGGGTGATAATAAGCGGCGGTGGCTTGATTGATAGCGTAAGCAAAAATTGGGTTAAACATTTGCAGTGTTGGTGTACACTTAAACTGAGCGGATAAGCCTTTGGTAGAATCTAAAAGACTGTCGGCATTAGTCCAATATACTTGCATTGGTACTTTTAGTAGATCGAAGCGGCCGTTATTAACCGATCTTTCACTTACTAATAATTTATATAATAAACCTACAGAAGCGCGCAGCTTGGTATTAATTTTACGCTCAATCGTACCTGAAAAAGCCCAAGTATATTCACTAAAAGCCTTGGTGTGCGCATGGTTTTTTTCAATCTGCCACAATAAGTTTTGCTCGGGGCGCCGGAAGTCCGGAATAAGATACGATATTCGCCCTTCTTGCAATTTTTGCCACACATCGCCGCGAATACTGAGTTTTTCGCCATAGCCATTTAGGTTGCGATCTTCCCACTCAGCCGTTACGCCAGGCCCTAAAGCAGTCATATAATTTAATCCGATGCCAATACTGCGCTGTTTAGCCTCCACCATCGTCAGTTGCATGGGTAATAAATTTTCATCGCTAGGTTGATTAGCATGTGCAATGTTGACTGAGCGAAACAAACCTGACAACTCCAAAGCTTCTTGCGTTTGCTCAACTTTTTTAGGATTGTAAAGATCGCCTTCGCACCAACGCAATTTTTTATATATGTAGTCGGGATTAGTCCTTTGCAAACCTTGTAATTTAGCTTTGCCAAAATAGGTTAGCGGACCCGTTTCGATAACTAAAAGTACAAGTACATTATGATCTTTTTGATCGGCAAAGACATCACGCGCTTGAATTGAAGCAAATGCATAGCCTGCTAAATTAAAAGCATCTAGAATAAAATCTTCAGCTTGCAAGATTTTTTCAGGTAAGGCTGCTGCTCCAATTTCGATAGGTAGGTTAGCAAGAGAAAACACATCTTGCAATTGTTGGGCATCAATCTCCTCTCCATTTTGTAAATAGCGTACTGAAAATTCAGTTAGCGGATAAACAGGACCAGGTTGAATCTTTACTGTAACCTGTGATTTATCCTCATTAATGGCAAAATCAATTTTGGCATCGTAATGTGCGCTGCTTTGCAGCACTTGTCGAATTAGCGACACGTCGCCTTGAGCACGCCTTTTTAAACCAAATTGTGTACTTGGAGAGTTTTCTTGTAATTTGTAAAGTTGTGATGATTCTTGAATTAGTTGCAAAAGAGTTTCATCATCTTGAATCCCTTCAAACTTTACAGTATAATTTCCCCATAAACAGCATAAATTAAAACAAACAAAACAAATCGTCAGTACAACAATGCGCATGTACAAATATTCATTAAATTGTTTAAATTTGATGTTGAAATTATTTTTCATGCAAAAATAGTGTAGATATTTTCTAAATGTTATAAATTATCTGGAATAATAATAAGAGAATAAATGACAGAGATGTTTTTTACTAGGAGTTTTAATGAATTCTCGCCCGCACACACAACGTACACATGCGCGATTATGTTCAGTATTACCTGGGGGGGTGAATTCACCGGTACGTTCATGCCAGAGCGTAAAACAAATGCCTATGATTGTGGAACGGGGAAATGGAGATTTAATAGTCGATATTGATGATCATAGCTATATTGACTTTTGTGGCTCTTGGGGAGCCTTAATTCATGGACATGCTCATCCCACTATATTAAAAGCTGTGTATGAACGCATGCAGAAAGGGACTAGCTTTGGAATTAGCACAAAACTAGAAGCAGAATTTGCCGAAGAAATCATTAAACTAGTCCCTTCTATGCAAACTTTGCGTGTAGTTTGCTCGGGCACTGAAGCTACTATGACAGCCATTCGTTTAGCCCGTGGCTATACGGGGCGCCATTTAATTATTAAGTTTGCAGGCAATTATCATGGTCATGCTGATTTTTTATTAGTGGAGGCAGGTTCAGGCGTGCTTGAAAATGAACTGCAAGCATCTTCAGGTGGTATACCATCTGATATTATCAAACATACTATCTGCTTACCTTATAATGATATTGCTGCTTGTCGCCATTTTTTTGACAAACATGGTGATGATATCGCTGCCGTTATTGTGGAACCAGTAGCTGGCAATATGGGGGTGGTTCCTGGCGATAAAATTTTTTTAAATGCTTTGCGTCAATTAACTACTCAAGTGGGTGCCTTATTAATCTTTGATGAAGTGATTACTGGTTTTAGGGTCGCTCTTGGAGGTGCGCAAGCTCTTTATGGCATTAAACCTGATTTGACTTGCCTAGGCAAAATTGTGGGAGGAGGTTTTCCGATTGCTGCCTTTGGTGGGGGGCGCCACATTATGCAGCACTTAGCGCCTTTAGGTTCTGTTTATCAGGCCGGGACACTCGCTGGTAATCCGCTAGGGGTGGAGGCTGGATTGCAATGTTTGCGCTTATTGCAACGCGTGGGCTTTTATGAGAACTTAGAAAAAAAAGTAACCAAATTTCTGCAACCACTTGAGGAATATATTGCCAAAGAGCAAGGCAACCTGTGCATTCAGCGCGTAGGCTCTATGTTTACCATTTTTTTTGGCATCAAAGCAGTGCGCAATCTGCAAGATACTTTAAAGGTAGATCGCGAGCATTTTGCTAAATTTTTTCGCTTTTTATTTGAGCGCGGTGTCTACATACCACCCTCGCCGTACGAAGCCTGGTTTATATCAGATGCACATACAGAAGCTAACTTGCAAAAAACGCAAGCATTAATTATGCAATTTTTAGCAAATGAGTTCCATACATGCTAGCATAATTACACCTTAAATGAATTATGTTTAATTGGTTGTGCTGACTTTAGGAAAATCTACCTCTGTTTGGGCGACACTATTAAAATAATTAGTAAAAGTATTAAGACATACAATAGCAATAATTTCGATAATTTCTTCTTCACTAAAACCAGCCGCACGCACCGCTTTTAATTCCTGGTCTGATACATGGCCCCGTTTTTGTACAATTTGAGTAGCAAAAGTTAAGGCTGCTTGTGTTTTGGCATCGTTAGATTTTGATGCTAGATTGCATGATAGTTCTTGCGTTGAGATCTTTGCCATGGTCCCAATGGCAGTATGTGCCGAAGCACAGTAATCGCATTGATGAGTGCCGGCAATAGCCAGTGCAATTTGTTCGCGCAAAGCAGCTGAAACTTTCGTCTGATTTAAAGCATCCGCTCCTGCTAAGTAATATTTAAGAGCTGCAGGTGAGTGTGCAAGGGTAGTAAATATGTTGGGCGTGCGACCAAGCGAGGCTTTGATGGTTGCTAATTGTTCTATGGCTTTTGAGTCCGGTTGCTCTTTAGGTTTTATGCGCACAGTCATGATAAAACTCCTGTTAATGATTAGCTTGCTTACAATAAATTTTATTTATATATATACACAAAGTTCAGCTTAAAAGCACTAGACTTCTTTTATTAGACTTCTTTGAAAACTACATTTATTTGTTAAAATTGTCTTTTTTGGCATTTTTAATCCTAAGAATGAGTATCTTTAACTATTTGGCAGGTAAGGCATTAGTATATGGCCGTTTCAATTCTAGCCCTCTCCACGGCACTTCCCCCGTTTGCCTTTGCCCAAACGGAGGTGGCTGAGAAAATTATAGAGATGCTTGCCATCCCTTCGCTCAAAGGGGAAAAAATTAGAGAATTATATAAAAATTCAGCTATTGATAAGCGTTACAGCGTCATAGAAGATTTTAAAAAAGAACGATCGGATTGGAAATTTTGGGGAAAAAATTTTCCACAAGAAACCCCAGGAATGTCGCAACGCAATGCTGTTTATAAAAACGAAGCTCCAAAACTAGCTTATCAAGCTGCCATTAAAGCCATAAAGCAGTGGGGTGGTGAAGCTAAAAATATTACCCACATTATTTCCGTAACGTGTACGGGCATGGTAGCTCCCGGTCTTGAATTTGAGTTAATGCAAAGTTTAAAACTCTCAAGCACTACACAGCGCCTTGGAATCAATTTTATGGGTTGCTTTGGTGCATTTAAAGGAATTGCCGTAGCACAGGCACTGGCCAAAGAAAACGATCGCCATCGCATTTTAGTAGTCTGTACAGAGTTATGTTCGTTGCATTTTCAAGCTGCTTTGACTCCTGACAACATATTAGGTAACGCTCTTTTTTCTGATGGTGCCGCAGCCCTCATTATTGGTGCAAATCCACTTCCATCTGAAAGAATTCTGTGGGATATTTGTCACAATGCTTCTTTGGCCTTAAATGACACTACCGATAAAATGCGCTGGGAAGCAGGGGATAGTGGCTATCTTATGAAATTATCGCATACTGTGCCGGTATTATTGAGTCGTCAAATTGTTCCCTTTATAGAAACATTACTTGATCAAAGAGTTTCTCAGGCTGATTGCGATTGGGCCATTCATCCAGGTGGAAAGTCAATCATTCAAGCCGTACAAAAAGCTTTGAAAATAGACAAAAAAGAAACTATAGCCTCTTGGGATACTTTAGCAAACTATGGTAACATGTCTAGTGCTACATTTTTATTTGTTTTAGAAAGATTGCTTGAGCTAAAAAGTACCAAAAAATGGACTGTGGGTGTTGGCTTTGGTCCTGGTCTGTCTATTGAAGGTCTTTTATTAAAGAGGGTCCATACCAATGAAGAATGAACGGACGCTTGATTTAGAATTGCTTGATTTAGGTCCTGAACATTATACACAAACCGAATATGAAGAGTGTCTAACGCAATTAGCCCGCATTGGACGCTATTTAGGAGGCGATAAAGCTAGTCTAAAAACTTTAAAAACATTAGAGCCGCCTCATTCAATTTTAGATGTGGGTTGCGGCGGTGGTCATTTTACCATGGCACTAGGAGGGCACTTTAGCGAAGCACAAATACTAGGGGTTGATATTTCTACTCAGGCCATTGCCTTTGCTAATTCAACTTTAGCGCAAACTGCATTAAAGAATGTTAAATTTGAAGTTTCGGTGACTCCAGAATTATCATTTTTGCCAGATTCTTTTGATGTGGTTATCTCTACACTGGTGTGTCATCATTTAAGCGATGTGTCATTGATCGAGTTTATGAGGCGCGCTTATCAAGTAGCCAAAAAATATGTTATTATCAACGATTTGCATCGCCATCCATTAGCATATAGGGGGTTTGATCTTATCTCAAGTTTATTTTTTCGCAATCGCTTAATTAGGCATGATGGTTTGCTTTCCATAAAACGTTCATTTATAAAGCAAGAGTGGATAGATTATTTAACTGCCGCTCAAATTCCATTAAGAAAATGTTCTATCAGATGGCATTGGCCATTTCGCTGGATTTTGTGTATCGAATCTTCGGCAAAGTAAGAAAATATCATGAAAACAAAATTTGCCATTCTGGGAGGTGGTGTGGCTGGCTTATGTGCCGCCATAACATTAACTGAGCTCGGTGAAAGACCATTATTAATTGATGGTGGATCGTTTTCTACGCATAAAGTGTGTGGAGAATTTCTTTCGCCTGAATGTATAGATCTTTTGCAACGTTGGCATATTCAACCTAATTTGTTAACTAATGTCAACTTGCATACCGCTTGCCAACAGTTAAACTTTCATTTTAATAGGCCTGCTGGAGCCTTATCACATATTGAATTAGATCCCGCTCTGGCTAATCATGCTGCGGCTTGTGGCGCACAACTTAAAAGCAATACGCTAGTTTCAGGGCTCCAGCCCAAAAAAACGGCTAACGATGTCCATCTCATACAACTTGCTGATGGACAAGAAATAGAAGCCCAAAATTTAATTATCGCTACGGGTCGCTTATTCAAAAATTTAACTGCTTCTTTCAAGGCCCGCTATATCGGTTTTAAAACACACTTTAGTGACTTGTCACTTGAGAAAAACCAACTGCAAATGTATGTTTTGGAGGGTGCCTATTGTGGTATAGCTCCAATAGAGAATAATAAATTTAATGTGGCTTGTTTAGCTGAATTAAAACAGTTAAGGGGCTGCGATCCACAAATCTATTTGCAAAATCTCTTTATAAAAGATCGTTATTTACAATCTTTATTGGCTAATGGGAAAAATATTTTTGAGCAGTGGATGGTCGCATCTATTCCAGCTTTTGGTTTTAAGAAAACACCGCTCTGGCATGATACTTTTTTTATTGGTGATGCCGCCACATCTATTCCTCCAGCGTGTGGAAACGGCTTAGCGTTGGCAATTTTGGGAGGGAGGTTGGCGGCTCAATATGCACTAAATGGACGAGCGTGCGACTTTAAAAAAATGTGGCATAAACGCTGTGCTAAACAAATGTTCTATGCAAAATTATTGCATAAAATTATGCTCAGCAAAACCTATAGCAATGCTACGCTACAAGTAATTAAATATTTCCCTTATTTTGGTAAAAAATTATTTGAGTTAAGTCGTCAATCTGGCATTTTATGAACACTTGGATGTGTTATTATATCTATTACTTTAGAAGGAATTTAGGATGATGCATATGACTACCAGAAAATTATTGGTAATGCTAAATTTAGCTTTACTTATCACTAATCACAACTTTGCGCATTCTCTCAATACAAATAAAGGTGATTATGATCTGAGACGCTGTGAGAAAGTCATTGAGCGCGATTATAACCTCCCCATTACCAGCGCAGAAAAAAAATGCATTCGCAAAATCATTCAAAAACTTTCGCAAGATTTGTTTGTCAGTGTGATCGGTTCTAAATCTGAATTGGAGCGCAATGGTGATCTGATCAAACACATTCATCCTTTTCGTTTTCTTGAATATACTTTAAATGACGAAGAATTAAAAACAGGCATGTTGGCTATTCGTCAAAGGGGTGGTCTATTATGGAGTGGTTTTATTGATGGTATAACCAATTCATTAGGGGAAGAATCGCGCAAAAATAATTTAATGATTTTCTTAAACGATTTTGCTGACGCCATCAAGTTAGATGTCAAAAAAATCTCGCCTCCACTCAAAGATGGCAAATGGGATAATTTTGTCAACTTGTTGTTAGATAGTTTGCCGCGCAAAAATGATCCTAATCGCTATAATATGTAACAGCGTTAGCTCTCAGGTTTGCGTATGAGTGCTTTACGTCTAAACTATGCCTTTGGGAATGAGGATTGGAAAACAGAGCGCGAGGCCTTGCGTGTACAGCCTAACGATCGAGTCCTTTGTATCACAGCTAGTGGTGATCGTCCGCTTAATTTATTGATACAGGAATGTCAAAAAATAGTTTGCATCGATGCTAATTGCGCTCAAAGTCATTTACTTGAGTTAAAATTGGCGGCTATGCAAATGCTTTCCTATGAAGAATATCTGGCTTTTTTAGGTGTTTTTGAGTGTTCAAAAAGAAAAGCGCTCTTAGAAATTTTGCTTTCACAGATGAGTGAAGAGGCGGCTGCTTTTTGGAAAAAAAATAAAAAACTTATATTTAAAGGTGTTCTTTATCAAGGCTCTCTAGAGCGTTTAATGAAAAACATTGCCTGTTTAACATTATTGTTTCGCCGACATAAAGTAAATAAATTATTTTTAGCCGCTACTATTGAGGAACAAAAAAGAATAGTTGAAAAAGATTGGCATAGTGCGTTGTGGCGTAAAATCTTTCAAATCGTTTTTACTCCAGCCATTGCCCGTTTATTGATTAATGATCCTAGCTTACAAAATATTGATCCTAACTCAAATCCAGGAATGTATATTTATGACAAAATGCAGGATTTATTAAAAAAAGAGTTGGTGCGCAATAGTCCGCTCTTATCTTTAGTTTGGCGTGGACAAGTTAGTCTAGATGCCTTTTCACCCTATCTTCAAAAAGAAGGGGTTGCATTAATAAAAAAACGGTTATCATGCTTAGAAATTCATTCAACAGATGTAATTGATTATTTGAAGAGTGTTTCAAAACACACTTTTGATGTATTCTCACTTTCTGATGTTGCATCCACTCTAAATTACCATAAATTTGTAGAGCTATTAGAACAAATGATCAGAGTGGCAAAGCCGGGAGCTCGCTTTTGCATGCGACAATTTTTAACTGCCCACCACATTCCAAGGCATCTGCACACCTCTTTTGTGCGCCACTATCGGTTAGAAAAAAGGTTAGAACAGCAAGATAATTGCTTTGTCTATCGCTTTTTGGTGGGTAATGTAATCCCCACCTCAATAAACTTAACGCTAAACTCAGGTTATTAGTCCAAAAATAGACTTTTTTCGAAATTACACCAAAGAAGTCTAATGCATTACTGTGTAACTCACCTTATATATTAGGCATAATTTGAAGCCGTGATTCATCACCATAATTCAGAATAATACAATTTTTGGTAATGAAAATAGTGAGTACTTTCTCAATCAGAAGAAAAAACCTGCTCAAAATCCTACTAGCCGCTGGATTTTCTTTTGCTTTTTGGGCCTTCATCTTGTGTTTGTAAATGGAAAAAAGAGAGAGATTACAAATCTCAAAGAGCGTCATCGAATTATTCTTCGATGCCTCGGGCCTCCTTACCAAAAATTGTATTATTCTGAATTATGGTGATGAATCACGGCTCTTACATTAACGATGAAGATAAACGAAGAGCCATATTGGTTCAATTAAACCGTGGAGAAAGCCCCCATAGTTTAGCAAAGAATATACTCGGGACTCTTGGATTGTTATTAACGTGATTATCCTTTGGAACACTATCTATATGAAAGCGGTATTGAACCACCTAAAACAAGAAGGACATAAAATTTTGGACGATGATGTAGCTCGCCTTTATTCCCTGATTCATGATCACATCAACATACTTGGAAGATACTCGTTCGCTGTTTCTGAATCCATAGCCAGGGGCGAATTAAGGCCTTTAACGCAATCCAAATCAAGAAGCTTAAGTGCGTTTACTGCTCCTTGAGTCTCATACTCCAACATCTAATATAAAATTGCGTTCAACCCTTTATGACGAACTATATTAAGCAGTGCTAGAACGGCTCCAGATGGTCGTCTAATCCCTCTTTCTAATTGTGAAATATAACCAACTGTTAAATTCAGATAATTTGCAAAAACGGCTTGGCTTATATGTTCCCGTTCTCTTATAGAACGGATTTCATCGCTTGTGATGGGTTCCATTTCGAGAATTTTTTCTTTTCCTAGATGACGCATGGTAATTTTTTCATAAGTCTTATCGTCAAGAATACCAACTTTGTGCATGCCTTTAGCTGTTTCTAAAAGTTCTTTTGTTATCCTGTTAGGATTTTTTTTCATGTTTTATCTCCTTTAACTCATCCTCTATAAGAGAAAATTTAATTTGATTCGCATCTGCATTAAGCCAACCAAATGCGATATCCTTCGCCGTTTCTAATTCATCATCGCTAAGGTTATCTTTCTCATTTTTCGCAAAACCAGTTATGAATACATATCTTTTTTTCAATCGAACAGCGATTAACACTCGATATCCACTCGATCGCCCCTGTCCCTCTCTTCTGATCCTCTGCTTTATAATATTACTTCCCAAATCAGCATCGATTAGACCCTTCTCTGCTCTTTCAACAGCTTCAAGTAATGCGGTATCACTTATATGTTCCTTATTAGCAAACTTGGAAAATACTTTCGTTTTAAAAATCCGCAAAACTTCCTCCGATTTCAATCAAACTATAACACAGCGACTTATACTTTGCAAACCAGATTTTTTTATACTGAATAAAAAACAACTCGACTTAGAGGGTGTTTGAAAACCTGTTTTTTAAAGATAAAATATGGCAAAAAAGGACCTTTTTAAAATTAGGTGAGTCAATGCGCAAAAGATACCCCACAGATTTGTCAGAAGATGAATGGTTAAAAATAGCAGATCTTTTTAAAACAGATCCTAAAAAAGGTGGTAGACCTTCTAAACACTCTCGAAAAGAAATCGTCGATGCAATTTTTTATATTCTTAGTGCAGGATGTTCATGGCGTCTATTCCCACATGATTTTACTCCCTGGCAAACTGTCTACAGCTCCTTTTGGCATTGGCAAAATTTAGGAATTTGGGAGGAAATGAACACAATGCTTAGAAAGCAATGGCGTAATAAACAAGGACGAAATGAAGAGCCAACAGGAGGAATTGTGGATAGTCAATCAGTGAAGACTACAGAAAAAGGGGGCTCAAAGGATATGACGGAGGTAAAAAAATTAAAGGGAGAAAAAGACACATATTGGTTGATACACAAGGAGTTTTGCTTACAGCTAGTATAGATGGAGCAAATGAACAAGATGGAGAAAGTTTCTTAAAAATGTTTAAGGAAAAACCGATAAATTCCTTATCTATGATTTGGGCGGATTCTGCTTATCGTCGAGCTTATTTGAAAGAGGCTTTGGCTAGTCATAAAATTGAGTTGTCAATTGTTGGAGGAGGCCTTAAAGAAGGTTTTTGGGTTTCGAAAGATAAAATAATGAACATTGAAATACCACCGAAAAAATTTCAAGTTCAGCCTAGAAGATGGGTTGTAGAAAGGACCTTTGCTTGGTTAAATAGAAATCGGCGCTTAAGTAAATATTATGAATATCTTACAGATGTAAGTGCATCTTATCTATATTTAGGAATGAGTAGAATTTTACTCAGGAGATTAATTAAAAAATAGGTTTTCAAACACCCTCTAATTTCATGTTGGGGGCCATTTTCAATGTTGTTTTCATATATTTATTCCCCACGAAGTACACGTGCTTAGGTGCATTTTCTTCTTCGGCAATTTGTAAGCTATTTTTTTTTCATCTAAATTTTTTTTGATTTTACCCGCTTTTGATTTGAATATTTGTAAATATCAACAAAAAAACTAATATCTATTGTTTGAAAATTGCACCCTAAGTATTAGATATTTTAGGCTATTAACGCGAAAAAAAACTGAAGCTATGTCCTGATGAATCTGAGGGAAACATGTGGTCATAACATTTAAATATAATATTCGCTAATAATCCAAATGTTCCTGCAACGCAACATACATGCGCTACTCTGAACGCATCTAGTAACAATAGCTCAGTGGGGGAATATTTTGTTTTTAAGATCTCTATAGCATAATCATGAAGCTGAATTATCTTATCAAGTTTATTACCTACAAATATCCCGGCACAAAAAACAATCACATCTTTTACACGATCGCTCATTGGATATATCATAATAATTTTCCGTTCATAAGTTTTAAAAGTCTATTTGTTTCATAATATGCTTGTAATCTACTAAAATATCGATGTGATATTTATAGTTGTGGATTATCTTGACCACTGTCTATTTGTGTCTTCATTTCTCTAAAAATTGTGTTTATTTTTGCTTGTAATCGATCTAATCTTTCCATTTCATATGTATTATATTTTGGTTCGTCTAGCTGACTTAATGCACCTATTCCAGCACCAACCATTCCACATATAAACATAAAGGAATCTTCTTCTTTTTTATTATATGTTTTTACGTTATACCAATTATCGAATACAACTATGCCTTTCGATAAACATAAACCTGCTATACCACCTACACAAGCA
>JABDGQ010000019.1 GCA_013285965.1 Chlamydiota bacterium
CCTTTAACATCAAATGAAAGACGTGCATCTACTTCGGTGGAAACTCTTCCGGGAATATGTTTTAATATCTCTACACCCACATTTACAAACAGCTTGTCCATAAATAAAGCGGTTCGCTTTTCAGTTGAAAGTTTAGAAAATTTAGCACTATAGCTTTGTGCATCTTTCATCAAATATTGATATTCAGGTTTTTGCATGGCTGCCAAAATCAATGATGGATTAGTGGTGGCATCTTGCGGATGATATTTTTTTATAGATTCGATATCGCCTGTATCCACAACGATAGTTGTCATAGTGCGTAATTGTTCTAGCTTATTCTTTTGAGGTATACTCATAAAAAACTCCTGGCGTGGTTAAATTACAAAATACTCATCCTATATCTTACCTTACAAGCTTACCTTACGCATAAAATGAGATTAAATCAACATTAGTTAATGGCTCACCAAAGACATGCTTGCTAAAAGTGCAAAAATGTTGAGGATCATCGGTGACATAGTATTTGTGGTTGTTACCGCCGCAATTGGACTGCAGTTGCTTTTCTTTGAGGACACGGGATACTTCCTGTGCACAACCTATGGCTGAATCAACTATAGTCACATTTGCTCCCATATGAGCCTGAATGATATCTTTGAGTAAAGGGTAATGGGTGCATCCAAGTACCAATGTATCGATATTTAACCCTTGCAATGGTGTTAAATACTCTTTGACGATTAAGTCTGTGGCACTATGTTGCAGCCACTGTTCTTCCACAAGGTGTACAAATAAAGGACAAGCGATTGGGAAAATTTTAGCACACGGCACATGTTGCCAAATGGTGTGTTGATATGCCTGTGATTGTATTGTTCCGCGAGTACCCAGTACCGCAATCTTTTTATTGTGACTAGCACTAGCGGCCGCTTTGGCACCGGCATCAATTACACCAATAATAGGTATACTAAAGTGTTGACGCAAAGTATGTAAAGCTTGTGCTGACATGGTATTGCAAGCAATAACCAATAATTTAATCTCATGTTTTATTAAACAAGTCGCTCCTTCAATGGCATAACGAATAACGGTAGGGGAACTTTTATTTCCATAGGGAATACGTGCCGTATCACCCAAATAAATGAAATTTTCGCCTGGTAATTGTCGCTTTAGCTCTTTTAGTACAGTAAGCCCACCGACACCGGAATCAAATACACCAATGCTTCTTTTTGACATAATCAGGGGATTTTAATGATTTGATTGACCACGATGCGATCATCGTTTAATTGATTATATTGGCGCAATGTTTGCAAAGAGATGTGATGCTTATTGGCAATTTTTTGCAATGTGTCACCAGGCTTTACTTGATAAGTGCCATTTGTTAGCCCATCGGCAAGGGTGTTTTGTTTATCTGTGGTCATCATTTTCATTGCTTCTAGCATTGACTTAAGAGCAGTCTCAAAGTGTTCAAGCTGTTGCTGCTGACTGTCAATTATTTTTTCGATATCGGCAATTTTTTGATTATATTGTTTTAAACTTTCAATAGATTCATTTAATTTGCTTTTTAATACGCGCAAATCGTCAGTCTGCCCTCTAAATAAAGTTTCAAGAGTAGTGATATTTTGTTTGGTAATCTCCACTCTACTGTTTAGACTGGTATAAGTAGTATTAGCTGTTTGTCGTTGCGCTTCAAAATCATCATGCAATTGTTTTAGGGCATTAGTATTGTCTTGTTGCAATTGCGCTTGTGTGTGCAAAGTTTCTTCCAAAGTTCTTATTTCATGCTCATGATTAGTAGCATTGTTTCGTAGATCGGAAATCTGTTTTTTTAAGGTTGGTATTGTTTTTGTTAGATCTTCAGTTGATCCGTTTGCCAGCGTGGCAATGCGCGGATTAGCTTGCGAAGATCTATTAGGTGCTGCACCAGGAGCTGCACCCCTTAAAGGAGATGCAGCTAAAAGAAATAAAATTGAAGTAACAAGATATAAATTAACGTTCATAGATTTTGAATTCTGCACGTCGATTTCTTTGCCAACCTTCTTCATGTTTCTCTAAAACTACAGGACGATCTTTACCGTAGGTAACTGTAAAGATATTATCAGGATTAACACCTTCGTTGATTAAAAAGGTGCGTACTGTTGCACTACGGCGTGCTCCTAAGGCTAGATTATAAGCGTGTGGCCCTCTTTCACAAGTATGACCTTCGACAAATATATAAATGCGAGGGTGGTTGCGCATATAGTCGGCAATAGTTTGTAACGTACTAATATCAGAAGATTTTTTAATTAAACTGCTGTCGTAATCAAAATAGATGGTTCTAAATACATTGGCCCATTCGGGATTATAGTTAGGATCGCGAAAAGCTTGAATACCGGGGATAGGGCTATTAGGAGCTCCAGGGGTATAGCGAGAGGCCATCACATTATTAGCTAGTGCTAAATCATTACTATCTTGTAAGGGAATAAAAGGTTGCTCAGCATTTGAAAAAGTATTTTCTTGATATTGAGCAGGAGTATAATTTTCAGAGGAGTTGTATTCGGCAAAAGGAGTTTCAGAATACGACTCATCGTCGGACATTCCTTCAAAGTCAGTACGCGAATTAATTTGACGCGAAGATTCATGGTCACCAGCTAATGCTCTAACACCAACTTGTAAATGGCGACCGGCACTTTTGGTGTCATCCCAAATATCACCACTACTCCTCGAACATCCCAGCAATGTCAATAGCATAAGAGGGCAACTCAATAAATATAGAAAGCGATACTTTGTCATAACTTTTCCTCAGCTGTTTTGAATTATCAATACTAAGATGGTTTAAAATCCGCATCTTCAACCTTGATTTGGTTTTTTGACGCATCATAGTTTTTGGCAAAAATTTAGAAATTCTGAAATGTCAGCATCTCTTACATAGATTGACAATACTATGAGGCAACGGTATTTTGATAGAAGGGAGGAGCCTAACAGATGAGTTAATTTTAAACAATAGATAATTAAACTTCTTGCATTACTAGCTTTGCAAGAAGTCTATTATAACAATTTAATATATTAATATGATTTTGCAAAAATGGCATCAAGTACGGCCGCACGTCCAGTCAATATACACTGTCCATTAGTGTGGCTTTGCTGCAAAGGTAAGCAACGGATAGTAACTTTTAAATCTTGCAGTAAACTCTCTGTTTCCGGATCCCCGCACCACTTTGCTAAGACAAATCCTTGTTGACCATTTTCATTAGAAGAGGTGAAAAAAGCTTTTAATTGCGCAAAATTTTCCAAATTTTTATGCGTATGGGCATCTAAATAGGCTTTAGCTTGTCTGTAATAATTATTCTGAATCTCGCCGAGCATTTCACTAATTTGTTTCACAAAATCTGCCGTAGAACAAACAATCTTTGCATGTGTAGGATCATCGCGTCGACCAAGGGTGATAGTTCCTGCTTCAAGATCGCGTGGACCAATTTCTATGCGTAAAGGGACCCCTTTTTTAATCCATTCCCAATTTTTTTCGCCGCCCCGCCTATCTCTTTTATCAATATGTACCACCACAGCTTGATTGGCATAATTTTTGCTGCGCAGTTCTTGGGCTAACTTTTCTGCATAAGATAGGATGGCTTGTTCTAATTCAGGCTTTGGAATGATGGGGATAATGACCACATGTTTGGGGCTAATGCGGGGTGGCAAACGCAAGCCATCATCATCACCATGACACATGATTAAGCTACCAATTACACGGGTGGTCATACCCCAAGAAGTTGTATAGGCATATTGTGTTTGTTCGTCAGCTGTATTAAATTTGATATTTGAAGCTTTGGCAAAATTTTGTCCCAAATCATGCGAGGTGCATGATTGTAAAGCTTTACCATCTTGCATCATCGCTTCTAGCGTATAAGTATGCTCAGCGCCAGGAAAACGTTCGCCAGGTGATTTTTCACCGACAATAACAGGAATGGCAAGCTCCTCTTCTAATATACGACGATAAACTTCTAACATTTTTAAAGTTTCTTCGACCGCTTCAGCGTGTGTGGCGTGAGCAGTATGACCTTCTTGCCATAAAAATTCGGTTGTACGCAAAAACACACGAGGACGCATTTCCCAACGTACCACATTAGCCCATTGATTGATTAATAATGGTAAATCGCGATATGACTCTACCCAACGGGAAAAAGCATCGCCAATAATAGTTTCGGAAGTTGGACGTACGATAAGTGGTTCTTCTAGTTCACCGGTAGGAATTAAACGTCCATTTTTTTCTTCGAGGCGATGATGTGTTACTACAGCACACTCTTTGGCAAAACCTTCCACATGCTTGGCCTCTTTTTCAAAAAAACTTAAAGGTATAAACAATGGAAAATAAGCATTTTCATGACCGGTAGCCTTAATTTGCGCATCTAGTAATTGACGAATGTTCTCCCAAATTGCATAACCCCACGGTTTGATTACCATGCAACCGCGTACAGGGGCATTTTCGGCTAAATCAGCAGCTTTTATAACTTGTTGATACCATTCTGGATAATCTTCGCTGCGCATTGGACTAATGGCATGTTTTTGTTTTTTTGGTGTCATGTTCATCCCTTTCATAAAGCTTATTAACCTGAACTTTGAGTTTAGTTGAAGTTATTATCAATGAATTATAATATTTCTAAAAAGCGCGCCACATACCAGGCTGTCAATAACATCAAACCCAAGCCAATGATCCACAAAAAATTAGGAAACCATTTTACATATGCACCTGGATGAGTTCTGGCTTCGAGTGTGCCAATCCCATAAGAAAATTCTTGCGCTTCTGTGCGATTAAAAAGAGGTAAGTTTTCTTTTACTATTTGGTCGCCATCAATTCCCAAGAAAGCAGTATATTGCTTAAAAAATCCTTGAGTATATATTGGGGAAGGTAATTTAGTAAAATGTCCATCTTCAATTGCTTCAAGATGTATTTGACGAATAGAAGTATTGTTTTCGACCTCTTTGAGCGTCAGATTCATTTCTTTACGCCGTTGTCGCAATTTTTCACCTATGTGTTTGGCTTCTTGTTCTTGCTCTTCGTTGCTCACTGTTTTGCGCCACTCCATATCGCCTCTTTTTCAAACTGTTAAACATTAATGAGAATTGTACAATAATATTAATTAAACGGCTAGCGTAGGGAAAAAGTTGCGTCTAGTACATTAGCAAATATAGTTTTAAAGACAATTAAGTTTATAATTAATTATGATGTTGCTTAAATTAAAGCTATTTGATATAATGCTATATATAATATTTTAATCAATATTAATAATACATTTATAAAAGGTTAACATATGTTAAATGTCGATAGTTTTAAAGATTTGGGTGTTGCTACATCTACTTTGAGTGGAAAAATTGAGGAGTTAGCAGAGTGTCGCCGCGTGAAAGAGGCGGTAGAGGTTGCTTTTTCAACTGCTCAGAATGCGGTTCAACAAAGTATTACAATAAAAGCTCAAGTGCTTGAATGTCTCATCTCTTTTCAAAAAATCAACTATATTGGCTTTATTTTTAATAGTATAATTTTAGGTTTAGAGTGCATAGAAGATTCTTTTAAAAAAGAATATGAAAAGATGGCAAAAGCCAAAGAGCAATGCGACATTCAGGCAAAAGCTAATGTAAAAGCCGGCCTTAAATATACCCAAATGAGCAAGGAAGTCAATGCAATTTTAAATTGCGCGCAAGAGTTGGCTTTAGAAGAAATAAAAAATGCTATTGCCGCTCCTATTCCACCTACGATGGGCTCTAAAGTCTATATCAGGTTTGTTTACGATAAATTACTTAAACTAAACGAAAAGTATGACCAGTTATATGCTGCGACCTATTTTATGAATGAAGTTGAATTGCGCACTCTGATAATGAATCGTTATAGTGATTTGGGTGGAAAAGCGGATGATATAACAGCGCAAATGACTGCTCAGGAATTGCGCCTTTTTGATGTATGCAATCCTGCACAGTTAGCAAAGTTGCTTAATCAAATGCGTGGCCCTATCAAGAATGCCATAGAACAACAAACGATTGCCTATTTTAAAGAGAATCATCAGCAAATGGACTTAAATACTTTGGAAGCCTATGCCTCTTTATTGCAACATACTAGAGTTGAGAATATAGGACACTTAAATAAGTTTTTTAAGGCTATTAAAATTGATGATATACAGGTTATGCACGATACCTTAATGGCCATGTCGGATGATGCTATTAAAATGCAGGCCCGAAATAATTATCGTACTTGGTTTATCGATAACATTAATATTGTTAAATTGAAGATAGCTTTACAATATGTTTTACCTTGTTTTGTAAACACCAAACAAGAAGAGGGATTAAAAGGATTAATTGTTTTGCACGCCTTTGAGACTTTCTTGCAACCATATCAAAAATATGATAATGAAAATTATACCGTAAATTTTACTAATATTGCACAACTACAAGCTTTACAAGAAATTTTGGTGCAAATTCAACCTTTGTTAGTTAATTTGGTGGCCACTGAAGATAGTAGCGTGTCAAAGCTACAGACTTGCTTTAATCGCATAGCAGGTGGTAATCACAACTCTACTTTTAGAACCCCAGAATTAGTCCCTTTTAAACGCATTTATGATCAATGTGCTAAAGCTTTAAATTTGCCTGAAATGGAAATTGAAAATGATTCAGATAGTGATGGGGTAGTAGCGTCCCTAATGCAAAATCAACTAGATGATGAAGCTAGCCAGGAATTAGCACGGCAATTGCAGTACCAAGGTTACTAAGCTCTAATCTTTGCCATAAACAAATAGCATCATCTAAAAATAACGGCACTCATGTAGTGCCGTTATTTTTTTTACTCAGGTTCAATGTATAGCGGGTGCTTCTAAGATAGTAGTGGCTACAAATCTTCTTTGTGTTTTATGCTATGTTTATTCGCATAAATTTTAATCAATTTATATAAAAAGGGAGCAATATGAAAATCGGGATTCCAAAGGAAACAAAAAATCACGAATATCGCATCGGAGCCACTCCTAGTCTGGTTCGTTTATTGGTAGAAGCTGGGCACGTAGTCTTAGTTCAGACACAAGCTGGTTTGGCCATTGGTTATGATGATCAACTTTTCGTCTCCGCTGGTGCTGTAATAGTACACAGTATTGAGGAAATTTATGAGTGTGAAATGGTGGTGAAGGTTAAAGAACCACAACCTAATGAATTGGCACTACTTAAAAAAGATCAAATCTTATTTTGCTATTTACATCTTGCCCCAGATCCTGTGCAAACAGCTCAATTAATTGAGAAAAAAGTCATAGCCATTGCTTATGAAACCGTTACGGATGCTGCCGGACGTTTGCCATTGCTTATTCCGATGAGTGAAATTGCTGGCCGTATTGCCATTCAAGTGGGAGCTACTTGTTTGCAACTAAACCACGGCGGTCGTGGCGTATTGCTTGGTGGAGTACCTGGAGTGGCGCCGGCACATGTCACAGTAATAGGTGGTGGGATAGTAGGGACGGAAGCGGCTCGCATGGCTATGGGTCTAGGGGCTGATGTCACAATTGTCGATAAAGATTTAAATCGCCTCCGTGCATTAGATGCGTTATTTGGACCACATTTAAAAACACTTTATTCTTCCACTGCTAATATTGAAGAAGCAGTATCACAAGCTGATCTAGTCGTGGGTTCTGTATTGATTCCAGGCAAACTAGCACCCAAATTGATTACTCGTAAAATGATCAAAAATATGGCGCATGGTTCAGTGTTAGTAGATGTGGCCATTGATCAAGGTGGTTGTGCTGAAACTTCACGACCAACAAGTCATGGCGATCCTACTTATGTAGTTGATGGTATCATGCATTATTGCGTTACAAATATGCCAGGAGCATGTGCGCGTACTTCGACACAGGCTTTGACTAACGCTACGGCTGATTATACTTTAATGATTGCTAATAAAGGCTGGCGTAAAGCCTTAGCAGAGCATGCCGGTTTGCGACAAGGTTTGAATGTATGCCAAGGACATGTCACTAACGAATCGGTGGCTCACGATCTAGGCTATGCTTATATGCCCCCTAGTAGTTTATTGTAAGCTTTTTTAGCGACCTTTAAACCCAAGTCAAGAGTTCTAAAATGGGCGGAGGCGGTCAAACATATATTTGTTTGGCCGCTTGAATTGATTTTCTACACCAAGTGTTTTGCACAAAAAGTGCTTTTGGCTTTGATTCCTATTCTTCATTAATGATTGAGTTTAATATGCGATACATGATTGGCATCGATTTGGGAACTTCAAATAGTGCTTTAGCATTTATCGACACAGAAGATCCTAATTTGACCTTACGTCTTTTTGCTATTCCTCAACTAACTGCTCCAGGCAAAGTAGAAACCATTTCAACATTACCTTCATTTTGTTATTTAAGTAGTCACAATGAATGGTCACTGCATGCTCTAAAATTACCTTGGCAAAAGGTGGAGACTCTCAAAGATTCAGTAAATGGCAACACACTGATAGGTGAGTTTGCCAAACTGCATGGAGCGCGTGTACCTACCAAATGCATTCAAGCTGCTAAGAGTTGGTTATGCAATGTGGCTGCTAATCGACGTGATAGAATTTTGCCTATCGAAGCTGCCGACCCATCTTTGCGTCTAAGTCCAATCGAGGCCTCATCAAAATATTTACTACATTTAAAAGAGGCTTGGAATGCCTTGATGGCTGCAAGCAAACCAGAATCGGAATTAGAAGAGCAAGACATCACCATCACAGTGCCAGCCTCATTTGACGAAGTAGCGCGAGCCTTAACTTTAGAGGCAGCCCGTGCTGCTGGTTTACAACATATAACTCTTTTAGAAGAACCTCAAGCAGCTTTTTATAGCTGGATAGCCGATCATCAAGCAGACTGGCAAAGGCAATTTAAAGCTAATGACAACATTTTAGTGTGTGATGTTGGTGGTGGTACGACTGACTTTAGTCTAATACAAGTAAGTCAAAACGATGCCAACCTTACCTTTCAAAGAATGGCCGTCGGCGAGCATCTATTGCTTGGCGGTGATAATATGGATGCTACGTTAGCTCATTATTTAGAAAGTAAATTAGCTACTTCTTATGGCGCAACTCTTAACACCGATCAATGGCTGCAGCTGTTAGCTATGGCAAGAGGAGCTAAAGAGACTTTATTAGCAGAAAATAGAGAGGCTAAAGCCGTTTATAATATCGTACTACAAGGCTCTGGAGCAAGTATAGTTGGCAATAGTATGAGTGTTAGTATCACAGGCGCGGAAGTAGAGAAATTATTAGTAGATGGTTTTTTTGGCTATTATCCCATAGAGGAAGCGGTAAAGGTGGCCAAAAGCCGCGGAGTTCGAACCATGGGGTTACCCTTTGAGGATGAGCCGTCGATCTGCAAACATTTAGCCCGTTTTTTACAACGCTCGGGTGTACTTGAAAATGGCATGGGGATCGATTACATATTATTTAATGGTGGTGCGCTAAAGCCATTGGTGTTTCAAGAGGCTATCAAAAAATCATTATCCACATGGTTTCCTCATTGTAAAATCGCTACCCTTTCTTCGCGTAGTTTAGATGTGGCTGTAGCATACGGTGCAGCCTATTATGGTAAAGCGCGTAGTGGTCGAGGTCTTTTAATTGGGGGTGGGTTACCGTGTGCCTATTATTTAAAGATAGATGTAAAAGAGCCCTCAGGAAAAATTGTCTCTAAAGCTATTACCTTACTGGAGCGTTCTTCAAAGGAAGGAAGTAATTTTAGTCCTGCCCACATTTTTGCCCTACGTCCTAATACACCAGTCTCATTTGATCTTTTGGTTTCGCATGTCCGTTTAAATGATCGTCAAGGAGATTTAGTTAGTATCGATGAAAATGAGATGCAAACATTACCACCTATTCAAACAGTATTACGTTTTGGACGTGCTAATTTCAATATGGGAGAGAGCTCAACATTGCCGGTGAAGTTAGGTATACGTTTAAATGCCATTGGTACAATTGATCTTTGGGTAGAATCTACCAAAAGCGATCATCGCTGGAATTTAGAATTTCAAATAACGGCGTCAGCTGAAAAAACACAGTCGCAAGCAACTATCAATGATAAACTTTTTGCGCAAGGATATCTGCAAGAGGCTAAATATTTAATTAGTAATGTTTTTCAAAGTGGTTCTTCTTATAAACTTCAACAAGTTTTTGAACAATTAGAAAAATGTATTGGTTTAGCTAAATCAGATTGGGGCCATAGCATACTGCGAGTTTTATGGGAACCTTTGATACAAGCCTCTGCTGGACGCAAATTAAGTGATGCCCACGCATGTCGCTGGTGGAACATGGCTGGATT
Source organism: Chlamydiota bacterium (assembly GCA_013285965.1). Classification (GTDB taxonomy): domain Bacteria; phylum Chlamydiota; class Chlamydiia; order Chlamydiales; family Parachlamydiaceae; genus JABDGQ01. Next base: position 10,248 of record JABDGQ010000019.1, read on the forward strand.
TTTTTTAAGGCCAGGTTTTGGAAGTGCATTAGATGATCATCGTATAAAAGAATTATGGAAAATTATTTTAAGTGATGCCAGATCTCCTAAATCAGCAGAATGTACTATTCAGATATCAATTTGTTTGCGACGCATAGCTGGTGGTTTAATGAAAGGTCAACAAATGCAAATAGCAGCAGAGTTAATGGCTTCTATTTTTGATAAGAAAAATGAAAAAATAAGCATTAAAAGGGGCTATGAGTATGATTATGCCGAAAAAATACGGGCCTTAGGGGCACTTGAGCGCCTTGATGCAAATTTAAAGATTAAAATTGGCAATGCCCTTGTGCAGCATATATTAAATGGGACGCCGGCCCGTTATGATTATTGGGCTTTGGGAAGAATAGGGGCACGGCATTTATTGTATGGATCAATCGCGCAAGTACTTCCTGCCGAAAACTGTGCGCTATGGATTAAAAAGTTATTACATAAACATCATCCTAATGAAAAAAATCGTAGTGAAATGGTGTTTATGTTGGCGCAGTTGGCAAGAGCCGTAGATTATCGCGCCTTAAATTTGCCATCATTTGTGATAGATGATATTTTAAGTAATTATCCAGAAGAGGCATTGCGCGAATTTTTGTTGAAAAGTCATGTGTTGACAGTTTCAGAACAAGAACAAGCATTTGGCGATAGTTTACCACCCGGTCTTTTGTTGGAAGTAGCTCAGGCTGCTTGCGAGGAGTAAGATAATTATGAATAACAACAAAAAGAAATCATCTGAAAAAGTATCAAAAGCAACTAATAAAGTCAGGAAAAAACTTCCATTAGCTGATTCAAAATCTTTACCTCCTGATTTAAATATTTATCAAAGTGCTGCTCAAGTGTCTCTTGCAAATAATATGGTGCAAGAAATAGAGTTTTTGGGGCCAGTCTACCGTTTCTTGATCAAAGATAACGATGATGAGCAAAATCATGTCACCTTTATACAATTAGATGATCATCAGCATATTCAAAATCAATTATGTAGTTGTTCAAAAAAAAGACATTGCTTACATGTAGCTGTTGCTTATTTAGCTATCTTTAAGCAGCAGCACCCCTTACACCTTCGGTTTGCTGATTCACTTTGGCATAACCTATGCGCGCTATACGAAGATCGTTTGGGAAGCAAAACCAACTTATTAAGCGGCCTTGAGCGAGGAAAATACGTTTTTAAATCTTCGCTTGAAAAAACACTATTTACCTTGCAAACGCAAGGAGAGCAAGCGGTTAATGCAGTTGATAAAATAATTGCCGATTGCGAAATGCAAAAAGAAGAGCTAGTTGCTAAATTCGCTCCTTTTCAAATACTTGAGCATGAAGCTAATCTACAGGATCAAACAACAGCAAGCTTGCGCTATGATTTATCTTATTGGGGCCGTTTGGCACGCTTATTGTTCCAAAAGCAAGAGTTGAATCAGCCCTATAAATTGACGTTTAAGTATTCCAAAAAAAAATTACCTAATTGGTTTCAGATAAATTTTGATGATTTGCAAATCGGATTTTATATATCAGAGGCCAATTTGCCTCTGCTAATTGATTCATTACTAACAGTAAATAGTCCACTGATTATTTATAATAATTCGCGCGAAAGCATTGCTTCCATTAATTACGATGCGCATGAACAAACGTTGCATATTACCCCTAATTTGAATATTGATAGAGAAGTAAAACTTCCTCCCATTCAGTCTGAAACACCACCCATACATTTACAAGGGTGGTTGTTTTTTCCAAACGATGGTTTTTATGCTCAAGAGGCGCATGAATTATTAAAAACGCCTGTATTACATGGTGATGAAATAGCACATGTCTTAACAGATCATGCCAGGCTCATTGCTACTTTGATTAAGGGCTGTTGTGTTCATTTGGATCCGGTAAAACCTTCCTATAGTCTAAATTTTGATCATAATTGGGATTTGCATATCATCGCCTATTTATTTGAACCAGGAGATCTTACTAAAGGACATTCTTGGTTAATAGAAAATTGGGCCTATTTGGAAAGCGATGGCTTTTATCCGATTGAGGATAGTTATTTTGATGCTGTACAAACAATTATCTCCGTGCAGCAAGTGGCTGATTTTGTAACGCAAAATCGTTCATGGTTAAATTTACAAGAAGGTTTTGGCACACATGTCAAGAGCATTGAGTACCAACTGACTTATCAGGTGAGTGCTAATCAGCGTTTAAGTTTTTCGCGTCAAATTTTGGAAACTATGCCAAAAAGTGCACAAAAAGATTTTGGAACTTGGGTCTACTCGAAACACGCTGGTTTTTATTCCAAAACAGCAAGTTCTTTTAGCTATCTTCTGAAACCAGGTATCTCGTTGACACCTGAACAAGTGCCACTTTTTATTCGCATGAATCGCGAAGAATTAATGCTTATTCCAAATTTTTTTAGCAGCACCACATTAGTAGCGCGGGCCGGTCTGCGCATTGAGTTATGCGATCATTACAAAATTAAAGTTTCTCCTGAATACGAATTGTTGTCTGATTATGAAGAGCAAACTTTTTATTTGTATGATGACTTTTTATATGTGGAGGGTGAAGGTTTTTGTGAGCTACCGATAGATTTAAGATTGCCAGAAAAGTTTCGTTATCCATTGGAGCTTGAAGAACAAGAATTATCGTTGTTTTTGACCCACGAGTTTGAACAATTGCGCCAATTTGCTACTTATGTCGATCCACGATTAATAAAACCTAGTCACTGTACTTTAGTGACTGACATGATAGAGCCCTGTCCAGATTTGGGTAGAGGGTGGTATCGTTTTCATTTTTTTTATCGTACTGATCAGGGTATAGTTTCATTAAAAGAGATTTTACAAGCCATTCAAAAAAAGCAAGAATTTGCCTTTTTTGAAGCTGGCTTGATCGATTTGCGACTAAAGCAGCACGAATGGTTATGGAAACTAAAAAAAGATGCTTTTGACAAATTGGAAGAAACTTTGTCAATGTCGGTAATGGATTTTATGCGCTTAAACGCTTTTGATCCTATTACTTTTCTTATGGATGGCAATGAAAGTAAAACAGCTCCCAGCTTCTCTTATCTGCAAGGTTTATTGGAGTTGCAAATGCCGCAACCACCCAATATTGACGGTTTATTAAGTGACTTGAGACCTTATCAAGAAATTGGCACACAGTGGCTGTGGTTTTTATACTCACAACAGTTATCGGGTCTTTTATGCGATGATATGGGCCTTGGTAAGACACATCAAGCCATGGCTTTATTGATTGGAGCCATTAATGCGCAGCGCGCCGGGAGTCAAAAAAAGAATCATCATTTCTTAATAGTCAGTCCTACTTCTGTTATTTATCATTGGCAAGAAAAATTGAATGCTTTTTTGCCGAGCTTGCGCGTCTATACTTTTTATGGCAATAAACGCAGTTTAGCTGATTTTGATGAAAACTATGACATCTTACTGACCTCTTATGGCATATTGCGCAATGAAAAAGAAATTATCTCAAAAATGTTTTTTGAAATCGCCATTTTTGATGAAATACAAGTGGCTAAAAATCAATTTAGCCATGTCTATAAAGCTTTAACCATAATTCGTGCTGCTATGAAATTGGGGTTAACAGGCACCCCTATTGAGAATCATTTGCGTGAATTAAAATCGCTCTTTGACATTGTTTTGCCTACGTACATGCCAGTGGAGCATGAATATCGCGATTTTTTTATCAAACCAATTGAAAAAGAGCATAACCCAAAGCGTCGTGCACTGCTTAACCGCCTGATTGCCCCATTTATTTTGCGCCGCAAAAAAGAACAAGTCTTAAAGGATTTGCCAGAAAAAATTGAAGAAATTGCCCATTGCGATTTGACACCCTATCAACATCAACTCTATTTAGATGTACTGCGTCAAAAACGTGATTATTTGATGCAAGAATTAGTCGATGAAAGCAAAAACATCCCTTTTTTGCATATCTTTTCACTGCTATCTAGTTTAAAACAAATTTGCGATCACCCGGCCGTCTATTTAAAAACGCCGCAGGAATATCAAAAATATCGCTCCGGTAAATGGGAGCTTTTTGTGGAATTGCTGCGCGAGGCGCGTGAGAGTGAGCAAAAAGTAGTGGTCTTTTCACAATACCTTGGAATGCTTGATATTATAGAATATTATCTAGCTGAGCAACACATCGGTTTTGCCGCATTGCGTGGTGGCACGCAAAAACGGAAAGAACAGCTAGATTTATTTAGCAAAGAGGCTAATTGTGAGGTGTTCGTCGGTTCATTGCATGCTGCTGGTTTAGGAGTCGATTTAACAGCTGGTTCAGTAGTGATTCATTACGATCGGTGGTGGAATGCGGCGCGCGAAAACCAAGCGACTGACCGGGTACATCGCATCGGCCAAACGCGCGGTGTCCAAGTTTTTAAACTAGTTACCAAAGGAACGTTTGAAGAAAAAATTGATGCTATGATCACACGCAAAGGCAAGTTAATGGAAGATGTGATTGGTATAGACGATCAAAATGCACTCAAAGTATTTTCACGTAGTGAATTAATGGAATTGCTCGAATGGGTTGGTACTGAAAAATTGCATACTGATATTTTAGATGAAGAATAATAGACTTCTTTCGAAAGAAGTCTAATTTAACGAGAGACCGCATCAGTCTTTTTCTCGTTTTTATTATCGGCTTTGTCAAGTAGGGTTCTAAAGGTTGCACGCCAACTTTTCTGTTTTAATATAGTCTGAGCACTGATAAAGACTCCAAACTCTCTTTGTGTAAACGATTTCCAGCAGCAGCGATCAATTTCGAGTATTTTATATTTATGATGCCATAGCTCACAAACGGTAGCTATTTTTTTTATCTCAAGCTCGCTAAAGAATTCAAATACTAAGACTAAATAAGTATGATTATAGATCAGCCTTTGAATTATCGAATATTTTTCTTCTTTTTTTGAAGGCTCACTTTCAGTTGCATTTGGAACAATGTTATCCCAAAATGGGATGCAGCTAGCGACCGTGTTTAACATATAAATATCCTTAGAGTCTTCTTAAGATTTGGAATCAGATATACTAAAAAACATCAATTTTTTCAAGAAAAGCCATTTTACAAGGAAGTCTATTAATTAAGATACAGGTCACAACTGTTTACAATTTTGATTACGTACCAAACTATAGTGCTAAAATTTAAAAAAAAATGTACTATAGCGTTGGCGTTTAAGTCCAAGTTAGAGGTGAATGTAATGAAATTATTTTTGAAAATAACCTGTATGTCCCTTTTTACGTTTATTATTGCTCAAGTGAGCGGCTATGGGCTGGATAAGCCGATTACCAAAAACCCTCCTTATCCTATTTCAGCTACTCCTCAGTTACCTTTTGAAGTTTATTCAGAAGAATTTGCCAAAATTTTGGAAACCAAACCCACCCTCGTCCATTTAGCACAAGGTTTTGGATTTACCGAAGGACCTGTATATTTAGCGATCAAAGATAAAGACGAAGGTTACCTGCTATTTACTGACCAGATTAATGATAATATTTGGATACTACGCTGGCATGGTCTTTTACCATATAATCAAATTACCCCACTCTCGTGGAGTAAGCCAGTTATTTTTAGGCATCCCTCTAATATTGCTGACGGGCAGACTGCGGATTTAGAGGGGCGTTTACTCACCGCTGAAACAACCGGTCGACGCGTTTCTATTACGGACTTAGATGGCCAAGTAAAAACACTAGTAGGATTCTATGAGGGTAAACCGTTAAATTCACCTAATGATTTGGTAGTAAAATCTGATGGTACCGTCTGGTTCACTGATCCAGGCTATGGTTGCCTGCAATTTCCACAAGATTGCTATTTACCCAATAATGTTTACCGTTTTGAGCCGCAAACTAAAAAAATAGAGGCCATAATCACCGATTTGAAAATGCCTAATGGTATTGCCTTCTCCCCAGATGAAAAGATTCTCTATGTCATTGATAGTGCTGCTATCCAAGCACCGCGCACCTATTATGAAAAACGACCTCACGCTATTTATGCTTATGATGTAACAGCTGATGGGGCACATGTCGCTAATCAAAGATTATTCAGTGTAGTTTCTCCAGGCTTTCCTGATGGCATGCGTCTTGATTCTAATGGCAACATTTACGTAGGAGCCCTTGATGGCGTGCAAGTGTTTAATCCTAAAGGGATGCTGATAGGAAAAATTCTTCTGCCTAAAGAAACTGCTAACCTTACTTTTGGAGGCAAAGACAATAATATTTTGTTTATTTGTTCATCGGATTCAGTATGGGCAGTAAAATTAAATGCCAAGGGGGCCAAAAAAGTACCTATAATTGATATAAAGCAATCGATATAAAACTTTGATAAACAAAAATTTTTTCTCCATATACTCTGCCGGCTTATTACAAGGAATTGCTTTAGTAGCCTTTCCAGCAGCTAGCACTATTCTAACAAACGCCAGTCAATATGATTTGACAAGAACTGCTTATGGGGCTTTATTTATACCTCAGGCTATACTATCAATCTTTTTTTCAGCCTGCAATCCACACTTAATCAAGTGCTTTGGAGTCAAGTGTATTTTTTTATTTGGTCTCATAGCTAATATATGCGCTATGTCTATGCTTGCAGTAAGTCCATTAATTATGGATAAACACGCCGCCGTGTATCTGCTATTATTATTTTCAACAGGTTTTTTGGGACTAGGTTTTGGCTTGACAGTTCCTACTCTCAATGGCACAGCTGCGCTATTACATCCTTCTAATGTTAATTCAACATTGCTGGTACTTAATGCCTTACTTGGCACAGGTACTGCTTTGGCGCCATTGTTAATAAGCTTTTTTGCTCGTAATGGTATGTGGTGGGGTCTCCCACTTTCTTGCGCAGTGTTGCTTTCAGCATTGTTAGTCTTTAGCCTGTATTTAAATTTACCGCTCAAAGAGAGCGCTATTGTTTCCACATCCGTGGTTAAAAAAATTACGGCCAGTTTTTGGCTTTTTGCCGCATTTGCCTTTCTGTATGGCATCATTGAAACTCTTAATGGTAATTGGGTCTCTATTTATATGAGCGATCATCTCCAAGCTTCACTGAAAATGCAATCGCTAGCTTTAACGGCTTTTTGGGGAATGGTCACCTTTGGTCGCGTTTTTTATGCGGCTTTAGGAAAAATTATCAAAGAACAATTGGTATTTCAAATTTCACCCTTTATCTCTAGTTTAGCCTTTATCTTTATCGCTTTGTTATCACCAGGCTCAGAATACTCGGCCATCGCTGCTTTTGGATTAACAGGTTTTGGTTGTTC
>JABDGQ010000020.1 GCA_013285965.1 Chlamydiota bacterium
ATACAGTGGGTTGTTTGGCTAACATTAGGTTGTTAGATAAAGATTTACGGATATCTATTAGAAACATGTATTCTGAATTTCCTGATGAGTTACATGAAACGCTTAATACTATCTTCGCAGTAGTTGAAAAGGTACTCCCTATTTTTTCTGAAATTATTCCGCAACTTATAGAAAATCTTCAAGAAATTGGAAATCAACAAGGATTGAATTATCTAAAACAAGCTTCTACTAAAACTACTGAAAGTAAAAAAGAAAAGCCTTTCTTATCTTATGGAAAAACACCTACGGATTTTTTAAAATGGCACGAAGAAAATACAAAACAATTCTACAATGCTAATCCTGAATTAAAAAAAGACTTGAAAGGATGTGATACATATACGGAATATCTTTTTGTACATGGTGGTGCAAGAAATGGTAGATCGTTAGAAGCATCAAAACGCTATGGTTTGGATCCCGACGAAAATTAGATTATTTATAATTTGAAAAAGTCATGCATCAATTCGTAAAGTCTGGTTTGGTTTGCAAATAAATTAGCCCAAACATTTACTTTACCCAAAGCTTGCTTAACTTTTTGAAAGAGTTCTTTTAACAACTCTTCTGCAGTACGTCCATCTAGCCTCCACCCCCTCCACTCCCTCCTAATTTCTTCTTATAATAAATAAATACAGGTCCATTATAGCCTTCCTCATTAGCAGATTGCCTTAAATTGCTCAATACGTCTTCCGATAAGCGGCAGTCAATTAAATTCACTGTGCATGTTATTGGCAATTCTAAAATTTCAGTAGGAAGATCTGTTAAAGATATATTCTTTGTAAGATCTAATTTACTTAACACATTTAGATTGCCAATTTCCACTGGCAAAGTAGTCAGTCTATTTTTATAAAGACTTAATTCCTGCAAATTAGTCAGGTTGCCAATTCCAGCGGGCAAAGCAGTCAATCTATTTGATCTAAGGTTTAACCGCTGCAAATTAGTCAGATTGCCGATTTCGGCTGGCAAAGTAGTCAAGCTATTATGAGAAAGACTTAATTCTTCCAAAGTTGCCAGATTACATATTTCAGTTGGCAAAGTAGTCAACTGATTTCCAAAAAGACTTAATTTACTTAACATAGTTAGATTGCCAATTTCGTCTGGTAAAGTAGTCAAATCATTTGTTCCAAGATTTAATTGCTGTAAATTTGTCAGACTACATATTTGGTCTGGCAAAGTAGTCAATTTATTACTAGAAAGATATAATTCTCGCAAATTAGTTAGATTGCCAATTTCGGCTGGCAAAATAGTCAAACCATTATGAGAAAGACTTAATTCTTCCAAAGTTGTCAGACTACATATTTCAGCTGGCAAAGTAGTCAATTCATTTTTACTAAGATTTAATTTCTGCAAATTAGTCAGATTGCCAATTTGGGCGGGTAAAGTAGTCAATTCATTTTTACCAAGATTTAATTCCTGCAAATTAGTTAGATTGCCAATTTCAGCTGGCAAAGTATTCAAGCAACAGCTAGAAAGATCTAGTGTCTTAAGGCGAGAAAAAGCTGGGTGTGTAAATATTATGGTCGGTATTTTATTTGAACCAAATTCACTAAATGAAAGCGAATCTTTCTCAGGCTTCCTAATAAAATCTAAAATCCTCGTGATTATTTCCTCATCAAAACGTTCAGTTCGTAAGCTTTCTCTTATGCTATCATCGATAAAATTGTCTATTATGTGAGTGTCGCAAGTTTTAAGATTGGCAAAAAAACTATATTTATCCAGACCAAATTCATTAATCAGAATATTCAAGCCCAGCCAATAAGCGCATTTAACAGGCCAAGCATTATTGTGTTTATCGATCTTCGTTTTAATAAATTTCAGATTATGTTGTAGTATATCATATTGATCATCTTCTAGTTTTGCTTGATTGAATCCAGTAAATACATTTTTTGCCACATAATCTGTAATAGATGTTATGCCAATTTTTTTGCTGCCACCAATAGTTAGTTTATCATCTTCGATATTAAAGAATTGATTATCTTCAATTCTTCCTTTTATCAAATTATCCATACAAACACCTCATTTATCTATGAGTTTATTGTAACACAACCTAAAATAAATCAAATTAACTAAAACTTATTTTTATATTTATCAAACTATCGATATAAAGAACGTTTACATTATTTATAATTTGGCACATTATAAAACATAACTTCAAATAAATCAAATTAAATTAACTAAAGTTGGTGTTTATAAAATTTTTAATTACCTGAGCTTTAGGTTTATGTCTTTATAAATAGACTTCTTTCGAAAGAAGTCTAATGAATAATATGAGAAAAATTTGAATGACAAAAGACCTCTAAATGATTTAAAAGCTTATTTACTACAACTATGCTAATCATGAGAGGTCAAAGTTATAGATTTAACCGAATTGTATAAAGTGATTGCTACATAACAGATTGGCAGTCTCTTTTTTGTCCCTTAGATTCATTTGCTATATTTCCATAAGGCTGGAAATCTTAAATTAAAGAGGGCCAGCAATCCTAAACTACATAGAGCACCCCAAAATAGGGCCGCCTGTATACCAATAGAGTCAGCTAAAAATCCTAATATGGCATTGCCCAGTAATGGTCCGCTGCTGTAGCTTAGCATTTCAAATCCGGCAATACGCCCGCGAATGGCCTCAGGAATGGTTTCATTCCATAAAGACATGCGAAAAACACCACTGACCATATCAAAAAATCCGGCACAGAAAAGCCCTGTTAAAATTAAATTGAAATTGGGGGCCAGACCCACAAAAACTAAAGAGAGCGACCAAGTGGCTGCGGCGCCGATAATAAAAATGCCATAACGCTTACAAGATAGTGTCCAACGTGATGTTAGAGTCATTAAAAAGGCTCCGATTGATGGAAAAGCATATAACATTCCTACGGCATCTTCTTTTTGGAAAGCGACAGCCAGAGCTGGGTATAATGCCACAGGATTGCACAATACCATGACGATAAAGTCACTGCCATAGCTGCTGAAAATTTCTTGCCGCGATTTTACGTAACGATAACCTTCGATAATTTCGCCGACAATCGACTTTGATGGAGTTTGCGCTTTATTATCACTTAATTTTTGATAATTTACACCGAGCAGAAACAAAAGAGAAATAAAGAAACTAAAGGCATCAAAAATATAAGTATAAAAAGCGCCCACTGCAATCATTGCAAAACCACCAATCATAGGGCTAAGAATAGTAGTAAGAATATGTCTAAGTGGTGTTAGGGCACTTATTTTAGCTATTTCATCGGTTGCGACTAACCTTGGGGTAAGTGCTTCAAGGGCAGGTCTATGGATGCCCCCTAAAAAAGAAGCTAGAGCTGTAAGGGCAAAAATAATCCATAAGGCGGGGGTTGCCGCAAGCGAATTGATTGCTAGACCTAGGGGGACAATACTTAAACCAATTTCGGCTAAAATAAGAATTTTCTTTTTTTCAAAACGATCAGCTAGCACTCCTCCTAATAAGCTTGAGAAAAAAATAAAAATAAATTCTACTCCACTTACTAATCCCGTGTAAAAAGTGGAATTAGTAATAAAATAGACTTGAAAAGGGACAATGACTGCTGTCATTTGTGTGCCAAATGCCGATATTAACTGTCCAAGAAAAAGACGTCTAAAATTTTTATGGCGAAATGGACTTAAATCTATAAACATGAGTGCATATTTTGTTTTATATAAGTAGTATATCAGTCTACAGAGGTAGCTAAATAATAATATTTATTGAGAATGTAGTGATAAAGAAACAAGAGAATATGCCAATCTTGGATATGTAGCAATAGGTAACATAAAACACATTGACATCCGCTTAAAAATAAAGCGGATGTCAAATTATTTCAGTCTAATGACGGGTTACGCGTGAATTGTTTAATGCTACTAAGTTGAAGGCGCGAGTACCAACAGTAGTTCCTGCGCTAAATGCAGAGAGAACTACAGATACTTGATCGCCTCTTTTTAAGTATATTAAGCGATTAGGAAAACGAAGTTCTCCAGTAAGACTTAGAGTGTTTGCGTTAGTACCGAAAAAAGTTAATAACTCTCTTCCATTGATTGTAATATAGCCACTAACAGCATCTCCAAGAGCTGGCACTGTTGTTGCTAGAGCAGCGTCGATAGAATATAGTCCTGGAACTTCAATTTCGAAAACTGTTCCAGAACTATTAACACGAACGTTAGTAGTAAAATTATTTACAGTAAATGGAATAGGATCGCCAACTGCTGGAGCAACTGTAGAAGTATCTTGATAAATAGCTTGAGCGGCCTCTACTACGCTTATGCTTCTATCACGATTTCTATCACGATTTTTGTCGCAGCAATCTTTAGCAAATATTTCTGAAGTTGACAAAAGAGCCAATAAGCCTGCAACCATAGCAGTTTTATTGAAGCTAAATTTTTTTGTGAGCATCTTACCCTCCTAGTTAAAGTTAAACGCCTGTTAAGGCTAATTGCTAACTTATTTTGAACTTTTTGTAAATAAATTTTTTGTTGTTATCTTTGACTACATAAGCTAAGAATAGCATCTAGACTATATCTAAGAGGATAAAATAGAATGGTGATTACATAAGAAAAAATTTATTATTTGATTGCAAAGTTGGCTAAAAAATTAAGATTTGAGTTTAAAAAACTCAAATCTTAATTTTTTAATGACTATAGAGTCTTCAGAGGTCTATTTGATTGATTTAAAGTTCAAGTTTAAAGCATGTTGAATATTTCACAAAGAATCACTGCAATAGCCACATTAGTAGAGAGTTTAATTAAAAAATTTCTCTTTAATTCTGGATAAAATAATTCTCTGCCTTTTATTTGCCAAAACAAATAGACTGGCAATAAAACAGCGATAACAGCCAAAATCATGCCAGCAAAGCCTAAAACTGTTATAAAGGCATTGGGAATATATATTACCACTAAATAGGCAGGTAATATGGTCATTATGGAAGAAAGTAGATTGCGAATCCCATTATGGGATACTTTTTTTAATAAAATTTTCTTAAGAGAATCACAAAGCCCGACACCCACGCCAAGAACTGATGTAGCGATTGCTAATAATGAAATCCACCAGACGAGCAGTTGGACGGATTGCCATTTGGCAATACCACTGAGTACTTGAATTAGTTCGCCAACTTCAGCTTTTCCCGTGACCATTTGATTATAAAACTGAGGATTATCTTGATAAACAGCACTCAGTATGCTGCAAGTCCAAACAATATAAATAACGGTGGGAATTAGGCTACCCCATAAGAAGGCATTTTTAAGCATTTTTACGTTTTTATTGCAGTAATTAGTCAGTGTGTGAAAAATTACTTGAAAACCAAAAGATGTGAATACTATCGGTATTAAAGCTGCCCATGCAGACAGATTACTAGAGTGTTCAGAAAATAAAGGGAGATTTGTCCAGTCAATTGTGATAGCCAGACCGGTCAGCAAAATTGCCAAAACTACCAGTAAGCCAATAAATAAAAAACGATTAAAATAATCAATAAATTTAATAGGTAGCAAAAGTAGGGCGATTGCGACCAGTGCATAGCAAGTGGCAATATTACTCAAAGAGTACTGCATTCCCATTTTTGAGATGATTAACTCTTCAATAATAGATGATCCTCCATAAATAAATACCGCTAACAAAGAATATGAAAGCACTTTTAGGCAAAGTGTTCCAATTAATTCTGCTACTTTGCCTGAATAACAGCGTCCTAAAGCCCCTAATGAAAGCCCATCACCGGCTTGTAAATTAAGTTCTATATTTACTAGCGATGTATGGTACATGATGAACCAAACAGAGATCATCAACAATACACTGGGGATAAGCCCTAGTTTTGCTAGTACCATAGGTAGAGCTATCATTCCGCTGCCTATGCATGTTCCAGCTACAAGTAGGATAGCCCCAATTTGTTTATGCATGATATTTTTTCTCCTGATAAATTATTATCTACAAATTTTTATCGATTTTTTTTGATCTATAAGAAATTAAAAGCCATAACATTTAACTCATCTTACGCATAATTTGAAGAGTGTTTTCAATCTGAATTCTGAATTTTTAAATAAATGTCTGTAGGCAAAAAAAAACCCCGCTTTTGGCGGGGTTTTTTTATACACTTGCTTTTACAAGCGTCAACTAACCTCCCGCCTCATGGGTAAAATAAAAAATAGCAATAGGCTGTTGATGATAGTGTACGCATTTAAAATATTCTTGTTTAAGATTTAAGATAAATTATACTTTGCATTGTAGTTTACTGTCTATGTTTTTCTAGTTTTTACAAAAAAGCCAGTTTCTAAAGAAGTCTAATGTCACAAAGACTGTTTTAGACGATCGCTGTAACTATGCCATAGCGCTATGAGGTTTCTGATCTAAATATTTGCTACAAACCATTTTGCTACCTATGATAAGTATAATTCCTAGTATGATAAAATAAAGTGGTAAAGGCCAAGCTGTGCCATTATGTAGCAAACTAATCAACCACGTAAAGATGGCAATTAAGCAATAATAAAAACCACCAAAAATAGAGCCAGCAGTTCCGGCTGCGTGTTTATACGCTTTTAAAGCATTACTTAAGCTATTTGGAATAATCAATCCCACGCCAAAAAATATCAAAAATAGTGTTAGTATTGTTGCCCCCATGCCCATCACGGTAGTATTTAAAATTTCAAATAACACAAAGATCATAAATAAGAAAGCACCTAGCAATACGCAAAGTGCCCCCCATTGAATGAAGGCCTGTGGAGAAAAGATATGATTCTTTTGATAACTTATTTTAGCAGCTACAATGGTAGCAGTCGCTATTAACAATCCAAAAAGTCCATAAAAACTGGGTGCTATTTGCAATTGCTCTATAAAAATGAAAGGAGCTTCTTGATAAAAACCAAATAAAATGCCATTAGTTGCCCCAATTAAAAGAATGTGACCCCATAAGGTGCGCACGCCTATCATTTGGAGCAATAAAGAAGCAGTTTTCTTGGCTGATAAACGGACAATGTTAGCAGGGCGAGTTTCAGGTAAAAATGAAAATGTAAAAATAGATAAACAGAAGGCAAAGAGTACTAAAATCCAAAAATTGGCCCGCCATCCCCAAAATTCGCTGATAAATCCACCAAGTATGGGTCCAAGGGCCGGCGAAAAAGCAATTGCCCCAGTCAGCACTGAGAAAATTTTAGTTTGTTCTGTACCGCTATAAGAATCGCGTAAAATTGTTTGAGTGATGACTGAACCTACACTTGCTCCAAAGGCTTGCAAAAAACGCCATGCTAATAAGGCTTCCACATTTTGTGCTAGAGCACATCCCAAAGTTCCAATTCCATAAACAAAGATGCCTGCTAACATGGCTGTGCGTCTTCCTAAATAATCAGAGATTGTTCCCCAAATTAAAACTCCCAGGGCAAATCCTAAGAAATAAATGGAAAGGGTAGTCTCAACAATATAGGCACTTGCCTGTAATCCTGCTGCGACGCTTGGTAAAGCTGGCGTATAAATAGTTTCACTAATCTGCGGAAATCCGATCAGGGCAATCAGCAAACTTATGGGAATTGTTTTTTCGTTATTCATTCTAGCTCCAGAAGTTTTAAAGTTAATGTCCTATTACCTATAACCTGAATTTTAAGTTTTTCGTCCTTTGACGCTAGTCTAAGTGGTAAAAAAAACTCAAAACTCAAGTTTATAGTAATTAAGTGCACATTTGTTTAGAATATTCTCAATTGTCATCTAATCATAACTAATGGTTAATAATGCCTGATTTTACACAGCTCAAAACGTTTATTTCAGTAGCCGATCTAGGTAGTTTAGCGGCGGCGGCCCGCACATTGCAGATTTCTGCAGCCGCTGTCAGTAAGCAATTAACCAAACTTGAGATAGAGCTAGGTGTACAACTTTTAAGACGCACTACGCGGCAAATAGAATTAACACAAATAGGGATAAATTATTGTTTGCAATGTCGGCGTGTTTTAGAAGAATTTGAAATGGCCTCAGCTTTAATTTCACAAATAAAATTAGTGCCACATGGCATTTTAAAAGTAGTTAGTGGTAGGCATTTTGCCACTACTTACATTGTGCCATTTTTAAAAGAGTTTATTTTAAAATATCCTAAAATTGAGCTAAATCTAGAACTTGCTGAACGCGTTCCAGACTTAAACAACGAAGAGATTGATGTTGTAATTGGAATGAGTATTTGTGCCACTGGGGATGTTATTCAAAAAAAAATCGCAAACACTACTTATTCTTTTTGTGCTTCACCTGGTTATTTTAAGCAATTTGGCATCCCGGAAACACCATTTGATTTAAAACAGCATCGTTATATATCACACAGCATGCGTAAACCAGATAATGAATTGCATTTTAATGACGAGATGGTCGTCGCAATGCAGCCATATATTAAAATAAATGATGCCCAAACCATGTTACATTTGGCGCTGGATGGAATGGGAATTGTTAAGCTGCATCGTTATGTCGTTCAAGAGCAACTTAAACGTGGTTCCTTGCAAGAAGTGTTAGCCTCTTATAATACTATGTCAATTCCGATTTATGTCGCTTATCCTAATCGACGCTTTATTCCCTCTAAAGTACGCTGTTTTGTTGATTTTATTACTGAAAAAATGGATCAAAATATTTTCTAAAGATGTTTATTATCTTTAATTTCAACCATAAGGAGATACTGAAATGAATGAATTAACAGCTGAATTAGATTCAGAATTCGTTGAAAATAAAAAAGTTAAAGATGATATTGCCCACAATCAAAAATTTGGCACTTTTTTGGGTGTTTTTATTCCCAGCATACTAATGCTTTTTGGGGTAATCATTTTTTTGCGTTTAGGTTGGATTGTTGGAATTATTGGTTTGCCAATTACGTTAACTATTATTACCTTAGCCACTTCTATAGCTTTAATTACCGTACTTTCTATGTCCGCTATCGCCACTAATATTGAGGTTAAAGCAGGTGGTGTTTATTACATCATATCGCGTTCATTGGGTATTGAAATTGGATCAGCTGTAGGACTGCCACTTTTTTTTAAACAATCTCTAACTATTGCTTTTTGCGTGATTGGTTTTGCTGAATCTCTTAAAGACTTGATACCCTCTTGGGATATAACTTACATAGGCTTTGGAACCCTGATTGCTTTGACTCTTTTAGCTTATAAATCTGTCCATTGGGCTATGAAAGTGCAATTGTGGATCTTTATGGCTATTATTTTGTCGCTCATCTCTCTTTTTACGGGGAGTGAGATAGCGCCTATGAAGCCTGATTCATACATTCCCAGTTCTTTACCGTATCTGGGCTTTTGGGCTGTTTTTTCGATCTTCTTTCCAGCTATGACGGGAGTAGAATCAAGCGTTTCCTTATCAGGGGATCTACGTAATCCTAGTAAATCGCTTCCGCTGGGTACAATTAGTGCTATTTTAACAGGTTTTGTAACTTATGTGGCTATTGCCATTTATCTCTCTTATTATGTGCCAGTAGATCGTTTGGTTGAAGATCCACTTATTATGCAAGATTTAGCCTCGATTCCCTCACTAATCGTGGTAGGGATTTGGGGAGCTACCCTTTCTAGTGCTATTGGTGGTTTGCTTGGTGCTCCACGAACTTTAAAAGCGATTGCCGATGATGGCATTGCACCAAAAATTTTTAGTAAAACTTTTGGAGTGATGGAAGAACCGCGCTTGGCGACTCTTGCTACCTTTGCTATTGCTTTTTTAGGCATTTATTTTGGAAGTATTAATGTCATTGCCCCCTTACTTACTATGATCACTCTTATATGTTATGGGGTATTAAATTTATCAGCCGGGATTGAAACATTAATGGCTAATCCCAGTTGGCGACCTCGCGTAAAAATTCATTGGGTTGTCTCTCTAGCCGGATCACTACTTTGTTTTATTGCCATGCTAATGATTGAACCTGGTTATGCTTTACTTTCATTATTATTAATAGCTTTGATTTATTTTATTATGAAAAAACGGGCTATTGAATCTTCGTGGTTGAATATTTACCAGGGTATATTACTATTTTTTACACAATCAATATTGTATCGGCTTGTTTTAGATAATGCCGCCAAATCTTGGCGACCTCATTTTTTAGTGTTTACTAAATTTTCTGAAGAACATTCGATTGCATTATTAAAATTTTCAGAAGCAATTAGCCATAGTAAAGGTTTTTTAACTACTGCTTCGTTTGTTCCTCGCGGTGTTCTGACTTTTCAGAAACAACAAGAGTTACAAAAAGAAATGGAAAAACGTTTTCAAACCAATAATATTCAAGCTTTTGTAAGAGTTAATGAGGCATCTTCCATTATGGAGGGGATGAAAAATATGGTCGATTATTACGGATTAGGGCCCCTCTTGCCAAATACTGTTCTTTTAGGGGGAATTAAAAAGGGAGAAGCTGTCACTGAATTTATAGAAGTAATGCAAACGGCAATCTCAAAGCATTGTAATATCGTTATCATGAATGATGAAAATAAATTGACACAGGCTAATAAAAACAAAGAGATTCATCTGTGGTGGGATGACGCCAACACCGACAATTCAGATTTTATGCTCGTACTTGCCTACATGTTACAGCGCTATCAGAGAGGAAGAAATAAACGGATTTTTATAAAAGCTATAGTAGAAGATGAGATGCAGAAAAAAGCTAAATATGAACAATTTCAAAAAATTAGCCTGGAGCGACGCTTACAAATTGAAGCTGAAATATATGTAGCTCCTAATCAGATCACTAAAAGACTCAATCTAATACAAGAATTTTCCAAAGATGCTGAAATCATATTGATGAGTTTAAATGTGCCTCCTCAATTTGGTAACAATGTTGAAGAATATGCTGATTACCTTCAAATCCTTACTCAAAATATGGAAACATTACCATCTTTAGCCTTTGTTTTAAGTTCTAAGCATACACCATTAGATGTTATTCTTAGCTAATCGATGTGAAAATAAAGTTTTACAGATTTCCTTTCATGATTTCTTTAAAATATATATAATTTTTTTTAGCGGTTTGTTTTCATAACAGGCCGGTTAGTGTAAACTTTATTTTAATTTTAAAAACTCTTAGGAGGGCTGAATGGTTTTGTCAACATTAAGATTTATAATACCAATATTTGCAATGGTATCTTCTTTGCAAGCCACCATAGATATCAGTAATTTAAATAATTGCATAAATGAAGTGCGTAGCGCAGAAGCTTCACCACCCACAGTAATTACTTTTGATGCATATACCAATGATTACAATAAATTACTTTCTGATTTAAAAGTTGCTGCTGTCACGCTACCATATGTTTATCAACAAGCCGCATCTACCCCTTTAATTAATCTCTTAACTGGATTGGGTGAAGCCCAATATTTGCAAATTTTCAATAGTGATAATCTTGATGAAAGATCTCAAGCTATAAAAGAAATGCTTCCAGACGCTGCTCTTTCAATCTTATTTAATAATAGTGCTTTTTCTCAGGCCGTTAGCGCTTTTCAAGAAACCGTAGGCGATATCTATGCTAGCTTTATTGACGATGAGCGTACAGTCTCCAAAAAAACAGGTAGACCTATCGCTCCACCTACCTATGGAGTTATACCACCTTTGGTAAAATTTGGTAATGCCGATTCTGGGCCTTATACTTGGACCTCCGAGGTGACTTCGCATACTCTTGGTATGAAATGTGCTGTTGTAAGTCTTCCTCCAGCAAATATACAAGGTGGTTTATTGGCTTGGACGGCTTTAGGGCATGAAACAGGTGGTCATGATGTTATTCATGCCGATGATGGTCTATTAAATGAACTTTCTCAAAAAATTTATAGTGGCATATTGTCAGCTTATCGTTCGCCTGCCTTGGCCTCTTACTGGGCTGGTTGTACCGATGAGTTAGTGTCTGATGTACGCGGTTATCTCACCATGGGACCCAGTGCTGGTGTTAGCTTAATTGGTTATTTTAGAGCCTTAGGCAATGGGAAATTGAGAACCATTGGAAGTCAAGACGACACACATCCTATTGATTTATTAAGAGGTTATTTAGCAGCAGCTGTAGTGGCACTTCTTGATTTTAAAGACGCCGCTACCTGGAGCCAAATCATTTACAATGAAACTAGTAAAGATAACAACAACCTCTATTTTGAAGATCAAAATGGCAATTATAGCCAATTTCCTGTTTCCTTGCCCGTTGCTATTGCTTCGGCAAAAACTGTTGCGCAGATCGTGGTAACAACTCCAATGGCCTCTTTACAAAATTACAAATTCAAAGACATTCAATCTTGGAACAATAACGATCAAGCTATAGTTGACACTCTTGTTGCAAATTTAAATAGTTCAGGTAAATTGCCAGCTAATCTGAGTGGACCAGGGTTTTATGCCGCACACGTGGTTAGTGCAGCCGTTAAAGCCGGCTTACAGGCTGGTTCAAATATTCAAGTTCTCTTTAGAGAGATGATCAATTTTCTTGACATCATGCATAGCAATGATCCAACCTGGTCCACAAAAGCCACGCCAGAAGCTTTGAAGTTGCTTGAGCGTGCTTCTGAGTTTGTCGAACAACAAAATACAGCTAAACTTGAGCCACGTGTGGCGCGAGTAAAAGTAACAGAAGATGAATTTAAAGTTGTGGCAACAGAAGAGCTCTTTGCAGAGTCAGCTTAAGGCATAAAAGAGTATGTTTGAAAAAAATCCAAAGGTAAAATCACCTTTGGATTTTTTTAAGGATTAGTTCCGCTAAATGTAACCTTGAGATAAGTCTAATAAGCGGACTCGTATAATACACTAAAAATATATTAACGAGCCCTTGAGAAATTTAGTGTTTAGATGTGTATTGACTTGGATTTTGATTGAATTTAGTTAAACACTGTTGGCAGCAAAAGGCATAATGCTTACCTTTGTGCTCAGCCTTGTAATGAGATTGACCTGAATTAACATCCATTCCACAAACCGGATCCTTAGTTGCGTTTGCCATACAATCCTCCTTGCTTGGATTTAACTTTAAAATCTGAATTTTGAGTTTTTCATCCTTTGGACTCCCTAAAAGCCCAGGTAATCGTAGTCTAGAGGGCAAAAAACTCAAAACTCAATTTTAAAATAATGATTTAACCATTTTATGGGAAATATTTTTTTATTTACTCACCTTACGCCTTTTGTCATCGCTATGCTTTGATGAGTGTCAATTGGTATGATTAAACAGTTGTTCTTCAATTTTTGTTTATTTTAATTAAAAAAAATTGTACGATTGTTTATTCGAAGCTACTAAAGCTAAGTGTTTTTTATGTATTTGAAGAATTTTTAGGTAATAAATGATTAAGCTTATTTCCAGGTTTAGCACTTTTTTAATTTTATTTAGTGTAGGCGCTGCTATTTTGTGTGGCGTGTTAGTCCCCTCCATATTTGAAAACATCAAGTTCATCGGAGAGTTGTTCATTAATTTACTAAAATTATTTGCTTTGCCTTTGATTTGTTCGGCATTAATAGCTTCGCTCGGTGATCTTTCTGGAAATACGCAAGCTCTTAAAACTCTTTCAAAAAGAGCTGTGGGTTATATGCTGTTTAGCGAAGTAATGGCAGTGGTGATTGCAATAGGCTTATTTAATTTTTTCCATCCAGGGGTTGGTAGTAATGCCGATCTAATCTTAAATGGGCAACCTTTTGAGGTGACAGGACAAGAATCGTTTGGCTTTGCTAAATTTATTCTCTCCATATTTCCAGATAATATTTTCCATGCTCTAACTAATTTTGAACTATTGCCAGTAGTGATTTTTTCTATAATTTTTGGGATTGGCTGTACTTTAGCTGGCGAAGCTACTAAACCTATTGTACGTTTGGCTTCTGCTATCAGAGAGGCGTGTAGTAAGTGTTTGCATGGAGTGATGATGTTAGCTCCTGCTGGTATATTTGTGTTAGTTGGCTCTGGCGTCGCTCAGTCATACTTGAGTGGTGATTTAAAGGATAATTTTGCAGCTTTATTTGCTTTTGTAGTGGTGCTCACCTTAGGTCTATTTTTACATGCTCTATGGCAACTATTGGCTGTAGCATTTTTCTCTAAACAAAAAGTATTTCAAATTCTCAAAGAGAGTCTACCAGTATTCTCAACAGCTTTTGGAACTTCCAGTTCTGTGGCCACATTACCAGTAGCTATGCGGGTAGCCGATACATTAAAATCAAAACCTTTTGCTACCCGTTTTATGCTCCCATTATGTGCTTCAATTAATGTAGGTGGCATGATGATGTATGAGATGTCGGCGGCTTTGTTTTTTTCACAAATGCTTGGATTAGATCTTTCCATATCAGCGCAAATTTTACTAGCCATTGCCTGTATCTTGGGGGGGATGGCAGAAGGTGGTATTCCAGAAACTAGTATGGTTAGTTTAGTAGTGGTGTTTAGAATCGTCAATATTCCACTTTCCGCTATTTCCATTCTACTGCCGTTGGATCGGATTATCGATCGTTTAAGGACCATGGTAAATATTTTTGGAAATATGTGTGGCGTTATACTGATCAGCCAATCGATTGAAGAAGATAAAGCCACAGCCCTAATGGATGAAACAATTATCACAATCTAAAAATCCCCCTTAATTATCAGTCAGGAGGGTGCTTAAAATTATGCGTAAGATGAATTCGAAAGAAGTCTAATCATTTGAAGGTAAACAAAGCTACTATTTCTTTTAGTTGAGGCAGGCAGACTAAAACCAAAAACAGCTAAATTTAGTGATTATTTTTTTGTTAAGGCATTTAGAGCTATCTTGCAATAAAACTCATTATTGATCTATAGGTAATTATTATAACATAAATTTAATGAGGAATGTCATGAAAATAAAAAATTACCTTTACTTTGCTTTACTAAGCATGAGTTTTTGTACTTTTATTTCTGCTGCTAACCAGACAGAAGAGCTCAGTGAGATTATTGTCGATAATTCTTTACCCTTTCGCGTTAGACTAAAACAAGCTGATTTTCAATTGCCGCAAGGTGTGCAATCTTATGCCCATGCAGGTTATGGCAACAAATGGTTGATTGTAGGCGGAAGAGTAAATGGAATGCATGGATTTGCCGATGACACTGAAAATTTTCCCACCAAATTACAAAATAGACAAGTTTTTGTGATTGATCCCATTAATAAAAAAACTTTTGTCCGTTCATTGTACGATCCTGGTTCGGGCTTGACGCAAGAGCAAATCGATTTATTATCTGTGACTGCTCCACAAGCCTATCAATCGGGTAAAACACTGTATATGAGTGGTGGTTATGGCGTTGATTCAGCCACAGGTCAGCTTAATACCAAAAATGCTCTGACTGCTATTGATATTGCAGGCTTGATTCATTGGGTTACACATCCTCATCCAAATGAAACTGCCGCACAATACATTCGTCACACCTATGATAACATTTTTAAGGTGACTGGTGGGTATATGAACCAAATAGATGAAGGCCCTACTTTATTGGTGATGGGGCATGAATTTAATGGATTTTATATGGATACCACTCAACCCGCTTTTCAACAATATACAAATCAAGTACGCCGTTTTTATATACATGATGATGGTGTTAATCTTTCTTTTACGCCGGAAGCTGCGCTGCCTATTATTCCCGATCCATCCTATCGCCGTCGCGATTTAAATGTCGTACCGATTGTAAGAAAAGTAAATAAAAAATTAGAAAAAAGTCTACTGGTTCTTTCTGGCGTATTTACTGAAACAACAGGCATTTGGACTGTACCGGTAGAAGTTAGCGCTAATGGAGAGGCCTCAATGGCCGATCCTACCCTTCCGTCAACTTTTAAGCAGGGTATGAATAATTACGATTGCGCCACTTTTGGCATGTTTTCAAAAAAAACAGGCGATATGTACACTATTTTGCTTGGTGGCATTAGTTTTGGTTTTTTTGAGCAGACCGCCACGGGCTTACAATTTAAAACTGATGCTGAATTTCCATTCATTAATCAGGCTACGGTAGTGCGCACTGATAAAGAGGGTGGACACAGCCAATATTTTTTGCCAAGCGCCAATTATCCATATATTGCTTCTAAAACGGTACATAAAGGAAATCCGATGCTCTTTGGTGCCGAAGGGGAGGTTTTTTTGTTACATGAAATTCACAAATATAGCAATCATGTGCTTGAGCTTGATAAAATTAAAAAAAGTACTCTTATTGGCTATGTGATCGGTGGCATTCAAAGTAGTGTCCCCAATACCACTACGCAAGCAGATTCTTTTGCCTCACCCTATCTTTTTGAGATAATTGTTGAGCCGGTGCATGATCATTGTCATTGCCCATGCCATTAGATATTGCTAAGTATAATTAACTTCAATTTCGAAAGAAATCTATTTTTTAATCTTATTACGTTGAAAAAATATTATTTTTTTGTTACAATAAATTTTATTAATTAAGTAATTAAGGTTAAATAATGAGTATTAATTGTTATACAAATTTTATTTTAAATTTAGATGATAAATCTTTTTCTATTTCCACTACTAAAGATAAACCTGCTAATGGTGCTGTCGGTGAGCTAAAAAAGATAGAGCGGATATTGAGAGAAAACTTTGTTTATCGCTCCACAGAGTCTCAAGGTAGTGAGCATCACAAAACTAACAGTGTGGTATTAAAAGAATTAAAAGCGCAAAGCATCGCCATTTACGATGGTTATATAAATAAGCTAAATTGGCTATGGCGTTTGATTCGCGCCATAAAAGATATTTTTGGTATGTCGGATCATATCGATAAATTGCAAGAGCACATCATTACCAAAATCGAGCGCAAACAAAGTATACCAATGACCGCTCTGTGGAAGAGCATTCCTAGTGCTGTTTTTGAAAACGAAATACTTCCGTTTCTTGATGATTTTAGTGCTTTTGCACAACTCAATGTAACTGGGAAAGAACAGCAGGAAGCAAACAACGCTACAACTATCCATATCAAAGAATTGGGATTTGGCCAAAGAACTGAAGATTTACAAATAGTTTCTTGCCAAATAGAATTGTTTATAACCAGATTTTCAGACACAACCGAATTACAAGGCCAAAGCAATATAAAAAAATTGTATTGGTTTAAGCAAGCACAATGTAAAACAATTTACATGCTTTTTTTGAAAAGAGAATTCTATTCAAATAAATTCAAAGAATTTCGATCTTGGATAAAGGAGCAAAATTTTCAAGAAGATCAAACAATGTCGTTCTCGAAATTGCAAAGCGCTCTGGCTTTGAATGAAGCAATACATTCTGGTGATTATGATGATTTGCGCTTTCTTTTGCGTTGTGGCGCTGCTATTA
>JABDGQ010000021.1 GCA_013285965.1 Chlamydiota bacterium
CTAAACTAATTCCTGGAATATCGCTACTTAACAACGCATGACTAATAGATGCTCCATAGTTAAAACAGTAGATATTTTTTAAAAAAGGAGCTATGTTGGGTTCAGATTCCAAAAACTCAAAATTAGGTCCTAAATAGGGAAAACATCCAAGCATAGGAACTTCCTCTAAAAGCTCTTTGGGGGCACGATTTTCCCAAAGTAAAATGGCATGTCTAATCGTATCAAGCTCGGAACGTTTTGAGAGATCAATTCCATATCCTGTGGCCAGAATGATAAAATCTACCTGAAAAGTTTTTCGATTAGTTTGAATAATGGCTGCATTGCCATTATCAACAACATGTTGTACGTGAGTATCGTAATGTATATGAAGATTTTCAAAGTCTTTGATTCGTTCAACCGCTGCTTTGCTGGGGTCAATGCCGCCATTTTTAAAAACTTCTGTAAAGAAAAGACAGCGCATTTGGTCTGGGAGAAAATAAAATCCATTCTCTAATCCTGGATAGGAGAATTGACCAAATTTATTGATTTGTGAAATAGCTGAACGTCTTACAATCATTTCTACTGATACCGCACCGTTTTCCAATGCGACCCCCACGGCATCAAAAGCTGAAGAACCAGCTCCAATAATTGCAATGCGCTTATTATAAAAAAATTTCGGATCAATTATTTCTCCAGTATGTGCATAAAACTGTTTTGCAATTCCTTTTAGGTAATATGGGATTTCACAACCACCAGATCCTTCTCGGCCAGTCGCTAAAACGACCTTTCGAGCATAAACAACAATCGGATGTCCTTCATAATTGAAGGTCAGTTCTAATGAGTTTTTCGAAGGACTTAGTTTTACTAGATTCATATTGTTCTCAATGGGCAACTTAAGAACGCGACGAAACCAACATAGATAGTCGTGCCAAAGTTTTGTTGGACAAACATTGAGATTTTCCCAGCCATCCTTTCCGTATTGTGCTTCATACCAACTCCAGAATGTTAAGCTTGGAATGCCAAGGGCTGGCCCCATGTATCTTTTACCTGATCTGAGAACATTCATCCGCGCATACTTTATCCACGGGCCTTCTTGATCCTGTGAATTTTCATCGAAAATTTTAATGTTTGAAATGCCTTCCTTAATTAATGCAAAACTAGCAGTCATTCCAGCCATACCTCCGCCAATGATTGCTACGTCTAGAACATCTGAATTATCACAGTTAGAATTTATAACCCATGTAAGAGGAGGGATGTTGATTTTCAAAAGATCATTTTTAACTTGTGCCTCTAGCCTATCAAGTCCATGATTGTTAACATTATAAGGAGTAGTTGCAGTTATTTGGCTTGGCGGACTATCTTGCCCGACAAGAACAAACCGCACAAGCAAGAAAGCTAATAACCAAACAACTAGTTTATTTTTCAAAGTAAATTTCAGTTTGTATATTGAAAACTCCAAGTGGCCCATTCTGTCCTCCAGAAACAAAATCTATGTCAATTTCAAATTGTATGCAGGATAGCATAAAGGTGACATTCTACTTTAAATGACATCAAGCTGCAATAGACTTTAAAGAATTAGTTATTCCTCCATATTATAGGGAAGCTGGGTCAATTTGGGTAAAGCAATATCCCCATAAAATTGTTGTCGCTAGCCCAGGTGGGTTTCATTCGGGAATTAATACGTCCAAATCTATGAATTGCTGCAATAGCACTATCTCGTTCTTTCTCCCAGCCTATATCTTCTAAGCTCTTATATGCTGCGGAGGCACAATACATACTCCTCCTTTGGCATGTACTTTCTTCCGAAAGCGGACCGCATCATAAGCCCCATCACCTCTAGCAGATTTTATCTTAAATGGTAAGGAGACACATTGCAGCAAATAGCCTAAGCTCTTTGCAAAATGTGTCTCCTTTATAGATGGCTGTGGATAGGTACTAAAGGCACTCTTCAAATTATGCGTAAGGTGAGTTATGAATCATTTTCAACAAATTCGCGTAAAACAGCGCGACCTAATTCATCAATAGCATTGCGATAAGTATCGCCATTAAAAAGATGATCAGTCGGCCAATAGGGAGTTTCACCACAAGGCTCATGATATAATAAATTGGAATCTTCATCAAAATAATTGCGATAGTGACCCAGTGGCTCTAAAAAAATACTACTGACGCCATCATATCGACTGATAATATTTAAAACGCGTTGGAAGCCTTCGTTGCGTACAAAAGTTACTGAACCAATGGTATAAACGCGAATCATTCGTTGCTCTTGCGCTGTAAGTAAACTACGAGCACGATCGGTCTCTGTGCCTCCAAGACTGTGGGCATAGTGCACTATAGTTCCTCCACCATCAACACCGCCCATTTCCTCAATTAACTCGCGCCACATATCAGCTAACATGTAGGCGTAAGTGGAGCGAAAACCAATATAAAAAGTGGTCCGCATGTAAATAGCATCTAATATATCAGTGGTCCATCCTTCAGTAGGACGAAAGATATAGTGGATTGAACCATTACCATGGGCATTGGATAAAGTTAGCAGGTTTTGGCGCATTTGGGCATAGGTCGTTAAAATGCCATTGATAAAGGTGATGCGTACTTTATTGCTGATCTCTTTGTGTCTATATACTCCACGCTCTTTTTCCTCCTGACGCAAGCCAAAAAATACAAATGTTTCTTCACCGAGCAACCAGACGCCAGCACTGTCAAGAAGATAGGCAAAATCGCGCCAACAAGTAGAAAAACGGCTTTTCATACGCTGTAACTGTTTGCTTAAGGCAAAGAAATAATGCGAGTCAGGCAATTGAGTAGAATCATTTTCAAACTCTATACAAATAAAAGGTTCGTCAGCTTGCTTAATAGCGCCATCGTAGTTTAAGTGTGTATGTGCACTTATATAACTTGTAAATAAGCAAAAGAAAAAAATGAAGACAATTTTAAACTGCTTTGAAATAGATTTAAGCATTTGTTTAATTTTAAGGAACATTTTTTATGTCAAAATCCAATTGATGGGCGCTTGTTGCAGTTCTTTTAGAATTTCATTTATTTTTGAAAAATGTCGGCAACCAAAGAAATTTTGTGCCGAGTATGGCGAGGGATGTGCCGCTGTTAATAGATAATGGCGCGATTTTTTATTTTCTTCAATAATATGCCTACATTTATCTTGAGCATGTTTGCCCCATAATACAAAAATTAGCGGATGGGCACTATTTTCCACCAGTATGCGCACCACCGCATCAGTAAAGCTCTCCCACCCCTTTCCACGATGCGAAAGCGGTTCAGCTTGACGGACTGTCAACGTTGAATTTAATAACAAAAGACCCTGTTGTGCCCATTCTATCAAACATCCGTGCGTAAGAGGAGTTATACCTAGATCGCTATTTAATTCTTTGAAAATATTTTGCAACGAGGGGGGTGGTTTCACCCCACGCGGTACGCTAAAACTCAAACCATGTGCTTGCCCTGCTCCATGATAAGGATCTTGGCCGATGACGACCACTTTAACCTTATCAAAAGGGACTTGCAAAAAAGCGTTAAAGATAAGATTCTGCGGCGGATAAATAGGCACATCTCCCGCATATTCTTTTTCAAGAAAAGCTGCCAATTCTATCATATAGGACTTGCGCAGCTCTTCATGCAAACGCTCTTGCCACATTCCTCCTAAACAAAAAGGGGTAAAAGCGGATGGTAATGGAGATGTTTTAGCTGTAAGGAGAGGTTGCGGCACGTTTGCTCCTTTCATCTTCAATTTTCTCTTTAAATTGCGTTAACTGCACCTCACCATGCACGACATTATCACGAGTACGCAAATTAATAGTTTGATTTGCCATTTCTAAATCACCAATGGTCAAAATATAGTTAGCTTGGGCCAATTGTGCATTTCTTATTTTTTTACCAAGCGATTCCTGCGAAATATCTAATTCCACATGAAAACCAGCTTTTTTTAGTGTATTTGTAATTTGCATAGCATACGGTTCATGACGATCGGAAACTGTTAACACACGCACTTGCAAGGGACTCAACCACAATGGGAATTTTCCCATGTAGTGTTCAATCAAAATGCCCATGAAACGTTCAATTGAACCAAATATAGCCCGGTGAATCATTACTGGTCTCTGGCGAGATCCTTCTGGGGTGGTATACTCTAGTTCAAATTTTTCTGGTAATGCCATGTCAAGCTGTATAGTGCCACATTGCCAACTACGATTAATAGCATCGCGAATGTGAAAGTCTATTTTTGGACCATAAAAAGCACCATCACCTTCGTTAATGCGATAATCACGTCCCAAGGCATCAAGAGCGCCTTTTAAACCAGCTGTAGCTACTTTCCACTCTTCATCGCTACCTATGGTGTTTTTAGCAGGGCGGGTAGATAGTTCTAGGCGATATGTTAAACCAAAAGTTGCGTAAATCTCATCAGCCAAAGTTAATACAGAAGTAATTTCTTGTTGAATATCACTAGGCTTCATAAAAATATGTGCATCGTCTTGATGAAAGCTGCGCACACGAAACAGACCTGAAAGTGAACCTGAAGGCTCAAAACGGTGTACATTTCCAATTTCAGCAATACGCAAAGGCAGTTCACGATAACTATGCGTGTGTCCTTTATAATATAACATGCAACCAGGACAGTTCATCGGTTTTATGGCAAAGTCACGCTCTTCGATATGCGAGGTAAACATATTTTGACGGTAGTTACCCCAGTGTCCTGATATTTCCCATAATTCACGTGTCATCATCGACGGTGTTTTTATTTCAATATAATCATGTGCATTTAAACATTGACGAATATATGAAAGCAACTGATTCCAAATAATTAGCCCCTTGGGATGAATAAAAGGCATACCTGGAGCTTCTTCTTTGAGCGAAAATAAATCAAGTTTAGGTCCTAAAATTTTGTGATCACGCTTTTTAGACTCTTCTAACTGTTTTAAATATTCTTTGAGCATTTTACGATCAGGAAAAGAAATTCCATAAACACGTGTAAGCATTTCGTTGTTGGCATCTCCACGCCAATAAGCGCCCGCCACTTTCATAAGTTTAAAGGCTTTTATTTTGCCCACATTATTCAAATGAGGTCCGCGGCATAAATCAAAAAATTCGCCTTGTCGATAACCCGATAAAATACTATCGGGGGTAAAACTTTCAATTAATTCACATTTGTATTGATTATCGGAAAATAATTTTAAAGCATCTGCTTTGGATGCAAGTATCTGGCGCTCGGAGACATAATTAGCGTTTAAAATAGCGTTGGCTTCTTGTTCAATCCGCTCAAAATCAGCATCAGAGATTTGCAAATTGGCAAAATCATAATAAAATCCATTTTCAATGGGAGGGCCAATAGTTGGTTTAGCTTCTGGCCACAAACGTAAAATTGCTTGCGCAAGTACGTGTGCAGAGGTATGCCAAAATACTTCCTTACCTTGTGGATCATCAAAATTCCATAATATAACTTGATCATCGTTTTGTAAAACATGATCTAAGTCAACATTTTTACCATTAATACTGACCCCTAGAGCTTCATGAGGGGCTGTTAAATTAAGTCGACCAATTAAATCTTTAGCAGTGCTGTTGGCAGGCAATTCAATGGAATTATCATTTCGCAAATGAACTAGTATAGACATTTTTTCCCTTTAATATTTTTAGTTATGCGTAATTACTATGAGAAAAGGCATTGCGAAAAAATGCCGTTATGACAGCACCCATCAATAATGGAAATGAATTTAGTAAAATAATGGCAAAAAGGGTTATTAATGAAATCGAACGAAGTTTGTTCTCATATAGTCTGTAGGTGCCTAAATTGCGCATATAATGGATTACTTCAGCATAGAAGTGATAACCGACTACACCACCTACAATAAATTCTCCAATTGGATTATTGAAGAGAAAAATGATAAACCCTACAATTAGTAATACATAAGTAATAGTTTGCGTTTTTTGTTCACCACTATATTTATTAAAATTGATTCTATTTTTAATAAATTCTTTTGGACCCTCTTTTTTGTAGCGATTAGATTTATCATTCCAATTTTCATAGTTGACACAACATTGATCATATGTAACCATAATGAATCTCCTTAGTGGTTTTCACATCCGCAATTTAATCAGAGGCAACTTGTTAGCATTTAGGCCATAGTTGCTGCAATAGTCGCTGCCTTACAGTCAACTCAATTTTTTATACGTTATGAAAATATTGATGATACATTTATAACCGAAAATTTATAGCTTTTGTGAGAAAGAGATAATAAAAAGTAATAAATGCGCTGAAAAAGGATATAAAATCATCATCTCTCTTCAAAAATAAACCTACAAGCCTGGTTGCTAACATTTTCTCTTTTTTTTTCTTTATTGCCAATGTTTTTTATCGGAGTGGCAACTAAGGGACACTAAAGTGAAAATTAAACAAATTGTCACACTTTTAAAAAAATATATATTATTGTCAAACTGACATTACCAATAAGTA
Source organism: Chlamydiota bacterium (assembly GCA_013285965.1). Lineage (GTDB taxonomy): Bacteria > Chlamydiota > Chlamydiia > Chlamydiales > Parachlamydiaceae > JABDGQ01. Next base: position 6,440 of record JABDGQ010000021.1, read on the forward strand.
TTACCATTAGCTCTAAGGAGAATTTTATGAAACAAATTAAAGGTTATGCCGCACAACAAGCAACCACTCCTCTTACACCATTTAATTTTGAGCGACGGGCTCCACGCCCTAACGATGTGATGATCGACATTCTTTATTGTGGCGTCTGCCATTCAGACTTACATACGGCCCGAAATGAATGGAAAAACACCATTTATCCAGTTGTACCTGGTCATGAAATTGTGGGAAAAGTATTGCAAATTGGCAGTGAGGTAAAAGAATTTAAAGTTGGCGATGTTGTAGCTGTAGGATGTATGGTAGATTCGTGTGGAAGTTGTGCCAGTTGTGCTGAGAATCTGGAACAATACTGTGAAGCTCAGGCTGTTTTTACTTACAATGGAAAAGACAAATATGATCAATCGATAACATATGGTGGTTATTCTACTCAAATTGTAGTTGATCAAAAATTTGTTCTACACATTCCTAAAGAATATACTGAAAAAGATTATCCGGCAGTAGCCCCACTTTTATGTGCTGGAATCACTACCTACTCCCCTTTACATCATTGGAAAGTAGGCAAAGGAAGTACTGTGGGGGTAGTGGGTATTGGCGGGCTAGGTCATTTAGCTATCAAAATCGCGCGCGCTATGGGGGCAAGGGTGGTAGTATTTACAACATCGCAAGGTAAGATTGAGGATGCCAAAAAACTAGGGGCACATGAGGTGGTCATTTCAAATAAAGCTGAAGAAATGCTTGCACACAACAAAAGCTTAGATTTCATTATTGACACAGTAGCAGCTCCACATAATTTAGACCCATTTTTGCAATTACTCAAAAGAGATGGAACTTTATGCCTGATTGGGGTACCAGCCTCCTCACACCCTTCCCCTTCGGTTGCTAATTTAATTTTTGGTCGCCGGCAAATTGGTGGATCATTAATTGGCGGCATCAAAGAAACTCAAGAGATGTTGGATTTTTGTGGAAAGCACCATATTTTGGCTGATATTGAGCTTATTCCCATGCAAAAGATTAATGAAGCTTATGAGAGAATGCTTAAAAGTGATGTCAAATATCGTTTTGTGATTGATATTGGTTCGTTGAAATAGTTACCATTGTTTTAATCTGAATTTTTAGAGGAGAGAGAATGATGCAAATTAGCCGCTATAAAATACAATATGAGGGGTCAGTCTTTTGGTTAATCTTTTGGTTGATTTTCTTTTTTCCCATCGCTTTTGTTTTATTACTAACGGATACCTCTTTTGTAGCCAATAATATAACCTATTCTATTCACTATAGCGGTTCGCGCTTTTGGCTAGGATTTTGGGTTTTATTTTTTTTTCCAGTAGCCTTTTTATTGCTTTTTTTAAATGGATTGACAGTATCGACGCAACGTCCAGAAAGTGAAAATTTTGAAACTATCGACCGTTTTTAAATAGACTTCTTTCGAAATTGGCTTTTTTTGGAAAAATTGATGTTTTTTGAGCAGATTTGATTCCAAATTTTAAGAGCATATTGGTAACTAGGCCCGAAAAATTTAGGATTAAAGATGCCAAAAAAGGCAGTTTTAACAAATAAATGTAATTTCGAAAGAAGTCTAATTATACCTCTTTGCCAAACTTGCATAAGTTGGGGAAAAATGTGGTCTGGCAAAGAGGTCTATTGTTTTTTGCTTTCATCGCCTTTAGAATATGCATGTACATTTATAGTGCTATCTTTTAGCGAGGCCTCAAAGAGGGTTCGCATTTCCAATTTTAGCGCTTGGTGAGTTTGGGGATTACGTCGAATTAGTGCCTCGATAGCTTCATAATTGCTGAATTTGTTTGAGTTAGCAGATTCAAATAGTCTTACTACTGCAGCTACATCATTATCTTCCCAAAGTTTGCACATTCTTTGCCTCATAAACTCATCAATAGTTTGCGCTACGCCAGTCAACATAAAGCTATGCAATTGAAAAAATCTCGCTTTTTCCTCAGTCAAACGTTGCTTAAAAAAGTCATCTTGCTCAACACTCTCTACTTTAATGGCTGCATTTAAAAAAGCGATGTCGTCACGTAAAATGCGTAAGAGAAAATCGGATTCAGGCATCGCATATTGAATTTTGAAAACTCTCGTTTGTTCTTCTTCTGCCACTTTAGTTTTAACAGGTTTTTCAGTTAACTCCGCTTGAGAAGAGCAAGAGCTACTTGTCGTACTGGCAGCCGCTGATAAACTTGATGTGTTATTTTCAAAATAATTTTTAGTAGAACTATTGGCACTACTATCTCCAGTTTGTTTTGTAACAGATACATTTTGTGAAATGTCAATAGCCAATTGACTCTTGCTAAATTTATAGCCATCGCAAAGTGCTTCTAAACCTAATTTTGCCACATTCAAAATGGCTTTAATCGTTGGTGTTTTATAATCAAACCAACTAACTAATTGAATTAAATGGGGACGAATAAACCCTAATTCATGACGTCCTTCCGAATTTAGAGCGCGCATTATTGGTTGCGAGCAGCTTGGCTCACTGATAATGACTGTGCTGTCGTCTTTAAAACTTATTTTAACACCTTGAAAAGGAAACACTGACTTACCTTGAGAGATTGCTTTTTCGGCTGCGTCAGTATATTCTTTATATAATTTGTTATGGCGTAAATGGACAAGACCAAGTATCACTGCCATATAAAGACAATCACACTTAGGCTCTATCTGATCTTTATAACAGATCATCGCAGTTTCCATGGAAGTGGCATCATCACTAAAGAAAAAACTTCTGCAGAGTTGCATATTTATCCAAAAAAAGTGTTTAGGGGCGCTACTTTCCTAAAACTATCTCGTTTGGCTTATTTTTTCAATTTTAACCTGAGTTATTACGAAAAGGCTAAAGTCAAAATGGCAAAAAACTAAAAAATACCGCTTACATAGATCGGAACTAAAAAGATGATTTACAAAGAGCATTCAAAATGTTAGAAGTATTCAGCTACCAATAAGAATAGACCCCAAACCAACGCGCAGAAATTCTAATCTGCTTATTGTGGTCTACTCATATCTTATTTGAACTTTAATTATGATGAGTCTGACATATAATCATGCCTGATAATAGATCGATAAATAAGATGCCGCGCATGCCAATTGGTGTGATTGGAATAAATCATACCATTGCTGATTTAAAATGGCGTGAATTATTGGCAAAAGCCTGTCACCATCATTTTGGATCAACTCACAAGTCAAAACTATTCATAACTAATCAAACGCACGCTTTTGTTGTGTTATGCACTTGTAATCGCACAGAGGTCTATTTTACTTCGCCAGATTTAATATCTACACATAGATACATTTTAAACACCTTGCAAGCTGATATGGGTGTAGATTGTGTTCAAAAATTATATTCTCATTTTGGCACCGATTGTTTTTTTCATTTAGCCTGTGTAACTGCGGGTCTTGAAAGTGCCATTATTTTTGAAACTAACATTCAACGGCAAGTTAAAATGGCCTATATGAGCGTGCTTCAACAACAAACATTGCCAGAGGCAATGCATTTTTTATTTCAAAAGTCTTTATCCATTGCCAAAAAAGTACGCTCCACACTACACTTAAGACAAGGGTGGCTTCATTTAGAGTATGCTCTCTTGCACGCTGCTCAAAATGTATTTAAAGAAGTGCATACAACACGCATTTTGTTTGTAGGAGCCTCTAAGATTAATCAAAATATTTGGGTGTTTTTAAAAAAACACCACTTTACTAACATCACGCTATGCAATCGCTCGGCCGTTAAAGCGGATGAGTTGGCTAACCATTTTAAGATGAATACTTTACCATGGAATTGCCTTGATCAATGGCAAGAATATGATTGGGTCATTTTTGGTACTAGTGCCGACCACTATTTAATTACCGCTGCCTCGATTGTTGAAAAACGATTGCACTGCAAACTGTTAATAGATTTATGTGTGCCACGCAATATTGATCCTTTGATCGGTAATTTTACGCAGTTAAATTTATTAAACATCGATCAGATTCATAGCTTGTTATCAAAACATAACGCCATTACTACTCTTACAATGAATCAAGCCCAACAATGCATTTGGCAAACTGTACAACAACATGCCGAGCTTTATCAACAAAAGCACTTATATAGACTTATCAATAGCGCAAAGCCACTGCTTACAGAGCTCTCCTTCCAAGGCGCTCACTCTTTGTGCATGTAGAAATCCTAAATGTAATTCTTCAATACCTTCTTTCATCTCATTTAAATGCTCTTTTTCTTCTAAAAGAATAGAACTGACCGTTACTTTTGATGAGGTTTTTTTTAGCAGATCGTTATAAAGAGCATAAAGTTCTGCAGCCCGCAACTCAATTGCATAAGTGACAAGCAGGTAAGCTGCTTCTTTAATGCTCTTTTTATTAAAGCCCAACTTCTTAAGATAGCACGACGTTTTTAAATCAAGATGTGCTAAGTATTGCCTACTAGCTACCCCACCCAAAATAAAATGGTTAGCATATGTGTTAATGGATCCAGCGCTTAGCTTTGCGATTTGTCGTTTCAAATAGTGGGCATGTCTAAATTCTTCAGCGGCGTGTTTGAGCATTTCTTCTTTCACCATTGTAGGATGCTCACAGGCTGCAATTTTTCTAGCTCCGCAGTTCTCCAAGTAAGAAAGGGTATTAAGCCATTTGGCATGCGTTTGATCACAAGCTATAATTTTTAAAAGCAATGACTTTATTAATTGGGTATAAGAAACAAACGTATTCATAAAAATTCACCTTCTAAAGTGTGGGTAATTTGTTTGTAGATGGATTTTAATTCATTAGCATTAATGCAGTAAGGTGGCATGATATAGAGAACATTGCCCAGCGGACGCAGTAATATCCCTTTATCCAAGAAAAAAAAATAAAGGCTATCGCGCAATGGTTGAAAATAAGAACGTGTTTTTGACTCATATTCAAGCGCCATAATGGTCCCCAAACTTTCGCAACGCTTGAGTTTAGGATGCAGGTGCCATTGTTGACAAAAATTATGATGCTCTGTTGCAATCATAGCTCTTTGTAGAGCACATTCTTTGGCCAAAAGCAAGTCAAGACTAGCTAATGCACTCGTACATGCCAGTGGATTGGCAGTGTACGAATGGCCATGTAAAAAAGCTTGTGGCAAATAATCTCCTAAAAAAGCATTAAAAATATTACTTGTGCATGCCGTTGCTCCCAACGGCAAAAAGCCGCCGGTTAGCCCTTTGGATAGGCATATCAAATCAGGCATAGCACTTAATTGGTCACAAGCAAAAAGAGTGCCAGTACGACCAAAGCCTGTCATTACTTCATCGGCAATAGTTAAAACGCTATTTTCCTGACACATACGTATTAAGTGGCTCAAGCCCTGCGCTGAATAGATCATCATCCCACCAGACCCCTGCACCAATGGCTCAAAAATAAAACAAGCTGCCCTTCCATTTTTTAAAACAGATTGTAGTTGAGCGATTGAGCGCTCTTCTTGACCACTAAAAGGAGGATCTATTACTTTCACATCAAAAAGATGCCGCCAAAAAGGTCTGTTAAATTCATTTCGGCCAGCCGCTGACATGGTACCAAAAGTGTCGCCATGATAACCATTTTTAAAACAAATCACTTCACGACGTTCAATTTTTTGATTATGCCAATATTGTAAAGCCATTTTCAACGCTACTTCCACGGCTGTAGAACCATTGTCAGAAAAAAAAATTTTAGCCATTTTTCCTGGTAATATGTTTATTAAGCGAGCCGCAAGCTCGGCGGCAGGGGCATGGGTGAAACCAGCGAAAATAACGTGTTCCAAACACTCAAGCTGTGCCTTGATTTTCTCAACTATGTAAGGGTGGGTATGACCATGTATATTTACCCACCAAGACGAGATAGCATCCAAATATGAACGTCCATTAACATCGTATAAATACACCCCTTTTGCACTGGCAATTGGAATAGGTAAATGAGCCGTTTGCATTTGTGTAAAAGGGTGCCACACAAAGCTACGATCGCTTTCAACTATGGAAGCTGTAGAATAAAATTGGGTCGCCATTGTTTTGCATACTTTTTAATTATTTTTTTAGTGATGTTAGCTTCAGGAAGCAATCTTCCTAATATTGGCAACTGCGTAATTTCTAAAATAGGTGCCTCGCTGTAGTGATTTGGTTGACCATTAAAGATTAGCCCCATAATGGCAATATTGTGTAATTGTAGCGCCTTAATCGTAAGTAAAGTGTGATTAATACTGCCTAAATAATGTTTTGAGACTAAAATCCAAGGACAATTCCATTTTTTAAATAGATCTATGGTTAATTTGTTAGTAGTTAGTGGTACAAACACCCCACCTACACTTTCTATAATTAGTGTGCGCTTTGTAGTTGGTGGTACAATGGTCTTTAAATTAATAGCAATATTCTCTAATGAGGCCGCCTGATGAGGCGAAAGAGGGGCTTTGAATGAATAAGTAGAGGGAAAAATAGAATGCTCAGTTGTGTCGATTAATTTTTGCATGATGCTCTCATCAGCTACCTTGCCACTCTGTATCGGTTTCCAATAGTCCCCTTGCAAAAGATTAACAAGAATAGCACTAACAACTGTTTTGCCTACATCTGTACCAATTCCTGCCACTATGATTTTACTCATACTTATCGATACATTCCAAAAGGCGCAATAACTGCTCTACTGTATTGAAAGAGTGTAAGCACAAACGCAAAACTTCCTTTCTGCGCCGCACAGTAGGACTCATTAATGCTCTGACATCAAAACCTTGTTGAGCAAGCATTGTGGAAATACGCTGTACCGCTTTATTACTACTGAATTTAATAGCCTGAATGTGAGTATCTGAATTTATAAGGCCGGATTGCGCAAAAATTTCTTTTAATTTGACGATTTGTGCACGCTGCACATGCAAACTTGGGACCAAAGCATAGCTGCATTTAATGGCTGCAAGAGCATGTAATGGTAAAGCAGTCGTATAAATATAGGAGGTTGCAAAATTAATAAGCATTTCTTTTAAACCATTGCTCCCCATCACAATAGCTCCATAGACACCTAAAGCTTTGCCAAAAGTAGTCACTTGGGCAAAAACTTTTTCATTGAGATTATGAGAGGCTACTAGCCCTTCACCAACTGTTCCACTTACACCTACGGCATGCGCTTCATCGACAATCAAATGTGCTTTGTATTTCTCCACTAGTGCACATATTTCAAAAAGGGGGGCAATGGTGCCATCTGTAGAATAAATTGATTCAATACAAACAAAGCGTTGGCCTGAGCAACAATGGTTTTTAAGACGCGATTCCAGATGTTCCAAATTATTGTGTTTAAATGGAAAGGCTTTAGCACGACTTAAACGAATGCCATCGCGCATCGAAGCATGCACATTAAGGTCAAAAAAAATAGTGTCTTGTACTGTGGCAATTGCCGAAAGTAAACCCACATTGGCCATATAGCCACAGTTAAAAAGTAAACCAGCTTTATAACCATGAAATAACGCAATTTCCTGCTCTAATTCTTGTGCGTAGCGTGTGTTACCTGTCAGCAAGCGAGAGCCGGTGGAACCATGACAAAACGCTCCTAAATTTGCCAATTCCTCTCTAAGATTATTTGCTAGCAATGTTGATTGGGCTAGACCTAAATAATCATTAGAAGAAAAATCGATCTGGGGAGCTACTACTTGCAATCGCCGATAATTACCTAAATTTTGTCGTCTTAAAATTTGGCTTTCAAAATAATTAGTCATGTTAAACACCATAGGCGAAAGCAGGTCGTTTTTGTAAGCCTAAAAGGGCAAACATTTCTTGATCTTGATCAATAGCGGTATTGGCTACTGTGAGTAATTTTTCACCTTCAAAAATAGAATTAGCTCCGACTAAAAAACACAAAGCCTGCTCTGGCATTGACATATCTATTCTTCCACAAGATAAGCGAATCATGGCCTTGGGAAGTACGATGCGCGCCACAGCTATTAGACGTATTACTTCCCAAATAGAGACTTTAGGCTGCTTTTCAAGTGGTGTACCAGGAATCTGACTCAGTAGATTAATGGGGACAGATTCAGGCTGCGGGTCACGCGTGCACAATTCAAGCAAAAGATCCAATCTATCATCTACACTCTCTCCAAGACCTATTATACCACCACAACAAACACTTAAATTGGCTTTTTCAATTACATTTAAAGTATCCTTGCGCTCTTGGTAAGTGCGCGTGGTAATAATTGTTTTATAAAATTCCTCCGAGCTATCTAAATTGTGATTATAGGCATAAAGCCCAGCTTCTTTGAGTCGTTGTCCTTGCGCAGGATTGAGCATACCCAAAGTACAACAAACTTCTACTCCTAAATCGGCAATTCCCCTAATCATCTGCAAAACATTTTCAAATTGTTTTCCATCGCGCACCTCTCGCCAGGCAGCCCCTAAGCAAACTCTAGTAGCCCCTCTGGCAATAGCCTTTTGTGCCTCTTTTAAAACGTCTGCATACTGCATCATGGGTTGGGCAGAAACTGCAGTCTGATAACGTGCAGATTGCGCACAATACTTGCAATCCTCTGAGCATCCACCCGTTTTAATGGAAATCAAACTACACACTTGAATTTCGCCCACACGATGAAATTGTCCATGCCATTGACTGGACTTGTTAATTAACTCCATTAGTGGCAAAGCATAAATTTTTCGCAATTCCGCTATTGTCAGATCACATTTACCCATAGCTAACCCCAAATTATGTGTAAATTAGTCATTTTAGCGCTTATTTTAATCCTTAACAAGGCTGTATGATGCAAATTTGCCGCTAATCAAACCAATATATAGTTTATGAAAAACAATTAAGATGTTACAATCAAACAAAGTTCGCTTTTCAGATAATCATAGATAAATATAATATAAACTATTATATAGTTTATAACATCGCACTTGAGGTTTAATTTTTTTATGTTGGAAGTGTTGTTTGGCAATCAAAATGTGCAAAGAATTCTCATTTTTTTATTTGTCAATGAGCGCTGTTATGGTACACAGCTGCATCGTGCTTTTAATGCCGCTCTTACACCTATTCAAAAAGCTTTAAACCGCTTGGAGAAAGGGGGTGCTATCATCAGTTATTATGAAGGCAAGACCCGTCTTTACCAATTAAATCCAAGCTATCCGCTAATGGAAGAATTAGAAAAATTATTAAAAAAAGCCTATACACTGCTGCCAGTACACCAAAAAAAAAGCATATTTTGTGGCCAAAATAGATCCGCTCTCTAATGCTACTTTACAAGAGAACAGTACATCCATACTAATAACATTTTGGGAGCAGTTGCAGCGAATAAAACAACTTACTTTTGATGCTAAATCAAAATCGATGGAAGAAATAGGCTGGGAGGGCAAAGGGCGCGGAGAGGTTTTTATAACTAAAGAAAGTAAGAATGTGCTGGTTTTTACTGAAAAAGGTTCTTGGCTAAATAAGCAAGGGGCACAAGTAAGCTTTAGCAATGTTTTTCGGTGGACTTTAAACCGCACGGCCAAAGTAGTTTCTCTGGAACACTTGCGTCATGGCCCGCAACGCGCTGTCTTTCTTTTTCATTTGACTCCTACAAGCAAATATACATTGTGCTCAGTAGATTCACACCTTTGTGCCGAAGATACCTATTTTGGTGATTGGCCCTAAAAAAAATGAAGATATAGATTATTACTATAGCTAGTAATAAAAATTAGCTAATAAAACTTATGCAATTGAATTTATGTA
>JABDGQ010000022.1 GCA_013285965.1 Chlamydiota bacterium
TATGCTCTTAAAATTTGGAATCAAATCTACTCAAAAAATATCAATTTTTCCAAAAAAAGCCAGTTTCCAAAGAAGTCTATTTTTAGAGTGAGAAGATGGCACGGACAAGTTGGTTAACCAACTTCAAGCTAGATTTGAAAAAACATAAAATTTATGCTATAAAATTTAAAATATTAAAATAAAATCATAAAGCATGCCTATGAACATAGAAGAATTGCTAATATTTTTTAATCATTTAGGTTTAAATATACCCACTAAGGAGCTCTGCGATATTGCAGCGGCTGTGAGTGCTCTAGACAAAATGAAAGTGGCTAATAGACAAAAGCTCAAAGTTCAGGTTAATAGTACTGATGTAAGCTCTATTAATTCTCTCAAAAAGTCCACTATCCATGAATCCTGAATTTTTAACGATTTCCCAAGCGGCACAACTGATTGAAAAGGGGGTTCTGTCGCCAGTTGATTTGGTTGAGCATTGCCTTGCCCGTATTTCATGTATTGATAGTACTCTTAATAGCTTTATTTGTCTCCTTGCCAATTATGCACGAAATAGCGCAAGAATTGCCGAAAAAGAAATTAAATCTGGCAACTATAAAGGAGCGTTACATGGTATTCCTTTAGGACTCAAGGATATCTACGATATGGCCGGCATCTCTACGACTTGTCACTCCAAAGTTATGCAAAACTATATTGCTGCTAATGATTCTTATACTGTAAGAAAGTTAAAACAAGCTGGAGCCATTATCGTTGGCAAACTTGCTACACATGAATTTGCACTAGGTGGTCCAAGCTTTGATTTGCCGTGGCCACCGGCTCGCAATCCTTGGGATCAAAGTCGTTTTACTGGAGGCTCTTCCAGTGGTTCGGCCGCCGCTGTAGCCGCCGGATTAGTACTGGGTAGCATGGGTAGTGACAGTGGTGGCTCTATAAGGACACCTTCTGCCTATTGCGGCATCACAGGTCTTAAACCAACATTTGGTTTGATAAGTCGCAGTGGTATTGTACCATTATCATTTACACTAGATCACGCTGGTCCCATGGCCTGGACAAGTGAAGATTGTGCTATTTTATTACAAGCCCTGGCTGGTTTTGACCATAATGATTCAGCCAGTGTAAATGTTTCTATGCCAGATTATCGTGCTGCATTAACCGGCAATGTAAGGGGATTACGCCTTGGGGTAATTCGCCATTTTTATAATAGTGATATTAGTGCCAGTCCTGCGATTTGTCATGCTATTGAAAGCAGTCTTAAGCAATTTGAGAAAATGGGTTGCTTGGTGGAGGAGGTACAATTATCACCATTAATGGAATGGGCTGCTTGTGGCACGATCATTATGTTGGCGGAAGGCTATGCTCTGCATGAAAAAAGACTGCAAGAGGGTTTTGCTGACTATGGCGAGTTTTTTCGCGATCGCATGGCCTTGGGTGCCTTAATTAGTAGTGCCGATTACATACATGCTGTGCGTAAAAGGGAGGTCTTAAAAGGGGAGCTTCATCAAATTTTTTGCCATTTCGATGCTCTAATTACCGCCGTTACCGCCAATGAGGCTCCTAAAATCGAGGCAGTCGGAAAATTTTCGATCATCGAAAAACCATTATTAACTATGCCTTTTAATGTTACTGGGAACCCGGCTCTGTCGATTTGCTGTGGTTATTCTGAAAATGATTTGCCACTAGGTATGCAGATTGTAGGTAAACACTTTGCTGAGGCCACAATCTTGCGTTTGGCAGATGCTTATGAGCGCACTACTGTGTGGCGCAGGCGACCTCCTTTCAAAAATGAAACTTGCACATTAAATGATTTTTTTAAGCAAGCTTAGCTTTGGCAAGAGCAATCATATCAGCATTAAATTTTTGGTATAACTTTGATTGTACACTCCAATAATGCCAGTAGAGCGGGATTTCCCAAGTATGATCAGGATAAATTTCGATGAGTTGTTTACTCTCCAATTCTTTGAGAATATCTATTTTTGGGATCAGTGCATAGCCGTAGCCTAGCATTGTTAATGTTTTGAATCCCTTTACAGATGGCATAATATTGTATTTTAAATCAGCACCATTAATGCCAAAAAATTTTTCAAGATAGCGCTCATGCAAATAATCATTTTTATCAAATTTAATGGCTGGAGCATTTTCAAGACACTTTAGCGGGTTTTTAAAAGAAAAATACTTTTTTACAAACGTCGGAGAAGCGACTAGTGTATAATGCATAGAACCTAAAAAAGTGGCTTTCCCACCAATAATTTCTTTAGCAGCAGTAGACAAACAAGCCGAAACAGACCCATTTTTGAGGTAATTAATGGTCAGCTCTTGGTCATCGGCAATAATCTCTAAAACTATACCTCTAAAAACTTTTTGGTTTTGTTCTATCAAATCCAAAAACCAAGTTTCCAGGCTATCGCGATTGATGGCCACACAAATTTGAGGCTGAATTTCAATGGCTCCCAATTCTTGGGCTAGTTCATCTTCAAGCAAGCAGATTTTTTTAAAATGACCAATCAATTGTCGGCCCAGCTGAGTTAAACGATAGGGGAGTGTGCGAATTAAAAGAGGTTCTCCATAAAAATCTTCTAAACATTTAATCCTTTGCGATACGGCCGATTGTGTAATAAATAATTTCTTAGCCGCTAATTCAAAATTTTGTAGCTCATGTACTGCATGCAAGGCAATCAAGCCGCGATAATCAAGCATAGAAAGTCCTATTAAAATTACTTATCGATCATTAAATGTATTAATTTTACTTATAGAAAATTTCAAGATATAATGGAAGTATGTAGAGATTAAAGTGAGGTGGATATGTCAATTAATGTCAGAGATTGTTTGGTTGTTTATTTAGTTAGGGGGAATTGCATATGTATTTAGCACTTTTAAAAGGCTTTGCCAGCAGTGCCGGTTTAATTGTAGCTATTGGGGCTCAAAATGCTTTTGTGATTAGACAAGGATTATTGCAAAACCATCTTTTTATAACGGCTTTGCTTTGCTCCATGATTGATGCCGCATTAATCACTACCGGTGTTTTAGGCTTTGGTCAAATTATTTCAACATATCCATTGCTAATTGAGATCACTAAATATTTTGCTATTTTGTTTTTGATTTTATATGGTGCATTTTCTTTAAAATCAGCTTTTTATAAGCAAAGCGCTTTTGGGTTAGAAAAAAACAAAATAATGCATTCTCGAAAAAAAACTGTGTTATTGCTCTTAGCTTTGAGCTTGCTTAATCCACACGCTTACTTGGATACTGTTATTTTACTTGGCAGCATTGCATCGCAACATCCGCACCATGAACAATTTTATTTTGCCATAGGGGCTATTAGTGCCTCTTTTGTGTGGTTTTTTTCGATATGTTATGGAAGTAAATTTTTAGCTCCATTTTTATGTAATCCATTGGCCTGGAAGCTAATAGATATTTTTATTGCTCTGATGATGTGGGGAATAGCTCTTGCTATTGCTATAAATCTATAAATTTGAAAAATTAAAGAGTTGAGAGAGAAGATGATTAAATTAGTCTATGATTGCATTATGGCCCCATCAGATATTGCTAATATCTTGCAAGTTGTCTTGGCCCTTGGTGAATGCGAATTGTATTTTACTGGCCATTGTCTTAGACACGATCATTCCAAAGTTATTTATAAAATAAATTCCTGGTCTAGGCAAATTAAAGAGAGTGGTTACCCTGATTTTAATATTCACTATTACCCTTCACTAGATGAACTCTCCGATGTATTTAAAAAACAAAATATCCGTTTAATAGGAACTTCACCACATGCCAGTAAATCGTTTTACGAATTAAATTTGGCCAAAAACGATTTTGCCATTCTTTTTGGCAACGAGATAACTGGCCTTTCAAAAAACAAGCTTACGCTAGTGGATGAATTGGTAAAAATACCTATGTGTGCCAATATTGATTTTATGACTTTAGCGTTAATTACTCCAATTGTGGCCTATGAAATTGCTCGGCAGCAAGGGAAATTTATAATAATATAAATTTTTAGTTTTTTGCCCTTTCAAGTTATTTTAAAATTTAATTTAAAAATAAATCTAATACTTATCAGGATTTAGCATGGCAGTAGTGTTGTTGTTTTTAGCAGTTCTCGTTTATCCATTCAATTTAGCTTTGTTTGCAAAGGAAAAAGATCAATCTGTGGCTTTTACTCGCCAAAAAGAAACTGAAGATATTAATAAAATTTGCTCAGAATATGCCAAATTTTATGAACTTGGCCCTGATGCCCAAATGGCCGATATCACACAAGAATTACTGGCTAGTCCTCTTGTAAAAGAGGCTCAAAAAGAAGCGATTGTTGCGCAGGATCGAAAGATTTTAGTTTTTGTATATCCAAGCGATGGATTAAAGATAAAAGGATTATTAAGTTATCTACCACAAGCTCAAAATCAACCCTTAGTGGTGTTCTTACGTGGTGGCAATAGAATTTTTGGTATTACAAATCCAGGCAGTGATCTAATCTGCCTAGAACAAGCTACTGTGATTTCTACCATGTATAGAGGCGGTGTGAGTGAGGGAAATGATGAGTTTGGCGGTGATGATGTTAAAAACGAGCAAGAATGGATAAATTATAGAGATCCACTCTTAGCTGCGGAACATATTAAACAACATCTGCCGATTCTAATTATTCAAGGGAACGACGATAATCGTGTTATTTTAGAAGAAGGTTATAATATGCTGGCAGCTCTGCAAGCGGCTGGATGTGATGTTACTTATTGGGAAATCGAAGGGGGAAAACATTGTTTAAGCAATGATCCGGAACGAGGAAAATTAATTATAAATTGGTTTTTGGAATAACTTTTATCAAAAATAAAGGGGGATTATTATAATCCCCCTTCTATAAGGGAGTTAATTAAAAAGGTTTTAGTTTTATTAACTCACCTAATTGCCCTTCGTAAAACATATCTCCAAAGTAATAAGGTTGAATCATGGTTCCTTGTGTCATGGCTGGCAATAAAGGAGAGCGTGCAATCTCATCGCCCGTATTAGCATTACGCCATACTGCGTAATCGTTTGCATTATTGCCAGGAATTTGAGGTCTTGGAATATCAGTTCCCACTAAAACTCTTTTATTTTTAGGGCCAATTAAAGCAGTAAATTCTGTGGTTGTTTGGTTAGCTTTCCAAAACACTTTCAAGCCTCTCTTGCTCAATCTAAGGGCTGCTATTTTTCCAGGTAGTGAGTCCGTTGCATAGATTAAATGGTTATCCTGATCTGCTGAAACCGATGCTGGAGCCCAACTAATAGCAGCTGTCCCTCCCGCGGCGGCTGTAGAAAAAGCCTGTGCTACTAAAGGGGGAATAGGGTCATCTAAAAATGGTTGGATAGAAAATTGTAATGAGGCATCGGATTGGTTAATCGCAATTACACTTAATGCTGTGGCTGAAGGCAAAGTATTGGTTTGCCCTACCACCCAATCACCCATTATTACAAAAGAGGTGGGCGTAGTTTGACCACTTAACGTCACAGTGCCTGGCTTCCAAGTTTGATCAAGTAAAAACATTCCTTTTTTTACTTCATAGCGAATCAAGGTGTTGGCTTCCACTAAATAAACATAAGAGCGATTTTTGTGTTTAGCAATGGTGGGACGGGCCGCCACTGGGGCAGGCAAAGTGATTGAATCAATCACACTTAGAGTTTTGGGGTTAACAGATACTAAAATTGAAGGCGGCACATCGGTAGGGTCCGGACATTCCAAGAGAGCATCAGGGCCTTGGATAAAACAGCCTGCTTGTCGATATAGTGATTTCATAATCAGTGTGCCATCTTCCGTAGCATTAAAGCCATTGTAAGCTGTATTTTGTGGAGCTCCTCCGCCTGTAGGAAGTGTAAGGATTTGAAGTGTTTGTCCGGTTTGTGGATCAATTTTGGCTAAACGATAACCATACACCACATAAATAAAACCATCTTTAAGAATAGCCATGGATCCTGGATAGTCCCACTCACCATTTAAATTGGTATTAATCAACTGATTATACCATTGTGGCTGAAGTGAGAGGGGATTAATCTTTGCTACATAAGCACCAATCGAGCCGGCTACATCGCCATAACCACCACCATAGATGAATATATTATTGGCATCCAAATAGGCCATGTTATATCCAGAAGGATAGGAAGAAGTAGAAGTTAATATAGCAACATTATTATCACCCCTAAAATCTCCTCCAAATTTTGCTTTGGGAAATACGTGCGAGCGGCCTGAATTATAATGTTCAAAAGCTGCTATGGAAGGATACCATGGGGCGTTGTTTGATCGACCTTGAGTGCTGTTTTTTTCACAACATTGCGTGGCACAGACGGTTTGAAACATTAAAGTAAACAAAAGGCATATTATTCTCATTGACTACTTCTCCCTGCTTAAAACATGAGTTTTGAATAGACTTCTTTGCAAACTGGCTTTTTTTGGAAAAATATCAAAAGCCAGTTTAAAAAGAAATCTATTCATTCCCGCAGAACAACCTTTGGATCTTTTTCAAAGTGTTGATAGTCTACATAGCCACGAGGTTCTTTCCAATCGCCACCCCATGTCCAGCCTCGTTTAAAGAATGCTTGATAACAAATTGATTCGTGATCAATCATACCCTTAACTACGCTTTCGCGATTGAGATATTGTGCGCCACACTTAGGTACAATCAATTCACCCTTTTGGTATGGATTATACAAGGGGTTAATATCAATTGCTAAGCCATAACTGTGTTTGGAAAAAACATTTGGGAAACTAGTATTAGGTCGGCAGCAAAAAGAATAACTGTTATTAGCTTGTGCAGATAACTCATCATCACCTTGGTAAAGGTCAACAAAAGCCATTTTTTCGATAGGAAAATGGCTATCAAAAATTTCATTAAAGATTTCTACCACTTCTTGGGCTACTTTTTCATGAATAATTAAGGAGCCTTGATGCACCTGTCCATCAAATCCCCAATGGCTAATAGAAATACAACGCAGATCTGCAAGAGGAACTGGATTAATATCCTTCCATGAATATGGCA
This sequence comes from Chlamydiota bacterium, assembly GCA_013285965.1. Lineage (GTDB taxonomy): Bacteria > Chlamydiota > Chlamydiia > Chlamydiales > Parachlamydiaceae > JABDGQ01. Next base: position 6,990 of record JABDGQ010000022.1, read on the forward strand.
TTTGTTCAAAAATTTCAGTGGTAATAGTGGAAATAGAGCTTTTAAATTCTTGCGCACAGCTTGTGGAAACATTAAAACACACAAAAAGTAATACAAGTGTTTTTTTAAGCATAAATTTCCTTTATTTAGTTTACTGATTTTCCGCTTTTAATTTTCGGGCGGCCCGATAGACAAATCTTCCCGAACCATTCCACTCTGAATCATTAAGATTGCTGATACGAATATAGGGTTGATTTTCAGCAACAGTAGAGTGAATAAAGCGATCTTCACCTAAATACAGACCAACATGGCGAATTTTATCTTCTGATAATCCAAAAAATATTAGATCACCAGGAGACAGGTTATCGATTGCAATATTTGTAAAGCCGCTCCAACGTATTTGGTCTTTTGAATCGCGTGGTAAATACACCCCCATTTGGCGATACAACATTTGTACAAAACCTGAGCAGTCGTAACCAAAACTGGAACGCCCACCCCAAGTATAGGGTAAACCGAGAAAATGGAGGCTCAAAACGGACATTTGATCTTGTCTTAATAAGGAAGGTGTTAATATTACATCACCACGCTGAATATAACCTTCACGACCATCTAGTAGCAAAACTTTAAGCCAGCGGCTATTTGATTCACCCTTGGGCTCTAAAACTTCTAATTTACTTTCAAATGGTAACGTTATAATTGGTCCGTAAACAGTATCTTCTACATGATATACGTGTGCGGCGCGACGATTTACTTTGGCTACAAGGGCAGAGTGGATTGGAAATTGCTCTTTTCTTTGTAGTAGGGCCTCTTTTGGAATCCAACCTTGATAATTATCCACAGTGGTTTGAATTTTAACCCAATTTTGCGCTTCTTCCATAACGTTAACTTCTTCGGCAAAAAAAGCTTGCGAAACCACTTCCGAGTCTTTTTTGGCAAGCTCACGCATTTCTATTACAGGTGAGTTGACATAATATAATAATGATAAAGAAGCAAGTAATAAACTTGTCATTTAAAAACCCTTATATTTGATTAATTTCTGTTTATTTAAATATGCAATTACTTAATGTCAAAGTAATGTCCCGCTTAATTTCTGTTCTATGGTCAGAAACTAAGCGAGAGTAGATATTAAAGTATTTTTGTACAATTTGCTATTGAAATTTAATGATTTTAAAATAGACTTCTCTCGAAATTAAATTTTGAAAGAAGTCTAATAGAGAGAGTAGCTTGAGCTACTCAAAATGCAAGATGAATCATAATAACTAAAAATTGCTAATGCCCGTGCTTAGTTTTCTTGGCTAAAGAAATATGAAATTCATGGCCAAATAATTTAGGGGATAAGCCATATTCTTCGCGCAGCTTCTCTAATTCAGGCGATTCTACTTGTAAGATGGCATAACTTGTATCTTTAGAAGTTTTTATAATTGTAATTTGCTTGAGTTCGAAATGAAAATATTGGCCAATTTCTGTTGGCACGATGTGTTCATCTTCATAAAATACGCTAATATGTGCTCCGGGAGCTTCTTTAGTACGAAAATAGGGGGGTTCTTTAAAGCCTTCCGCTTTAAGTCCGAGCATTGGAAATAAAGTATGAATGTAATCGTCATCGACTTTGAGATAAACAAAGCCACTGGATTTTATTTTCAATTCGCCCTCCATGGGCAAATTTTCTTTAGCATAATTTATTGCTTCTTGCCACAATGGATTTTGAGCACAGTGCTCACTAGCAATAATAAAATCACAAGGCAATTTAATGCCCACAGTTATAAGAGCTGTCGCTAATAATAGAAGTTTAAAAAATCTCATTTGTTAATCCTTGGTTTTATAAACTTAATTACAACAGAAAATATAATTAAAATAAATAAAGAATAAATATGAAAATTAAAATTTTGGGTGCTGCAGGTGGTGAGGTAACTGGATCAAGCTATCTCGTAGAGACAACTACTGCTAAAGTGTTGATTGATGCAGGAATGTTTCAAGGCGGAGGCGTTGCAGAGGAGAAAAATAACAATCAAATCATAGATCCCATTGGTATTGATGCCATCTTATTAACACATGCCCATCTTGATCATACAGGTAGAGTGCCAGTACTATTAAAAAATGGTTATCGTAATCCAATCTACGCCACAGCGGCTACGATTGAACTAGCGGAAATAGTCTTGCAGGATGCTGCCAAAATACAAGTGCAAGATGTAATGCGAAAAAATAAGCAGCATCCTGAAAATCATTTGCAAGCTTTATATACACCCTCTGATATGTTTTCTTTCCATGAATTGTGTAAATCTGTCTCATTACACACACCTATTGCTATTGCTCAAGGCATTACAGCTCGTTTTTATGAAGCAGGACATATGTTGGGTTCAGCAAGTATTGAATTGATGATTCAAGAAAATGGCCAAAATAAGATTATAGTTTTCTCTGGCGACCTAGGGCCGCGCGATCAACCAATTTTACGACATTTTGAACAATTACCCCACGCTGATTTAATCTTCCTTGAATCAACTTATGGTGATAGAAATCATCGTCCATACAGTCAAACGATTGCTGAGTTTGAACAAGTTGTCCATCAAATAGTGGCAGAAAAAGGGAAAATATTAATACCGGCTTTTGCCATTGGCCGCACACAACAGATTCTTTATCATTTAGCGATTCTTTTTTTTCAAAACAAAGTAACCCCTTTTCCAGTTTTTGTAGATAGTCCGATGGCTCTAGCGGTACAAAAAGTTATGAATCATCACCCAGATCTTTTTGATCAAGAGGCTTTGGATTGGCAAAGGCGGGGCGCTTTTCCTTTGGATCCCAAATGGTTCAAATTCACATCTTCAGTTGAAGAATCAAAGCAACTTAACAAACTCGATGGTCCTTGTGTTATTCTGGCAGGCTCCGGCATGTGCAATGCTGGGCGTATTCAATATCATTTGAAGTTTAATCTTGATAAATTCACTACACATGTTATGATTGTAGGCTATCAGGGTTATGGATCATTAGGTCGACAACTAATAGAGGGGGCTAAAACGGTCAAAATTCACGGAGAAGAGATCCAAGTGCGTGCCACCATTCACACCTTAAACGGATTTAGCGCGCACGCTGGGCAAAGTGATTTGTTATTATGGCTCAGTAGTATGCTTGTAGATCGTCCTAAAATTGTGTTGACTCACGGAGAAAATTCGGAAAGAGAAGCGTTAGCTTTGCAAATTGAAAAAAAATTTGCTTTGCAACCTTTGCTACCGCAGCTCAATGAAATTATTGAGATTTAGATTAGACTTCTAATATAGCTGTATAATTGCCATCGAATTTCTAGCACAAATCGCTCAAAAACAGGCGAGAGTTTAAAGATTAAAATGTCTTATATGGTTTGTGAAAAAACATGTTTCCATTGCCTTAATAGTTTGTCGAGTCGTTGTTGGAAAATTTCACCATTATTACGATAAAGGGCTAGAATGCGATAACGCGATGGTGTTGGTTGCCAAGCCACAGGTTGTAATTTAAACTGTACAGCCAAGAAATCAGGCAAAAAACCTACTTCACTTGAGTTTGCACAAATATCGGCAATCAAAGACCAGCTCGGTAAGCGTGCTTTAACATAAAGTGCTTTATTATAGACTTGTTGCCATCTTTGTTGCAGTGTGAGCACTTCAATTTGATCTTCTGGTAGTAAAACAGGTGATGGAGGAATTTCAGATTGTGTGGAATATAATTGAAAAGATCCTTTTCCAATCTCAGTGGCCACCAATCCTTCCCAAGGAGCATTATCAAGTACCAAAGCAACATCAGCTTCGTCTCTTAAAACAGCGGCATAAGCTTTATCTGGTCGCATGAGTTTAAGTTCTATTGGCTCAATGGTTAGTATTGCTGCAACTGTCACTCGGGCAATAGCATGTGTGGTGACAATGCGAATTGGCATTGGTTCATAAGTAGCTACTGTATCTTTCAGGTGTCTTATCCAGTTTTCAGCTCGTGGTAAAAGCAGTTGCCCTTCTTTGGTGAGTTTAAATTGTCTTTTTTCATGTGTGCAGAGCAGCCTACCAAAAGCGGTTTCAACTCGTTGAATGGCGGAGCTTGCCGCACTTTGACTGAGGTAATTAAGCGCGGCGGCCTTTCCTAGATTTTTCAAGTGCGCTGCTGCTATAAAAAGTTCTAAATCGGCAATGCGTAAATTACGAAGTGAATGGTGAGTTGTTTCTAATTTAATTGATTCTGGTAATTTTTTAATATTAGCCTCTTTTTTTATAAAAAATTTAATCCTTAAAGTTTAATCGATATTTTCGATATAAAATTTCGAATATATCGACAATACAAAAATAAAGCAATAAACTATGATCTCTTTTTATTATAAAGAGGTGATTTATGAATATGAGTAGTAAAATTTTGCATTTTTTTCAGTTAATTTGTCGGTTTAACTTTGGTATCTTTGATCGAGAGGAATTTAAAAAATTTTTGCGGCTCGGTTTAATATTTGCTTTGATTATCGGTGTCTATTGGACGTTACGACCATTAAAAGATGCTATTTTTATTCAGCTGGTAGACAAATTGCATCTTCCATATGCCAAAACGGTTTCAGTATTGGCATTATTGCCATTAGTAATGTTTTACACGAAACTTTTAGAGCGCACATCGCGTGAGCGCATGTTGATAATTCTACCAACTTTTTATGGCATAGCAGTTTTAATCTTTGCTTTCCTAATGACTTTTGCTCAAGCTCCTAAAGATATGATAGCAGTGCGCACACCTTTTTTTTACGCTGCCACACAAATATTAGGCTATAGTTGGTATCTTTTTGTGGAAAGCTTTGGCTCATTAGTAGTGGCCTTATTTTGGGCTTTTGCAGCCGATACCACTGAGCCTATTTCAGCTAAGCGAGGCTTTCCTCTGGTAGTAGCACTTGGACAAATGGGTGGGATAGTTTCGCCATATACTGTGGGCGGATTACCGCATAGAATGGGTCTGCAAACAGATGCTCTATCAATGATTTGTTTGGGTCTGTTAATACTTTTGATTATTCCTCTAGTGCGCTATTTCCTCAGAGTTACACCAAAGAGCTTATTGACCGCTTTTCACGGTAAAAATGAACAGGAGCTAGAAAAAGAGCAGGAACCGGGCTTTTTAGAAGGCCTTAAGTTGATGTTAAAACATCGTTATTTGATAGGTATTTTTGCGGCTAACTTTATTTATGAAGTCATTGTAACTATTTTTGATTTTAACTTTAAGGTGGCAGCAGGAAGTCAATATACTGGTGTAGCCTTAAGCAACTATTTGAGTATTTATGGATCGAGTGTCAATATAGTCTCATTACTATGTCTTTTATTAGGTATCAGCAATGTTACCCGTTATCTAGGCATTGGGGTGGCGCTAGCTGCTATGCCTATAATTGTCGGATGTGCCCTTTTTGGTTTTTTAACTATGGATAGTCTAAATTTTCTTTTTGCTCTGATGGTGGGCTCTAAAGCTATTAATTATGCATTAAACGGCCCTGCTTTAAAGCAGTTGTATATACCAACTACACCTGATGTGCGTTTTAAGGCACAGGCTTGGATTGAAACTTTTGGTTCGCGTGCCTCAAAAGAGATGGGTTCAATTTTTAATATGTTGCTGAATCCTTTGCAAGCCATTTTTGGAATGATTTCTGGACGTTATTATTATCTAATGCTCAGCGGCTGTCTTGGTTTTCCACTTTTGGCAGTGTGGCTAATGGTGGCCGTATTTTTAGGAAAAACATTTAAAAAGGCTATCGAAAACAAAACAGTTGTTTGCTAGAGCCTGATTCTATAATAGACTTCTTTCGGAAGAAGTCTATTATAGAATCAAACTGCATTTTTTCACATCTGTACCCAGAAATAACGCCCAGCCTCGAAAGGCTAATCGCACTCAATTATAACCTTTCGGGCTAAGATATTATGCAATAAGCTCTCTATTTTATGTGTAAATTTTAATGCCAAGTTTAAAAATAAATTAAACAACCATATTAATTAATTGTTAATAAAAAATTGACAATAGTTGTTATTTCATGTATCATCAATGTCAATCATTTAAAATTTGATTGCTGTGAATTTAATTATTTTGTTTTTCAACAAAAAATCTTCTGCACTATTCAAGAAGCGCAATCACTTATTTGTGGCGAATAGGAGCTATAATTTGGTTTGTTTAAAGTTGTGTTTTATAATAAAGACAATGTTAAGTGGGTGTTTTTTATGAATAATTTTATAAATGTAGAAATAAGAGAAAATCAATTTTTTAATATCAAAGATAACGAACTAATTATTGGTAGCAGCAAAGAAATTGGCATATTGGAGCTTACTGACTTTGTAGCAAAAAATATATTTACTAAACTTAATAAAACAGAACTCAAAGATACTCAATATCAGGTGCTATACTATAACCTGGAATTTATTAAAACAAAGATTGGTAAACACAATAATGCTTGGTCTGTTAAATTGGCTAATTGGCTGGGCTTAAATATTCTGATTAATAGACTTGGCCTGGATAAATATAGTTTTTTTGCCAATCTTAAAACTTGCGATACTCGCATAATCGACAGTTTCATTGATGAGCAGGTGATAAAAAATTTAAGAGCCGAAGGTTTTCATGAGGAAGTAATCACGAGGATTTTAAATTTTATTAAGAAACCTGAGCACGACTCCCTTTCACTTGATAATCTTTATTTAACTAAAATGCCGACTATCATATTTACACATCCGACTTTTTCCCATCTTAAGAGATTAGATCTTTCTGGAAATCGGTTGGCTACTTTGCCGGCAGAAGTTGGCAATCTGACTAATTTGAAACAATTAGATCTTTCTGGAAATCGGTTGGCTACTTTGCCGGCAGAAGTTGGCAATCTGACTAATTTGAAACAATTAAATCTTTCTGCAAATCAGTTGACTGCTTTGCCAGCAGAAGTTGGCAATCTGGCTAATTTGCTAGAATTATATCTTGATAGAAATAAATTGACTATTTTGCCGGCAGAAGTTGGCAATCTGGCTAATTTGCTAGAATTATATCTTGATAGAAATAAATTGACTATTTTGCCGGCAGAAGTTGGCAATCTGACTAATTTGAAACAATTAAATCTTTCTGCAAATCAGTTGATTGCTTTGCCAGCAGAAGTTGGCAATCTGACTAATTTGCGAGAATTAGATCTTCATAGTAATAAATTGACTACTTTGCCAGCCGAAATATGTAGGCTGACAAATTTGCAGGAATTAAATCTTTATCTAAATCAGTTGACTGCTTTGCCAGCCGAAATATGTAGGCTGACTGATTTGCAGAAATTAAATCTTGGAGGAAATGAATTAACTACTTTGCCAGCCGAAATATGTAGACTGACTGATTTGCAGAAATTAAATCTTGGAACAAATAGATTGACCACTTTACCAGCTGAAATTAACAATCTAACTATGTTAATTGAATTACGCCTTACACGCAATAGATCTTTAACAGGTCTTCCTAATGAAATTTTAAGATTACCTCAAACATGTACAGTGGAATTAACAGGTTGCGACTTATCGCAAACCGTATTGAGCAATTTAAGGCAAGCTACTAGTCAGCCGGAATATGCTGGACCTACCTTTAGTTATTCTATGGAAGCAATAGGTGTGGTAGATGGGCGTAGTACAGAAGAGTTGTTAAAAGAACTCTTTCAAAAAGTTAACCAAGCCTATGACCCAACATTACTAAAGCGCATATCAAATACAAGTGAAGAGAAGCTCAAAAGTTTGCGTACTTGGCTTTCTAGATTATCTTTAATGAAAGATTATCAATCAGTGCAATCTTGGCTACCTAGTAAAATTTTAAGTTTTTTAAATTTAGCGATAGAAGATAAAAATTTTAGCGATAAATTTTATGTCATTATCAATGGTGCTGCTGACACCTGTGGTGATCGAATGGCTCTTTCAGTAATAAACTTAGGGGTGGCTTATCAATTAACACAACCAATGGAAATAAAGGCATTGGCTGAGTTCTTGAAAAGAGGAGTATGGGCGATGGACCTTTTAGAGCAATGTGCTCGTCAAAAAGTGCCCACACTTAGATTATTTGATGAAGTGGAGGTCTATTTAGGTTATCCCGTGAGGTTGAAAGATAAGCTCCAATTACCAATCGATATTAAAGAGATGCTTTATTTTCGCTGTAGTGCTCTAACAGAGAACGATTTGAAGAATGCCTTTGATTATGTGAATGTTACTATTAGCAATAAGGAAGCATTTTATAACTTCCTAAGTAAAAATGAGTTTTGGTTAGCCACATTAGCTAAAAACTATAGTAATGAATATCAAGAGATTGTTAAAGAAAAAGAAAGTGCTGAAAGTTTTGAAGATCCTAATTACGAAGCTATAGGGAAGAGTTTTAATGATGGCATGCTGGCTTTGACTAAGAAGGCCTTAGGAGCTTAAGCTCTTCACAATTCAAGACGAGACTCTCAGAAAGATTTGCTTCCAATCTGACAAATCTTTGCTTTTTGAATTTCATCAAAAAATCCTAATTAAAAATTTTACAAATACAAATTTGATTAATTTAATTTGATTTATTTGAAGTTATATTTTACAATAAATTAAGTGATATATAATGTAGGTGTTCTTTCTATGAATAGTTTGATGAACAAAAAAATTGAAGATAACCAATTCTTTAATATCAAAGATAATGAACT
>JABDGQ010000023.1:0-14202 GCA_013285965.1 Chlamydiota bacterium
TTTAGACCAAAGGCTGTTTTGGTTACTGTCAAATGATCTTTTTCCTCAAAAGTGGGGCGCATAGAGCCTGTGGGGATTTCATAGAGTTCAAACCACATTTGCCGCACCACGACAGCAATTAGGAGGGCCACTATGATGCCGGTGCAGAGCTCTTTGAGATAATCCCAAAAAGAGCGTTGAAAATGTATTTTGTAAAAATTTTCAACTTTGCGCGCTAATTGATCGCTCTGAAGATGGTTACCTTGTAGCCGATTTTCATCAAGGGATGCCAACATAAATACATATTGCTGTAAATTAGTAGGAGAAAGCGTATGTCTTTTGCGCTGATACCACTTATTGCCCAATTCAAGGATATTGGCAATTTTTCTAAAAGAATAAAGAGAAGCCGATTGGTCCATAATTACATACTTTTGGTAAGTTTGAGTAAACTTGGACTTTGTACTACCTGCCCGTAATCCAAAATCCGCGTAATCCAATTTAAGAAAAAATTGATACGAGAGTATCATAACATTTAGGGTGTGGCAATCATTTTGTGTAAATTTACTCCTTTAAACAACACTATTATTTCTTAATAAGAAATTAATAATTAAATGTTACAATAATTATTAATTTATATAGCGAGATAGTAATGAACATTCATAATATATCATCAAATATGGGTCATACTCAAAAGATTTTACAAGCGGCTATTGCCGAGTTAGCTATATTTACGACGAGTCAGGAAGTGGCCACTTTGCATGTAAATGCAGATGGTTGCCTGGTTAGTAGTACTCCAGAGCCAGCTTTGAAGAAAGTGGTTGATTTAGCACGTACTTATATTATGCCACTTTTTTCAGAAAAAGTTCGTAAGCAAGAACAAGACGAATTGCTACGCCTACGAAACGCTATTTTACGTATTGTTGATACTATTCAGAGTCATTCGGGTCTCATTAAATATTGCGAAAATGGCAGCGAAGAAGAACGGGCATGGGCAAAACACAGCTTAGATATTATAAAAAAATACAATAACGTGATTGCTTCAGATCAAACAGGCTTTTCGCAATCAAACATGCACAGACGCATGCGTCAGCTGCTTCTATTGGATCCAGAGATTAAGGGGCGTAAGATTAAAATGCCTGCTGAGGCTTCCATAAAATACGATTCAACTAATAGTTCTAGTCATGTAGCAGGCCATGCAGTAATTAAAAAACTTAGTGCCACCTTACAAGCTAAGGTTGTCAAGCCGCAATTAGAAGCGATGCAAAATGCGGTAGCCACACCTAAAAATTATGGGCAATGTGCATGTGACATGTTTCGAGTGAAGGCTATTAATCTCATTAAAAGTCATTGGCCACGCTTTAGAATACCTGAAATGAACATGTCCGAAATTTTTGCGTTAGTAAAGCTAGCACCAATTGAAATGGAGAGTGATTCTGATCCACAAGTTATGCATTTACAGCAATTGTTGGAAATTGGCCCAGGCTCTTTTATCTCTGTTTCAGGTACTTGTCAACTCGGTTTAAGTGATTCTAAATTTAAAGTACCAAGTTTCAATCAAGCGGATTGGCGTGTTTGCTATCAATTTAAACATTGTGGTTTTCCCTATTCATCGCAATATAACGGTTGCTGGGCATTGTTTAATGAATGTGTAGATGCGCGTCCATTACGGGCCGTAGCACTTTTTGATGATTTAGCTGAAAAACAAAAGCAATTAACGGCTCGTTTGGTAAATGATCCCCAGTTTGCCTCAAGCGCCAGGCGCAAAGCTAAAATTAAACAAGAAATTTTTGATCAAAATAGACAAGCTTTCATAGATAAACATCGTCAATGGCAAGAGATCTTAATAAAACATGATAGTATCGATCAAACAACGCTTAAAGCTGCACAAACTGTATTAGATAATTTTTATGCATATGTTTTGCAATCTGACCGTGCCAGTGAGTTATTAATCAAAGCGCAAGAAGAGATTGTAAAATGTTTTGTAAGTGATTTATTCAATGATATCGAACAAGAATGGTTAGTACAATTTGACAGCCCATTGCGCATTGGTACGCCACAAGAAAAATTGCAGGCTATTTGTTTAAAATTAGAAGAAAAACGGTTAGCTTTGTTTAAAATTTTTGACAGCAATGACGTAGTATCCGCTTACATTGCCCAGCAGGGGATGATCTTGGGAAATCTTTTCCAATCAATTGGTTTACAATATTTATCAGAAAAGATGGGTTTTCGTCCTCTAATGCTCAGCGATTTACAACGCAAATTACAAGCATGTGCTTTTCGACAGCTGATTGTCTTTTTAAATGAATGTGAGCATGAAATTGATGAGACTGATCATTTAAAAATTAAATTCGAAATGGAAAATAGTTGGCATGCTGATTTGCAATTAATCGGCGCTGAGATTCTTGAAGAAGAAACTAATTTACCAGAAAGTTCTAAGCAGGCTTTGGCAATTGTCAATGAAATGGAAAAATATTTTTTCTCGCGCTTTACACTAAATCACGCCAATAATTAACAAGCAAAATTTTGATTTTTTTTGACATATTGTGTATCAAATGCTAGCATCAGATTATGTGCAAGGGTCAGCTATGGTAATTGGCAATACTCCCTAATAACCTGAAGTTTTAAGCTTTGGCGCGCTCCAAAGGAAAAAATCAAAACTCTGGTTAATACATTTTATTATTTTTAAAATAGTTGTATTAACAATGCTTTCATTGTTCACCTTTATTTTTGTAATTATTAGCAGTTTAGTATGGCCTGGCATATGGCAAGAAGAATGGTCTCATTTACCTTATGTCATGTTAACAGGGGCGGCATTAATTTTTTTTGCCACTCTTTTTATTCATCTATTAATCCTATCGCCGCTTGCTAACATTCAACAAAATTTTTTCCCGGCAGTGATGTCATATGTGCAACGCGATTGGGCCATTTACCTGCGTTGGCTATTTCTCTTTGTTTTTGTGCTCGTTTCTTGCGCCGGTGTGGTGTGGATGGCTGATTGGCCTTTACCTTGGATCTTTCCCGCCTGGTTAGTATACTTTGCTTTGAGTTTAGATGTAGTGCATAACAGCACGCTATATTTAATCCGTTTTCTCGATCCGACTCAGTTAATTGAGCAATTAGTAAAACAGGCTAAAAAGGGCATTTTAAGCCAAAAAGATCTCTTATTTTGGAATGCACTAGATAATCTGAGTGAGGCAGGATTAAGAGGGGTAGAAAGAAGTCAATTAGCACTGGGCACACAAGTTTTGCAAAGTATGCCTGAGATTATGCAGTTGTTTTTTACATCATCAAGAAGTGCCGGTAGAAAAAATCAAGATCAAGCTATCCAAAAAGAAACTGGCAAAGATGAGGTAGGCTATACACTGTTTTATCTATTGCAACGGCTTGAATTGATTAATGATAAAGCTTTGCATGGGCATTTAGAGCTCCTCTGTCGACAAATGATCGTTACCATGAGCAAGCTAATAATCCTCTGTGCTAAATTTGATCTCTCCACCGTCAGTTTTCCTACTCATTTGCTCACTAAATTTGCTTTGCGCGCACAACAACGCCATTATGACGAGGTGAGTGTGCTTGCTACAAGCTCTTTGCTGGAAATTGCTAAAGCTATTTTGGTAGAGGTTGATATCACTTATGCCGAGCTGCAAGAGCCATTTCAAGCTATTATTAATGGTTTAGCTACTATAGCACGAAAAACTTTTCAAAAAGACAAAAGCACTAATCTAACGTTGCTGATGGAGCCACTGCAACAATTAAAAGCACTTTTTGCATCACCGAAACTGGCTGAACATCGCGATACACCCAAAATTATGCAAATGATTAATAATGTTTTAGATGAATTTCACATACTAGCTGATGTACTGGCTCGTTTACCTCCTATAGTCTCTCCCTCAGAAAGTTCTTAAGCTAATAACCCACTTTACGCATAAGAAGAATGCCTTTAGTACCTATCCGCAGCCATCTATATTTAAGGATACACGAATATGATTCTTTATCAATGACAGACCAATATTATATAATCTTTAAAAAAAAACTTTCTATTGCGGAATATGATGAATTAGTTTAATTTTATTATCTAATAATAAATACAAATAAATTTAATTTAACAATGGAATATAAATGTCTGTTTATTTACCACTGGATACCATCCCAGTCGTTTTTAATTTTGCAATTGAAACTCCCAAAGAGTTTGCCTGTCTTGCCAGAGTCTCACGCAGCTGGAACACGCTCTGCCGCGATCCCCTATTTAAGGATAAAAGCCCACAACACTATGAAGTGGAGAAGCACCCTCGCCTAGCCAGAATTACCAAACAGCTCTATTTTGAGCAACTAAACGAATTTTTCATTTGGTGAGCTCATACTCGTGGAAGCAAACGCGATAGACTCGTTCTTAGTTATGTCGAAAAGATAATATTTTTTAATGCTGTCACTACAATTAGCTTTTTCTAAAAATTTTTATAAGGAATTAAAATGAATAGCTTATCAAGATTCAACTCTTTTATTGCTTTTCGACCTATTTTGCAATCTTATAGCAGCTCTTTTTTTAGGGGAGCATCAGAACATTTAAAGAAATCTATTTATCTGTCCATTAATGATCTTGCTTTCAAGAAATTATTTTGCTCCAGCAGTACACCTAAAGATGCTCTTAAAGCTTTTAAAGCTCCTGACACCGTGGATTTTAACGTAAATGGCGCATGCAATCTAAATTGCACATGGTGTTGGGGACCCGATCATAAGGCAAAAGAAGAACTTACAAATGAGCAGTGGAAAGAGATTGCGCTTAAGTTGAAGAGTTTAGGGACCAAAAAAATAACGTTCACAGGTGGTGAAACTTTGATGAAAAGTGGTCTTGAAGAAATCCTTAAATACGTCCATGATGATTTGGCAATAAGAACAACTCTCTCTACGAATGGAATTTTGCTGAGAAGAAGAGCAAAAGAAGTTTTGCCATACGTGGACGATATTGGATTGCCGCTTGATGGACACTCTAGGGAAATCAATAACATCATGAGAGTCGGAACTCCTAAGCATTTTGACAGAGTGTTAGAAGCCATAAAGACCGTACAGGATGTTTTCCCTAACATTGATGTAACTGTCCGAACAGTATGTTCAGCCAAAAATGCTGATTCGGTTCCTTTAATTGGACAGACGATGATTAAATCGGGTATTGATCCGGAGAAATTGCGTTGGAAAATATATCAAGTTGCTCCAATAGGAGTTCGGAAAGAAGCTGTATTAAATGGAGATTGGCTTATTTCCTACGAAAGATTCCAAGAGATAATGGAAAAGGTAAGGGACATGAATAAAATGTTTCCTAACATTTCTACACTACCAATAGGTAATCATGTTGGACGTTACTTTCATATTTACCCGGATGGAAAAAGCCATGTTTTTATGACTGGAAAAGATGGTTTTCCCGCCTCATTTCCTACAGGAAATATTGGAAAAAATTTTGATTCGGTCATGAACAACTTGGATTTATTGGACTTAACAAATAATAAAATCAGATAAGTTTATTTTAGACTTGCAGGATGATGACTTGTAGCTATCTTCCTGCATGTTTTTGCGTAATAGCGAACACTTTTTTAATAAATGGACGGGGAGATATCATTAATTTTTCCAAAAAAAGCCAGTTTCGAAAGAAGTCTATTGGTCGTGCTTGTGTTGTGCTATTGCAATCAATTGCGGAACTGAATCAGATGTGATGCCGAGATGTCCAAGACGATGTAAAAAAGACAATACTTGTTTTTTTGTTTCTGCAATAACTTCAACTGAAGGCTTGAGAAATTCTATGTCTTCCACAAAGATACGTAAGCCATCACTTTTATATTCAGTTCCCGTGCGTGATGCAGAAAAGGCATAACGATGAGTGGAATAAAGAAAATCCTCCGCTTCAGAAAAATGACTAAAGTCGTATTTCTGTAGAATTTGTCCAGTAATTTGAGGATTTGGCTTAACCTTATGGACAAGTGTTACAGATCCCCTTGGAAGATAATCCCAGTTGCTTTTTTCATACAGACGCAATCTCATAAATTCACGATTAAGATCATAATTACCATTTTTAGGATGATAAATTAAGTCCTTGAATTTATAAGAGCCCTTAGAAGTGAAGCCAAAATTATCAAGCTTTTTCAGAGTTTTTTCACAGTCTTGTATCCAAGCTCTTATTTCAACTGTCATAGTACGATTCTCAGTCCTATAAACTGTTTGAGCATTTCCATTTTCTCATTAGCTATATGATATATGGCCATTTCTTGAATAGCTATTTTTTTGTCTTTGATAGATACTCCTTCGATATCTCCTGTAAACGTTGCACTCGAACGCCAGCGACTCACAACTAGGTTTCCTTCGGCAATAATCTGCTCGACCTCTTCTTTCAAATCCGGTAAGAATCATGAATGTCATATAGCACATTTGAATACATTCGATTTTCAAGCAAGATACTTTTATTTAAAGCGTGGTTATTCTATTTTTGGTACTTTAGAAAGTGTTCCAAAAGGACATAGCCGTTATTTCATGAAAAAATGTATATCAGATTATTAGAAAAAAGTTTAAAGGAGTATCAATATGACCTCAGTTCCACCCACTACTTATTTAATTCCTGTGGGGGAGGCCGATGTGCCTCGCATGAGTACCATGAACTCTATTTTTGATTCATATTCCATAAAATGGACATTGACTAATGATGTTTTCCAAAAAACTCGTTCTTTACTTGATGTTGGATGCGGTAATGGAGAATTGACAATAAAATTAGCCATGCAATTAAGAGAAAAAGGAGAAGAAGTAAGAATTGTTGCAATAGATAGAAGCGATGAGCAGATAAGAATTGCACGTGCAAATTCAAAAAAATTAGGTCTTACGAATATTACTTGGATTGTGAAAGATGCATATCGATTAAAAGAATTAGAATCTGAGCATGAAAATGGGTTTGATGTTGTCCATTGTCGTTTTTTATTGAGTCATTTACGACAACCACAAGAAGTTGTTGCCCAAATGGCATCTTTGGTTGCTAAAAATGGTTTTTTAATTATAGAAGAGCTGTCGGGGCATCGCTACCAATGCTTGCCATCAGAACCATTTTGCATGAAGATTTGGAGATGGGCTGTTTCTATAGAACACTTTATTCAAGGCAGCGATTTAAGCACAGGAGGTCGCCTGCCAAAAATTATCAACAATCTAGGAATGGAAAACATTGAAGTTTCTCAGCCTGTTCCTATTGCTGCAACAAGTGAACAAAAGGCTTTATTTGCACTATCTCTAGGAGGATTGTTCAAGACTTATATGCCTCGTCTATTTCATTTCCTAATTAATCCTTGGATTAGCGCTCTACAAAACTTGGAAAAAGAGCCAAGCTATTCGGTTAAATTTGTTGATTTTATTCAAATTCGCGCAACAAAGTGAAACACAATTGTTAACAACACTTTTAAATGTTTTTTGGCTTTCATATGTATTGGATATTTCTATTAGCCAAGTTAGTGTTTGGCCAAACTATATGGAGTCGTGGCTGTTCCCTAGCCTTTAGACGAGTGAGCAGTCACAATTTAATTTATTAGACAATTAATACATAATTTTCAAAAATCACTTTTTCAAATAAACAATATTTTAAACACCGGACTGTATTTGGGGGTATTTTTGATTTTCAGCACGCAAGGCACAAAATAATTTTCCAATCTTCCATGCTCCTCCGCTAATTAAGATTGCCCCTCCCACATTGGCAAAGATATCAGCTGTCATGGACAAGTAATTCGCATTAGAACCATTTTCAATAGCATGAGGTGTACTAAATGATAAAATCACTATGCCGGCCACAAAAGAAACTAGCGCGGCCATGCCTATAATACAGGTATTGCATTTTTTCACGCATTGACAACAACGTCCGTTTAAAACTCCTTTTTGTTCTGCTAAACAATGTTCACAGGGTTTTGATACAATTTCTATTGATGTTCTAGGCCCGCCTACAGAAGCCCTACGTTCGCCTTCCATAAAATATCCTTTTAAAAATAAAAATTTATAATCGGTACTTAATGTAATTTAAACCTAATATTCAATTTTTTAGCAAATTTATAACACCTTGTGTTAAGTATTCGCCTTAATTAAAAATTAGATCTTAAAAAAGTACCTAGAAGAAGGGTAAAGGTTTGGTAGTTGAAGCCAGAAGTCTATTATTTGGTTTGAAAAGTTTAGAAAATTAAGCAAAAGATTATTAGCTAACCTTACTGGAAGCAAAAAATAGTATCCAATTCTTCGCTTAAATATCTCTCTATTTACTGCATGTGCAGCGTATATGATTTTTTCATACTGCTCTTCAAACTTAATTTTTGAATAGTTTGTACATGAAAATTTTTAGTTTAGTAGTTTGTAAATTCGATAATAAAGATAAACGAGTTGTTTGTTTTTTATTTGTTAATATATTACGATAGTTTCTTAAAAAACAAGGAGCGTTTTATGTCTTTTGCATTGATACCATCAGTTTTAATTCCTAGTATTTGCAGTTTTTTAGTTCCTTTCAAAAAAATGACAAGCAGTGAAGTAAGGGAACAGGTTCGCCAAGTTGTAGATTTCATTTTAATTAATCGTGAGTGCCAAGAAGCTACCCGCGCCAAATTTAAGGCCTATTTATTGTTTCTTAGGGAAATAGATCCTCTTGTTAGGAAATATACTCGATACGATCATTGCTACCAAAATGTACCATCTAGCAATCCTAATCCTTTTCTAATCGACGCTCTTTTTACAGGATGTACATTCGGATTAGCTCCCACGCACATGCATTTTAACCAAGAAATTGAGGGTGACATACGAAAGATCATAACTCTTACGCCTCAAAGCTTATCTAGCGGAATAGGTATAGCAATACAAGGAAAAAATATCGGCGTGACATCTTTGGGTGCAGCATGTATTAATGATAATATTCCATTTCGAATTATTAAATTTATGCTTAAACATGGCGCTGATTTGAGCAAAATCATTATCACTGAAGAAGGGGCTAAAGGTCTTGATGCATTAAAAGGTCATCCAGAGATTATTAATCGAAAAAGACTTAAGGCGATAAAATTCATATTCAAATGTTTTATAAATGAATCTAAAATTTTAGGCGGATAGCCTAAAAATTAAGCGGATTTTCGAGAAGTCAACTTTGGAGAATTTCCTAATTGACATTAGACTTCTTTGGAAACTACATTTATTTGTTAAAATTGTCTTTTAGCATCTTTAATCCCAAATTTTTCGGGCCTTGTTGCCAACATGCTCTTAAAATTTGGAATCAAATCTAAGAGTGTGTTTGAAAACCTATTTTTTAAAGATAAAATCTGGTAAAAAAAGACCTTTTTAAAATTAGGTGAGTCAATACGCAAAAGATACCCCACAGATTTGTCAGAAGATGAATGGTCAAAAATAGCAGATCTTTTTAAAACAGATCCTAAAAAGGTGGTAGACCTTCTAAACCAGAAAGGAATGAGTAGGATTTTACTCAGGAGATTAATTAAAAAATAGGTTTTCAAACACCCTCTAACTCAAAAAATATCAATTTTTCCAAAAAAAGCCAGTTTCCAAAGAAGTTTATTGTATTAACAGATTTGTTGTTCGATCGATTGAAATTGTTGGGTAACATAGTCATAGGCAAACATCTCGGCTGTGGCAATCTTAAAAAACCAACCATGTAAACGTAGAGTGCCAGAGTTGAGCCTTTTTTGTACGGCGGGGTAGGTGTGCAAATTTTCCAAAGCAAAGAGGATGTTTTCTTCAGCGGCTGCTGTGATGCGCGCTTCTTGATCAATTAAATGGGTGTAATTGCGCTCAATAATATTACGTACCGGTGCTGCTATTTCTAGCCATTGTTGTAAATGTGGCATTGCATGTGTTGATGGTAATCCATATAAAAGAGTGCTCATGGCTCCACAAAGAGAATGGCCACAAACCACTATGTCACTTACCCCTAGCGTCTCTGTGGCAAATTCAATAGCGGCGGCAGTAGAATTAACACTTCCTGAGGCGTCAGCAGGGGGAACGATATTGCCAACATTCTTAACGACAAATAAATCGCCAGGTTGACTGTGGGTAATTAATTCGGCTAATACGCGCGAATCGCAACAGGTAATAAAAAGGGTGTGTGGATTTTGACCATCATTTGAAAGGCGACAAAATAATTCGCTATAATTACCTAATTCATTTTTTCTGAATTTATGAATACCTTCGATTAATTTTTGCATGTATACCGAAATATTTTGCGAATTTATATCAGATTAACTATAAGCCATAATAAGTGCTTTAGCGCTATTGGCAATTTCTGGCTCCAGGTGATTTTTTAGCAGCTGTGCCACCTTTAGACCTTCGCTAGTTTTGCCCATCGTAAAAAAAGTTTTAGCTAAATTTAACATGGTAGCTGGGTGATTAGGCTGTACTTTTAAAGCCTTATCAAAATAAAATAAGGCGCGTGCTGGGTGATCAAGTTGCATATGTAGCGCACCCAGTGTTTGCAAATCATAGGCACTATTGGGGTTTAAAACGATGAGTGCCTCAAAAAAATCAAGGGCAATATCGTATTTGCCTTGTTTAATGTAAGAGTAGCCAGCATAACGCAATTCGGCAAGATGTTCTTCACTCCATCCTAATTTTTCTAACCAATTAATCTTGCTCATTTGTTATCCATATCTAATTTGTCCTGAATTTTATTCCAATACTATTTAGCCAGGTAAAAATTGCCCAATACGGCCGATGATAAAATTTAACCACCGATTGATTTTTTTCATTTGGGCAAAGCAGGTTTTAATTTTTTGCTTTTCGTTGGCTTCTTCTTCAGTTGCGCACTCCTCCTCGTCAAATTTCTGTTCGCTTTCCTCTTCTTCTTTCTCTGTAGATCCCAGTGATGGTCCTATACGAAAAAAACCAAAGGTTGAGCGACGTTGCAAAGAAAAATTCTCCGGAGGCAAAAAAAGGGACCATGGGCGTTGAATGTAAGCTGATCCCAGTAAGCGATCAAGTTGACTTTCAGTTGGATTTAAGGTTAAAACTTTAATCTGATCCGGTATTGCATGTGCCGAATTTAATTGAAATTCCTTATTAATCTGCTCACTCTGTTGAGTGCGACGAGCATAATCAGAATAAACGCTATAGTCTAATTGATCAATTGTTGCCATATGTTTACCATGTAAATAATATCTATCCTCTATTATTGTAACATGTGCCTTTTTTAATGTTCAAAAAAAATGTGATTCCGTTAAGATAACATACTTATTTCAAATCGACAATTAGTTAGATTTTTAGATTAGATTTTTTTTAAATATTTTTAGACAAATGCTGTGTGGTAAATAATTTTATGTCTCATCAAGCAGTTTTAATAAATCAAATTGTGCAAGCTTTTGATCATATCGATTTGCACTATATGATTGATGGGACGGCCGGTGCCGGCGGACATGCACAAGCTTTATTAGAAAAGCATCCTGAAATTCGCGGATATCTTGCTATCGATCAAGATCCAGTGGCAATTGCATTATTGAAAGAAAAACTGCGCCCTTGGGAAGATAAAGTCATTATTCAAAAAGGCAATTTTGCCTTGTTTGAAGAGTATCTTAAGACTTATGCTTGGCCTGCCCCTAATGGCATTTTATTAGATTTAGGGGTCTCATCGATGCAGCTAGATCAAGCTGAGCGTGGCTTTAGTTTTATGCGAGAAGGGCCACTTGATATGCGCATGGATCCTGAAATAGCACTAAGTGCTGCTGATATTGTTAATACTTGGTCGGAACAGGAATTAGCTCGTATATTTCGCGATTATGGTGAAGAAAAAAGATGGCGTGCCGCTGCTAAAGCGATTGTCAACGCGCGCGTAAAACAACCATTCACTACCACTACTGAATTGGTGGATGTATTGCTGCCTGTACTTAAAGTATATGGTAAACAGCGCATTCACCCCTTGACTTTAGTTTTTCAAGCGCTACGCATTTGCGTCAATCGCGAACTACAAATTTTAGAATCTGTTTTACCTAAAGCCATTCATAGATTAGAGAAGGGCGGTTCTCTTGCAGTAATCAGCTTTCATAGTCTAGAAGATCGTTTAGTGAAATGTGTTTTTCGCGATGGGGCTAGTGATAAGTTAAATACAACGGGCTTGGCAGGCCTTTTTCAAGATAAAGAACCCACTGTGGAGATACTCACAAAAAAACCAATAATGGCATCAGAAGAAGAATGTGTCGACAATCCACGTAGTCGTAGTGCAAAGTTACGCATAGCTAGAAAATTATGACATTATTTATTCGCTTACTTTTCTGTTTAGCCATTGCCGGAATATTGTTATATAAAATGATTGATAATATTAATGAACTAACTGAACTAAGACTAGCTATTCCCATGTTATCCAAAGAATTGCTTGAAATTCGCGAGCATAATTTAGAACTACAATATGCGATTGCCCATTTTGAAAGCGCCGATAATTTAATGAAAATTGCCAATCGGCCCGAATTTGGCCATTTGCGCTTTCCTTCTGTTGATGAAATTATTGTTCTACCTGAACACGATCCAAAAACAGATAATACTATTGTCAATTATCAACAAAATTTGACACTCAATTTGAGTTGTTGAAAATATGATAAATATACATCTCATACAACCTAAAAATCGTTTTCGTTTACTGTTAATAGCTTTGCCGATTTTTTTTTTATTTTCTTTTTTGATTGTACAATTTTATCGCTTGCAAATCCTGGAAGGACATAAATGGGCTAATAAAGCTGAGAAACAACATTTTTTTGTCATTAAAGAGTCGTTTCTGCGCGGTACATTCTATTCTAACCCATTTATTAAACAGCATCATCCGCCCATACTGCAAAAGTTTGCTATTGATCTGCCAAAATTTCATCTTTATGCGGATCCAAAAGCCATTTCAGAAGAACTTAAAGCAGATGTAGCTAAGCATATCGCCTTAATTTTAAAATTAAATGCACTTGATAAACAAGACCTTATAGCGCAACTGCAAAAAGTGAGTCGTAGTCGTAAGCTGCTAATGTGGCTTGATAAGGAAAATTACGATCAAATTAATAATTGGTGGCACACTTATGCTAATACACATCGATTAGCAAAAAATGCTCTTTTTTTTGTAAAAGATTATCAACGCTCTTACCCATTTGGATCTCTATTAGGGCAAGTTTTGCATACCATTCGTATCAATAAGGAAGAAAATACAGCTCGTGCCTTACCCACCGGTGGTTTAGAATTATATTTCAATCAATACTTGCAGGGGCAACAAGGCAAAAGACGTTTAATGCGATCACCACGACACGCCCTTGAAACCGGAGAGATTCTAATTTACCCACAAGATGGCAACGATATTTATCTGACCATTAATCCTTATTTACAGGCTATTGCCGAAAAGGAAATTGCGCAAGGAGTAATCAGAAGTAAAGCTAAGGGTGGGTGGGCGGCCATGATGGATCCCCATACTGGTCATATATTGGCATTAGCTCAGTATCCATTCTTTGATCCACTAGACTATCAACGCTATTTTAATAATCCTGAACTGATCGAGCATAGTAAAGTAAAATCTGTCACTGATGCTAATGAACCCGGCTCCATTTTTAAAGTCTTTACGGTGGCTGCTGCCTTAAAGGCGAACCAAGAATTGCAAAATAGGAATGAGAAAGAACTTTTTTCCATTATGGAAAAAATTGCTACTTACAATGGCCATTTTTCAGGCCGTTCAAAACCTATCACCGATACTAGTTTACATCATTATCTGAATATGGATATGGGAATGCAAAAATCTTCCAATATCTATATGGCTCGCTTAGCTGAGCGTATTGTAGGGCGCATGGGTAATGCCTGGTACCGACAAGTATTGGCTTCGTTTGGTTTTGGGCAAAAAACAGGTATCGAACTTCCCGCTGAAAGTGCTGGTGTATTACCAATGCCTGGTAAATTGCATCCTAATGGTGCTCTAGAATGGTCTGAGCCGACTCCATTTTCATTAGCGATTGGGCATAACATCCAAGCTAATACGATCCAATTGTTACGCGCTTACGCCATATTAGCAAATGGCGGCATGTTGGTACAGCCGACACTTATTCGTTGCATTACAAAAAAAGATCGCGCAGGTTCTGAACAAATTATTATCGATCATACTACCAAAGAGCATTTACAAAGTTTTCCACGTGTTTTGGATGCTAATATTGTAACACGAATCGTTGAAGCTATGCGTTTTGTTACTAAGCCTGGTGGAACGGCAATCAAAGCCGATAT
>JABDGQ010000023.1:14212-14767 GCA_013285965.1 Chlamydiota bacterium
TATCCCTGGGTACACCGAAGTGGGTAAAACTAGCACTCCTAAAAAAATCGTCAATGGTGTATATTCCGAAAAACTTTATTGCCCTCGTTTTGCCGGTTTTGCCCCATCAAAAAATCCAGCCTTTGTTTTGGTGGTGACCATCGATGAGCCAGCCTATGGCTATATTCCTGGAATTGGTAAAAATCATCATGGTGGTAATTGTACGGCAAATGTATTTCGCGACATTGCCTATTGGTCTTTGCAATATTTAGGGATAGCTCCTGATGATCCTTATGGATATCCGCCTGGCGATGCTCGGCGAGATATCAAAAAAACAGAATGGATGGATAAGGTCCATAAATTGCAAGAAGAATACGATCAATGGAATAAGTTGCCCGAACGAAAAAACTCCATTTAAATTAAAAATCAGGTTTGTCATGGTGTCGCTTGCAGAATTATTAGCTGGCATAAAAGATTGTCAAATTTATGGTTCAAAAGAAACTACAATTAGTAGTCTGATATCTTGCTCAAAAGAAGTGCTCCCTGGAGCACTTTTTATTGCAAAACCAGGCATAA
>JABDGQ010000024.1 GCA_013285965.1 Chlamydiota bacterium
ATGAATCAACGCCTTCATTGCTACAATCAAATAAACCTTATGCACTTGAGTTAAGATTAAATCACAATCAATTACAACTTATTGTGGAATGGTCTCAAGGTGGTGAGATTTCTTGTTATCTCCTGCATAAATTTAATGAAAACTCTGCCCAACTTGCGAATATTCAACCTATTTTTGCAAATGAATCGACTAAAACTATCTCCCTTTCTGAGAATAGCAGTGGCAATAATGCTGTAAAATACTTGGAAAGAATCGGATTGAAAGGAGAATTTGTTAAAGCTTTTGTTGAAAAATACTCTACCGAAGAAATAACGTTCTATGGAATTCGTGTAGAGTTAACTCGACCAAAATCCATCAATCAGTCTGAATTGCTAAAGCAAATTCAAGACCTTAGATTTATTGAAGGTAGCTTGAGTAAATTAAGATAGAAAAGTTCCATTTTTCCCAAAAAATGAGATTTTTTTCAAAAAACGTTCCAAATACGAGACAATTATTCAGAAACATCTTATATTTCGAGAAAAATGGAACATTTATTGGATTATGGAACCTTATCTCCCTGAAAAATTACCTCTTCAAACAATTGATTGGGAGAGACATGTACCCAATATTGCTCAAGCAAATAGCCATTTAGCAAGGTTTGACGGAATTTTGCAGACTATCCCAAACCCTGAGCTGTTGTTGGCTCCGATTATGACACAAGAAGCTGTTCTCTCATCTCGGATTGAGGGTACTCAAGCAACTTTGGAAGATATCCTTGAGTTTTATGCCGAGCCTTCTGAAGACATCAAAAATTTTCATGATGTCCAGGAGGTGACAAACTACAGAAGAACACTACAATATGCAATCGATAATATCGCCCGTACGCCCCTTACCCTAAATCTTATCAAGGAAATGCATAAGATCTTATTAGAGGGGGTGAGGGGAAATAATAAAAGAAGGGGAGAGTTTCGCAAAACGCAAAACTGGATAGGACGTGTTGGAGCTTCTATAGAACAAGCAACCTTTGTTCCTCCCTCGCCTATTGAATTATTGGACCATCTTTCCAATTTTGAAAAATATTTTCATCTAAACGATAGAGAAAGACTTGTTCAACTTGCGATTATTCATGCCCAATTTGAATTATTACATCCTTTTTTGGATGGAAATGGGCGAATTGGTCGTATTCTGATTCCATTATTTCTCTATGAAAAAAAATTGATCTCCCTCCCTTCTTTTTATATCAGCGGTTTTTTTGATCTAGAAAGAAATGCCTATTATGATCATTTGGAGAATATTTCTAAAAATAATGCTTGGAATGACTGGATTGAATTTTTTCTTCAAGCAATCATTTTCCAAGCTCAATCTCAGGGTTCTTTGGCTAAGCAAGTAATAAAATTGTATGAAGAAATGAAAATGAGCATAGCCGAAACAACTCGCTCTCATTTTGTTATCAAAATTTTAGATTTCATTTTTTCTCATCCTATTTTTAAGGGCACGGGTTTTGTTAATACAACTAGTATTCCTAAAGCTACAGCAAGTCGATTGCTTAATGTTTTAGTAGAAGGTGGCATTCTGGTTCCTGTTCGAGAAAAGACAGGGCGTGCAGGTCAAATTTATCGTTTCGCAAGGCTTCTTAAAATTCTTACCCAAACAACAGTGAATAGCGAAAATTACGATGATTAAAGCTAAAGAAGATACTTTTCATTTGGGGGTCAAAGCTCTCATTCGCAGCCCAAATAAAGAAATTTTGTTGCTCGAAAGAAGTCTATTTAATAAAAATTACTGGGATCTTCCTGGAGGTCGCCTTCAGAAGGGTGAATCGTTATTGCAAACCTTAAAGCGAGAGATTACGGAAGAAACAGGGTTAAATGATATAGGGAATGTTCAGCCCTTTATCACTGTTTTAACTGACATTCGAATCCAAAACGCTCAAGAAGACGTAGGACTGGTTTTTTCTATCTTTCTTTGCGATATCAATCATGCATTTTCACCTCAATTAAGTGATGAACACATTAACTTTAAATGGCTATCTCCGTACGAGTGCCTTGAAAAATTAAAGCAATATCCATCACCCTTTGCGGATAAGCTAATCAATTTATGTTAAATATAAAGGACTGAAAATGACAAAACTTTATACAAAAGTAGGGTCGCCATCTCGTCATAGTAATCTGCTGATGAAGAAATTTATTACCTTATCCGTTATGTTAATCTGCCTTCTTTTCTGTAGAGAATCTTTTGGAGCTTTACCACCTGATATCGATTTAGAAGAGATGGCGCAAGATTATGTCCTTGAAATTAAGCAACTAAACATCCAAGGTTATCCTACAGCATGCAATCCTTCTATTGTACGATGGCAGGGTAAGTTCATTTTAAGTTTCAATGCCTATAGCATAGGAAAAGAAGATCAACCTGATTTGATGGGGCTTGCTATTTTAGATGAAAATTTCAACATAATTGGCAATCCGCAAATCCTAGAGGTGTCAAAAAATCTTTGGCAAGATGCTCGTCTTGTCGTGCTCAACGAAGCTCTCTTTTTAGTATTCAATGGTGCCATCAATGGTGAACTTCGTCGAACATTTATTGCTCAAGCACATTTTAATGGCATAGAGTTTTCTATAGGGCTTCCCGAAGTGTTTTTAAATTTTCCAGGAGAAAATCCCAATCAATGGGAAAGAAATTGGATTCCATTTGTTTACAACAATTCTCTTCTGTTAGCCGCTAGCCTTTCGCCTCATCGGATATTACGCCCTATTCTAGGAAGTCAAAAATGTGAAGAAATTGCATCTTCCCATTTTTCTAGTTCTTGGACGTTGGGAATTCCAAAAACAGGTACAACTGCTCACCTAGATGGAAAGCACTATCTTGCGCTTTTTCATTCCGTGAAAGTTATGCCTAGCATCCATTCTGAAGAGAAACCCATGCAGCACTATTTCATGGGTGCTTATACCTTTGAAGATGCCCCTCCTTTTAGGATAACAGCCATTAGTAAAGAACCTATTATCGGCAAACATTTTTATCATGGACCAGAATACACCATGTGCAAACCTTGCCGTGTAGTTTTCCCTTGTGGTTTTATTATGAATGAACAATTTATTTGGGTTGTTTTTGGTAGACAAGACCATGAGGTATGGATGGCAAAACTTGATAAGAAGGGACTCTATGACAACATGGAGCTATGCAATCTGGACTAAGAAGCAAAACTCTTTAGCTTGATAAGCTACATTTAATTTAACCCTTAGCGGTAAAATTTTAGTCAATTAGGGGGAAAAGTCTTGGCTTGGTAGCCTGGTACATCATCTAAAATTGAGGTCATTTTGATAATCAATAAGCAGTTCTAAAGATTTGGCTTTGGCTTCATTAAATGCTTCTCCAGCCATAGAAAATAAATTATTTGCTAACTTAAAATCAAAATCTTCAATAGAATGTTTACAAAGTGAACATAGAAAATGAGATGGAAACCGATTTTCTATGTTAGAGAAGCTTTTTTTCTACAAATGTGCTTTCTGAAAAATATTGCCCATGAAAACTACTCGGAATATGCCAAGGCATTTTTGCCCTTGCAATTTCCTTAAAAGTCCTACCATCTAAAGCAACTAAAAATGAGTTCTTTTTAACATCATGAATGACTGTAAGAATTACCCCATCGTCTTCAGTTTGAGATTCTGGAGATGGAACAAAAACAGGTTCCAAAACTTTATGACCAGGAGCACTCCAGATGGTAAGTTGTTTTGTTTCAAGATCAAATTTACCTAATTCGCTCATACTGAATGTATTATCCAGATCGTTAGATAATGTAAGATATAGATAACGATAGGGTTTCCCATCTAAACGATCGTCAATTCGAGGAAATTCCATCACTTTTTCCAAAAGAATTTCGCTCGAAATCTTATGTTTATTGAGTGAAAAATGATAGCGCATAAGCCGAGTTAACCAAGCTTGCTTATTTGCCATATTTGAGGCTTGAGGAAAAATTCCATTCATCATTTCTAAATCGGGAAATGCTACGAGATCAATAATGAGATCACCACTTTCAGACTCAAAAGCATTAGCATGATGCCAAGAAAAGAAAGACTCAGTTTTTGCTTGAGAAATGAGTTTTCCAGTACTTCTTTCTACGACAAGAAATTTAGTTCCTCTTTCTGGTTCCCACTTAAAGTTATGAATGAAGGATTTGTTGGTTATTACAAGATCTAATGGCCTTACTACAAATGGAAATTCTGTTAGTATCAAATAGTTTTTGGTCATGGCAAAACTATGCATATAAGCAGGATGTTCTACAGGAATTTTTGCTATAACATTTCTTGTTGAAGATCCCTCTTCCATGCCGTAAAGAACATATTTGCTTTCTTGACCGAATTCGATCAAATAATTAAGAGTCTCTTTCGTCGTAAAATCTAAGTGAGGGTGTGCCGATTCAAAACATCTACTCTTTGGTAAATCATCATCAAATGTGAATGTTCCTTTCGTCTCTAAAGTGTGAAGATCAAAGCACGCTGGTCCAGGAGCTTCTGTTAACGCGACGTATTCGTTCCCATATTTAAAGACATTTACTGATGCGTTCATTACCCATTTGCTTGAATCAACAAAATAACTTAGCAATTTTTTCCAAAACGACTGATTTGAAGCAAATCCACCATAATCGGAACTATTCTTATTAATCACAGAGTCGTAAGCATCAGAGAGCAAGAACCGATTTGTATAGGTTATATTTCCTTGATCGAAAGTAAAATTATGCAGCATAGCAATACCGTCAAAATGATGGCTAATCTGGGAGCCTTCTTTATAAACTGGAATAGAGCTGTTTCGAACAAAGACCCCATTAAGCCATTTAGGGAAGGTCCCTTCTACTGATAAAGGCATTGCTTGAACTTCTTGCGATAATTCTGTTTGTAAGGAAGAAGTCTTCGAATTCATAAATAAAATACTTGCTGAAGTTACAACTAAAACAAATATAAATAAAATTAATATATATTTAATCTTTCCAAACATTGAGTCCCACTTTCCATTTTATCATATTGTTTTAAAGCACTTTCACACCACTCTAAAGCAGCTTTGACTTGTCTTAAGCCAAAATCTAATGTCATCAGCCAGTATGGAAGCCCTGGCTCATTTTTTTGATCTAACTGCAATGTCTCTTTAACGCTTTGATAAATTTTATCTTTCCATAAAAGGGTTTGACGAAATTCCTCTATATGTTTCCTTGTCGTTGATAAAGGAACAAGTTCTCCAAAAAAAAGTTTAAGTAAAAGCTCATTGCGAAATTGTTCGCATTCAGCAGGTTTATCCAACCATGCTTTTAACTCACTTTTCCCTTTTGCTGTTAATTCGTATACATTCCTTTGACGCTCGCTTTTTGCCAAATCTTCGTGCTGTACAATGAGCCCTTCCTTAACGAGGGTTCCCAAAACTGGATAAATAGAGCTATATGATTCTTTCCAAAAAAACTCAGTGCTTCCTTCCATTAGTTTTTTAATGTCGTATCCAGAACTTTTCGGTACTAAAGCTAACATTCCCATGATCGCAAATTTACTCTTGTTGCTTTTCGCCATAATCAGAACTCTGTGTAAAGATATATCAATATGATATATCATCTTGATATATTTTTATGCAAGAAGATTTGTTTAGGTCGATCAAAGGGAAGAAGATATAGGTTTTTTAAATAGGAAATTATCTAAAATTATCAACGAAAAATTTCATCTTTTCTGGTTTGAATTGAACTTGAATGCAATTTTTTATGATAATATCTTGAAGATATGGAATTTGAAGAGACTTTGGTTAACTTAAAATTCGAGTTACAAACAATTATGGTTTTAATATAACAATTTGACTTACTTCATTATATCTAGGGAAATAAGTAGAATTTTGTTCTAGTTCATGGAGACACATCAGCATTTCATCAATCTCCTCCAGAGAAAGCAAATGTTCTTTTAAAAGTTTTTGACTCACAGAGAGAACTCCCAAAGACAGTATGCTCTTTTCTCGTTGCGTACTTAAAACAGGCTGATAAGATGAATAAAAAACTTGATATCCTTGTTTTTGCAAATATTCTAGGATCTTTAAACCTGGAGATGGATCAGATTTTTGTGAGATAAACTGTTTACTGACAGCTATTTTCCATAAATCATAACCAAGATGATCAGGTTCACAAAAAAGAGCGTTTATCGTAGAAATCTCTTCCAATAGAAGGATGCCCCCTGGAGCTAACTTGCTATATAGAAGGGCTATAGTTTTTAATATTTTTTCCCATGGCAGATGGGTCAATACATAACGACAGTGAATACGATCAAATGTGCCTGGAATCTGATCTATATTTAAAACATCCATTTGACGGAATTCAAGATTTTCTGAGTTGCTATGTTGTTGAGCGATCAATATCTGTTCAGAACTGATATCAGTTCCAAGAACATAACCACTAGGGGTCGTCTGTCTAATCATCTCTGATTCTAGCAATCCTATACCGCATCCAATTGTTAAAATGCGAATTCCTGGAATAATATTTAATTTGGATAATGTATGTGGATTATGTAATTCATTTAAAATAGTCAGTCTTACCTGATCTTGTTTGCCAGTCGAAAGTGCATAGGAAGATTCTTGAGTCTGTGAAGAAAGAGGCATATAAAGGACCAAAAGCAAAAGATAAATCCACGAAAAGTTTGTTTTCATGAGGCAAATCCTATGACAACCAAAAGTTGAACGCAAATAAAAAATTTGATTTATGCAAACTTTTCCTTACGATAGAGAGTCAATTTCCAAAGATATTTATTCACTCATCTTACGCATAATTTGAAGAGTGGTTTTGGTACATATCCGCAGCCATCTATAAAGGAGACACATTTTGCAAAGAGCTTAGGCTTTTTGCTTCAATGTGTCTCATTATTATATAGCTCTAGGCTATGTCAAGTTTTTCAAGCTGTGCAAAGAATCTTGAAACTGCTCCTGATCAATAAGTGCCAGGGCGGTTTTGAACATACATGCTCCTAAATGAGAATGTGGCCAAATAGCTCCTTTTTTTGTAAAATCTTGCCAGGAGGGGAGAGACTTGTCTTGGAGCAATTTTTCATACGATATTGAATTATCACTATTTGACGAAAATAAGGCGGCCGCAATAACCAATAATCTAATTGGCTGGGTGACAATGAAGCGGTGCCATTCAAGTTTAGTCGGCTCACGCCCTAAATATGCACTTAGAAACAATATTTCTGTAGTACTGTTTAATCCGTGAAAAATACAAAAGGTAGCTAGATCAAAATATGGATCACTCATTCCACCATTTACCCAGTCTACAAGGAAAAAGCGATTTTCCCAAAGCATGATGTTTAATGGATGTAAATCAAGGTGAGAAGGGACGTTTTTAACAGGCCATAACTGAAAAAGCTCTTCCAATTCTCCCATTAAAATTTTTACCTCTAAAAAGCGCGCTGGTAAAATAGCAGGGCTTTTCATCATTTTTACATAAAAATCGTCAAATCTTCTGAAAGGAGAAACGGCCGAAGGAAAATCAGCTTCTAAACTGTGCATGGTTTTAATAAATTTTGCAAAAGCTGCTATATTTGCTGGTTCTGTAAAATCAACTTCAGATACCGTGCGACCTGGAATAAATTGCATAATCATTCCGTTCATTTGCGAATCGACGAATAAAATTTTAGGCCCTAAATCAAAATCTCCAGCCAATCGTGCTAGCTTAATTTGATGTAGGCGTGTTGCAGAAGTGCTTTGAGTGGGAAATAGTCGCAGCACATAAAATTGATCATGCCAACCAAATCGATAGAGCGTAGCTGCACTACCGCCACCTTTTAAAGGCTCGTAAATCAGCTCATCTTCTTGTAGATTAAATATAGGATGATCTGAGGACTTTAAGAATTGCGAGACTATGGTGGTTAAAATAATTTTTTGAGGCGAAGAGGTTAAATTACTACTCATTTTTTTCCACATTTAGCGTTAGACTTCTTTTGAGCTTGTAATTCTTTAGGTGAATAATAATCCCAACAACCTGCAGAATTAACACGGGGAATATATCTAAGATCATAAAATGACTTTCCAAGGCCATCGGCTATTATACTTAACACTTTTAAAGTGCCTTCCAGATGTTGACGGTCCTTTCCTGCACTATTGCGCACCATTATACAATTAGGTAGCGGGTTGTTTAACCACACTTGCTCAAGACCCACGTGAAAAGCTAAATGGGCATTTTTATGCATAGGAAAGTCTACTTGTGTGTCGCCAATTGTAATAATCAGGGCTCGTGGAAGGTGTTTGATTTTTTCTTGGATGTGTTTGGCAGTTGTTATTCCTTTATTTGTTTTACCAATTAAAAGGTAATTAAATCCTCCCGTACTTTTATTAACAAAGCCAGTGGCGATTTGTTTTTTTGATAATGGCAAATGAGAAATCTGATACTGCGGTTGATTCAATTCATTTTTCAGCCAGTTACTTGAAAGCACAGTATTCCAAGGTGGGCTAGAGGTCTGTGTCTCTATTAATGCTCCATTGCTAATTAATCGAAAATTGGGATCAATAAATTGGCGAATAGGTTCGATAATTTGATAAAATTCTGATGCTGTCACATTAGCTGAATTTGGAGACTGAGCAGGGGTCAATAAATCAAGTTCTATTTGTAGTTTTTGTGCCAGCACTTTTTGCTCATCCAAACCGTATTCTAAAACTTCTTTTAAAAAGGCATGTATGAGCAATTTTCCAAGCTCCCATGTGTTTTGCAAAGAGTATTCATCAACGACTTTTAAACTGCCATCTTCATTCATTTTATGACCACCAAGCACTCCATAGATGGTTACTTGATTTTCTAATAATTCTTGCGCAAAAGATTTCCCGAAAACTTTATTCAAAGGGACATTGCCTGATCGCCAATTTTCTAGTGCAGGGTTGTTGTCAATAGGTGTTCCTGAAATAAAAGTTACATCGACATTTTTGTTATTCAGTAATGCCTTAATCGCCTCTATAATGCGTGGGTCAGCTAGAGTATCAGTACTATCTCTAATGACCCCATCTACATCAGAGATTAAAATAATCTGTTCGATCAGTTCACCATTTTGAAAACCGGTAGGCATAAAAAATTCTTGGGCACTTAACATAGACTTTAGAAAAAGTATAAAAATAAAAACTGATTTTTTTGTAATCATATCGGCACCATTTATTAAAATATCACTAAAATATATCCAAACACAAATTTTAATAGCTTGCATTTAGTAGAAAGTAAGAGTCCTTTTAATTACAATTCTGAATCCTCTGTATTCAGGCGCAAAAAAGTAATTGGTTTGGCAGATCGAAATTGCTCAAATGGAATCTCTAGTTTATAAATACTTCCAGAGGCATCTTTGAAAAATTTGTAACTACTAATAGGATTAGTTTCATAATGAAGAAGTGTTGAGATTAAACCCTCAAATAAATTTTCTTCTTTATAATAGATAGCTGTTTTTATTTTTCCATAGATCAATGTCAGGTTATTATCTTCCATTTTTAGTACAACTTTTCCATAAGCTGGGTGTGCATATACACCGACATATGGTTCTAAAGATTCATTATAAGGAATTAAACAGTTGTCTTGAAAATTATTTAAATTTTTTTCTAAGCTGTTTTTTGTTTTTAGATATTTTTCTTGCATTTTGTTTAGCCAGTTAACTTCCTTAACACCTAAAATTTTATCAAAAAGCTGATTCTTAATCGTTGCAATAGCATAATGCCCATTGGTACTGCTGTTAGTTAGAATTACAAGGCCTATTTTTTTTTCTGGTATGAAAGCCAGTTCGGAAGAAAAACCATCGATATCGCCATTGTGGCTAACAAAATTATAGCCCCTATATTTTCCAATAAACCAACCTAAGCCATAGCCACTATGATAATAGACCTTTTCTTCTTCGTAGGGGATTGGTAATGGTATTTGAATTGTATAGGCTTCTTTAAGCACACGCCTTGATACAATATTAGTAGTCAAACAGCTTGTATTTATATGCCATTTAAGCCAATTGGCCATATCGCGGGCACTTGAAATAATTCCTCCGCTAGGATTTATGCAACTGGTCTTGAAAAATGGTATGGAAGTGTTAATTCCATTTATTTGGGCATATGGTAAAGAAAAGTTGTCACTATGGGGTGTGTGTTCTAAAGAAACAAGAGAGTTATTCATAGCAAGAGGTTTAAATATACGAGAAGAGATAAATTCTTCCCAAGTATCATTTGTTATCCTTTCTATTATTATTCCAGCCAATGTGTACATAAAGCTATTGTATTGAAATTTCTCGCGCAGAGCACAAGCAGGTTCAAAATACTTCAATAATTCAATAATAGAGGTGCGTGGAGGTTGTGAATAAATCCAAACAGGGTCGTAACGCGCTATGCCGGTTCGATGAGCAAGCAAATCACGGATGGTCAAATCTGCGGTACGCTCATGATCCACTATAAAAAACTCTGGAATATATTTTTGCACCACATCATCAAGTGCTACTTTACCTTCCTCTGCCAGAGAACATAAGGCAGCCGCTGTAAAAGCTTTGGTGCATGAGCCTATCAAAAACAGCGTATGCTCAGTAACTGGTAATTTTTGAGCTAAGTCGCAAAATCCATAGCCTTTGCTAAGGATAACGTCATCATCGAAAACTATACTTATAGAAAGGCCTGGGACATTAAACTTTGTTAGTGTCTCATTTACAATATTATCGATTTCGACAATCGACAAGTTAACTTTGTTAACTTGATCGATAGCTTGATCAATAACTAATTCAATTTCTTTAGAAGAGGCATTAATGTTATTACCAAGAATTGTTATAAAGAAAAAAATAAATAGCCAGTGCATTTGTTTGAAATCCTTAAGACGCTGAGATTGCCAATGGGCAAAAATTACACTAAAATTTAGATCAATACTTCTCGTGCTAGCTTGGTAAACGATTTTAAGGCTTCGCTTTCAGTGCAAATATAATCGACATTGAGTTCTTTTAATAAATATTTTTCACTCATGAATTCAAGGCGTGCCACAATCTTGATATCAGGGTTTGATTGCCGAGCGGCATGGATAATCAAGACCGCTTTTTTAGTATCGGGAATAGTAATTAAAAGGTGGCTGGCCTCATCTAAATAAGCATCTTTAAGAATACTTTCATCGGCGGCATCTCCAAAAAGGACAGTGTAGTGCTCCTCAATGCTTGAAACAGTATCAATATTTTGCTCAACGATAATTGGTACAAAACCAGCTTCACTGGCAATTTTTGAGACAGCCTTGCCAATCGGGCCAAAACCAATGACAAGCACCTTTGTAGATGGGATTATTCTTTCTTGTACTAATGAAGTTTTTTTATTTTCTTTCAAAAGGTTGGAAAAATTATATTTTTTGGATTCCCTAAAAAAGGGTATTTTTTGCAGCATGGCTTCTATCGATTCAATCATTTGAAATAACAAAGGATTCAGCGATATAGAGATGATGGCACAAGCCACCAATATATCAAAGGCTTCATCGGGAATAATTTTTAAATTCATGGCCACTTCCGCTAAGATAAAGGAAAATTCTCCAATCTGCGCAAGAGAGATGGCTACTGTTAGAGCTACATTCAAGGAATAGCCTAATGAAACTGTAATCAAATAGGCCACTAATGGCTTAATAATTAAAACGACAAATATGATCCCCAAAAAGAGAGCAAAGTGTGAAGCAATGGCGATTGGGTCAAACAACATACCAACTGAAAGAAAAAATATTACGGCAAAAATATCTTTGATAGGTAAAGCATTAGCCGCTGCTTGATGGCGCAAATTTGTTTTTCCAATCACCATTCCAGCGATAAAAGCACCTAGTGCAATAGAAGTGCCAAAAATAACTGCGGAACCGGTGGCAATTAAAAAAACAACTGCAATAATGGTTAAGGTAAACAACTCTTGTGAGCGAATGCGGGCAATATTTGTCAAAATATAATCAATGACTCGATGGCCCCAGGTGAACATGAATAGGGCTAACAAGCAGAATTTAGCGATAACAAAAACAATTGAACCCAAAACGCTGAGCATCGAAAAATTAGCAGCTGTTGAAACGGCGGCAAGAGTGGGTAATAAAATTAAGATGATAACGGTAAAAATATCTTCAACTACCAACCAGCCAACCGCAATATGCCCTTTTACCGTATTAAGGACGTTATTGTCAGCCAAAACGCGCACCAATACTACAGTACTTGCCACGCCAATAGATAAACCAATAATAATACCAGCTTTGATCGACCACCCCAAACTGTAAACAATAAGAGTGGTGAATAAGGTTGCTACCAGCGTTTGAATTATAGCACCAGGAATGGCCACTTTCCGTACGCGAATCAAATCCTCGATTTTAAAATGCAAGCCCACTACAAAAAGCATTAAAATAACGCCTATTTCGGCTAATTGTTCAGCAATCTTGGCATCTGCCACAAAGCCTGGCGAGTAAGGACCAATCAAATAACCGGCTAACAAATAACCTAAAATAGTTGGCAATTGTAAGCAGCGCATCAGATAAGCTAAAAAACTAGCCATCGCAAAGCCAATCGTTAAAATGCTGACTATCTGTAGATTAGAATCCATATAAGCCCTTATAAAAATAGATGGCAGTTGTAAATTTTAATCTTACAGTAAATAGACTACTTTGGAAACTGGCTTTTTTTGGAAAAATTGATGTTTTTTGAGTAGATTTGATTCCAATTCAAATTATGCGTACGGTGAGTGATAAAGAGCCAATAAAAAAGCGGCACTGGCAATATAAATAGTGCCAGCACCGCTAATTTATACAAGTAATAGCAATAAAGTGTCCTACAGACTAGCTTTAGCGAGGATTTGTTTAGCTTTAGGAAAATCTTTGCCTTTTAAATAGTTGATTTGGAATGGAAGAATATCTCTAAAAATTATCTTAAGTGCTTCAATAGAGCATTTATCTGATATATATTCGGCCATATCTAGCTCATACTTCAAGGCTTCTTTAGCCAAATTAGCATAAGTAAATGGAAATTTTTCATTATAAGGAACATATTGAAAGGCCTCTGGCGTTATTTTAATAGCTTTTAGCATAAAAGTAGGATCATTTGTCATGTATGAATTATGTGCTAGTATTTCGACATTAAAAGCGATAGCTTTTAGCATGAACTCTTCATTTTGTTTTAATCTTTTAGAAGCGCGCTTAAAAGCGTCGGCATCATATTTTATTAAATCAATCAATACATTTTCATTATCAACGGTAAAAGAAGCATATTGAATGGCCGTCGGTACTTTTGCAACAGCTTTCTGCATAAAGGTAGGATTATCTGTCATGTCTGGGTTATGTGCTAGTATTTCGACATTAACAGTGATAGCCTCTAGCATGAACTCTTCATCTTGTTTTAATATTGTAGAAGCCCGCTTAAAAGCGTCGGCATCATCTTTTATTAAAGCAAGCAATTCAGCTTCATCATCAATGGTTTTTAAAACTGCATCTTTGATATCCCTGGTTTTCTGATCTTGCTCTGTTGGCACTTTTTTTACCTCTACTCGTCCATAAAGCGAGGCACCGTAGGCGGCCGCTAAACCAATTGGGATAATGACTGTAAAGTAAG
>JABDGQ010000025.1 GCA_013285965.1 Chlamydiota bacterium
CAAGCGCAATTTTTACCTGATAAAGAGGCAATAAAAAAGCGGCACTGGCAATATAAATAGTGCCAGCGCCGCTAATTTATACAAGTAATAGCAGAGAGTATCTTAAAAACCAATTTTAGCTAGCATTTGTTTAGCTTTAGGAAAATCATTGTTTTTTAAATACGCGATTTGGTCAGGAGCAATACCTGTAAAAATTTTCTTAAGTGCTTCAGTGCAGCATTTATCTGATATATATTCGGCCATTTTAAGGTCAGCATTCAAGACTTGTTTAGTCAAATCAGCATAAATTAAGGGATGTGTTTCAGCATAAGAAGCATATTGAAAGGCCATTGGTACTTTTGCAACAGCTTTTTGCATAAAGCTATGATTATCTGTCATGTATGAGTTATGTGCTAGTATTTCGACATTAAAAAAATTGATAGCCACTAGCATGAACGTTTCGTCTTGTTTTAATCTTGTAGAAGCGCGTTTAAAAGCGACGGCATCATATTTTATTAAATCAATCAATTCAACTCCATCATCAACGATTTTTAAAACTGCATCTTTGATATCACTGGTTTTCTGATCTTGCTCTGTTGGCACTTTTTTTACCTCTACTCGTCCATAAAGCGAAGCACCGTAGGCGACCGCTAAACCAATTGGGATAATGACTGTAAAGTAAGAGACAATTGTTAATGCGGCTAGCGCATTAGTTTGCACATCATGTTTTTCATAATTACAAAGTGTATTATAACTATTTAAACTAAAGTAATCTTCACAGAAGTTTATTATTTCCATAACATCTCCATTTTTTTTAGACTCATTATAACAACTATTTTGTTTAATGTAAATTGAAATA
This sequence comes from Chlamydiota bacterium, assembly GCA_013285965.1. Lineage (GTDB taxonomy): Bacteria > Chlamydiota > Chlamydiia > Chlamydiales > Parachlamydiaceae > JABDGQ01. Next base: position 839 of record JABDGQ010000025.1, read on the forward strand.
TGAAACTATAAAAGCAATTATATGATTTTAGGTATTTTATAAATTTTAATTATTTGATTTTTTGAAAAGTTTGTTGAGCAATTACCAATTCTTCATTGGCTGGAACAGTCAGTAAATAGGAAGAAGATGTGCTACTAGAGAAGATAGCCTCATTTTTTTCATTTTTGCTTTTTTCGATATCTATGTTCAAATAGCCAAAATTTTGGGCAATTAAAGAGCGAAGGTAGGGTGAATTTTCGCCAATGCCGCCTGAAAAGACGATCGCATCGACGCCATTTAAAGCTGCTACGTAGGCACCAATGTATTTTTGGATGCGATAAACAAAAATTTCCAGCGCCATTTGGGCTGCTGCATTTCCATCTTGGGCCTCTTTTATAATATCGCGCATATCGCTTTTTCCACATAAGCCTAGCAAGCCACTTTTTTTATTTAATAGCTCGATAATCTGCTCAGAATGCCAACCCAGTTCTTCAATTAGATAAGTAACAATTGCCGGGTCAATGTCGCCACTACGCGTACCCATCACTAGCCCTTCCAGCGGAGTTAAACCCATCGAATTATCAATACTTATACCCTTTTCAAAAGCACTGATAGAGCAGCCATTGCCTAGATGACAGGTGATTATTTTTAAAACACAAAGTTCCTTATTAAGCAAATGGGCACTTTGTGTGGCCATGTAACTGTGATTAATGCCATGAAAGCCATATTTGCGAATTTTATATTTCTCATAAATTTCAACTGGCAAGGCATACATATAGGCTTTAGAAGGCATGTTGGCATGTGTTGCTGTATCGAAAATGGCCACGTGCGAAATTTTGGGTAGCATGGCCTGCATAATCTCAATGCCCGTCACATTGGATTGACAATGTAACGGAGCGAATCTGGCTAAATTACTGATTTCTTTAATCACCTCGTCATTAATAACGGTAGGCTCAAAAAGCAGTTCACCGCCATGTACCACGCGATGACCAACAGCCCTTATATTATTAAGATCATGGCTATTAAAATATGGACTATTATTCTGAAATAATGCCTGTAGAGCTGCTTGATGATTAGGTAGATCAAGTGTTACGGAATTTGCAACGTTATCTTGGCTATAATGGCTCAGTGTACTATTTTTCTGACCAATTCGCTCAGCCTGGCCATGTTTTAGGAGACGATAGTTATCACTACAATCAAATATAGCATATTTAATGCTGCTTGAACCACAATTTAAAGCCATGATTTTCATGGAGCAGGCCATTTCCAATCGCGAATTTCAGGCATGTCTTCACCATATTTTTCAATATACCACTTATGTTCAATTAATTTTTCACAAATGGCTTGTTTAGCATAGGCTACTCTTGAGCCAAGTTTTGGCACACGGTCAATAACATCTAAAACTAAATGTAGACGATCCAGATCGTTCATTACTAAAATATCAAATGGCGTAGTAGTGGTCCCTTCTTCTTTATAACCACGTACATGCAGGTTATCATGGTTGTGACGACGGTAGGTTAAACGATGAATTAACCATGGGTAGCCATGGTAAGCAAAAATAATAGGTTTGTCTTTGGTAAATAAGGCATCAAAGTCATTGTCCGATAGTCCATGAGGATGTTCTTCTTTAGGCTGTAGCGTCATTAGATTAACGACATTAATCAAGCGGATTTTAAGATCGGGCACATACTTGCGCAATAGATCGATAGCAGCAAGCGTTTCCATAGTGGGAACATCACCACAACAAGCCATGACTACATCTGGTTCACCCCCTTTATCGTTGCTGGCCCACTCCCAAATGCCAATACCCAAAGTACAATGCTTTACAGCCTGATCCATGTTCAACCATTGCGGTTGTGGTTGTTTACCTGCTACAATTACGTTGATGTAATTACGACTACGCAAACAATGGTCCGTGACTGATAGCAGGCAGTTAGCGTCGGGGGGAAAGTAAACACGGATAATTTCTGCTTTTTTATTTACCACATGATCGATAAAGCCTGGATCTTGATGACTAAAGCCATTGTGATCTTGCCGCCAGACATGTGAGGAAAGTAAGTAATTGAGTGAAGCAATCGGTCGGCGCCATGGAATGTCTTTGTGGGTAACTTTGAGCCATTTGGCATGTTGGTTAAACATTGAATCGACAATATGAATAAAAGCTTCATAAGAGGTAAAAAGTCCGTGGCGTCCGGTTAATAAGTAACCTTCTAGCCAACCTTGACAAGTATGTTCGCTGAGAATTTCCATGACGCGTCCATGCGAGGAGAGATGATCATCTTCAGGAATGGTAGCTTCCATCCAAGTACGATCGGTGACTTCAAAAAGACTGCTAAGCCTATTTGAGGCGATTTCATCAGGTCCCATAACGCGGAAATTGGCACTATCTAAATTTAATTTCATCACATCGCGCAAAAAATTTCCCATAATGCGAGTAGATTCGGCTATAATTTGCCCTGGCTCTGACACATTGATGGCATAATCTCTAAAATTAGGCATTTTGAGCGCTTTGAGTAATATACCACCGTTGGCATGTGGGTTATCGCCCATACGTCTAGTTCCAGTGGGTGCCAAAGCTGCTAATTCAGGAATGAGGCGTCCACTTTGATCAAATAACTCTTCAGGTTTATAGCTTTTCATCCAATTTTCTAGCAGATGGATATGTTCGCTGTTCATGTTTGCAAAAGGAACTTGATGAGAGCGCCAGAAGTCTTCTGTTTTTAATCCATCGACCTCTTTAGGACCAGTCCAGCCTTTGGGTGAACGAAGAATAAGTATGGGCCACCGTGGTCTTTCTGAATCTTGTTTTGAGCGTGCTTCACTTTGTATTTTCTTAATTTGCGCAATAATCTTATCTAAAGTTTGGGCCATCAATAGATGCATCTCTTCAGGTTCATGACCTTCCACCAAATAAGGCTTATAACCATAACCTAAAAATAAGTGCTCCAACTCTTTAGGATCCATGCGGGCGAGGATAGTCGGATTAGCAATTTTATATCCATTTAGATGCAAAATAGGAAGTACCGCACCATCAATTATGGGGTTGAGAAATTTATTAGAATGCCAAGCTGCTGCAAGCGGCCCTGTTTCTGCTTCACCATCGCCAACTACACAGGCAACTATTAAATCAGGATTGTCAAAGACCGCTCCATAGGCGTGTGAAACAGAATATCCTAATTCACCACCTTCATGAATAGAACCAGGTGTTTCGGGAGCCACGTGACTAGGAATGCCACCAGGGAATGAAAACTGTTTAAAAAGCTTTTTAAGCCCTTCTTCATTTTGTCCAATATCCGTGTAATATTCGCTGTAGGTCCCTTCTAAATATGTATTAGCCACTATACCAGGACCACCATGACCGGGTCCGGCAATATAAAACATATTAAGATCGTATTTTTTAATAAGCCGATTCAGATGTACATAAATAAAATTCAAGCCGGGGGTGGTGCCCCAATGTCCAAGCAGTCTTGGTTTAATGTGCGCTTTAGTCAGAGGCTCTTTTAATAAGGGGTTGTCCAATAGGTATATTTGTCCTACTGAAAGATAGTTAGCGGCGCGCCAATAGGCGTGCATGGCGGCAAGCTCTTTGGTATCCAAATCGTTTACAATGGCATTTGTTAAGTCGCCATTTTTTTTGTCCATCCACATCCCCAATAATAAAGTTAAAAATAAACTTGTAAAATTCAGGTTATAACAGGTGGATTATTTTAACAAAAGTTATGGCCTATAAATATCAGGCCCATTACTCTCTCCTTTATCAAATTTATTAAAGTTTGCTCATACTGTATTATCACTCTTGCAAAGGTATGCAGAGAAATAGCTTTGCATTTGCGCTATTAAAGTTTTTTTTTCATTTTCCTCATAAGGTGCACGCACTGGATGATCCCAAACTGTATTAGGCCAGGCTGGATCATTGGTGTGGCGAGCAATGAGATGAAGGTGTAATTGTGGTGTTTTATTTCCAATGGCGGCTACATTTAGTTGGTGTGGTTTAAATTCGTTCCACAAAATTCTTTGGGCTATATCTAACTCCTTAAGCAACTGCAGCTGATCCACAGTAGTTAAATCGATAATACGTGCCAGATTTGGTTTTCGTGGTACTAATAAAAGCCACAGATAATTGCGTTCGTTTTCAAGCAGAAGGCGACATAATGGTAGCTCGGCAATAAAAATCTTGCCCTCAAGATTAGGATGTAGTGAAAAAGTCATAATTTGAGTTGCTCAATAAAGTAGCTGGGGTAATCTATCTTACGGAGTGCTTGGATAGCTGTTTCCAAACCATGACGGTCTATTCTTTCAGCCATAATGCCAGTTTTGAGCAGCAATGCACAAGGCATACCAAAAGCTAAAGCCCCACGTACATCGGTTTCTGGAGTGTCTCCCACCATCAAAATTTCTTGTGGAGTTTTTATATCGTATTGTGCAAAACAGCCCATGGCTTTTTTAAAAGCGGGGCTATGTGGTTTGCCAATGTAATATACTTGTCCACCTAATTTCTCATACATCTTAGCAATACTACCTTGCCTAACTACAGGTCGAGGTGGTTGTCCTTCATGTGCAAATAAATCGGGATTAGGGCAAATCATGGGTAGATTAGCTGCTTTTAATTTTTGTAAATCTTGTGCAAATACAGCTGTGTTTTCTTGATCGATGCCATTAATGTGTGGCACTGAAATGTAAATAAAATCTGCATCGTTAATGTTGAGTGTTTCACTGTAGCAAGAGCCTTCAAAGATGGCTTCATGTGTTGCAAATTTAGGGTGCGCTCTGCCAAATAGTAAGAATTGCTTACTGTTGGTTTTAAAAGGTAATTGTTGTGTTAAAAACATCTCTTTGGCTATTTCGCCTGATGTTACGAAAAAATGAAAATGTTCGTTTTGAATCAAACCATGCTTGCTCAACTTATGTATTTCTTTAGCGGCTAGCTGTGTGGAGTTAGATAAAATACCCACTACTTTGCCATCGGCTACCAGCTTTGCCATCGATTCTCGTGAGCCTGGGATTACCCCAAAATCATTACCCCCCCAAAAGACACCGTATGCATCAAGTAACACGCCCCGAAAATCTTTAGCAACCTGAGTAAGCCCTTTAGAAATTTCGATACTTTTAGACATATAATAGGAGTCCTTTTTTTGGATTTGCTCTCAAAAGCAAGCATAGGTGAGGTTTACAAAGAGGTCTAATGATTATGCAAAAAATCCAATAAATTCAGCAACAGCTGTCTTTTTTAAAAAATTAGAAATCCTTTGGTATTAATTGTCAATCGGCTTAGGTGTTACTTCAGTTGTCTTTGAATAGTTGTAGATTACACTAGATAATTGACTCAGATCCTCAAAAATAGGAAAAATATCATTGATGGTAGGCATGCTGGCATTATTGACTATGATGGAGAATGCATAAAGATGGCCATTTTTCCCTTCTACATAACCTGCTAGGGCTTGTGTGATTAAAAAATAATTGTTTGTGGCTAAATTAAAACCAACGCCTGTACCGGTTTTGGCCCTTACATTGCCGGCTGCGGCCTCTTTTTTAGCAAAATCCTCTAAAGAGCCATCGACACCTAAGATTGGTAAAGATTTAAAAAAACTTTCAAAAAACAGTGGCTTTTGCATTTTGAGATATTCTAAAAGCTGGACAGTGGCTTGCGGTGTTAGTCGATTTTCGTTACCACCAGCTGCATCACCAAAGACAAAAGTGTCTTTAGGCAACTTAACTTGCTTGAGGGCAAAGTCACCTAATAACAACATGCCATCACTGAAGGTTTTTTTGTCATCTCGTGCTGCTAATAATAATGGTACTAAATTAGCGCCCAAATTATGGCTGACTTTTAAAATGAGTTTGGCATACTCAGACAACGGTGCAGAAGTCCATAGTGCTACTTGTTTAAGATTATCTGAATCGTAATCAGACAGTTTTTGGTTAACTTTAATTCTGCTATTATCGTCAAAATTAGTTGGTTTTATAGTTATCCCTTGCTCTTGCAAAGCAGCAATCAAAGCAGCCTGCGCAAAAGTTTTAGGATCTTTGATGGGTGATGTACGGACCACATTGCGTTGGTTGATGGGTATGGTTCCGTGCAAAATAATACTATGTCCTGTTTCATCAGCACTTATATTTATGTTCAATGGCCCATCTTTAGCAACGGTGGTGATTTGATTTTTAACTTCATAATTGGCTACTACAGGACGCCAGGTTAAAATAGCGCGTTGCCCTACAATGGTTGGATTGATGACTATATCGATTAAATTCTCGTTTATCATAATGGGTGAAAGTATTAAGCCGCGTTTCTCAATAGTCTCAAAAAGGCTTATATCGATTAACACACGACCTTCAATCTCTCTGATTCCACTTTGACGTACTTGCTTTGCTAATTCATTGAGTCCTTGTAAGGGGTTTTCTTTAGTTAAAATAACCCCCGGTACTTCATTGGCGTTGATGTGATCAAGTTTAGTATAGGCAATAGTATCTCGGTTAACTTCTCTTCCTCCCATGGTCAGATCGCCTTGGGCCACTAGTATAAGATCGCCTTGTAAGCGGCCATCTTCAATTTTACCGGTGGCATAAATGGGTGTTTTAAAGCGATAATCATCACCATAAGAGTGTAAGAGTGCTGCGACTGAAAATAATTTTGTGGTGGAAGCTGGGGAAAATAATTTTTGTGCATTAAGGTCAAATAAGACGTCGCCAGATTGCAAATCTTTAACATACATTCCCCAAATAGAATGTGCATATTTTTTTTCTTGCATAATCTGTAACATTTTGTGAGGCAAAGATTTATTGTCAGAAGCCTGTATAGAGAAAGTCAAAAAAAGAGCGCTAAAAAACGATGTTAATTTTAATAGATATAAGTACATATTACCTAAATTTTAAATTGTTTTTATTTATAACTCACCTTAAGCATAATTATAAGAGTGCTTTTAGTACCTATCCGTAGCCTATTAACCTGAGTTTAGAGTTTTTTTGTCTTTTCTATAAAAATAACTTGATGAGTGCTTTAATTTCAAGTTTAGTACGTTTATATAAACCTTAAATTCAGCTTACAATGAACTAGCAAACTATTTGATCAACTGATAACATCTTTTTAACTCATTTTATACATAATTTGAACAAGTGGTTTTTGGTACAGCCTAGCGATAAATTTTTATTTAAAATGGCTTTTGATAGCTACTAAAAGCACTTTTCAAATTATAGGTAAGGTGTGTTTTTAACCTGTATTTTTAGTTTTAAAGGAGAGATGGATGGAAAACGTGATTGATGTTTTACAAGAACGTGGTTTTATTGAAGCCCTTAGCAACGTCGATATGCGTCAATATCTTACTAAACCGGCGACTATATATTGTGGATTTGATCCGACCGCCGATGGCTTACATGTTGGTAATTTGGTTCCCATTATGGGTTTGGCTTGGTTCCAACGTTTTGGGCACACACCCATAGCAATCGTCGGCGGTGCCACAGGGATGATTGGCGATCCTTCTGGAAAAGCAGCTGAAAGACAATTGCTTGATGAACAGACTATTGCTAGTAATTTAAAAGGGATTGAGCGTGATTTGCGCGCCTTGCTAGATTTTCGCCCTGAACACAAAGCACAAGCGCGTATTTTAAACAATTATGATTGGTTTAAAAATTATTCTTTTATTGATGTGTTGCGCGATATTGGCAAATTATTTCGTTTGGGCCCCATGCTCGCTAAAGATAGTGTGCGCAGTCGTATGAATTCAGAAGAGGGGATGAGTTTTACTGAATTTAGTTATCAGCTATTACAAGGTTATGATTTCTTACATCTATTTGAAAAGCATAATGTATCAATACAATTAGGCGGTAGTGATCAGTGGGGTAATATTATGGCCGGTATTGATCTAATACGCAAAGTACACGCTAAATCAGCTTATGGTATTACTTTTCCTTTGTTAACGCGTAGTGATGGACAAAAATTTGGCAAATCCGAAAAAGGGGCTATTTGGCTATCGGCAGAAAAATTATCGCCATACGAGTTTTATCAATATTTTGTACGTGTAGAAGATGCTGATGTAATAAATCTCATGCGCATGTTGACTTTTATGGATATGTCGGCAATTAAACAGTATGAAAAAGAAATGTTGCAGCCACATTATGTACCACGTACAGCACAAAAAAAATTAGCAGAAGAGATCACAAGCTTAGTGCATGGGTCTGAAGTTTTGCAAACCGCTATACGCGTTACACAAGGTATTGCACCAGGAGCGCAGGCAGCTTTAGATTGTAATTTGTTAGAGGAACTAGCGGCACATATGCCTAGTTGCGACTTGGCTATGGAACAAGTAGTGGGAATTAAATTAGTCGATATATTAGTGAGCAGTGGCTTGCAAAGCAGTAAAGGGGAAGCAAAGCGGCTAATACGTAATGGGGGTGTTTATCTTAATGATGCCAAAATTGAAGATGAAAATTATACTATTTTACAAGAAACACTCATCGAAAATAAATTTTTATTACTCTCGACAGGTAAGAAAGGATATGAGAATACTTTAACAAAGCACTGATAAAATAAAAGTATAAAATGGGAGTTCGTATATGGCATCCAGCGAGAAGAAAAAGAATAACATGACTAAAAAAAAGCTAATCAATTCTATTTCGCAAGATAAAGGCATTCACGCACATGATGTTCGCCACGTAATTCAGGCATTTTTAGATAAGATTACTAACTGTCTTTCACAAGGCGAGCGTTTAGAGTTCAGAGAGTTTGGCGTATTTGAGGTAGTAGAAAGAAAACAAAAAATTGGTCGTAATCCAAATAATGCCGCTATTCCCATTGTAATTCCAGCACGTTTAGCGGTAAAGTTTACCCCCGGTAAAAAAATGCGTCAGGTCGTAGAGTCTAAAGAAGAAGCCTTGGTTTAGCATTTGTTTTATGCTTTCCGTGCTTTGCTCAATCTACCTGTCATAAGCAGTTTTGCTGATGACAAAAGCTTGGGCATCACTTAGTTTTGCCTTTAAGCATGGATTTATGGCGCATGTCGGAATTTAATTTTCTGCAATTATTATATCGTCAACGTGTGCCTTTGCCAGATTCGCCTTTAGATAAAGTTGTCACAGATTTTTTCGATTATAAAAAAATTTTATCTTCTGATACTTTTGAGGAGATTTGCCAGTGGGATGAGGTCGTTACTCCTGAGGAGGAAGTGGCCTTTAACTGGAAAAAAATATTGGCGATGGCTTTAGTGTGTCATCTGACTCAGTCACACCAAAGAGAAATTAGTGCTAAAGTCTGTTTATTTACTCTCAAGCCATGGAATCATAATTCGCAATATTTGCGTGCATTGATTGCAATAACAGATGCACTGACCAACTTACCCGTTCCCCAAATTGTCCCTTCTATTTTGAGTGGTGGTGCGGTCCTTCTTGATTTTTACCAATACCGTCCTTGGCTAGCATTGCCTTTTTTGCCGCAGCATCTTGAATATGGCATTTTTCGAACTCTTTTAATCTTATGTAATAAACAAAATGCATTAAGACAGGTGGTACTTGATTTAGCACGTTGGCAACTCAATATCCTTGATCATAACGCTATGCCATTGAGGGGTTTGTTTGTCCGTCAAAAAGATGCTAATTATTTGAATGTATGTTTGTTAAACTATTTGTTTTTTCGTGGCGTAGCACTTATATCTGAAAATAATCTGTTTGCCAATATCGCCCGCAACATTGGTAACAAATTAAATGCACTAATGCCAGAGACAACGCCGCTGTTTGCTTTATGGCCCTTGATTGAGACCTTGTTTGATTCCTATAGCCAGATATTGACGAGTGCTGAAAATAATAAAGAAGCATTACCGGTCCTTACAGCGCAAATAATCGATGAATCAATGGCTTTGCTTGGCCAGCGCACAGAAAAAAGCACTGTCATTTGTACATTGCATGGAGCTTATACAGGGCTAGGTGCTCTGCGTACGGATGATATTGAAATTATCACTTATGCTCCTCAATATATTCCTTGGCAAGATTACCACAGTTTTGGCCTTGAAGGTAATAATTATACCGAAGATGGATTGCGAAAATCGCATTTGATTCTCAATCCTCACGGCTTTGTTTTACAGGGCTGTACCCGTTTAGTGGATGAACCTGATATAATGGCTGATGAAGCTAAAAAAAATGATGGTAATGATTTAGCTCTAGGTAAGTTTCGTGGTATCTGGTTAGAGGTAGCACAGGAACTCAAATTATCTCAATTTTTTTTAAATGTATCATTTTTAGGATTAGATGGCTGTGATGGGGTAG
>JABDGQ010000026.1 GCA_013285965.1 Chlamydiota bacterium
TGTGGAATAATAAGCCATGTTTTTCTTTTAATATTGATTGCTAAAATGAAACTAAAACCTACTAAAAAAGCCCATGAGATTGTTTCTTGAAAGTATAACAAGGCAAAACCAAAACTATAAAAGAGTGGAAACTTAATTAATAAAAGTAAGACAATTTTCAAAATGTTTTTTTGTTGTTTTATGAGCACTTCATAGAGCAATTGCTTAATAAAGTAAAGAAGTTATACCCTCTGGCTTTCAAAATTTTTTGGAATATGTAGTGGAGGGGATTAGTGGCTTTATTACAAGTGTGCTTGGACATGATGGAGCCAAATATGTACCTTTTTTGGGAACACTTTTTATTTATATTTTAAGTATGAATTTATTAGGTCTGGTCCCCCTCATGGCTTCTCCTTCTTCAAATCTAAATATCACCGTTGCTTTAGCCATTTGTGTATTTGTGATGGTACAATATTTAAATATTAAAAATATGGGCATCAAAGGTTTTATTTATCATTTAGCGGGATCACCTAAGAATGCCATAGAATGGTCTATTGCCCCTTTAATGTTTCCCATTGAGTTGCTAACGCAAATTTCGCGACCAATTACATTAGCTTTGCGATTGTTTGGTAATATATTGGGTGAGAAAATTCTCATCGCTTTTTTTGCAGGTGTGGGAGTCAGTCTATTGTATTTTTTTCCAATTCAAACTCCTTTTATGTTTTTAGGACTATTGACTAGTGTTATGCAAGCCTTAGTATTTACTTTGCTAAGTACGATTTATATCTTGTTATCAATACCTCATAGTGAAGAGATTCACTTAAACTCTGAAAATCAAAGGTAATAAAAATGGATGTGCCAACTGCTTTAGCTTTATCAGCCCCCCTAGGTGTAGGATTAGCGGCGCTTGGATCTGGAATTGGTTTGGGGATCGCTGTTAAAGGCGCTTTAGAAGCCATCGGTCGTCAACCAGAGGCGTCAGGAAAAATTTTAACTAACATGATTATTGGAGCAGCTTTAATAGAAGCTTTGACAATCTATGCTTTAATCGTATTTTTCATTGCCTTAGGACGGATGGGCTAATGCTAAAATTGGATATAAGTCAAATCATCATTCAAATTATTGCTTTCTTAGCAATGCTTTGGGTGATGCGCCGCTATGCTTGCGGCACGACGTGCCAAAATTCAAGAAGAGTTTGATGAGATTGCATCCCAAAAAGAAAATATCAAAGTGTTAACACAGCAATACGAACAACGTTTGCAAGAAATCGACACACATGCAAGAAAGAAAATTCAAGAAGGCGTTGCCACTGGAAATAAAATTAGTCAGGAAATTCAAGAAAATGCGCAATCAAAAGCTAAAGAAATTTTGCAACAAGCCAGTTTGGAGATAAGTGGCGAAATCGCCAAAGCCAAAAATCAACTCAAAAATGAAATGGTTACACTGGTCATAAAGATCACTGAGCAAATTTTAAAAGAAAAATTAGATGATGAAAATCAGAAAAAACTGATCGGAAATTTTGTGCAAGAGGCCTCATTAAAATGATAGAAAACACCATCTCACCTCGCTATGCTAAAGTATTATTTGATCTTGATTGTCAAAAAAACATCCTAGAACAACGTTTAGCTGATTTCCAAACATTATTACAAATTCTGCAAGATTATCCAAAATTAACGCGTGTTTTGAATTCACCACAAATTGCTTTGCATGATAAAAAAAATCTTATTCAAAATACTTTAAGTAGCCGATTGGATCCCATTTTCTTAAATTTTATTTTTTTTCTCTTGCAAAAGGAAAAATTTACCAACTTACACAATATTGCCAATGCCTACAAACAGCTTGTAAATGCTCACCTGGGGGTATGGGAAGCCGATATTGTAACTGCTGTGGCTATGGATAATGATAGTGAAAACAAATTGAGAGAAAAGTTAGAACAACATTTTCATAAAAAAATCAATTTAAACAAAATAGTCGACCCTAAAATTATTGGGGGTGCAATTTGTGTGATAGGCAATGAAATGCTCGATTGGAGCGTGTCTGGCAAATTGCGAAAACTCAAAGAAAAGCTAATTGCAACGCAAGTCTAGGAGTACGATGTCATTTAAACCAGAAGAAGTTTCTTGGGTTATACGCGATAACTTAGAAAAATACGATGAAAAATTGGCTCTTGAATCAATTGGACACGTCCTCCAAATTGGCGATGGTATTGCACGGGTGTGGGGGCTTGATGATGTAATGATGTCCGAATTAGTGGAATTTCCAAACGGCACTGTCGGTATCGTATTGAATCTAGAGGTTGATAATGTTGGAGTAGTATTACTAGGCTCTGAGGTCGGTATTAAAGAGCAAGACATCGTCAAAAGAACTGGAAAAATTGCTTCTATGCCTGTGGGAGAGGCCCTGATTGGTCGAGTCATCGATCCACTGGGAAATCCACTAGATGGTAAGGGGCCTATTTATACTACTGAATTCCGTCCGCTTGAAGGAATTGCTCCTAATGTTGTGCAACGCCAACCTGTTAATGAGCCTGTACAAACAGGAATTAAAGCAATTGATGCCATGATCCCTATTGGCCGAGGACAACGCGAATTAATTATTGGCGATCGCCAGACTGGTAAAACTACCATACTTATTGATACGATTCTCAATCAACAGGACAAAGACAATTACTGCATTTATGTGGCCATTGGACAGAAAGAATCCACTGTAGCGCAATTAGTACAAAAACTAGAGGAGCGCGGGGCTATGCAATATACTACTGTGGTGATTGCTAGTGCATCTACACCGGCCCCCTTACAATATATTGCTCCATATGCTGGCGTGGCTATCGGCGAATACTTTATGTATAACAAAAAACATGCCATTTGCTGTTACGACGATTTATCTAAGCATGCACAAGCCTATCGACAACTGGCGTTGCTTCTGCGCAGACCACCTGGTCGTGAGGCCTACCCTGGCGATATATTTTACTTACACTCACGCCTCTTAGAAAGGTCAGCAAAACTTAATGAAGAATTCGGTGGTGGTTCCCTGACCGCTCTTCCTGTAGTCGAAACTCAAGCCAGTGACGTTTCAGCTTATATTCCAACCAACGTCATTTCTATAACAGATGGCCAAATTTACTTAGAGCCAAATCTATTTTATGCTGGTATTCGCCCTGCCATCAATGTAGGCCTTTCAGCATCACGAGTGGGTGGAAAAGCACAAACCAAAGCCATGAAAAGAGTTGCAGGTAATTTGCGCTTAGATCTTGCCCAATTTCGCGAGCTAGCCGCTTTTACTCAATTTGGTTCAGAACTTGATGAAACGACGCAAGCCCAGCTTAATCGTGGCGAAAAAATGGTAGAAATACTCAAGCAAGATAAAAACACCCTATTTTCACTAGCCCAGCAGGTGTTAATCATTTTTGCAGGGACGCAAGGGTACCTCGATGATCTTCCCATAGACTCCATAAAAATTTTTGAAAGTGAGTTGTATAAATTTATCGAAAGTCAATATCCCGACATTATTTACGCTATAACTAACACTAAAGAGCTTGATCAAAGCACTTTTGATAAATTAAATGAAGGGGTCGCCCAATTTAAAAAAGATTTTGCCACAAAATGAGTACATTAAGAGATCTGCGTCAGAAGATTCTAGCTGTTGGAAACATACGCAAAATTACACAAGCGATGGAATTGGTGGCAGCGGCTCGTTTGCGTAAAGCACAAGTCAAGGCCGAATCGGCCCGTCCATATGCATTAAAATTAAACGAAATATTAGAGCGCTTGATTGCCGCAGCCGGTGAATTACACCACCCTTTAATTACATCAGTAAATGTAACACCGGAAGTTAAAAAAATTGGCCTAGTGGTAATTGCCGGCGATCGCGGCTTATGTGGTGGTTATAATCAGGGAGTATTTAGTGCCGCTGAAAAATTTATACAAAAACATTCTTCTGCACAAATTACTCTGATAACAGTGGGGCGTAAATCGTGTGAACATTTTGCCAAAAGCCGCTTAAACATTGCTTATAAAATTCCTGAATGGGGTGGCAAAATAACCTATTTGCAAATCGAAGAATTTAGCATGAGTTTGATCGATTTCTATTTAAATGGTCAATTTGATGAAATCTGGCTGGTTTATACTCATTTTGTCAATTTGATGGTACGAGAGGTGCTGATTGAAAAATTTTTAAATATAGAGACTAAAGCTAGTACAGAGCAAAAAATTAATTACATCTTTGAGCCCGATGCTGCCTCTATTTTTGCCAAGCTTTTACCACATTACTGCATTACCAAAATACAATCAGCCCTCAACGATGCTTATGCAGCCGAATTAGCAGCCCGCATATCATCGATGCGTTCAGCTACCAAAAATGCGCAAGAAATGATTGAAAAATTAACCCTGATGCGCAATAAAGTGCGCCAAGCGGGCATTACAAAAGAATTAATAGAAATCACCTCTGGTGCAGAAATCTTACGATAGGAGCAACATGGCCCAAGGAATTTTAAAACAAGTGATCGGACCAACTATTGATGTGGAATTTCCTCCCCATGAATTGCCCAATCTATTAAATGCAATTACTATAAAGATTCCAGAAAAAAATATTGACCTTACCGCTGAAGTAGCCATGCATTTGGGGGAAAATTTAGTGCGCTGTATCGCTCTTTCATCAACAGATGGCTTGATGCGCGGTATGACAGTCATTGATACGGGAGGACCAATTAATGTACCAGTGGGCAAGGAAACTTTAGGACGTTTATTTAACCTATTGGGCAATACTATCGATCAACAAAATCCATTAGAAGCAGGGCCACGCTCACCAATACATCGCAGCGCTCCTGTTTTTGATGAACAAGAAACTAAAACTTCCATTTTTGAAACTGGTATTAAAGTAATTGATTTACTTGCTCCTTATCCCAAAGGGGGTAAAGTGGGTCTATTTGGGGGCGCCGGTGTAGGCAAGTCAGTCATTGTCATGGAATTAATACGCAATATTGCCATGCAACATGGCGGTTATTCTGTTTTTTGTGGCGTTGGCGAGCGTACACGCGAGGGTAATGATTTATGGCTGGAAATGAAAGAATCTGGTGTTCTTGCAAAAACCTGCTTAGTTTTTGGACAGATGAATGAGCCACCTGGAGCACGCATGCGCGTTGCATTGACTGGCTTGACCATGGCTGAATATTTTCGCGATGAAGAAAGACAAGATGTCCTTTTATTTATCGATAATATTTTTCGCTTCGTGCAAGCTGGCTCAGAAGTATCGGCCCTCTTAGGGCGTATGCCTTCGGCAGTTGGTTATCAACCGACTTTAGCCACAGACATTGGAGCGTTGGAAGAAAGAATTACCTCGACTAAAAAAGGTTCTATAACTTCCGTGCAAGCTATTTATGTACCTGCTGATGATTATACAGATCCCGCACCGGCCGGTATTTTTACCCATTTAGATGCTTCTACAGCACTTTCAAGACAAATTGCAGAATTGGGTATCTATCCAGCAGTTGACCCATTGGCATCATCCTCAAGAATATTGGACCCTGCTATCATTGGTGATGAACACTATGAAGTAGCGTGTCAGGTGCAAAAAATATTGCAAAGATATAAAGACTTACAAGATATCATTGTCATCTTGGGAATTGATGAACTTTCCGAAGAAGATCGCTTAATAGTACAGCGGGCCCGCAAAATTCAAAAATTTCTCTCACAACCTTTTTTTGTTGCCGAAACTTTTACCGGTAAACCTGGACGTTTTGTCAAATTAGTCGATACTATTAAAAGTTTTAAAATGATTATTGAGGGCGAACTTGACCATGTGCATGAGCAATGCTTTTATATGGTAGGATCCATTGAGGAGGTTTTGGAAAAGGGGCAAAATATGAAAAAAGATAAAGAATAACGCTACCATGTATCATTTACAAGTACTAACACCTGAGCAAGTTTTTTTTGATGATGAGGTTACTGCTCTTATTGCTTATGGCAGCGAAGGCTATTTAGGTGTTTTAACCGACCATGCTCCCCTTATCACGGCTCTGAAAGCGGGCGTATTAATCATTACCGATAAAAACAATCAAAAATCTTATTATCAAACTTCCGAAGGTTTTTTAGAGGTTTATCATAATAAAGTTTCAATCCTCGTGCAGTCAATTGATGCAAGTGCTGTTGTGGATATTGGCATTGAAGGCAGCATATAACAAGTAGTTTTTTTGTTGTTTTAGCTAATCAAAATCGCAATTTATTGTAATTAATATTATTTTAAACTACAATTAAATTATATCTAAATTATAGTAATATAATGAGGTATAATTATGACGCCATTAAGACCTGAATTAATACAATTTAGAGAAGATGTTGGCGGTACTCCACAAGAAAAATTAGCTAAAGTAGAAAAATTAGAAAATGAAATTATACAAGAATTGCATAATAAACCTCTTGCCCAACAAAAAATAGAGCGAGTCGGAGCAATTTTTGCAATGGCTATTGGAGTGGGTATTGCCTATATTTTAGAAGGGGTTAGAACTCTAGGTGGCTTGCGCGATAAATTTAGCGTAGGAGCTGATACTATGTTTTTTAGACACCTTTGGAATAGTCAACCTCTACCTCCTGATGCGGCTGCCAAAATAGCAGATAAATTCAACGAACTAGATAGAATTTTTAGAAATAATAAAAGCCCCTACGCTCCACCTTCTTCACGAGACATTAATACGATTTTTGGCGAACAAAGAGTGAAAATTTACGAAGAGCTATCCCAATATAGAGTCACGAAGGATTACTGGTCATCAATAGCCAATGGCGGAGGACACATGCAAAAAATACGTGAAGATATCCAAAAATTAGAAGAATTGCACAAAAAGGAAAACAAAAAAGATTAACTTTTTCTTGCTTAATTCATTGAGTTCATTAATTCGAATTATACTAGACTCCTTTCGAAATTACATTTATTTACTATTGAATATCCTAACCTTAGTATGTTAAAATGGCTATTTTTAACAGGTTTTTTAAAAAATGAGTGCGCAACAAACAATTATCGTGGGCATGTCTGGTGGCGTTGACTCATCTGTCTCGGCCTTGTTATTAAAACAACAAGGCTATCAAGTCATTGGCTTGTTTATGAAAAACTGGGAAGAGAGCGATGAATGGGGACGTTGTAAGGCCGCTGATGATTACGATGATGTGCGGCGTGTCTGTGATAGCTTAGCTATCCCCCACTACACTATGAACTTTGCACAAGAGTATCAAAAAGCGGTATTTGAAAAATGCATTGCCGACTTTAAAATAGGACTCACGCCAAATCCTGATATTTTATGTAATCGCGAAATCAAATTTAAAGTTTTTTTTGAAAAAGCAATGGAATTAGGTGCCAGTTTCCTGGCTACAGGTCACTATTGCCAAAATAAAAATGCAACCTTAGTGAAAGGGAAAGATCCTAATAAAGATCAAACTTATTTTCTCTATGCGATCAATCGCTCTGTCTTGCCAAAAGTACTATTTCCGATAGGCGATTTAATCAAGCCTCATGTTCGTCAAATAGCGCAACAACATCAATTAATCACGGCTAATAAAAAAGATAGCACAGGCATCTGTTTTATTGGCAAACGAGATTTTCGCGAATTTTTAAGTCAGTATGTCTCCACAACTCCTGGTAACTTTGAAACGTTAGATGGGAAGATTGTGGGCAAACACATGGGGACCGCTTTTTATACGCTAGGACAACGCAAAGGCTTAGCTATTGGTGGAGCAGGTGAAGCTTGGTTTGTGGTGGGCAAGGATCTTGTGCACAATGTAGTAATAGTGATACAAGGTTCTGATCATCCCGCTCTTTATTGTGATGAATTAAGGGCCACACAATTGAATTGGTTAATCACTAGCCCGACACTTCCCTATAAATGTCAGGCTAAGGTTCGCTATAGACAAACTGATCAACCCTGCACAATTTATCAAGATAAAGACGATAGCAACATGGTCAAGGTAGTATTTGATCAACCACAACGGGCCGTCACTCCTGGCCAATCGATTGTTTTCTATGATGGTGAGATATGCATGGGTGGTGGAATCATTAAAAACACTGGTCCCTCCTACTATCATATGCATAAAGCCTTATGCGATTAAGCAAACGTAAGTCACAATAATTGTCTGGATCTTATTTGTAATGATACAATTTTTGTGAAGAGCTTACACTGCTCATTTTTCATCTCCAATATTTTAAATTTCAGTAAAACTAAGCACTTGTTAAAAGACAACTTTACCATAAGATGAAGATGTTAATTTGTAAAGTTATTAGACAATTTTAACAAATAAGTGTACTTTCCAAAGAAGCCTAATGACTAAAATGAGCATAAGCGATGATACGCAAACTTAAAAACGGAAACTATCGTATATATTCGCGTTCAGTCGATCCTAAAACCGGCAAAAGAAAAAATTTAGGAACTTTTGACACACGTGAGGCTGCCCTTAAACATGAAAGAGAAATTCAATATTTTAAACATCACAATTAACTGAATTTAAAAAATGCTTTTATTATCGATTACCTAAAAAGAAAATATCTGTCTTTAAGCAACTGTCGTTCTTTGAATTAATCTAGGAGAAAAAATTATGTTAGTTGCTACTATTAAAGGTGCCAGTGCCGGATATAATTATACAAAAGCATCGACACAAGAAGCTGAGGTGAAAAAAGGGACAAATGACTATCTAGGTGCATTTTCACAAGCCTCGCAAATTAGTCAGTTCTGTGTGATTGGTGGTCAATTGAGCAATGCCATTCCAAACACTTACACAAGTACAGGTGTGGGCTTAATGTTGCAAAGTGCCTCCTTATTGGGATGGTTGGCTTGCCCTGTATTTGCCGCTGCAAAACAAGGGCATTATGAAGATGGGATGAAATTTGTAAAATCTATTGTTGCTTTCCAATCACCCGCTATATGTAGAAGTGGCTATCTTGACTATATTCCCGATAAATTAAGTACAGATTCTGAAAAATTGTGTACATATTTTGCGGAGAATTTAGGAAGCATTACAAAGATAGCGATGATTGCCGGCACCCTTGCTCTGCCCTGCGCTGGTAGTTCTTATTTTGCCGCTGGAATTATGGCACCGATGATTTATCACTTAGGCGATTCTAATGGTTTTGTACCAATCAATATAAGTCGTGTTATGGAAAAGTATCTACCTACTATTGCCAGTTTTAGTGTTCTTCTCAATGGTGGAATAATACTCCCCACTATAGCCAGTGTACAACTTTTGAGCTATAACGATCATTTTAACAAATTCATGCAAGCCAAAGTTGACAAAACTTTTAAAAAATTGATCGATTTAGGGGGGCCAACGATTGAAGAAATCGAAGCTCCGCTTATTGTAAATAAACATCTAACATTTACACAAATAAATGCCATTTTAGACACCCCTTCTTATTCCAATAAATTTACCATCAATCCGGCTCACTGTGCCAAGTCTTTAGGTGGATTAGAAAAATTGCCTGAAGATAAGGCGTTCACAAAGTTACTGGTGCTTTTTCAAGGTATTATTTGGAAAGATAAATATATTTTACTAAAAAATTCTTTTGCCGATGACGATCGCTTTATTAAATTTTTAAAAAAGCAGTTTCCCGCTGACAAAAAAAAAGTGAACAAATCGACTTTTGAATATTATCTAAAATTGCATATTGACAATTTAAACAGCTCCCGAAAAGAGTTGTTTGAGACCCTGGTTGCCAAAGAGAAATTGGGTCAAGAACTTACTGCTGAAGAAATAGTAGAAAAAAAAGAGTTAGCCACACCGCTTACTAAAGAAATTTTTTTAGCAAAGCAGCTTGAAAAGCAACTACAAGAGTTGGTCAAAGCACTTAGTGATGAGCGACGTATCGAAGGTTTGCAAACACACCTCACCGAAGCCATCAGGTACTGCGCACGCATTTGTGGCTACTTACTGACTCTTGATCCAACAAATCATTTGGATATGGTAATTATTGAAGATACTTTATTGAAATTGGCTATTGAAGGGGGCGAATATTGTGCTTTGGGTGTCAAAAGGGCAGCCAAAGAATTGGTAAACGGTATAATAATGTATTCTGCGATGCACTCTTTAAAGGGGGATAATGCAAATGCACATTATGAGTGCCTATTACAACTAACGCTAGAAATGCATCGTGAGAAATTGGTAAACGCACTTTATAAAAAAATAATCAGCGTTATTCCATTAGTTGCTAAAGGCAATCTTCAAAAAATAGGCCAAGAGGTTACTGACAATGAAGCCGTCGCTATAGCTGAAGATGTTCATACTCTGAATATATACCAAATAGCTCTTAAATATGGTATTGTGCCGCTATCAAAGGAGGAGCGCCGCTTTGGCTTTGATCAATTTTACCTGTGGAGTAATCCTACACTTAAAGAAATGCGCAATCAAATTTACAATGAATATGAAGAATGTATTGATGGGGTGATAAAAGAACTTGGTCACATCCATTTTGCCGAATATGTAAAAGTCATTATTGAACAAAACAATGTTATGAGCGATGAGGATAAAGAAAAAATATTGGAAAGATTCACTTTGTATGATGTTTCTGTTTATTCATCAGACGAAATTCAAAAAAGATTTAATAGATTTGTTTTGGTGATGTTAGGTGTTTTTGATTTTCCATTCATTAGCGAAGGCTGGGTTGAAGAGGGATTAGAAGCGCTGCCAAATATAAGTGAGAGCGACGATGATGATTGGCTAGCCGTGAATACACAAAATGCACAAATTTAAAACTCACCTTACCTCAACTTTGC
>JABDGQ010000027.1 GCA_013285965.1 Chlamydiota bacterium
TGTTAATTGATAAGCCACCCCTAAGTTTATTACTGAGAGAGCCATTCGATCGCCACAGGTGTCAGCAGCACCATTGATAATGACATAAAATTTATCGCTAAAATTTTTATCTTCTATCGCTAAATTTAAAAAACTTAAAATTTTAGCAGGTAGCCAAGGTTGCCCTGATTGATAATCTTTCATTGAAGACAATCTAGACAGCCAAGTACGCAAGCTTTTAACGTTTTCTCTACTTGTATTTTTTGATATGCGCTCCAGTAATGTTGGATCATAGGCTTGCTTAACTTTTTGAAAGAGTTCTTTTAACAACTCTTCTGCACTACGCTCATCTACCACACCTCTTGCTTCCATAGAATAACTAAAATCAGGTCCATCATAGTCGGGCTGATCAGTAGCTTGCCTTAAATTGCCCAATACGGTTTCCGATAAGTCGCAGCCTGTTAAATCCACTGTACATGTTTGAGGTAATCTTAAAATTTCAGCAGGAAGACCTGTTAAAGATCTATTGTGTCTAAGATCTAAGCTGCTTAATATATTTAGATTGCCAATTTCGGCTGGCAAATTGGTCAAGTTGTTACTAAAAAGATATAATTGTCGCAAATTAGTCAGATCGCCAATTTCGGCTGGTAAAGTAGTCAACTGATTTCTATAAAGATGTAATATACTTAACATAGCTAGATTGCCAATTTGAGCTGGCAAAGTAGTCAAGTTATTACCAAAAAGATATAATTCTCGCAAATTAGTCAAATTGCCAATTTCGGCTGGCAAATTAGTAAACCTATTTGCTCTAAGATTTAATCGCTGCAAATTTGTCAACTTACCAATTTCAGCTGGCAAAGTAGTCAACTGATTTCCACTAAGATCTAATTTCTGCAAATTTGTCAACTTACCAATTTCAGCTGGCAAAGCAGTCAACTGATTTCCTCCAGAAAGATCTAGTGTCTTAAGACTGGAAAAAGACGGATGTGTGAATATGATACTCGGTATTTTAGTTAAATTAAGATTATTAAATGAAAGGGAATCATGCTCAGAGCTCATAATAAAATTTAAAATCCTTGTGATTACTCCTCCCGGAAGACCCTCGTCTTCTGAATTTTTCATCATCTCATTATAGATAAGAACGAAGATAAAATTGT
Source organism: Chlamydiota bacterium (assembly GCA_013285965.1). Taxonomy (GTDB): domain Bacteria; phylum Chlamydiota; class Chlamydiia; order Chlamydiales; family Parachlamydiaceae; genus JABDGQ01. Next base: position 1,137 of record JABDGQ010000027.1, read on the forward strand.
CAATTACCGCAGTGTCGCAAGTTTTAAGACTGACAAAAAAATTATATTTATCCAGACCAAGTTTATTAATCAGAATATTCAAGCCTAGCCAATTAGCGCATTTAACAGGCCAAGCGTTATTGTGTTTCTGTATTTTTGTTTTAATAAATTTCAGGTTATACTGCAGCACCTGATACTGCTGGTCATTTTCTAGTTTTATTTTATTGAATTTAGCAAACATACTTTTCGCCAAATAATCTGTAATAGATGCTATGCCAATTTCTTTGCAGCTATCAATAGTTAGTTCATCACCTTTGATATTAAAAAATTGATTGTCACTTATTTTTATATTTATCAAACTATCCATATAAAAAGCACCTTTTTACTTATCAGAGAAGTTATTATAATAAAACACAATATTATAATATACTTCTTTCGAAATAAGTATACTATTGTGGTGTCGTTAGCGCTACGGTAGTAGTTAACGATAAAGTGCTCACTAATGAGGCGTAAAACATGATATCAGGATTGACTTTGAGTAGACTTAAGCCAATAAAAACGATTGGAGAAATTGTCTTTATCATGTTGGCTATAGATAATACTTTTTCTGCTAGAGTTTGTGCTACATTATTTTTATCAAAGTCTTGATTATTTAAATAGCTGCTCAGCTTGCTATAAGTGTTAATAGACAAGGCTAAAACTACAGAGAGGTCTTTGATGTTTTTAAGCAAAACAAGTTCTGTAGATTGATTAAACACGCTAAAACTGCCAAATCGATTGACACAGTCCTCATATACTGGGCAAACTGGTGTGAGACAATTAGTATTACAATAATTGTTTAAAAACAGCAATGCGTCGCACACGCCTGCTATTGAGAAGAAAGTTGTTACATAATTGACTTCAGGAGCTTCTGTAGTAACGTTCTTTGCTTTCTTTTTTGGTAATTGCAAAAAATACACATTGTCTTGTTTACCTATCCAATCAGATAATCTTCCTAAAATCTTGGTTTTACTGATAAAATCATTAATAATATTAGAAGTAGCGTGCATCGAACGCATATCAAATGAGCCTACGAAACTAGGTAACAATAAAACTATACGATTAATGGCAATAATTCCGATCATAGAATTGAAATTATTGAGCACAGTGCCAAAAGTTATACTATGCATTAAGTTGTTCCTTTTTTTGATTCATTAAATTCGATAATTTGATAAAGCACTTTGTAGGTCTTATAAGCACAGATAATCCAGTTTGAATGTGCGCCAAAAATCGCTGTAGTGGTATAAAAAGTGCTGCCACTTAATTGATAGATTAGTTTGCTCATTAAGGGGTTAGTCTGACGCTCTTCTGTGCTTTGAGTGCTCATTGTTTTAATAGTAATCAAGGATTGGGAGATGTAGTATATGCTCAGTGCAGTTATAAGCACTTGGCTAAAAGCTAATTCTTTAAGTTCTCTTAAAATGGGCACATCTTCAATTTTTTGTGCAAGTGTTGTCAAATCAATGACTTTCCACCTATTAATATAATCTAAGATAAGGCCGATCTTAAAGCTGACGATAGCGCACTCAGCCAGGTTAGCTAAAACGCTCTTTAGGTGGTCTGGTTCGTCCTTTCTATCTATATTCTCTGTGGCGGGCTTGGTTAGGTTAAAAATCTTTGTAGAAATAAAAATTATAGCTTCTACTAAATCAAATGTCTTTGTGCATTCTAAAAAATTGCTTAATTCTACATATTTATGTGTGTTAAGCATACTACCTGTGTGCAAACCTTGCAAAGCGGCATTAATAGACAATGCAACGTTTTGTACAAAAGAAGGATCTCGTTGCCATAAAGCACCAAAATTTCGAGCAGCCATTAAATTTAATTGCAATCCTGAATACAAACTATTTATTGTTGTTTGTAGAATCGACATTTTGTTCCTCTCAACTATTTTTAAAAAATTAAAACTTATTATAACATAATTTATATATTAAAACAATGTTTTGTGTTTAATAATTAATTAATGTTTTTAATTAATTAAAAAAATAGGTCGTCTGAATTGGCTAATTTAATTTTATATTTTTTATTGATCAATATATTGGAATTGTTGCATAACTGTATGTGACTGAAAAAAAAGAGCTTTGTTTACTTAATCTGCATTTTTGATTAATGCCTTTTGAACGCGGTAAAGGGGATAGGAGCATTACACATTCATCTAATGCATAATTTTCGAATAGATACCAAAAACCTGAATTTTGAGTTTTTTTTTGCTCTTTTGACAAAATCCAAAGGATGAGAAAACTCAAAATTCAGGTTAAAAGAGTAAGGGTGAGTTACAACATAGGGGAATGACAATGGCGCGCATACTGGCTGCTGAATTATTACACCATCTTAACCAAACGATAGAAATGCGCGGTTGGTTAAACAATATTCGACAATTTGGAAAAGTTAATTTTTTGATTTTGCGCGATCGGACCGGATTTGTGCAGGTTGTTATTGAGGATAAGGATGAATATCGCAAACTAACTCATTTGCAACCAGGCTCGATATTAGCCGTGCATGGAACTGCTATTGCCTCTACGCAAACGGTGTTAGGCGTGGAGATTATTGATGCTAGAATCGACATTGAAGTGCCAGTTACTCATGCTCCGCTGATTGAATACTATAAACCAATAATTCCTACCGATTTAGAGTTTATTCTCGATCATCGAGCCATCGCTTTACGCAATCGCCACTTGCAAGCGGTGTTTAAAATTCAAGCTGCTATTGCACATGCTTATCGTTTATTTATGAATGATAAGGTTCAAGCTGTAGAATATTTTTCGCCAAGTTTAATTGGCGCCTCATCCGAAGGGGGAGCAGAATTTTTCAACGTAGATTACTTTGGTCATACAGCCACATTGGCGCAAAGTAGCCAATTATATAAGCAAATTATGGTTGGTGTAAATGAACGCGTTTACGCCTTAATGCCATTTTTTCGGGCTGAACCATCACAAACTTCACGCCATCTTACCGAAGGAAAACAATTTGAGTTTGAGATGGGGTTTTTTGAACATTGGCACGAGATCATGGATGTACAGGAAAATTGCATTAAGTATATCGTCAATTATTTACAAAGCCGCTATGCCAATGAAATTGCGTTATTGGACGCTAAAATTATAGAAGCGCCCATGAACGTTCCCTTTCCTCGCGTGAGCTTTGCGCGCGCTCAAGAAATTTATTTTCAGCGCACAGGCATTGATGAACGAAATGAGCCGGATTTGAGTCCTGCCGCCGAGCGGGAATTGTGCAAATATGCTTTTGAAGAATTTGGCACTAATTTAATTTTCATCACTGATTGGAAAACTGCCAAACGGCCATTTTACGCTTATCCTAATGATGAACAACCAGAAATCACTAATACGTTTGATCTATTGTGTGCTGGTACAGAAATTACCTCGGGGGGCCAAAGGAGACATACTTACACATCGATGTTGCAAGGACTAGCCGAAAAAGGAATGCAGCCAGATGAGTTTGAAGATTACTTAAGTATATTTAAATATGGCATGCCTCCACATGGTGGTTTTGGGATGGGCTTGGAGAGATTGACCATGACTCTATTAGGATTGAAAAATATTCGTGAAGCCTCTTTGTTTCCCTCCGATCCTAAACGGATAGCTGGAAAACGAATAAAAGCACATATGTTTTTTGGGGGTGAGAATGTGCGTAATGAAATAATTCGTCTACTTAAGCATCACCAAATGGATTATCAATACAATCAAACTTCCATAGCTACTATGGATAGTAATGAAGAAAATAACATTAAGATCAAAGCGCTAATTTTAAGTGGAAAACAGAGTAAAAAAAATTACCAAATGAATATTTTAGCCAATACTAAGCTTGATATGAAAGCAGTGGCTGCTTTATTAGGCGAGCGTTGTGAGTTTGAAGATCCTGCAGTTATTAAAGAGCGTTTTGGAATCGTCATCGGTGGAGTGCCTCCTTTTGGTTTATTACTAGGTTTGGAGGTGTTTTTTGATGATAAAATTCAAGCCACTAATACTGTCGTTTTTGATGGTGGGCAACCTGGCGAATCGATTAGCATGCAAACATCAGATTTAATAAAATTAGTACAGCCTAAATTTGCCTCGTTTGCTAAATATTAAATAACTTGGATTAAATGATTTCAAAATATCTTTGGTTGTCATCATAGCGGGCACCAAAGATATTTTTTAAACATTCGTCAGTCAAAGTTGTGGCACTTTCTCCAGTTAATTCACAGATACCATTTTTGATAATTATTAAATGATCACAAAAGCGTTTGGCTGCCGTTAGGTCGTGCGTAGCTACTAGCAATATTTTACCTTCTTTAGCTACTAAGCTGGTTAATAAATTCCAAATAGTCAATTGATGGTGCAAATCAAGATGGGCAGTGGGCTCATCTAGTAAAATAATGGGTGCTTGTGTAGCTATGGCCCGTGCTAAATATATCAACTGACGCTCACCCCCAGAAAGTTGCGAAAGTGCTCGATTGCGCAGATGCCAGGCATTAACTTGCATTAAGGCATCTTGAATAATGACAGCGGCCTGATTTTGTTTACATTCAAAATAACATCCCATGGCTACCATTTGATATGCAGACCAGTCAAAATAAATGGAAGGATTTTGGGGTACTAATGAAATAATTTTACTGACTTGACGACGGCTCAAAGTCATTAAATTGGTTTTTTGCCAGTATACACTACCTGCAGTTGGCTCCCATACTCTTGCTATGGCCTTTAACAAAGTAGATTTCCCAGAGCCAATGGGTCCTAATATGCCGTATAATTGACCAGCAGTACAATTAAATGAAATATCGTGAATTAATGAGATTTTATTATTCAAACAATAACTTAAGCGATCCAAGTGCAAATTCATAAGTAGTCTACTTGTGTTTTTTGCTTTTGGAACAATAGATATAAAAAGAAACAGCCGCCGATAATAGCCGAAAAATTGCCAATAGATACACGATATAATTCAAAAAAGCGTAAGCTTAAATCTAGCAGTGCCAGCATAGCGGCGCCGCCGACGGCACACAATGGAAGTAAGCGGCGATGGTCAACCCCCACTAAACATCTAGCAATATGGGGTAATATTAGACCAATAAAAGCAATTGCCCCTATGGCTGCTAAAGCCCCTCCTACTAATAAAGCAACACAAAGAAAAAGTCGCCAACGCACTTGCTCTACCTCTACGCCCAAGCTTTTGGCCTCTTCTTCCCCTAATGATAAAATATTTAGCTCCATGCGATAGTACCAGCAGCCAAATAGTCCGATTAAAGTCAGCGGCATCTGCATGTGAACTTGCTGCCAAGTGCGATCCATGGTCGAACCAGACTCCCATTCGAGCATTGTCTGAAGAAATTGCCAATTATCTTTTAAGGCATATAGTATTACAGCTTGGGCTGCGGTAAATAAAGTCGAAATCGCAATCCCTGTCAAAATTAAATTAGATAAACGCATACCATACTGCCAAGCTGCCAAAGCATAGATTAAGCAAAGTGTAAGCAAACATCCCAAAAATGTGCCCATCGGTAGCATGAATGGATAGGAACTCTGCAAATCAAAGATAAAAACTATAAGTGCAAAAAGACCACCACCTGAGGTAATGCCCAATAGGCCCGGAGAAGCTAAAGGATTTTGAAAGAGAGCTTGCATGGCCATGCCTGCGACTGCAAGGGAAGCGCCAGTGCAAATCAAAATGATCAAGCGCGGGAGCCTTTCGTCTAATAATGGATTCCATACCTGCGATTGACCTTGCACGCGAAGAAGTAGACCTTCAATTACCATTTTTAAAGGCATATCACCATGTATTAATATACCGATAGCTAATAGGATTAGGGAAAAACAAGTGACTTGAATGATACAATTAATTTTCATTGGCAAGCTTTATTTAAAGCATTAAAAATATCTAAGTATGCCAACACAATATATTGAGTGGGTGAGGTTTGTATTGCTTCTTCAAGGTAAAATATTTTGTCATTTCGATAGGCGTTAGATTGTTGTAGTAGTGAATTTACCGGTCTATTATTTTGTAAATTATTATTTGAATATGTAGCTAATAAAATGCATTGGGGGTCGGATAAGGCAATTTTCTCTTGCGCATAGGGCTCGTAGCATTGATCGATGCTAATAGATATTGGACAGCTCAGTGCAGAAAAATATAAACTTGCTCTTTGCATTAGTTGACCGGGTAAAGAAAAGGTCGTTGGTAAGGCGTGATGATGATGCTCTTGTAGATATAAAGCTTTTAAATTATTGTCGCTGCGCCAAGCTTGTTGTAAAACGCAAAAACGATTGTCTATAAAACAAAAAGCGGCTTCCATGAAAAGAGCTAATAATTGTGCTTCTAAGGGATGACCACTGGCCAGGCCGATTTTCAACAAAGAATGTTTAATTTCCTCAAGTGTATTGGCGTAATTTAATGTATAGCAGTGGATCTTATGTTGTTGTAAAGCAGCAATAGTCGCTGGATTTGAATATGGGGCAATAAATGCTAATGTTGGTTTAGCCATAAATAGTTTATCACCATATAGTTCCTCAGTGTCATGGCTAATACAATGCAAATCTATACTATCGTAAAGTTGCGTTAAATTGCGCAGGCCGCCCGGTATTGCTAAAATTTCATGTGCTGGTGCAATGGCCAACAAAAAACTAGCTGCAGAATATGTTTGTGGTAAGAAGTGCGGTTCCTCAAGATTATCAACTGGACATAAGACACCAAGATCATCGACAATGGAGCGTGCGATGTACATCTTGTTGAATTTGCGCACTTGTTCTACAGAGGTATCATTTAAAAAATTTGCTAATACAATAGCCTGTAGATAATCGGAGGGCATTAATAGATGCACACCCCTTATCCCCAACTTTAGTAAAAATTGAGCTTCGTTTTCCCATTGTGTAATGCATTTGAGCATATCTGAGACATTACCGCTCAAAGCATTGTGTATCAGCTGGCGATCAATAGGTGGCAGGTCATTGAGGATTATGGAATTTAATTTAGTAGGATTAACTGTGGTCGTTTTGTCAAAACTTTTTGATATTGGGGCAAAATAGCCAAAAGCTAAAAGCCACCACATGGCCACAAATAAGGTAATAGAAAAATATAGTATTAATCGAGGCATGACTTCAATCAGAATGCTTATTAACTTGAATTTTGAGTTTTTTTTGCCCTTTGACTAATTACAAAGGACAAAAAACTCAAAATTCAGGCTATTAGCTTAACTCTCTTCGGCTTCCTCTTTTTCTTCGTCGGCATCAATAATTAAACATTCAGAAAGCAAAACCATACCTGCTGTTGAAGCGGCAAAAGTTAAAGTGTTTTTTGGTACTTTAGCAGGATCAATAACACCAGCTAACACCAAATCCTCTAGCGTTTCTGTATCTTTAAGAGCATTAAAGCCATACTTTTTTGGTGATTGTAATACTTGATTTAGCAATACATTGCCATCAAAACCGGCGTTGCAAACAATCTGTTTGAATGGTGTTTCACAGGCAGTGCGTACAATTTTTGCCCCTATTGCTTCATCACCTTCAAGATGTAAAGTATCTATTATGCGGCTAGCATTGAGCAGTGCTACACCACCACCTGGTACAATACCTTCTTCCAAGGCAGCACGAGTAGAATTCAAACTATCATCAAACATTTGCTTAGTTTGTTTCATTTCTACTTCAGACTGCGCACCCACACGTATAACTGCTATACCACCACTTAATTTGGCTCTACGCTCTTCTAATTTTTCTTTATCGTAGGTACTTTTACATTGTGCAATTTCAGCATCGATTTGCTTAACACGTGCCGATATTTCTTCAGCATTACCTTTTCCGCCAACAATAGTAGTAGACTCTTTTGAAATAGTAACTTTTTCGGCCGCCCCTAGCATACTAACAGGTATTTCTTTAAGTGACATGCCAGTTTCTTCGGAAATTACAGTTGCACCCGTTAACGTAGCAATATCTTGTAAAATAGCTTTACGACGGTCACCAAAACCTGGAGCCTTAACAGCAGCTACTTTAAGGGAACCACGTAGTTTATTTACTACTAATGTTGAGAGAGCATCGCCTTCAATATCTTCAGCGATAATAAGCAATTCTCGTCCTGTTGTTGCTACAGCTTGAAGGATCGGTAATAATTCATGAATATTTGAAATCTTTTTATCAACCAATAAAATCTGCATGTTGTTCATCTCAACAATCATTTTCTCCAAGTTTGTGCAGAAATATGGACTGATGTATCCGCGATCAAAATTCATCCCTTGCAAAACTTCAATAGT
>JABDGQ010000028.1 GCA_013285965.1 Chlamydiota bacterium
TCCTGATCCCCTTTTATAAATTTTAAATGATTGCCCATTTCGCCTAATTTCAATATTATCTAATAATGAATTTATTTTATTAAAATAATTTGAGAAACGATGATCAGGATCCCGTCTTTTCTCTAGATTATCTTCCATATCACGCAAAAAATTTAATTCCAAACTCCTGAATTGTGCTACACTTTGTTCTCGAAAATTCCCTAACCTATTTGTTCTTCGTTGATTAGATAAACTATTTGGATCATTTGTGATATTTAGTTCTATTCCTGGTTGGTAAATTAAAACTCCTCCTCGTTCAGGGGTTATATATTTAACTTTTCCATATCCCGATTCCGAAGAACATCCAGACTCCATTTTTTTTAATAAAGTACTCTTCCCACAGCCATTTTTTCCTAAAATTATATTGATCTTACCTAAATTACTTAGTTTATAATTTTCTACCGCTATTATTTTTTTCATGCATCACTCGCCTAGAAAGAATACAGTCTATCGACAGTCGAAGGCAAGCCCAAACAAGTGACAAGCGGCAGCTTGTTGCTTGTTTGAACCTAACCCCAGATGCTTAAATTAGAAAAATAACAATACATTGCTCTTATAACTTAGAATCGATAGTCTTTTTTTCAACCAACTCGACCTTCAGGGGATTTTTAAAGGCTAACAATTCAACTAACCCTTGTCTAATCGCAGCTTGTTCTGAATCAAACCTTCCATGAGCCACTGGTATATAGGCACCTTTTATTAAAAGTGTTTCTTCAAAATCATATCCTAGTAGTTTTGACATCTCAGAAAGTAGTTTGGCCATTTTTCCAGGTGTTTTATCGTTCCACATTCTTTGCTCCTCCTCTCCTGCTTCTTTTGGGTAAGAGTTTAAGCGATCGCGGTAAGCATTCCAGGCTCTGGTAATTTCCTTGTCATTATAAAATGCAATATCAATTCGATTTAATGCCCGAACATGTTCAAACGAAAGGGGCTGAGCGCGAGTTTCCATCAGAATAGTAAAAATCTCTTCTTTCCTGCGCTTTTTATTTGATAAAAGATCTAGCCACTTTTGAACTTGTAGAGCTATTAGAGAATTGCGAGAACATTAAGCCAATTAAACATATCCATTTTGTAAACAACACATCATCATTTGTGGTACTCCTCAGAAGTTGTCCTTTATCGCCATTTCTAACCCATCAATTTCTAACATCTTTAATATTAAACTGATGAACTCTTTCGATTTCTTTAAAGCAAGCCTTTCTAATGCATCAATATATAACCAGCACTTTAAAACACCCCTCGTCAAGAAAAATAGTGTAGCTGTTCTTATGAGTCTTATCAATCGATAAAAATAGCGTCCGGTCTAAAAAGATGACATCAAATATTCTAAATGTATTTGATTGATTTAATGTCAGATTGCTTGCTTTACCTATTGAATTAAACTCTTGGGCCGGAGGGTCTGCTAGGACGCCAATCCGGGCGATTTACTACATATTACTCATCGGCTGAATTTCAAAATCTCTGCGAAGCTACAAACAAAGAAATACCAGCATAAATGGTCAAAAATATTCGACTTTGCCTCATTTTTTTGATCGCATTATGCATTAGATAATTCCTCTAGTGATCTTGAAATCAATTTCAAATTTTCTTCAATCACTTCTTTAATGTCGGCTTTATTCTTAAGTAGTCTTCCCAATTTTCTGACTTTCTCAAATGTAGACATCTCATTCCTTACTCCATTTTGCTCATATTTTCTTATGTCACCACAAGACAATCCGCTATCAATCCAACCCTGTTCAAAAGTTTCAAAATTTTTATTTTGTACATTGTATACTCGATTATAATTATCAATGGTTTCATTGTAACATTTAATAAATATCTTTCTTTTTTGGTCTTGAATCAAGTATAAATTCGGCCTATTTTGATCATAAATTGACCAATTATTTTCGCTTAAACCTATTTTTCCCATCAAAGGATCTGGACTAGCAATAATAGAATTAGAAGCATTTTTTAAAACTTCTTGAATCTTTTTTAATTCATCTTGCAACATATTTTCTAATCCAAGACGTTTTTGTCTCTCACAAATCCAACTGCAAACCCAACTCCAAAATTTGAAAACAAAAGATTTAATTAAACTCATCGAGATTTTCCTCTTTTTGACCCTCATGAGCCAAACGATATTTAATATCCTTCAATTCTCTCTTAATCTCCGCCTCCAATTCTGCCTCAGTTGGCAAATGAAACTGATACTTGCTTGCAAATATTTGCTTCCCTTTCTCGCCCAGAGTATATCGAACCATTGCATCATTTTTTTGAGTACAAAGGATTAGTCCTATAGTTGGATTATCTCCTTCCGACCGACACACCTGGTCATAGTAGTTAACATATAATTGCATTTGGCCTAAATCAGCATGACTTAGTGGTTTTGTTTTTAAATCATATGTTGCCAAGCCAGTTATGTGTTGTTGAACCACTTCCCACTCTCTAATCAACCATTGTATTAATTTAAGCATAACATAATTTTATTATCTTGGTCTATCCTGCTATTAAGTGTTCGTAATTTTAATAATTAACCGAGCGGAGATAATACTATGTTTAATAAATTATTTAAACGTCCTTTCACCATAAAAAAGCATACTAAAGCGCCATTATTAAATGAACGCTTACAATATCTTCAATACTGGGAAAAACGCGGAAGATCTCTACATACTCTTAAAACTATTGCTCAATATCTTTTAAGGATTGTTGAGTTCCTTGACCTAGAGGCCGGCACTACGATCTCTGCAAGAAAACTTGAAAAAGCAGCTGATAAGTGGGCGAAATATCAATATAATCATCCTCAGAAAAGAATTTCGTTTTCAAAATGTGGAAAAAAACGATTTACTTGGTATGCTATAAATTGGTTGAAAAAATTAAATCGTTTAGAGTGCCTTCCCGAAGAAAAAATACCATTATTTAACAAAATATTTGAACGACGCAAAGCACTTCAACGTCATACCTCTGCGCCATTATTAAAACAACGCTTAATGTATTTACAATATTGGTCTGATAATGGAGCGGTGGGGAATAGTTTGCGCAGCATTGCTCAGCATTTTCTATTGGTTATGAAATATCTTAATTACTATAAATTAAGAAAAGTATCTGTTATGGAAATTGAAAAGGCAGCCAATCGATGGGCGAAAGCCAAGCATTATCGAAGAAAAAGTAATTATTCAAAATTTGCAAAAGCTCGATTTGTTAGAGATGCAATGGGTTGGTTTGAAATGATCAATTTATTGGTAAAACCAGAACAAACACCAATTCCATTTGAGAACCATCTAAATCAATATGTTGCATATATGCGTGAAGAACAAGGACTTTCAGAAAATACAATTAAAGCTAGATTTTTTATACTTAAAGATTTTCTTTCAAAACTTTATTCAAAAAATAAAATATTCATGGAAATTACTCCAACGATCTTGGACAATATATTAATCGAAAAATATAATACAAATAAATATACAAGAAGAACTATACAAGCTTATGCTTCTATGATCAGGTCATTTTTAAGGTTTTCTGAAAATCAGGAATTGTGTCATGAAAATTTGGCTGATTCTATAAAAACACCTCGTGTATACTACAATGAAACATTACCTTATTCACCCGATTGGGACGATGTAAAGGTATTACTAGAGAAATCTAAAACTGATCACCCAACCGATATTAGGGATCGAGCAATATTAATGCTCCTTTCAATTTATGGCATGAGATGCAGTGAAGTAACTCATTTACGATTAGAGGATCTCGATTGGAAACTTGAACGCATTTATTTGAGAAGAGCAAAAAGATCAAAACCACAGATATTTCCACTCACTAAAATTGTTGGTGAATCAATTTTGCGCTACTTAAAAGAAGTTAGACCAAACGGTTGTGCATTAAATGAAGTATTTATATGTAGAAGATCGCCCTATCGACCCTTAAAATCAGCAGCTGTTTATCAAATTGTTAGCAAAAGATTAAAGCCCCTAAAATTAAAAATAAAACATTATGGACCACATGCTCTACGGCATGCATGTGCAACCCATTTAATTAATGAGGGGATGTCACTTAAAGAAATCGCTGATCACCTTGGACATCAAGGATTAGACACAACACGGATTTACACTAAAGTCGATCTTGTAAATTTGCGTAAAATAGCCGAATTTAATCTGGGAAGTTTATTATGAGGCTAATCCAACTTATAAATCAGTATATTGTTTATAGAAAATCATTAGGGGAAAAATTTAAAACAAATGAAACGTGTTTAAGAGCATTTTGCAAGAAAACAGGCCCATCAAAACATATAAAATCCATTACTGAGAATATGGTTAATGATTATCTTTATGGAGACGCGACTGTGATAACCTCAGGATGGTTTGTTAAGCATACCGCATTACTTGGATTTTATCAATATGCATTGAATCGTAACTATGCTGATCACATACCATTACCGCGGACCTTACCAAAACATCCGCAGCCATTTGTGCCCTACATTTATACACAAAAAGAATTAAAGCTACTCTTTGACACAGCTTTGATTTATCCAAAAAATAAAAGCCATATTTCACCGTACATGGTGCGTACAATATTAATTATTACTTATGCATTAGGTTTGAGACTTCATGAAACCCTAGCTCTAACTCTCGATAATATAGACATTGAAAATTCAGTAATAACAATACAACAATCTAAGCATTACAAATCTCGCTTAGTACCGTTTAACCAGCAGATCAACGAAATCATTACAAAGTATATTCGATGGAGAATGAAGCAAAAGCATTCACAATTACCGGGGTCTTATTTGTTTGTAGGAAAAGAGAATCAGCGATTTAATGGTTCCACAATGCGATATATTTTTCAAAAAATAAGGAAAAAATCTGGTATTAAACGAGATGACAAAGCTAATTTTCAGCCTAGAATACATGACCTTCGGCATACATTCGCTGTTAACAGACTGACAAGTTGGTATCATGAAAATAAAAATGTTCAACAGTTATTGCCTATACTATCCGTATACCTTGGACATAAGCATCTTGCTCATACAACCGTTTACCTAACGATGACAGACAATCTTCTTCGAGAAGCAAATATGCGTTTTGAACAATATTTAACAGGAGAAAAAAATGAAAAGCACATACTATTTAAGTTCATGGGTTAAACGTTTTTTGTTGGAATATTTAATTAGCATACGGAATTTATCAAAGAATACTCAGTTAAGTTATCGTGATTCATTTCGATTAATATTATCATTTATGACTAAGAAGTCTAAAAAATCTGTTGATAAGTTTCTTGTAATTGATGTCACTCCTGAGGTGGTTAAAGCTTTCCTTCATGATCTGGAAAAAAATCGCAAGTGTTCTGTATCAACGAGAAACCAACGTCTGGCTTCGATTCATGCATTTGCTAAATTTGTTGGATTAAATAGCCCAGAGCATATAGAATGGTGTCGTCAGATACAAATGATCCCGCTTAAAAAAGAAAAGCGCACGTTGATAACATATCTTGAAAAAAATGAAATGGATGCACTACTAAATGCGCCAAACAAAAAAACTGAACAAGGAAAAAGAGATTATGCTGTGATATTGTTTCTTTATAATACAGGAGCCAGAGCTGATGAAGCTGCTCAATTGACAATAGGAGACCTAAATATCGCACATGCTAAAAAAAGAGATTTATCTACGGTACTGATTAGAGGCAAGGGGAATAAATTAAGACGTTGTCCACTATGGCAACAAACGGTAAACGAACTAGAGGCATTGATATTGAATCGAGAACAATCTGAACATGTATTTTTAAATCGATGCAAACAACCATTAACTCGTTTCGGTATTCATAGTATGATAAAACGTTATGTTAAGGAAATCACAAAAGTTCTCCCATCGATGGCAAAAAAACAAATTAGCCCTCATACGATACGCCATACAACAGCACTCATTTACTTAGGGCGGGTGTTGATATCAATACAATTAGAGCATGGTTGGGTCACGTATCTATTAACACGACTAACGTTTATGCTGAGGTTGACCTCGAAATGAAGGCCAAGGCATTGGCATCTTGTGAAATATCGGATAAAAATACTAAGAAGCATTGGCGTAATGATAAAAACTTGATGGATTTTTTGGAGGCACTTTAAACAAGCTAAAAGTGATTGTAGAAAAAATTTCAAGGTCTGTTATATTGTTAATCTGTCGAGGAAATAAATCGATAGAAGGAACCGTGGCCAGAGTGAGCTGAGAGAAATTAACCGCTTGTAAATTTGATAGCTAAAATATGATTGATTCTGTATCTTATTCATCTTTATTTGTTGAAATGTACTTTGAAGGAAAACTTTTAGCCAATGCAACTGCATTTATTGCTAAAAGAAATGAAAGGTATTTTTTGCTAACTAATTGGCATAATGTCACAGGTAGAGACCCTAATACACAGAAGTGCTTGAATAAGCAGGCGTCCGTCCCCGATGAAATTAAAGTTTTTTATAATAAAATGGGTTCACTGGGAGAGTATGAACCAATAACACATCCTCTTCAAAAAGATGATAAAAACACCTGGTTTGAACATCCCACTTTAAAAGAGAAGTGTGACTTCGTTGCTTTTGAAATACCGAGAAATGATAAAATCTCATTGGAATATTTTCATAAAATTGAAGATTCAAATCATGAATTAGATTTAAAACCGTCAGACATAGTAAGTGTCGTCGGATTTCCGTTTGGAAAAAAATCTGAGAATAATGTTGCTATATGGGTTACAGGTTTCATTGCAACTGATATTGAAATTAATTATCAAGATTTACCTATGTTTTTAATAGATTGTCGAACGAAGAAAGGACAATCAGGCTCGCCCGTTCTACTTTATAGAAATCGAGGTGTTCTTCCACTTAAAGGTTACACTTGGCTTCCACCATCGGTTTATCACGAATTCTTAGGAATTTATAGTGGAAGAATACCAGAAATATCCACCTTACAAGCATCAAATGAAAATTGTATCGACTGTGGAAAATCGATAGCTTGTGAATGTAAAAAAATACCAAACACAGATATTGGCATGGTGTGGAAAAAACAAGCAATTTGTGAACTATTAGATTCTATATAAATGGCCAAAGTGTAAAATTATGTTGAGGCACGAAAGTTATAGAAGGGTTAAGTGAAAGGAAAAAATGACTCAACAACACATAACCGATTTGGCAACATATGAAATTTTATGTGATCGATCACATAATAAATCTATTATAATAAAATTACGAAGTTTTAAATGGTAAAAAAGCATGTCGATAAAATACTCTTCATCATCTAAGGTTATAGGGACCTGTCTCCCGACAAAAGCAAATCCCTTCCCAAGCTCTAATAAAAATTTAGTAATATGTTTAGTGGCAGCATGTTCAATATCTCGTTCAAGCGCATCATCATGCAATCCTAAAAAATCAAAATTGTAAGGGCTTTTTAAGATATCTTGTGCTAACGATGATTGAGGAGGAGGAAGACGGTCTGAAAAATTAGAGGCCTTATTCTCTGACATGCCTTGTTGTTGATAAAGGCTGCGCTTAATATAAGTTTCTAGGGTTGGTCTGGACCAGCCATGTTCAATTGTCTGCCTGGCATACCATTCCTGCTCATGTGGGATCTTTACCTTTTGAATTAATAGTACAATATGTCCCCACGGCAATTGCGGCACAGCTTGTGCCGAAAAGTCTAGCGCGGGGTAAAATTGGGCAAATTGTCGCATTCTTTCCAGGTTTCTGACTGAAAATCCATGCGTTTCAGGAAAACTATTCTGAAGATCTCGAGAAAGAGTTTCAATTAGCTTGCTGCCCCATTGAGTATGCTGCTGCTTGTCAATTATTTGCTTTCCTATATCCCAGTAGAGTTCGATGACTGCGTGGTTAACTGCCAGCGACGCACGCAATTGAGCATTTCTAATTTTTTCTTTAAGCCAATTGAATAGTGAAACGTATTCCTTATTCAATTTAATAAGGTCGGACATAGAATAAACTCCTAATGGTATGACGGGTGGAACTGCAAATCGGGGTCAAAAGTTTCGCAGGTAGTGACAAGTATTTGATTTTATTACTAAAATTTTTAGCAAGTTTTGGTGTTTCTCAATATTTTAATTCTTGAGCTATTCGAGGAAAAACCCTTAAGAATCAACCTATTATAAATAGCTATGAAACTTTTGACCCCGATTTGCAGTTCCACCCAGTGGTTCTCAAGGAAGATCAAGCGCTCACCCATTGATATTTCAATATCCCCCTTGTCCGTGGTAACTCGCTGTCCCGGCAACAAATCACCACTATCTAAGCGTTTTGTCCTGGCTAATTGGTTTAATGTATCCACATCCACATTGCGATACGCCAGAATCAAGGATTCTTTAAGAGAAAGCCCATCTTTTTTGATAGCGAGAGACCAGTTTTCAATTAATTGCTTCATAGCTTTTTGTGGGGTGTCTGCTAAGGTGATGCAACCGTGGTCTTGATAGGCATTCAATGCCTTCTCAATCTGTCCCGTTGCAAAATGAAAGGTTGCTTCGCGTTGCCAGACTTCTGCTTGGCGTCTTATATGAATGAGTTCAGCAAAACCGATCCGTTCTAATAATGCCCGAAAGGCCGCCCCTGGCCCAACGGGTTGTAACTGATCAGGATCTCCTACTAGGACAATTTTGGCCTTTGCTTTCTTAATGGCTAGTAAAACATCGAAGAAACTTAAGCTGTCGGTCATGCCAGCCTCGTCCATGACCACAATATCCTTGTAAGTTAATACTAAAGTTCCTTGTTTTAAGTTGAAGCAAAATGATTCAATAGTGCGGCTTTGTATATCAGAATCCTTCTCTAGGTTGTCAGCGGCAATGCCTGCCAGTGCTATCCCTAGTACCCGGTATCCAGAGGCCATCCAAGCCGCACGAGCGGCTCTTAAAGAGTAACTCTTTCCAGTTCCTGCCCTCCCTACAATAGCCGTGATATCTGGACCCTTTAAGACATGACGAATGGCTTTTGCTTGATCGTCCTTTAGGTTAAATTTCTTTATATATTTATTAACTATCCGACCCTTAACGCCGTGGTCAGATCTGGTGTGTAAATCATCGGCAAATTCTTGGATGGCGTTTTCAAGCTCAAAAAATTGACGAGTGGTATACCGCTCCCTTCCATCTTCACCCGGCCCAATGGATAACAATTCAGGGGAGGCTTTAACCGCAGTTAAAGCCTCTGCTGCCAATTCAGGATTGTTGGTATAGGAGGCAAGCATTTTTTTCAATAGTTGCTCACTAAAAACTGATTCATTGCGGCCAATTTCTTTAAATACTTGTTGAATTTCCTCAGGGCTTCCTTGCCACGACTGTGTTTGCTCTGCACCCTCATTAGCGTGCATGTTGAAATTAGTATCGTTTGC
>JABDGQ010000029.1 GCA_013285965.1 Chlamydiota bacterium
ACATAATAACTACTATTATGGTGGCTATGGTTATGGTCCTTATTGGGGTGGTTATGGCGTTGGATTTGGACCTTATTATGGTGGCTATGCCCCTTATGGATATTATGAAGCACCTTATTCATCCTACGATACTACTTATGTTTATCCTTCATATCCTTATACTGATAGTTACTACACTAACGATACGCTTACTGAAATCGAATAACACTATTTCTTTAAAATAAAATAGCATTATTGAGCGCAATGCTCAATAATGCTATTTTATTTATCCACGAACTTTTGACATCCACTTTGGTATAGAAAAAAGATCGCTCATTAGTCTATTAATCTAAAATTTTGATTTTTTTCATCCATAGGGACTGCGTAAACTTTCACGTTAGTTGAAATGGCCAAAAAAACTCAATACTCAGGTTATCATGTAAGGTGTTATCATGTACCTAGAAGATACTAAAGCCATACTAGCTTCTATTGAATTAGCGCCCAACGATCAGCAGTTTTTGATACGCATTTTTCACATCATATCTAAAAAAAACGATCTCCATCTACAAGCCAATTATGCCACTAAAGGCTATGTAGAGCTATCATATTGGGCCGATATAGCACAAATACAAGAAAGTTATACAATGCGCAATATATTGCGCAGTAGAAGCTTAGCAATTGCTTTGATTGATGAGCAGGGTAACCTTAAATTAGATAAGCTACCCGCCTTAATTACCTCCTTACAACAGCAGTTATATTCTTACGGACCCAACCACGAGTACGATGGCAAAAGACAAGAACATCTGCTACGCATGCTTCAATTATTACATACCAATAAAGAATTGCAAAATAGTCTAAAAAAAATATCCATCACACAAACTAATTTATGGATAGAAGAAATCATCCGTCGCACCTTAAATTTATCTGAAAAGATCTCGATAACCTCAAAACATGCGCGTCAGGCCTCATTAGCGGCATTGTTTTGTTATTTGAGGCAAAATATTGGTTCTTGCTTTGCCACGGCACCTGCAGAAATCATTCACGATGAGCAACCCTTACTATTTTTACAAGATATGTACGATCTCATTGCATTTGGCAAATTAAAACGGGTAATGGGTGGCATTGAGTATACAGTCCCATTAAATATGAGTAGCGGTAGTGGGAACTTAAAAAAACCAATCATCATCCGCCAGAGTGATGAGAAAATCACTCCACAAATTTGGCACTCACCGGGCTTACTGGTAGCCTTTGAAACGATAGGATTAATAGATAAAAACAGTCCTTTAAAAGAAAAAATGAAGCCATAGAAATAAATAAACCGATAAAACCATTTTTTAGGTGCTGATACATATTCGTCCTCCCATTATATGACTAACAATCTGCTGCAGTATCCACTGGTTTAGTATATAACTTCTTAAAAAGGTTTTGTCAAAATAAAAAATGAAGCAGATCGAAAACTTGATCAGAGAATTAATTCCCAAAAAATTTTCTATCTTTGTTTTGAATGCAGAAGTAATCATACGGAAAATACTTTTACAATTTTTTAAAATCACTGAAAAAGATTTAAAAGAATACAGCTCTTTATCTGCCACGGTAAAGAATACCACCTATTTTATGCCTGGAGCAAAGAAAGGAGCTACGAAAACTAATGAGCGCTGTGAACAATTTACAAATGCTTTTAAAAAGGCCAAAAATGCTTTTAACAAATTAACTGACAATGCTTTGCTAAAGTCCTGGGAGTTTACTTTAGCCTCTTTTTCGGAAATAAAAAGCGAATTTACAAACTGGAATTTATACGCAAGCTTAGGATTGCAAAATAATGAACCAGAAGGGATCGGACAGCGCATTCATCAAATAATACAAACAACGATTGATGAATTAAACAGCCGATTGCAAGCGACAGAACCGCGCTATGAGATGGTGTATACGCAAATAAAAACTCTAGAAACCCGTATGCGTTCAACTTCAACTGAAAAAGAGCTACAGTGGTTGAAATTAGATTATCAGGGACGCTTACATGATTTACATTTTTTAGAAGAAGAGCGCCAAGCTTTGCAAGCCAGAGCGCAAGGTTTAGTAAATTTATACGAAGCGCTCTATCCATTATACATAGAACTTTTTAAAGACTATTTTCAAGAGCTTTACGATCCTGATGTACATGAAGTACAAACAGCTCCTTTTGATGATAGTCCGGCTGGCTTTCGTTTAGTATATAAGCATGGACGACGCGATAGCTCGCAATGGACATACATTACTAATCCACATGAGTTCATCGAAGCTCTCACTGCCTTTTTTATTGCTACAGAAATGCAAATTGCACATTCAATCGAGCAAACTACTCTACAAGAACAATGGCGCGAAATAGTTACTGCCATTATCCATCACATCAAAACAGATCTCTTTTTAGAAAGTGCTTTTGCACGCATGGCTTTGGCGCATAATGTTAGACCAATAAAAAATCCATTAGAAAATTTAGATCGCATTGAAAAAAAACCGTGGGTGTACACCTCTGGTGGCACTATGAGCACGCTAGTAAGTTGTTATTTTAGACTGTCTGAGCCGCCCAAACAAGTGGCTCGCTGGGTTGAAAATGAAATGGAATTGTTAGTGTTTATTGCCGACACATTAAAACAAATAGCACCTCGGCTATTAGAAGGATACGCACAGGGTAGACGTCAAGCTATGTTGATGGAATCACCCACGCACGCGTTTTTATTAAAACCAATGCTACACCCATTTCAAGAAACATGGACAAACAATGCTTTTACCTATACCTTTATACGCGATCGTTTCGTTTTACCTGCTCAAATTTTTGTAGAAAAAATTTTATTAGATTACCCCATGATGCAATTTATAATTGCCACTTTAGCTGAACCATTACCAGAAAATTTTAAAAACTATTTTAAAAACAGCTTTAGTGATCTACCCTCAGTGCTCAGCCCCATGATTTTGCGAGACGTTTTAATAGAAAGATTGGCTGTTGATAAAAAATTACATCTACCTAATGGTTACCCAATCATTTCTGCTGATGAGATTGATAGCTTGTTTTATACACATTTACCACTGGTACCAATAGCTAAATTGTCCGAACAAATAATAAAAATTGTAAATTTGTTACCCGCCCCTTTTTGCGACATGGTACTTGATGTAAAGCAAGTACTTGATGAAATTAATTTTTCGAGTGTGAGTCAAAATTTTGTTAGCGCTGTACACTTACAAAATTTTTGCAAAATTTGTCTCTGCCTCACCCAAATGTATCCTAGCACAGCGCAAGATATTTCCCTTCTTATCAGCAGGACAGCACAAGACAACGGTTTGGCTATGCCAACGCCTTTATTGTTTGCCGATACTAACTGGATGCAAGATTATTTTGGCTTTGTCGTTAATCCCGGTACTGGCAAATTGGAGCTATGGCGACTAAATTATAGCGGCACGCAGGGGCACCCTATGTCATCTTGGAAGCAGTGGGTAGATGGATCACATCCAGAAAAAAAATGGCATATTTATGTTAATCCATTAGAATATGGGCAGTATTAACACAACATATAAAGTTTCAAATTATACCTAAAATTAGACCTGCTAGCATCGACACTTTATAAGACACGATGAAGGTAGATATATGCGATACTGCAAAATAAGCGGCTATTCCACAAAGCGCTAATTGAGCAATCCCAGTAATGACCCTTTCCTGATGTTCATACATACGGTTGCATGTTTTAAAAGTCAGCCCATTCCACACTGTACCAAACATGCCAATATGCAGGGGTGAAACAAATTGATCAGTTGAGCAAGCAATTCCTAATGGCTTGATTTTCTGATCGATAGTCATAGCGTTTACTTCTTCTTGCGTAAAGCGACATTTAATAGTTGGCATTATGAGTGCGATCCACCAGCCCAATCCGATCATAGGCTCTTGCACACATTTTGGAAGATGAAATGCTCTAATTAAATTTATTGTGGACTTAATGTTATAAGATTTTGCTATCGAATGCTTTTCCCAAAAGTCACACCGATCTTTGCACACATCTTTGGTAAAGTACACTCTATTATTATTGTCATTATCATGACCATATAATCCAAAATCAGCAAAATTTACACCATAATCGCCACCAATGCTAGAACCACCCCAACTAGGTTTAACACCAAATAAATGAATGCATAACCATGAAAAGGGGTTGGTACCATGGCGTAACGTTGCCTGGCCACAAAAATTGGCTAAGCCTTGGTCTAACACACGCCCATAAATATGACCACCAGCTAAAGCTAAAAAGTTCATATAGACCTATTGCAAAAAAAATTAATATTTATCATATAGATATGAAACAATAGCCAAAGTCACACTAAGAAAACAACTAGAACTACATGTGACTATATTGCGAATTTTAAGAGATCCATAAAAACTCGAGCCAAAGCTTGAAATTCTATAAGTAGTCTTTGCGAAGATAATGATGATTGAACATATGATGAACAGATACTATAATACATTTTTATCTCTTCGGTAATTTGATTATTAACCTTACGCATAATTTGAACAAATTATTTTTGACATAGCCTAGAGCTATATATAAGGAGACACATTGCAGCAAAGAGCCTAAGCTCTTTGCTGCAATGTGTCTCCTTTATAGATGGCTGCGGATAGGTACTAAAGGCACTCTTCAAATTATGCGTAAGGTGAGTTAATAATCCAGTTGAATTAATGCACATCGCTAGCACAGCGAAAACCATATGTACCATTGACAGTACCAGGGTTGTTGCGATGACGCCTCGAACAGCGCAAATCTTCTTTTAAGCTTTTCCAACAACCACCTCTAAGTACTCGATAGACCCCCTGTAAAGGACCACGCGGATTATTAGGCTCCAATATCGAAACTTCATAATAATTGTACCCATACCAATCTTGACACCATTCATAAACGTTTCCAGCCATATCATAAAGACCATATGCATTAGGGACATAACTCATGATGGCTGTGGTATCGGTACTAAAAAAATTCGCTTGTGTTTTTTCAATATCATTACCTGTCGGATAAAGATTTTTATCACTTCCTCCACAGGCCGCTATTTCCCATTCAGCTTCAGTAGGCAATCGCTTACCCACCCATTTGGCATAAGCAACAGCACCATACCAAGTTACACCAACAACTGGATGTTTAGCATAACCAGACTCAATTCCCAACTTGCCAGTACTACGTTTAATGCGCGAATCGCGTAGGCGAATGATATCGTTGTGCTGACTATCTTTTTCCCCACCCATTACCTCTAAAAAACGTACAAACTGTTCATTGCTAACCGGATGCACATCAATGGCAAAACTAGCACAAGTAATTTGATGGCGTGGCATTTCATCACGATTGCCATCTTGACTACCACGATAGAAATTACCTCCTTCAATGACAAACATATCAGTCATCAATGGCTTAATATTGGATAAATCTTTTCTTTCAGGATGGTAGGCTTTAACGGCTGCATTTACTTGAAAAATAGGATCAGGTTCTGTTTGCGGCCTCTCTAATTGTGGTTCCTGAAAGAGAGGTTTTAGAGTAGCTACGGCGGCAACACTTGTTGTTTCAGATTCACTATTATGCAATGGTGAATTTACCTGCCCAGAGGGTTGTTTATTTTCAGCTGTTTCGATTTCAAACTCTTTTTTTTCTTGCGCATAAGCATGTCCTTCGTCTGCTATAGAAACACTTTGAGGCACAATAGCTTCTAGAAGTGGTAGTAAGTGGGTAGGTCGCTTAGTGGGATTAGACTGCAAACAAGCACGCACTAGATAATCCCATTGATAGCGGTATTGTTTGCGCTTTGAAGGGGGATCAAAAATGCCGTCAGGAAACTCATTTGTTAGTAAATAATATGCCAAAATTCCAAAAGCATAAACATCAGCCTTAGCATCAACGACCTGGGCATCATCAAAACGTTTTTGCTCAGGTGCTAAAAAGGCATAGTTTTGCAAAAAAGAAGCATGAAGTGGCTGTAATTTTTGTTGATCGATAGGCGGATTAGAATATTTATCTTGCCTAGTTGTTTGCCAGGATAATGAATGAGCAATTCCAAGAGCTTCCGCCACATTTTTATAAGTTCGCGTTAGTACAGCACCTACACCTATAATGCGCGCAAGACCAAAATCAGATAAGTATAATTTAATGTTTGAACCATACTTTCCAACCAAAATATTGTTGAGTTTCATGCAGCGGTGGACCAAACCCTTATGCCCAATTTTCTTATCATGAGCATAGTCAAGCGCATGAGCTACCTGTTTTAAGAGAACAAAAATTTCTTCTTCACTCAATGGAGTACTTAATCCAGCAATATACTGGGCTAGATTAGTCGTTTCACCTTTTTCATCGACAACACAGTTTGTTACCAAAAAATAAGTTCCCTGTGCAAAAGAGATATTATGCATCTTAACTATATGAGGATGATCCAAAGAAGCAATAGCAGCAATATCTTCTTCAAAACGTTGAATAAAACTGCGATCAGAAGAGAGTTCTTCTGGCAATATTTTCAGCGCATATTGCTGCTGCATAAAACGATGTTGCGCCAAATATACTGTTCCCAGTGCACCTTGTCCAATAGGTTTTATGATAGTATAGTCACCTAAAACACGTTGTTCCATAGCTTGTTCCATATTTTATTATTCCATATTAGACTTCTTTCAAAAGAAGTCTATTGTAAAGTAAGAGAGCTACATACCAAAAATAGCGGAGCCAATTCTCAATATAGTAGCTCCTTCTTCAATGGCAATTAAATAATCTTGTGACATGCCCATCGATAAATGATGAAATTGCTGTGGATTTTTCATATAGATGCGCCAATTTTCGCGACAAATATAAAGAGTTTGAAAACACTTTCGTATGATTTTGGCATCATTGGTTTTTGGAGCCATTGTCATCAAGCCCATGATTTCTAAATTGGGTAATTTATCCACCAGTGGCAAAATATCTTGCCAGGTCTGGCAATTTAAACCGTGTTTATTATCCTCATCATAAGTTTTAACCTGTAGCAATATCGGCGTAACAATTCCTTGCATTTGACTACGCATAGATATTTGTTCAGCTAGTTTTAAACTATCGATGGCATGTACTAAGCAAAAATTTTTGATAATGTTGCCAATTTTATTACTTTGCACACTGCCAAAAAAATGCCATTTACAGTCGTTAGGTAATGCCTCTATTTTTGGCAAAGCACTTTGCAAACGACTTTCCCCAAAATGCCTAACCCCTTGCGCATATAACTGTAATAATACAGCAGGAGGTTGCATTTTAGATGCCACCACCAAACTGATTTCTTGCGGATCTCTTTTACAAGCCAATGCATGTTTAGTGATAGTTTGTTTTATAGCGGCATAACGATGCATTAAATCATATCTGCTCATTTTTTCAGAACAACTGATCGGTGCGTAAACTTTTTGCTTTACTTAGCAGCTCACTATAAATCACCATATTGGAAAGGGGCTCCCTCTGTTTTAGAATTTTATTAATACGAGCATCATTTTTGTGTCCACTTTTATAACTTCTGCTGATTTTATTTTTTGGGCGACCATGTGGCTCAGCATTAATCAGACTGAGTTTAGAGTCATAAGAAAAAAATTTAAGCGCTTTGCCTGCTTTGCGCTCATTGATTTTTCTTTTTTTGATCAAAGGTAGCCCTTTTTTTTCTAAGAATTTACGTGGGGACGTTTTTAACTCCATCGATTTAGATGCTGAAGAGCGCACTTCCTGACTATATTCTTTTGGCACTATATTGCTTTTAGGATTAACTTGCGTGGGTTGATTTTTTGAAGATGCGCGTGAGCGCAACTTGCGCTCCAGGTACATGAAACCAAGATAGAATAAAAGAATGAATATGCCAATAAAATCAGATACATCCATGATGTAATTACGCATTAGGTGCATTTTCAGGCTTAGATATGGCATTGCGCATATCAGTATCTGATTGTATGTTTTGAATGCGCTGATAATCCATAATACCTAGACGACCAGATCTAAAGGCTTCTGCCATAGCCAAAGGCACTGCAGCTTGAGCTTCAACTAATTTAGCTTCCATATCGCGAATTTTGGCAAGATTCTCCTGCTCTACAGCCTCGGCCATAGTACGTCTTTTCGACGCTTCTGCTGTTGCGATTCGGATATCAGATTCAGCTTGTGCTGTGCGCAATGTAGCACCGACGTTTTCACCTAAATTAATTTCCACAATATCAATAGATAAAATTAGAAAAGAGGTAGATGAATCTAAACCTTTTTCTAATACTAATTTAGAAATGCGTTGAGGTGACTCTAATACCATTTTATAATTATCGCAGCCACCAATTGCACTGACAATACCTTCACCTACGCGGGCAATAATGGTCTCTTCAGTGGCACCACCAACCAATTGCGCAATATTGGTCCGTACAGTCACACGTGCATGACAATTAAGTTGAATACCGTCTTTGGCCACACCCGTTATATAGCCACCGTGGCTAGGGCAATCAATAACGCGCGGATTAACAGATGTTTGTACCGCTTCTTTTAAATTTCTCCCTGCTAAATCAATAGCTGTAGCGCGCCGCCAATCCAAAGGAATATTAGCTTTGTCCGCAGCAATCAGGGCCTCCACGACATTAGCAATATGTCCACCAGCTAAAAAATGAGTTTCTAAATCCGATACAGAAATTTCCTTTAAACCAGCTTTAAAAAGATTGATACGAGCGTTGACGATTACGCGGGGCGGAATTTTGCGCAAACTCATTCCAATAATGTTAAATAATGGGATAGGGGTGCCTGAAACAAAAGCTTGAAACCATAAGCTGACAAATTTTCCTAAAATGCCAATAACAATCACTATGATGACAGCTATCAAAAACATTATAAAATAAATGCCCATGTCGCTAGGCGAAGCTGTTTGCAATAAATAGTTCATATTTGGCTGTCCTTTTTTCTTAGTTTAACAATTAAACTCTCTTCTTGTCCATTTACAATGTCAACTTCAGCACCTTTAGCTATATAACCACTCATTGAGATAGCTTGTTCTTGCTGACCATCCACTAAAATATAACCCCCCGGTTTTAGATCAGATAAAACCACACCCGTTTTTCCAATCAAATTGACATCGTAGGTAGAGGCGCGATAACCATTCTGATTATCGTTTGAGTAAATGCTATATTCAGGTTTAGCTTGCACAATGCGCCATAGGGCTAGGCGAATAATCACACCGATAGCTAAGGCACAACTGATAATAAATACAATAGT
>JABDGQ010000030.1 GCA_013285965.1 Chlamydiota bacterium
CACAGAGAGCGAAGAGGGCCCACAGCAATAGACGTTGAGATTGCTGTGCAGCAAGAGATACAAAAGAGAGCAGATATCGGTAAACTAGCTGCTGGCACGACAGCCTTGATGACTGGCCAAGATGTTTTTGTAGCGCACTCAACTGCTGACAACGCGGTTAAAAATAATTTTGCTGTGGCAGCTGTACCTTTAGCTTACGAATCGCTTTTAGCAATACTAACAGCAATGAGCACTTCTGAAACGATAGGTATGGGTTTAGGTATAGGTTTTGGGGTGGGCATCGCTATCACTATAGGTGATAAGAGTGGGCAAGAGTATGAAAGAGAACTAAAAAATGAGCCAAATATTTTTCCTGAACAAATACATAAAAATAATAGTAAAAATGGGTATCAACCCGGAGATTTGCATGGGATTGGTGCAGGAAATAATACACCTAGGTTTGTGCCAATGCATCGCAATGTACACAGTATAATGGAGAAAAATAAACATCAAGGCATGGGAAATAAAGATAGGCCTAATGCACCAGACCCTGACAAAAAATATATTCCAGCGCCAAAAGGAAAACTTCCGGGGTTTCCTGATGCAAAGCCCGAAAAAGGCATGACTTCAGATGGGAATGGAGGTGTTCGAAAAAGATGGCGCCTTCCTGACGGTAGAATACTCGAATGGGATAGGCAACATAGCGAATTGGAAATGTACGATAAAAATGGGAAAAAACATTTGGGTGCATTTGATCCAAATACAAAAAAACAATTAAAACCTACAGAACCTGGTAGGAATATCAAAAAGTACACCAATTAAAATTGTAATTACTTTATTTCGAAATAGGAGGTAAGATTATGTTTGATATAAAAGGGGTACAACGTTATATAGTAGGCTATGAAAAACAACCTAATAAATTTGGGGGGTATGACCTCGCGATAGAATATGATTTTGCTCGACCAATTTCATTATCATTCTTGCAAAAATTATTTGGCATTGATCCTGCAGACCCTGATGGGGGAACACGTTATCTTATATCATGTTACATAATTGATGAAGAAAAAGCCAAAGCATTGCAACCTTTCGTGAAGGAAAAAATAGACTTAACTAAGTATAGTTTCATGTTGGAGTGTCGTGCGAGTGATTAAATGGTTAATGAAAAGCGACTTAGTGTGGAATCTTTACACCTGTTTTCTTAATGTTTTCATTAAGTGTAAAGATCTCACATTCCGCACCATGATAGCCAATTTTTTTGATTTAATTGTATATCTTGAGGTTATAAATCAATGTAAACATCTTCTTGCAAAAGGTTTTGTATTCTCGTTGGTAGAAGGACATATACAGAATTAGAAGCTTGGTCTTTAAGAAAATGGAATTTGAGCGCTTAAACGGCTTGTTTTTTTCTGCCTTGGCGTTTTTGTCTTTTAATGCCATTCTGTTCACACCATTCATCTATCCATTGTGAGAAAGTTGAAGTTTTTGGTAAGCGGGCATTAACAATTGGGCTTTTCTTTCCTAAAAAATCCTTAACTTCATTTTGAATCCCCCGAATGGTCTTAGCATTCATTTGATCCGAATCTTTCCGATATAGTGCGGTAAGTGCTTCAAAGACATTCGGCTTGATTTCCTGATAGATAATCGTAAGCTTCCGATGGCTCTGCATATCCATTAAAATTTTATCATGCTAACATTTGGTTAGGGCGAAGTATTGGGTAGACTGGTTTCTACTCTAACACGTAGTTCGTTATTTTGGTCGTAGTAAAATTTATATATTCCTAAAAAGTATCGGTATTGGTCAAAATGACTTCGTTTTCTTTTTTTCATAAAATCCAGAAGCTCTTTTAGACTTGGTGGCATATGACTCACAAGGCTGTCTATCCACTCTAAAAAATTAATTTTGTTGTTAGGGACTGTCTCAGCAACGATCGCATTCCATATACACCAAGGCACTCTAAGTATTTGTTCAAATTCTTCAATGCTAGGTGTAGTATTGATTCCCTTATCAACTCTATCTGATAATAGCTTGGTCAAAAAAGGCTCAACATATTCCATAAAAACTTCGGAAGCCTTTCTGCCTTTTAGGTGAGGAGGGAGTTGGTTTTCCATGGTAAGGTTTATGTAAACTGTTAAAAATTGACTTATTTTAAATCACAATTATTGTTGCAAACAAGCACTACTTTAAGGATTTGCATATACAGG
The DNA here is from genome assembly GCA_013285965.1 of Chlamydiota bacterium. GTDB lineage: Bacteria > Chlamydiota > Chlamydiia > Chlamydiales > Parachlamydiaceae > JABDGQ01. The sequence continues at coordinate 2,182 of JABDGQ010000030.1, forward strand.
TTTTTGTGGTAGAGTCGCAATTATTTTAGTTAAGTTTACTCTAGCATGAAAAAATCCATACCAGAAAGAATAGACCTAACGGCAGAAGAAGCAGATAAACTGATTGAACGCATCAATTCTAATAGTTTATCTGATAATGATAAAAAAGTAGTAGCTGGCGTTATACAGTTTTGTCTATGGTTGCAGATAAAACTTACCGAAGCTAAAATAACCATCCGTAGACTAACTAAATTTTTTGGTATTCGTTCAGAAAAGCGCTCTAAAAATGAAAAAGAAACTAATAATTCAGTCGAACCAACATCTTCCACACTCAATGATGAAGCGAGTGCTGATCCCTCTTCAAAAAACATTGACATCACCAATGGTGTGCAGAATAGCAACATTAAAAGAAGGGGCAAAAATAATGGTCGACTCCCTGCAAGTAGCTATAAGGGCGCGCTCAAAATAGAGATTAAGCATCCATCTTTAGTCCAGGGAGAGCCATGTCCTTTACCACTATGCAATGGCCGCGTTTATAACACACAACCGGGTAATCTGATACGCATTATTGGTGGCAGGATGGCAGAAGCTAAACACTATGTAGTTGAAAAATTCAGGTGTAACTTATGCGGTTGCATATTCTCTGCCACTCTTCCGAAAGAAATAGGCATAGATAAATATGATGCTAGATTTAAAGCAACATTATCTGTACACAAATATTACTTAGGCCTACCATTTCATCGCATGGAGAGGATGCAATCTTACCTTGGTGTCCCACTGCCGGATAGCACGCAGTGGCAACTAATTGAACAAACTGCAGATTGTGTATATCCAGTATTTTATTACTTAGAATACCTTGCTGCTCAAGGTAGGGCTATATTCATTGATGATACTGGGGTTAAAATAATATCAGTTATATTGGAAATTAAAGATAACCCGAGCTTAAAGCGCACGGGCACCTTTACAACCGGTATTATATCCAAAGTAGGAGAGCATAAAATCTACCTATTTTATTCTAGTAAAGGACATGCGGGCGAAAATGCTACAGCACTCTTAAAAAAGCGTAACAAAGACCTAGATAAAATTTTATATATGTGTGATGCCCTATCAAGCAATGTACCTAAAGAGCTCGAAGTTATTATGATTAATTGTCTAAGCCATGCGAGGCGTGAATTTATTGATATAGAGCCGTATTTTCCTGCAGAATGCGATACTGTCATTAAAAGTTTAGCTATTATTTACAAGCATGATAAAGAGAGTAAAAAACAACAATTGTCTGATGAAGAGCGCCTGGAATACCACAAAGAACGTAGCAAACCAGTGATGGACCAATTGAAAACATGGGTCGATAGTCAGATTAATAATGGTTTGATAGAACCGAATAGTGGCATAGGGAAGGCTATAAATTATATGCTTAAACGCTGGGATAAACTTACTCGCTTTCTTGAAATACCTGGCGCCGCCTTAGATAACAACTGCGTAGAAGAAATCTTAAAAATTCCTATTAGGGTACGTAAGAATGCTTCTTTTTTTGCCACACTGCATGGTGCTTTTGTTGGCAGTATGCTAACGAGTTTAATTGTCACTGCGGCTCGTGCGGGAATTAATCCAGTTGAATATTTAACAGCATTGCAACAATACAAGCCGCGAGTTTTTAAAGCACCACAAGATTGGTTACCTTGGAATTATGAGGAAACAATACTTAGGTTTCAATCTGCTACAGCTGTAGCCGCTTGAGAAGTCAAAGGTGTTTCCTCTATTTGACGCCAAGGAAGAGGCGTGAACATAAAGCGTGGGTCACCTTGGCTTAATAAAACGCTCAATGCTTCTGCTTGTATTTCCATGGCGTCTTGTGTTTCTGTTGGCCACCAAGCAAGCTTACCTTTAGAAAATCTTTTCATGCAGAGCCAAAAGCCGTTACTATCGTAAATTAATATTTTTACTGTAGTTTGCTTGCGGTTAGCAAAAGCAAATACTGCACCAGATAATGGATTTAGATTTAGTTTTTGCTTGCAAATAGCCGCTAAACCATCGATCCCACGTCGAAAGTCCGCTGGCTCAATTGCTAGCAATAAACGTTGGTGTGGGGTTAGCTTTAGCATGATAATCCTTGCATAAATTGAGTTAAAATTTGCGTTAATGTTTGCTGATTTAAACGTTCAATAAAAATCACTACCCCATCAGGTCGTTTTATCTCAACCCTTCCAGTAAATTGGGTATCAATTTCCTCAGTAACTTGTGGTATATTGATCGCAACAAAGTCACGCATTTTAGAGTTGATGTTAACAGTGGCATCAGCGGTATGTAGTTGCATTTTAGTTTTTATTTGGCCACTGCTGAGCTTAAGGACTTTGCAAAGCTCACTTCTAGAATATATATTAAGTAAAGCTAAGACTTGCTGCCATAAAACGTTTGGTATTTTACCTCTCTTAGCGCGTGTTGAGCGCCATTGTTCAAATCTGGCGCTTACTTCTTTTAATGAGGGTGCTATTGATTGGTCTTGTTCTAATGTGTGCATAGTATCTCTCCACATTTAATTCAATTACTATGGATAGAATATAGTGGAACTATTTTCTAAGCTATGCAGAGTCACCGGAAGCATACAGATAATCATCTTAGGCCTTCCTCTTTTTTCATCTTTCAGATTTGGATTAATCAGTACTTTTGGGGGCTTGATGCCCTTTTTCTCACACCAGGCAATAAAATCATCTCTCTTAATCCCCAGGCACTTAAACCATCCCTTATTAATGAAGCTCTTATAAGCATCGTTATGTATTGGTAAGTTCCAAAAGCTTAAATTCATCTGAGCTATGCTTTTAAAATTTTCTTCACTATCGTCCTTAGAATATAAGACTCCTGTAGGATAGAGCCAACCAACAAGCTCCCCTCTTGAACAGAAATCTATAAGCTCTGGAATTCCTTTTGTGTTATTATCAAAATAGACTTTTAACAAGCTTCTCCCATCCTGATCCAGGAAATCGCCTAACCAATAACTTTCCCAAAATTTATGCTCAATTTCTTTTTTGGAGAATTTCCCCGGCTCTTGCGACCAAACAGCTGCAATATCTTCTAACAACCAAAATTCTTTTGTATGGATATCCATTTTAGCGACCTCGAGTACTGTTACCACTTTTAGTAAACATGCACATATTGAGATCTTCGACCAACCCCAACTTTGGCATACTGGTTCGAATGACATCTGCCACATAAGAAGGAGCTAGGTGTGCATAGTGTTTTGCGGTCATTCTAGTATCAGCGTGTCCCAGATTAGCAGCAATTACCGTTAACGGAGCGCCGGCTTGTACCAAATGCGTCGCATAAGTATGTCGCAAAATGTGAAAAGTAATAGCTGGCTTTATATTAGCCCTTTGGCAAGCCTCCTGAAGAGGGCGTTGTTGGTATGACCTTCCCCACCGTCTGTCGTCTCTCGTAAAAATAAAAGAGAGTCCCTGTAGCCCTGCTGTCATTTTCGAAAAGAACAACACCCCTTCATTGTTTAATAC
>JABDGQ010000031.1 GCA_013285965.1 Chlamydiota bacterium
TTCCTCCGAAGGGCTTTATTTTCCGATTAAATTTCGCACGCGCCCCATTGGAGTACTAGTTTGTCATCTCAAAGAAAAAAGAGATTTTTCGCTGGATGAAATTAATTTTTTACAAACGGTGACGCAGCAACTAGGCATATATATAGAAAGCTCATTAGGAGCTGAACAGGTGCGCTTACAAAATTATCAGCAAAAAGTTGAAAAAATGTATGGGGCTATTTTGCATTCCATTTCAAGAAATTTTTATTCGCCATTAGAAAAATTATTCACCTCAGTGCGTGAACTTGGGCCAAAACTAAATAATTCTGAGGAAAAGCAGCTATGCGCAGCTATCGAGCATGAAGGGAAAACTCTTAAAATCATCGTGGATAACATACTGACCAGCTCACAATTGGAATCAGGAGTGATTTCAATAAAAAAAGAAAAGCATACTTTACAAAAGCTTGTTTATGTATCTATAGAAAATGTTAAACATGCAGTAAATGATCATCAGATGAGCATTAATATTGATGAAAATGAGCATTTATTTATATTTGATTTCAATTTGATGGAGATGGCTTTGCGTAACGTTTTACTAAATGCAATTGAATATTCTTATCCCAATAAACCAATAGCCATTAATGTGGAGATACTTAATAAAAATTGGAAAATTTCGGTAAGAGATAAGGGGATGGGCATTCCTAAAGATATTCTACCGTTTGTGTTTGATAAATTTTGGCGCACTCCTGAAGCTAAAATAGAGGGAGTGGGCTTAGGATTAACAATTGTGCGAGCAGTAGTTGATATACACAAAGGTAGTATTGAAGTAGAAACAGCCGAAGGAAATGGGACGAATTTATCGCTAATCATCCCAATTGTAAGCTAAAGTAGGTCGTTTTTTAAATTACCCAATAAAGTTTGATGGTTATAGCTGTGAATATCTACGTTTTGCAAAGTACCGACCAATTCATCGCTACCTGCAAACAATACATTTTTCCAACAACGAGTGCGTCCTTTTAAAAAACGGTCGTCTTTTGATGAACGTTTCTCGACGAGAACTTCCATAGTTTGACCAAGCAAACTTTGTCTTTGTTTGGCATAAATTTTATCTTGTAATTGCAACAACTGCTGTAAACGCTCTTGCTTAACTTCTTCAGGCACATCATCTTGCCAGCGCATAGCCGGTGTCCCTTTTCTGGGACTATAAGCAAATAAAAAGGCCACGGAATATTCAATTTGTTGTAATAGATCATAGGTAGCTTGAAATTCAGCATCTGTTTCGGTAGGAAAGCCTACGATAATATCGGTACCTAAAGATACATTGGGGACAATTTCGCGCAATAAATGCACTTTTTCCAAGTACTGCTCTATAGTATAAATGCGATGCATCTTTTTTAGAATGCGATCAGAACCTGCTTGTAGAGGAAAGTGTACAAATTCGCACATCGATTTTAAGTCCCGTATTGCTATCATTAGATCACGGGTGATATCGACTGGATGGCTAGTCATAAAGCGTACTCGCTCTAAGCCCTCAATTTTATCTAAATGATACAGTAGGTCGTGAAATAAACAATTCCAGGTCGGCTCATCTTTACCATAACTATTTACATTTTGCCCTAAAAGGGTAATTTCCTTGTATCCTTGTTGCACTAGTTGTTTACATTCTTCTACGATGCTTTTGGGGTGACGAGATACCTCTGAGCCTCTTGTATATGGTACTACGCAATAAGTGCAAAACTTATCGCAACCTCGAATGATCGAAATATAGGCTTTTACTTTGTCATCACGCTTGGCACTCAAATAGTCTAACTCATGCTCAAAATGTTCATCGGTGCGCGAAGTTTGCTTACCAGTTGCCAATACAGTATCTAGCACATGATTTAATTCATGTATATTGTTGGTTCCCAGTACAAAATCGATATGAGGTAACTTTTGAAATAAGGCTTCTTTTTTGGCATTGGCCATACAGCCAGTTACACCAATTAAGGCTTGTTTTTGCTTAGTTTGTCCGATTTTACCCAGTTTGCCCATCACTTTTCTTTCGGCAAGATCGCGTACTGAACAAGTATTAAAGATTAATAAATCGGCATCGGTTTCTTCTTCGCAACGGATAAGCCCACGATTAAGAAGTTGGCCAATCATGATTTCTGAATCCAGCTCATTCATTTGGCAACCATAGGTGCGAATATAGAATTTTTTCAGCTCGCGCATATAACACTCATTAAGGTTAAAGTATGAGCCTTTGGTGTAGTTCAAAGGTCAAAAAAAAAGCAAGTTTAAGTTTAAATCATTGATAGGATATTATCGATTTAACGGCTTAATTTCAACTATAAAAAAAAGCTCTTGGCAAAATACCCAAATAGACGCTATTATGGCTACTTAATAGTGACAAGCTTAATCGCAGATAAAGCTATATGTCCTATTTTATTGATAAAGTGAACTTCTATGTATCAGGATGCAAAAAAAATGCAGAAAAAGGCAAAAACACATATTCCTAAAGCAGATGCCATCAAGCGAAATTGGTTTGTATTGGATGCAGCAGGAAAAACATTGGGTCGCTTGGCTACTGAAGTTGCCAAAATTTTATGCGGCAAAAATAAGCCAACATATACTACTTATCTAGATTGCGGCGATGGTGTAATCATCGTAAATGCCGAGCAAATTGAGGTAACTGGTTCTAAAGAGGCTCAGAAAGTTTATCATTATTATACAGGCTCAATGGGCGGATTGCGCATGATTCCTTATCGTACTATGAAAGCACGCAAACCGGAATATATCATTGAGCATGCTGTCAAAGGAATGATGCCAAAAACGCGTTTAGCAAGACAACAGTTAAAAAAATTGCGCATTTTTGCTGGAAAAGAACACAATTTAAGCGCGCAACAACCAATTCAGGCCAACATTTAATTAGTGAGAAAACTATATGATGCAAGAGACATTAGCCACAGGTCGTCGTAAAACAGCCGTCGCCTCAATTAGGCTTAGAAGTGGTACGGGACAAATTGATGTAAATGGTCGTACTTTAGAAACTCATTTTCCGCTTGTAATTCAGCGCAAAACAGTATTTGCTCCATTTGAAAAACTAGGTGGATTAGAGCGTTATGATGTAATTATTCGCGTTAAAGGTGGCGGATTAGAAGCACAAGCGATCGCTATTCGGCTTGGATTGGCACGTGCTCTCGTAGAAAATGATGAGACTCTGCGTCATGACTTTAAATCGCTTGGTTACTTAACTCGCGACTCCCGTAAGAAAGAGCGTAAAAAATACGGTCTTGCTGGTGCTCGTAAGCGCTTCCAATTCTCGAAACGTTAATATTTACTGTCTAAAAAAATACATTCAATTATTGGAATATATTTTTTTAGACAATTTTTTTTTTAAGTTGTAAGCGCATCACATCTCTTTAGCAATGGCAATAAAAATACATATTACATGATAGGTTTAAACCTCATCTCACAGTTGTCTTTATATTTATTCCTAAAGCTTAGTTTCTACTCCAATTTAATCTATTAGACTTATTTCGAAAAAAAATCTAACAGATTAAAACGTCAAGAAATAGATTTTAATAGTTCTTTTGCTGCATCTAAATCGCTATGTAATTGTTGTTCTTCTGTCCCTCTTTGAATAGCGCGATTAAGTAATTTTTTGGCTTCTTCTAACTTGTTGAGCTTTACCAAACATTGTGCTCCATGTAAATAGGGAGCTAAAGTTTTCATCTCTAATTCCGATCCAAAAATATAGGCATGCGAGGCACCCTCAATGTCACCGTTCATTTCTTCAGCGGCACCTAAAGCCGACCAAAAAGAACCTACTTTGGGATTAAGTTGTGTGAGCAGGACAAAAATATTACCAGCCTCTTGATAATTGGCGCGCTCGTAACTTTCCTTTCCCACAGCATAAAAATCGACTAATTCTTCATCACTAAATTCAAGTATTTCTTGTAAAGTTTTAGGTTGTTCACTTTGCATTTCAAGGTCATGTTTATCTTTGAGCAACAATGCCACTTTATTCAAACGCTCGTCATGAGGCCATTTTTTGTGTTGGTCTAATGCACTCACACCAGCTTTCAATCTTTTTTCAAAATCATGCAAAGCTTTTGTAAGTTGGCTTTGTAGCCTATGGGCATAGTGTTTTTGGCTTTCTAACTGATTTTTTGGTCTTTCTTCAGCAGCTGCGTGCACCAAGGGCTTGATTAATGTATCGATGATTTTTTTTTCATATTTATTTTTCATACAACCTCCCAGAATTCATTTGTAATGAAC
>JABDGQ010000032.1 GCA_013285965.1 Chlamydiota bacterium
TTTTGAGCAGATTTGATTCCAAATTTTAAGAGCATATTGGCAACTAGACCCGAAAAATTTAGGATTAAAGATGCCAAAAAAGGCAATTTTAACAAATAAATGTAATTTCGAAAGAAGTCTATTAATAAAACAAAAGAATATTTGTGAATAAATAAACCAAAAAATATCGGTCGATTCTTCGATATAGTCTTGCGGTGGAGCTCTTTGTAAAAGTTCAGCCGAATGCTTTAAATGAGCGCTTTCATTTTCTGTGGCGGTTGATCTTTTATTTTCATTGTGCAGTGAATCCAATTTGTTCTTCTACAAATTCAAATAGAGCAGCTGCATTAATATATTCTATCATTCCTTGTTCATCACTAATGGGCTGATCGAAAAATGGCCATGGTTTTAGATATGCCGTGGATAAAACTTGATCGTGTTGTAGATGAACAAGTTCCCCCACTTTTTCGCCAATAAGACCTAAAAAAGCATTCTGATAACTCAGTAATATGATCCTTGAGTGCCACGCTTGGATAGCAGGAGAGCCCATTATAAATTGACAAAAATCAAGCACTGGAAGGAGTCTTCCTCCCAAATTTAGCAATCCGGCCATAAAAGGGGGCACATTAGTCATTTTTTTCAAAATAATGCGTGGAATGACCTGTTGCACATATTTATTATCGATGACATAACGATTATCTCCTACCCAAAATAATATCTGTGCCATGCTACTCACTATTAACTTGTCCTACACATAATTTGATAAAATTTATTCATAACACAAATTAATATTTTATTACCAATGTGTAAGCAAAAAAAAACTAAGCAATTACAACAAATTAAAGAAACAACTAATTTAATTTATTAAAAATTAAATAATTGTTTATAATAAAAATTAAGCTTAAGTTAATTAAAGTGAGATTAAATATGTTAAACACTGATCCAGTAATAAACAAATCTGACTTTTTTAGTTGTCAACCGATAGATAAAAAACTTAAGCAATCTTCTAACTTGACCCTAAAAACGGGCACGGAAATTATCGCAGAGCTAAAAAATAAAGATCTTGAAAAGAAAAAAATACTTAACCTGCTTACTTTCACCATGAGCAGCGCCTTAGGAACTTTCTCTGCCCTGGCTTTGAGCGGGGTGATGATTAACCCAATTGGTTGGGCAATAGCTGGCGGAGGATTACTAATTACCTTAATGGGGATTAAATATTATGGTGATGAAGTTGAATTACAAGAAAATTTTCTAATTTCTTTAGCAGGCTTTGTTGCTGGCAATAGTTTGGTAGATTCTGGAATAGCTGTAGCGAATGGCGATAGCTTAAGGGTTATCTATGAACTTATTTTATTAGGAACTAGTTTTACAATGGCGGTAATATTATTTATTTGGTCATTTGAAGAACATTTAAGCAATCAACAAAAACTTGGATTGGGTATGAGTGGCATTATACTTTCTGATGAACATCTGTTATTAAAAAATGAAAGAAAGATAGATTTCAAAAATGCAATTTTAATTACCTCTATCAGCGAGCACTCACCTTCGCAAAAACCGGCTGTGCAGGTAGGCGATATTGTAATAAGCTGTGATGGGGAAAAAATAAACGATTTAAGTACTTTTTCAAATAAATTAATGAGGCAGCCAGACACGGCATCTATTAACATTAAGTTGTTAAGAAATAATGACTTAATCGAATTACAACTATACAATAAAGGATGGACCTTAAATAACAACGATTTTGGCATTGCTGCCACAAGCATTAAAAATGAGATTGTTGTAACAGGTATAAATCATGCTAGCCCCCTTTATGAGGCAGATATTAGAGTTGGAGATTGTTTAAAAAAAGTTAATGGAACAGATATTAAAAATTTTAACTCTAAGATATTAGAAACTGAATTATCCAGATGCCGCAAACAAAGAGAAGTTTGTCAAATAGAGTTAATAAGAAATGGATCACATATGACTGTATCTGTCTTACCCAGTTAATTTTTAATTATAGGAGGTTTTATGGTTGACGGTATGTCAGTACAAAGAGGCCAGCCTCTTGAGTTTCATTTGGTTAGCCCTGATTTTTTAGGCAAACCCCTTCCACCTTTAAAAAACACAGCTCAAGTCACTGCAGATTTGACCGATGTCGAAAAACATATTGGTATGAAAATAGCTATCAACGTTCTAAGCCTTGTTGCCGGGGCAGCATTAGGCACTTTTACAGCCCTTGCGGTGGTTGGAATAATGGTTAGTCCACTTGGTTTGGGACTTGCTGGTGGAGCTTTGCTTTTAGCCTTAGCAGGAATGGCAAAAATCGGTAATATTCAAGACTTTATGGGAACGTTAGGAATAGCTTTAACTGGTTTTACTGCCGGAGCTAGTTTATGGTATGGGATAGCTGCCATAACTTTTCCAGAAATAGCAAGCGCTAGTGCTGTCATTGCTGCTATGGCTCTATCTTGCATAACCGTTGTAATCGGCATTGTGTCGATTGCCGAACTTAGCGACTACGAGCATATAGAAAATGAAAAAAATTTAGGTAATAAAAGTTTTGGATTGCGTGGCGTTGATATGGACCTAGAGTTGGATAAGGATAGTGAATTGAGCTACTTAACAAGCGCTGTATTAATTACTAGTGTAGAGCCTGATTCAGTAGCCAGCAAAGCTGCCATTTGTACTAACGACATCGTCATTAGGTGTAATGGGCAAGAAGTAGAGAGCTTGCAAACATTTTTTGATGAATTACAATCACCTCTATGTGGCGCAGATGGCGTACCTTATACTGATATTACTGTTTTAAGAGGTGGAAAAGAAATAGAACTTAAATGTTTACACCCTTCTAAAGCCCTCGATCTTGGCCCAATTGGTTTTAGTATTGTGCCAGACTCTACAGGTGTACTAGTAACACACTTAAAACAGGAGAGTGTAGCCGCTAATGCTGGTATTAGGCAGGGCGACCGTATCACTGAAATTAATGGGACAAAAATTGAAAACAGTGATGGCGAGGCTTTTGGGGAAAAATTGCAATCCTTTGAAAAGGATAAAAAAGAATTTACCATTAAATACACTAGAAATGGGGAAACCAAAGAAGCTAAATTCGTTTTTCAAGCGCCACCTGCTTATTCATCTTAAAATAGACTTCTTTCGAAACTAGCTTTTTTTGGAAAAATTGATGTTTTTTGAGCAGATTTGATTCCAAATTTTAAGAGCATATTGGCAATATGGTCGAAAAATTTAGGATTAAAGATGCCAAAAAAGGCAATTTTAACAAATAAATGTAGTTTCGAAAGAAGTCTAATACCAAAAAAGTATAGTAAGGAGGTTTTATGAGTGTACCAAATGCAGATGCATTGCCACCACGATATGAGGCTGTGTTAGCAAGCTCCACCAACGGTGCTTCTGTGGCAGCAAGCGATAGTTATTATCGCGGGGTACCCATTAGTCCCTTAAAGAGCACGAATGCAATTATTAAAGATTTAACCGATCTAGATAAGCATAAAATGGCTAAAACAAGCTTTGATGTTATTAGTACTCTAGCTGGAAATGCAATGGGTGTTTTTTCAGCCTTAGCACTCTTTGGAATAATGGTGAGTCCAGTGGGTTGGGGAATCGCTGGTGGATGTTTATTAATAGCCGCAACTGGAATTGCGATGTATGGTAGTCCATATGAATTTGTTAGAAATCTGCTACTAGCTGTAACTGGATTTACTACTGCCATGAGCCTCGCTCTAATGGGGTTATCTTTTGCCACTCAATATATATTACTAGGCATGGCTTTTGAAGTTAGTTCGATATTATCTTTATTTCCTGGTATGGCAGTATTTTCAACAGGATCTAATTTAAGAACTATTATCGAAGAAAGACACTTGGATTTAGGTATAGTAGGTGTAGAAATCGATA
>JABDGQ010000033.1 GCA_013285965.1 Chlamydiota bacterium
TATGCTCTTAAAATTTGGAATCAAATCTGCTCAAAAAACATCAATTTTTCCAAAAAAAGCCAGTTTCGAAAGAAGTCTATTGCTAAAATATCTCCACACGTATTGTTTTTCGAATTCTTTCAAACCCCAAGCAGCCTGCAGAAGTTTTAACATGTACATGAAGGAAACTTGAAAAATCTACATACTTTCTCCTAAGCACTATAAAACCTGATTCACACGAATCAAAAGGATATGGGACTATCTTTATCTCCTTCATAAAAGGAATCATTGGTTTCTAGCTTAAACGGCAAATAAATTCCATAGATATGTGATGAAGCATAATCTAGAAAAAATTAAGTATTATATTGAAATTTTTACTGTATTTCTTTAACCTATGGCGGTCAAATCAAGCCGGAGAGGGGGAATAAAAAATGTTTATGTGTTGTTAACATTTACGTCTTGTTGTGGCAGATGAATTTTGGATAAGCTAGCTCATCCAAAACTTGCGTTAAATATTTAATTTATAGTCATATTCTATCTTTTTCAAATTCATTTGTGAAATTTATAAAAATAAGAAAAAAATTAATTTTGTGTTTTATTGGTTTGGGTTTTTATCTTAATGCTCATGAACACCTTACACAAAATGAGCAAAATGAAAATTTTGTTTTCAACAGTATTTCTCAAGAAGATAAAGAGGATATTGAAATAATATTTACTCATCTATTTAAATTAGAACCGTTTGCGTATACGGTTTATTTTGATAAGCCCATGTCATTTTCAGAAGCCATTGTAGATTCTGCTCCTTTAGAAAAGGAGTTAAGCGTCATAAGAATCGATGAATGTGTACGTTCATTAATGCAATATTATTTTCCATCTAAACATCTTTTAAAAAAATATTGGAAAACACTAGAAAAATATCAACCATATTTCAATAAGGAAAAATACTTATTAATAAATAGAAAGTTTAATGGAAATGAGATGATCGTTATAATAAATAAACAAATTTTCAAAAAGACAATACAAAAACATATTGCTACCTTTAAGCAAGTTATTGGCGAAAGATTTTCTGCCGAATTACTTCTTGAACAAATTGAAGAACCAAACGCAGACATAGAAAAACTATTAAAAAACAATCATGCTCTTCTTGGAATATTGCTTGGCTTTGGAAGCCATAATTCAGAACTTTTTGAAAATAGAGAACAACTATATAGAAAAAGAGATTTGCTGAATTGTGTGAAAGATTACAAAAAAATATTAAAAATTCAGAAACAAATTGACGATCTATGGCAGATATTACAGGTTAGGAATGATTATTATGATTATACTTTAGTTACTCGCCATCAAGTCGGTTATGCTTGTGATCGTAATCATCCGGAGTCATTACAATTAGAGCAAAAGTACGAAAAACAGGCAAGACGAGTCGATGTAATTCTTAATGAAAAAGAGTGGATCGAAAATATCATGCTAAAATTAATGCAGCAATGATATGTAATGCAATGTAATTAAATCACACTAAGTCTTGTCAAACAGCTGTTATTTCATTCCCAATGATTTTTTTGAATAGATTAAGATTTTTATTAACCACATTTTTAAAAGCTTCGCAATTGATCAAAAATATGCGAATCTGACTCTCTCCATATTTTTTTTCTAAGAGGCTGTATTTTTGCATGGGGCGGAACAGGTGATAAAAACTCTTATAGTTTCATCAACCTTGACGTGCCTTTAAAACATAATGTTTATAGCGCTACAGGATCTTTTGTAGTTGATTGATTTCAAATAGCGATTTACTCTTAACTTTAAAGCGTCAGGATTTATCTTGGCGCTTTATGCGTAAGGTCAGTTATTTACATCTTTTACTTTTTAAATGGCATTATAAATAATTAATACGTGGATTACCATGTAAAGCATATTTATTAGGTCCATTAGGATTAATTTTTATAGCATAGGGATTTGATGGCGTAGGTATTTTTGGTTTAAGGTTATCGATTGTAATAATATTTTTTCTCAATGTTTCATAAGAAGTAGCATATACCTTTGCTGAATCAGGCTGAGCAGGATTACTTCCATCTTGAGGATCAATATAATACACACGTTTATCGACTTTATTAGCCCCCACAATAACTACACTATGGGCCACTGTATCTACTTTTCTTTTTGCACCAACTGGCCAGGCATATATTTTTCTATTTTGTATTCGATCCTTCAAAAGTATAGGTTCGTCTATGTAATAAACTTTTCCAAAATACCCACCAATCATATGAGGTCCATGTAACCAAAGCTCACTAATCAGTTGGTCGATTTCTTGACTAGGATGCCAAAACGAAGCTTGTAATTGTCGGATTTTGAAGGAGACTTCATCTGCTAAGGCTTGCAAAACTGATTGTTCTTCGTAAAGTTGAACTTCACTCCATTGCTTTTTAAAAATTTGTTGAAAATTTTCAACATAATATTGTTCAAGGATCTGTGGACAAATTATTTTTGTTAAAAATTTAGACTCTATTTGAATGCTGGCCTTGTAATAAAGGGCATGCACATATTCAAGAAAATCAATTTTCAATTTACTTTCCATGAAGTCATTTAATGCTTTGCCATCTAATCCAGTGACATTTTTAATTGTTAAAACAATAGCAAAATTGGCTCTAATTACTTCTTTAGTAATTTTATCTACTTTTAAAAGAGTGCTAATCTTGTCGGCAAAGTAGCGCAAATTATAAACATAATTTAGATTTAAATGACATTTGCGTCGTGCGGAAACTAATCTTTCAGCTATGCGCTCTTCTTCGTGAAAAGGTAGTGGTTTTTTACCAATTCTCGGAGCTATGCTCATCATGGCATAATAAGTGCAGGTTGGCCCTTTTTGTGGTTTTTGATTGACTCTAGGTCTTGGTTGCAAAAAATTAGGATCAATCGTTTTAGAAGGGTCTGGTTTGCCTAGTGGCGGTGGACAGAATACAAATTTTTTCTCTACCGCCAGAGCAACTTTACAGCATTGGTAATAATCACCAGTAAAGTCCAAAACTAATTTAACGACGGCCTCGGATTCAAAGGTTTCATGAAAATTACTAGCCCGTTGTAGCACAAATTGGGACCATATTTGCCAAACTTGATTGGCCATATCACGGCAGGCTTCATTAGGTACATCGTCAGCAGTTTGATAAAAAGAAAGCACCTCTTCATTTGCTTCTGGGATATTAGGTAGCTGTTTTATTGAAGTAGAACTAACGATTGACATAAAAAAACCTTAATTAATTTGTTAAATGCCTATTCTAGATCTACTTATTATTAATAGCAAAGACTTTTTATCAAGATTCTTTCTATTGTACATAAAGTTAAAATAAATTAATTTTAAATTTTTTTATCCCATTTTGGAGATTATAGATGCCTAATATATTAAACTTCTTTGGAAACTGGCTTTTTTTTGAAAAACAAGTAGTTCTTTTGAAGAGTGAGAATTCATAGAATGTCTCTGTGATTTAAAGCAATCTTAAAAATTATTTATATATTTTACTTTTTAAATGTCATTATAAATAATTAATACGTGGATTGCCATGTAAAGCATATTTATTAGGTCCATTAGAATTAATTTCTATAAAAGCGTAGGGAATCGATGGTGGCGCAACTATTTTAAGGTTATGGATTGTAACAATATTTTTTCTCAATGTTTCATAAGAAGTAGCATATACCTTTGCTGAATTGGGTTGAGCAGGATTACTTCCATCTTGAGGATCAATATAATACACACGTTTATCGACTTTATTAGCCCCCACAATAACTATACTAT
>JABDGQ010000034.1 GCA_013285965.1 Chlamydiota bacterium
ACATTCTTCTCTTACAACAACTCGTAAAGACCTTTTGACTTTACAGGGTTTTTCTTCTACACTTTTCTCTATCTTTGATTAAAAAGGGGCGGTTAGCTCAGTTGGTAGAGCACCAGTCTTACAAACTGGGGGTCGCAGGTTCGAATCCTGCACCGCCCACCAGGCTTCGCCATAAATGGCTACGCCAGGAACGCCACTCAATTTATTCCTCGGTAGCTCAGTTGGTAGAGCAAACGACTGTTAATCGTTGGGTCGCAGGTTCGAGTCCTGCCCGAGGAGCCATTTGAAATAATTCTTAAGGATTCATTTACCTTCAGTGAATTTGAATTCTATGGAGCTGTAGCTCAGTTTGGTTAGAGCGTCCGCCTGTCACGCGGAAGGTCGCGAGTTCGAGTCTCGTCAGCTCCGCCAGTCTTCGCCACTATGTGGCTACGCCTGGTAGGCCAGTTTCGCTAAAGAAATTAGCACAAAAAAATATTATCCTCTGGGGAAACCCAGGGGATTTTTTTATTATAAAGAAGAAATTTCTATTAAAAGGAAGATATATGAAAAATTTGGATGAAAAAATAAAACAAAAAATTGTTTCAGTGATTTCAGTACTTATTCCCGAAGCAAAAATATATCTTTTTGGATCAAGAGCACGCGGCACTAATTCTGAGCGAGCAGATATTGATATCGCATTAGATGCGGGCAAACCATTATTACCGCGTGATGTTGATGAAGTAAAAAGCATGTTTAAAGAGAGTAATATTATGTATAAGATCGACGTTGTTGATTTTCATCAAATTAGCAAACTTATGCGTAATGAGATTTTAAGAGAAAGAGTCATATGGAGTAACACAACGATTTGAATACTGCATTGATTTATTCTGGAAGTTTTTTAAAATCTATCTTGAAATAATTCAGAAAGTATCCATCGAATCGCCATCGCCAAGAGCAATTTTAAGATTGGCGTTAGATTCAAAGTCAAACTAGTGGCTTACCTCTCTTAGAGTTACAGATACCGTTAATGTTGAAATCAACGGTTTCTGGGGCTCGATTTTTTGAAAAATTTGATGTTTCTATCATTCTTTTTTGATACCTAATAAGTTTTGAAAAGTTTGTTAGGTTTGAAAAATTCTTTAGGAAAGTTTTTTTATAACATTAGACTTAAGCTTTACTCCATGACAAGAAAAAAATAGAGCTGTAGAAAAAGAAAGTAACAACAAATTCCTAGGCGTAAACATAGTTTGATTATTCCTATTTAGAGATATAAAGTTTTGCTAAAAAAATTTTTTAGTATTTTTCTGTGAGGCTTGAATATATTTTCTGGTAAACTTGAAATGTCAAAAAATTGCCACTCATAACAAAGCTCTGGTTCCATATTTTTTATTTCTCCCGAAAATTTTTTCAGCAGAAATGACATATGAAGATAATGGCCACGTTCATCGATGTTATCTACCGCGGTCATAAGTTCAAGCTCTTCGCCTCCAATGCCAAGTTCTTCTCGTAGCTCTCTTTTTATACACTCTAGTAAAGACTCACCATACTCCAAATGACCTCCCGGTAATCCCCAAAAACCCTCTCCATAACAATTTTTTCTTTTCCCTAATAAAATTGTATTGTCTCGTATCAAGAAAACTTCACAGCCAACTTTAATAATTTTATTGCTCATACTAAATCATCCTTACTATATAAAACTTCTGATCCCAGATTATATGGAAACGTATTCTTTGCGTCAAGCCGTCAAACTTCTCAGGTATTCCCGCTAAATGAGAATGCCCCTGATTAGTACTTTTTTCTTCGTAAACTATTGTTATACTTTTTCTCAAGAATAATGAAGAGGAGGCAAAGATGCAAAAATTGAGAAAAAAGTTGTCGGCGCATGGATTGTTAAGAACTATTAAAGATGTATTTAATAAAAACAAATCACTAGAAACAACGAGTAATCGAAAAAACCCAATCAAAATAATAGATTCGCTAATGTCTGGGCTTGCTATATTTGGGCTTAAATATCCATCTCTGCTACAATTCGACCAACACTATAAAAATGACAGTATGGTCCGACACAATCTATCAACATTATATGGAGTCGATCGAGCACCACGTGATACGTATATGCGAGAAATACTTGATGAAGTTGATCCAGGCGATTTACGTAAACCATTTAAAAAAATTTTTGCTGATGTGCAAAGAGGAAATGCCCTAGAGCAATTTCAATTTGCGAATGGGTATTACTTGATTTCAATGGATGGTACAGGTTTTTTTTCCTCATCTAATGTTTATTGTGATAATTGCTGTGTCAAAGAGCATAAAAATGGCTCTAAAACTTATTACCATCAAATGTTTTGCGCTGCCATTGTGCATCCAAATCAAAAAACAGTTATTCCATTTGCTCCAGAACCAATTATGAAGATTGACGGCAACTCAAAAAATGATTGCGAAGCAAATGCAACAAAGCGGTTTATTGATAATTTTCGCAGAGAACATCCCCATTTAAAAGCAATAGTTGTAGCAGATAGCTTATCTTCAAAAGGACCCACTATTAGAGAACTCAAGGCTGCTAATCTATGCTTTATTTTAGGCGCAAAAGAAGGCGATCACAAAAGTTTATATGAATTTGTAGAAGAAATTTGCAAACAATTTGAATATCACGCAAAAGATGGAACCATTCATCAATATCGCTACACAAATGGTGTACCGCTCAATGATAGCAATCCTGATTTAATGATAAATTTTCTTGATTATGTAGAAATCAGTTCTAACGGTAAAAAACAACGATTCACATGGGTTACTGATATTAAAATCACTGAACAAAATGTTCACCAAATTATGAAAGCAGGAAGGGCTCGATGGAAAATTGAGAATGAAACCTTTAACACACTAAAAAATCAAAACTATCATTTCGAGCACAATTATGGACATGGCAAGAAAAACTTGAGCACCGTTTTTGCCATGCTTATGATGCTTGCTTTTTTAATTGATCAGGTACAAGAGCTCTGCGATGAACTATTTCAGCAAGCCTTACTTAAAAAAGAACGAAAAAAATATTTGTGGGAAAGCCTTCGTTCTATATTTTTTAATTTCACTATTAGCTCCTGGCAAGACTTGTGGAATGCCTTGATTCATGGCTATGAAAAAACTGTATTAAAACCTCTGAATAGCGCTTAAAAATTATTTTGTTCGCATGATGTTTTGATTTTTTTGATGTGTGCCTAAATTTGTTTTAACCGTTATCTTTCAAAAGGGGGTTGCCGAGTTATTGCCTTTTTTAGGCTATAGAATTGAAATCATCTTTCTTTGCTTAACTAATCCCACTTAGCGGGAATACCTGCAAACTTCTTAACACGTTTGACTTTTTTTCTAAGCATGAGATGCTGCTTAGAAAAATTTTTAGGAGATTACTTATGACAATT
>JABDGQ010000035.1 GCA_013285965.1 Chlamydiota bacterium
GGGTTGGCAAAAGCGTTTATCGATTGCGATGGCTTTAGTTGGACATCCAGATTTACTTTTGCTCGATGAACCAACCAACCATCTTGATTTAGAAGGGGTGCTTTGGCTTGAAAAATTTCTGCGAACAGTCTCCTGTGCTTATGTCGTCATTAGCCACGATCGTTATTTCTTAGAGCATGTGGTAAACAGTGTTATGGAATTATATCGTAGTTATCCCAAAGGCTTTTTTTCAATACGTGGCTCTTATAGTCAATTTTTGGAAAAAAGAGCCGAATTTCTAACTGGACAGGTGCAGCAAGAACAGTCTTTAGCATCTAAAGTGCGACGTGAAGTAGAGTGGTTAAAACAAAATCCTAAAGCACGTACCACTAAATCACAATCGCGCATACAAGAAGCGCATCGTTTAATACAGTCTTTACAAGATGTCAAAAGTCGTAATAAAACTGAAAAAAGTACACTTGATTTCACCTCCTCGGAACGTGAGTCGCAAAAATTATTAGTACTCACCAACGTTGCCAAATCAATGGGTGATCGTTTACTTTTTAGTGGTATAAACATTGCTTTATCTTCAGGTATTCGTTTGGGAGTGGTGGGATTGAATGGTAGTGGCAAAACTACTTTCTTACGCTTACTGGCTGGTGAATTAAAACCTGATGTGGGCACGATTAAATATGCTGATGGTCTTAAAATAGTTTATTTTGACCAGCATCGCTGTCAATTGCCAGCCGATATTTCATTGCGCAGAGCCCTTGCTCCGCAGGGTGATACTGTTTATTATAACGGTAGTGCTATTCACGTTAATTCATGGTGTCGACGTTTTTTATTTTCCCCAGACCGTCTCGAATTGCCATTTGGACGCTTATCTGGTGGCGAAAAAGCGCGCGTGCACATCGCTCGTTTAATGCTTGAGCAAGCGGACATATTGTTGCTTGACGAACCAACCAATGATTTAGATATACCCACACTAGAAGCTTTGGAAAGCAGTTTGCTTAGCTTTGCTGGTGCCATTGTCCTAATTTCGCATGATCGTTACATGCTCGACCAAATCTCAACTGTAGTGCTTGGTTTGAATACACAAAGCGATACAATTTTGTTTGCCGACTATTTACAATGGCAACAACATTGTACTAAACAGTTAGAAAGTCATATGCAGACTATGCAAAAAAACCCTGCTTCAAAAGCAGTGCCAGTAGAAACAAAGCGTCCTGTAAAAATGAGCTATGCTGAAAAAAAAGAATGTGAGCAGATGGAACAAAACATCATAAAGCTTGAGGAGGAGCTTGCACAATTGCATCTTATGCTTGATAACGGATCAGTCGATCCAAAAGAATTGCAGCAGCTTTGCACAAAGCTTGAGGAAAAACAAAGTCAATTGGATCGTCTCTATGCACGTTGGCAAGAATTAGAAACTCACCTTATCCATAATTTGAAAAAGTGATTTTCAAATCGATAAATTTATTTTAACAGACTTTTAAAATAAAGTTTAAAAAAGCGCAATGTGTTTATTAAACACATTGCGCACTTTATTGTCTTAATACTAGCAACTTGCGTTGTATTAAAGCCCTCTAGCGTTTAACTTGTCCAGGTTGTTGTGGATTT
Source organism: Chlamydiota bacterium (assembly GCA_013285965.1). Taxonomy (GTDB): domain Bacteria; phylum Chlamydiota; class Chlamydiia; order Chlamydiales; family Parachlamydiaceae; genus JABDGQ01. The sequence goes on from JABDGQ010000035.1 coordinate 1,600, forward strand.
TTTGGTGGCATTGGTTGTTCAGCAGGCATAGGTTGTGCTGGTCTATTTAGTTCTGAAACGCTGTAATCATGCATCATCTCTTGTCCACCATGCATATCTTGGTTTTCATAGGATTGACCATGTGAATAATAATTATCATGGTCTTGCATCATCATCTCGTGTCCTTCGTGCATATCATAGCCATTATGATCGTGCATCATTTCATGGTGCATTGGCATATCTTGGTGTCCATAATGATCATTGTATTGTGGTTGCATATAATAGCCACTTTGATCATGCATCATATCGTTATTATAATATCCGCCTTGAGATTGTTGATTATTTCTACGATCGCGTGGATATTTGCATCGTGTGCCATCGCCACTTCCTCCAAAAGAAGGCATCGAGCCGCTACATGAAGATTGCGGTGTGAAGCCACTACATGAAGATTGTGGCATACTGCTATGACAAGAAGCTTGTGGCATACTGTCATTGTATGAAGAATGCGGCATGTTGCCGCTGCATGAAGCTTGGCCTTGCCAACCATCATAATAGCCCCCTCCATAAGCACATGCATTGGTTGTAATTAATGTGGTTATTGCAGAAAGAGCTAATTTTGATAAGCTCTTCTTTGATAAACTACTCATAGTGTATACTCCTATATAAGGTAAAGCGATCCACAAATGTTATTTGTAAAATTCAAAAAACTACCTAAATTGATTTCAAAAAACGTTTAATTTATCTCTCAAGATATCTTAGGATATCTTTAGCACATTCTCTCTTTAATTCTGCTTTATTTAAGGTCATTACGAGACAAATCATTGTTCACTTATTAACAAAATATTTATTTTGTATAAAGCAAAATATTTTAAAACAGCAAAAATCTTTACACTGTTGCCTCTCTCCTAATCGTTGCTAAACGAAGCTGGTTTTATGCAATCACATATTGTTATAATGTATT